>NZ_JBCECX010000001.1:0-218436 GCF_039207905.1 Cellvibrio sp.
GTCTCCCCATGTGAGAGTAGGTCATCGTCAAGCTTCTAATCCAAACCCTCGTCAGATAATTGGCGAGGGTTTTTTATTTCTACTTCCTGATAAATTTCTAGCGTTATCCAATAGTTTTGTGCTGCTGGCAGGTGAAATCTTTTTCTGGTTTTAAAGCCTCATGCTTTGAGCTTGATTCTGATGCAGGTACAATTCCAGCTTTTGTGATGTGACGATACTTGAGCCGCTTATGAATGAATTGCAGAGGCAAGCATATCTTTCTGCGCTTGGCATAGAAAACTATGCTCCGCGTTGGCTTTTGCCTTCTGCTCCGGTCCCTGTGGCTTGCGTTTTGCCGGTGATGGATATTCCTGAGCAGTTAATCGACTCATCTTCCTCTGTCATTTTTGCAGGGTTGGATCAGAGTGCACAAGACAATAAAAAATCACCGCCGGATTTATTAAACTCCATTTCTGAATTGGTTGAGAAGAAAAAGATCTCTGCGCCAGTTAATGTAACAACTATTCTTCAACAATTAGAAGAAAAGAAAGCTCCGGTTGTTCAGCCTTTTTCTCTCAGTGTTTATCGGCCTCAGCCCGGTTTTTTAATTATTGATTCACGCAATACGCAGCTGGCTTTACCTACGGATTTATTTCTTCGCAATCTTTTGCTTTCCTATTTAAAGAGCAATCAATTTTCATTGAATGATGAAGTGTTGCGTTGGCCGTTAATTGAGAATCGATTTGTATCTCGTACGGAAACAGATGCGCGTAACGAGCTGCAAACCTGGCTTGCGGTAGAAAGTGAATTGCGACCAATTAATACGCTGTGGCTAATGGGAGAAAATGCTTCCCGTTATTGGTTGGCTGCTGATAGCGATTGGGTGTCTGCTTGCTGGGCAGTACAAGCAATAGATGGATTACCACTAAAAGCACTGGTGCTGCCAAGCCTCAATGAGTTATTGCAAAACCCTGCACAGAAAGCAAAGTTGTGGGCTAGCCTATCTTAACTGAGCTGTTATGCCGCTCTCTATTCTGAATCTTAATAATGACTGATGAATTGCCTCTTGTGCGCGAAACCTATACAGGTTTGTTGTTGCACTTTCGTTTAATCACTAGTGATGATATTCCTGATGTTATGACACTCGAGCGGAGTGCTCATTCTCATCCATGGAGGCAATCCAGTTTTGAAGATTGCCTAAATGGTCGGCAAAAATGCTGGTTGGCTGAGCACAACAATACTCTGGTGGGATACGTAGTTGTAACTCACGGTGGTGGCGATGCTGAGTTGCTGAATATTTCAGTTGCTCCCGCTCATCAGCGTAGAGGCATAGGTCAAATTTTGTTGGATCATGCGGTGAGCTGCGTTAAAGAAAAAGCGGATATGTTATTTTTGGAAGTGCGAATGTCAAATCGGAAGGCAATAGCACTTTATGAAAGAGAAGACTTTTTTGAAGTTGGGCAGCGAAAAAACTATTACCCGACTGTTAATGGTCATGAAGATGCACTGTTGATGGCTCGTCAGCTGTAATCAAATTCAATGTTTAACTGGCCGTTTTTGCAGTTTTCTTTGCAGTGTGCGGCGATGCATTCCAAGTGCTCTTGCTGTTGCAGAAATGTTGCCATTATTTTCCTGTAATATTTTTTGGATGTGTTCCCATTCTAGTCTATCAACTGAAATGGGTGTATAAGCAGGCTCCGTGGAATCTTGTTGTGATTGCTCCCCAAATGCGGCGAGGATTTCGTCTGCTTCCGCTGGTTTACATAAATAATTTACCGCCCCCAACTTAACCGCTTCAACGGCCGTTGAAATACTGGAATAACCTGTCAGCATCACTATGGCGATATCGGGTTGACGTAATTTTAATTCGCGAATGAGTTGCAACCCAGAATCGCTTCCAAGCTTTAAATCCACAATCGCTTTGGTGAAGGTCGTATTACTCGCTAGCTGCAAAGCCTGTGCTGAATCGCTCGCGGATGATGTAGAAAAACCACGTCTTTGCAATACGCGTTCAAGCATGCTCGCCAATGTGGGATCGTCATCTACAATCAAAAAGTCAATTATTCGTTCGGTCATTATGAATTTTCTCTTGCGGAGGATGCCAGTGTTATTGGCAATTCGAGCTGGGTTGTGGTGCCTCGGGGAATACGGTTATGAAGTGATACCGTGCCTCCATACCGATTAATTGTGGCTTGCGTAAGCAGTAAGCCGATACCCAACCCTTTGGTTTTGGTTGAAACAAAAGATTTCCCTAAATGTGCTGTAACCTCCTCGGTGATACCTGGGCCATTGTCATTGATGATCCAGCGTAATAGGTGCATGTCCCATTCAATAGTGATTTCAATATTGTGCGGGCAAGCATCGGCGGCGTTGTTTAATAAATTAATAATCGCTTGGGATATGGTTGGATGAAATTGCGCTGCAGCTTTTGTTTTTTTATTCGTTAGTTGTATTTGCACGCTGACATCGGGGCGCATTATTTTCCAGCGCTCGATCAAGGTATTACAGTACTCATTGACATCCTCAGCTGGCAGTTGCCCATCCTTTGTTTGCTCTGCGGTAGCCACCAACTCGCGCAAGGTGTTTGCGCATTGATTGACTTGATCTTGCAGCAACTGCAAATCTTTTTGCAGCGGCTGCAATTCCTTGTACTCCGCGCGTAGTTCACTGAGTAACAGCTTCATTGTTGAAAGTGGAGTGCCTAACTCATGTGCGGTACCGGCGGCGAGTGTGGCAACGGCCATCACTTGTTCATCGCGTAATTGGTCTTCTCGCCAGCGGTTTAATTGGGCTTCTTGCGCGCGCAGATCGCGCGCCATCTTCACAATAAAATAAGTAATCAAACAGGCGCTGATAAAAAAGTTTAACCACATGCCCATCACATGCAAATTAATGGAATTGCCCGCCTCATGGTGATGAGGCGAGAGTATCGGCAACGGAATATGGAAAAATAATAACAGCGAATAACTTAAAACACTCAGGCTCGCGATACCAAGAGTGTAACGCCCACTGAGCGTTGCAGCACAAATACAAATAGGCACTAAAAAATAGGATACAAACGGATTATTAGCTCCACCGCTGTAATAAAAAACCGCACTTAAACAGAGTAGATCAATTAACAGCTGGATAAAAAACTCCATTTGAGTAACCGGTAAGGGTTTACGCAAACGGGTAAATGTCAGCAAATTAACACTGGTGAGAATAACAAGTGCGATCAGAATTTCTGTAAAGGGTAAATTGACCTTGCCATCCAACAAACAAATGACCGCTGCGATACCGAGGCAAATTAAAATCAATGTGCGGATAATTACCCAATAGCCCAAGTGTTGTGCGTGGCCGGCAAGTGTAAAAGGGGCATTGATGGCAGAATTTTTAGACATAGTACGAAACGTTCGCCCGGCAAGTTGGTAATTGATTATAGCGAACTGTCGCGTTGCAAAGTGCTAAACGAATCCCTCTACTGTGCGACACTTTGTCGCGGTCGTAACAGAGCAAAGCGAGGCGAGTGGAGCGACTGGTGTATAATGCACGCCTTTTTTGAGCGCTCATTCGGCAGTATTTATGGCAACCCCCTTACATGCAACTCTCACCGAAGGACGGGTTTCCACGCAGCTCAAATATCTGGCTTTACCGTTGGTGTGGGGCTTGATGGCGACTATGTCGCACAATGCCATCGAAACATTTTTCATCGCGCAATTAGGTCGCGAACAATTGGCCGCGCTGAGTTTTACTTTTCCCGTCATCATGGTGTTGACCAGCCTCGGTATTGGCCTGGGGGCTGGCACTTCGTCAGCTGTAGCCCGCGCAATAGGAGAGGGTAATGCTGTCCGGGCGCAACGTTTGGCGACCGATGCGATGAGCCTTACTTTTATCATTTCTGCCAGTGTTTGCCTGCTTGGATGGCTGACCCTAGAACCATTGTTCACCGCTTTAGGTGCAACGCCTGAGCTGATTCCTCTTATTCGCTCCTACATGTCCATTTGGTACTTCAGTGCGCCCTGTTTAATGGTGCCAATGGTGTGTTTGTCTGCTATGCGCGCTATGGGTATGAGTCAGGTGCAAGGTTATTTGATGGGAGGCGCAGCGCTACTGAATGTTGTGCTTGATCCTATTTTGATTTTTGGCTTGTTGGGGTTTCCTGCGCTCGGTTTGCAAGGCGCGGCCTTGGCAACCTTGATAACGCGGGTGATGATGTTGCTCGTGGCATTTTATATTTTGCACGTGCGGGTGCAGATGTTGGTAAATCCATTTCTGCCGTGGGAAAAGTTAAAAAAATCCTGGCTGACCATTATTGAGGTTGGGATTCCTGCCATGGTGGCGAATGTGATCATCCCTTTCGCAAGTGCGATCGTAGTTGCGATGGTTGCGGTCTACGGTACAGATGCAGTGGCGGCCTTGGGGATTGCCATGCGCATCGAACCTTTGGCTCTTATCGTATTTTATGCGCTCTCCGGTGTGATTGGTCCATTCTTCGGGCAAAACCTGGGTGCCGGAAAGATAGACCGGCTTAAGGAAGCTATGCGTGTCCTTACGTTTTTTTGTTTGGCGTTTGGCTTGGTGTTAGCCCTGGTGCTGGGGGTATTCGGCGCGGACTTGGCCGGACTTTTTGGTGATCATGCCGAGGTGGTAACCATCACCGCCACTTATTTAATGATCGTTCCGGTCAGTTATGGCGCTTATGGATTGGTGATGTCGGTAAATGCCGCCTTTAACGGATTAGGCCGACCCTGGCCAGCGATGATTATCTCGGCTGGGCGTGTTCTCTACCTCTATCTACCGCTCGCTTGGTTGGGCCAGCATTGGTGGGGAATCACCGGTATTTTTGTCGCTACCGCTGTCGCTAACCTGCTGCTGGGGGCTTGGGCATGGTTGTGGTTGAGAAAATATATTCTGCAGCAGTCATCCTCGTCTGCTGAGCCATAGCAAACTGGCAATTGCTGTCAGCGTTTTCCCACTAATCAGTGGCTTACAGGGTATAATTCCCGCACTTTTTCTTCCTATTTTTTCAACGCGATCTCTCTATGAATAATTTATCTACTGAACTCGACAAACGTCGCACCTTTGCAATTATTTCCCACCCGGACGCCGGTAAAACAACGGTGACGGAAAAGTTGCTGTTATGGGGTAATGCGATCCAATTGGCCGGTTCGGTAAAAGGCAAGCGCGGGCCGCATGCTAAATCCGACTGGATGACCATGGAGCAAGAGCGTGGAATTTCGGTAACCTCATCGGTGATGCAATTCCCCTATAAAGATCGCATCGTCAATCTGCTGGATACTCCCGGCCACGAAGACTTCTCTGAAGATACTTATCGCACTCTCACCGCCGTTGACTCAGTGCTGATGATGATCGACGGTGCAAAAGGTGTAGAAGATCGCACCATCAAGTTAATGGAAGTTTGTCGCTTGCGCGATACGCCTATTTTAACCTTCATCAACAAAATGGATCGCGAAAGTCGCGACGCAGTTGAGTTGTTGGATGAAATTGAAAACGTATTAAAAATTACCGCTGCCCCGATCAATTGGCCGCTGGGTAGTGGGAAGGAATTTGTCGGTGTTTATAATTTTTATACCGACATTATTCACGTATACCAACAGGGTATGGGCCACACCATTCCGGATGATATTCAAATTAAGGGATTGGATAGCGATGAAGCAACGAAGCTGCTCGGTGCCTACGCGCAAGATGTTCGCGACCAAATTGAATTTGTGCGCGGAGCGACCAACGAGTTTGATTTGGAAGAATATTTGGCTGGGCGCATGACGCCAGTATTTTTTGGTACTGCGCTTGGCAATTTCGGTGTGCGTGAAATGCTGGACGGATTTGTTGAGTGGGCACCAACACCGCGCGCGCGCGCTACCCATGAACGTTTAGTTGAGCCCGAGGAAGAAAAATTCAGCGGTTTTATTTTTAAAATCCAGGCCAATATGGACCCGAAACACCGCGATCGTATTGCCTTCATGCGTATCTGTTCCGGTACCTATTCGCAGGGCATGAAGATGAAGCATGTTCGTTTAGGCAAGGATGTAAAAATCGCCGATGCAGTAACTTTTATGGCGGGCGATCGCAGTGCGGTTGATGAGGCAATCGCGGGCGATATTATCGGTCTGCATAACCACGGCACTATCCAGATTGGCGATACCTTTACCGAAGGGGAAAATCTGAAATTTACCGGTATCCCGCACTTTGCCCCGGAGTTATTTCGCCGCATCCGTTTGAAAGATCCACTCAAAATGAAGCAGCTGCAAAAAGGGTTACAGCAGTTATCAGAAGAGGGATCTACACAGGTATTTTTCCCCGTTAACAACAACGATATTGTTGTTGGTGCTGTGGGTGTTTTGCAATTTGAAGTGGTTGCGTACCGTTTGAAAGACGAATACAAAGTTGAAGCGATCTACGAACCGGTCAATGTGACAACGGCGCGTTGGTGTGAATGTAAAGATGCTAAAAAGCTGGAGGAATTCAATCGCAAATGCGCTGAAAACCTCGCGCTGGATGGCGGCGGTCACCTGACGTATCTCGCTCCTTCACGCGTGAATTTATCGCTTACCCAGGAGCGTCATCCCGATGTGGTTTTCCGGGCGACGCGGGAACATTAATCAAATTTCCTTTCTCTCCTTAGTCATAGCCGGGATGTGCGATAAACGCAGCTCGGCTATACTCAACGCCCGACTTCCATCATCTATTTGCAGGCGCTACCTTGACAGCAACCTCAGACAATAAGGATCTTATTTGGGATCTGGATGCGTTTAACCAGCACCAGCGAGCGGTAGATTTTGTCATGGGGTTTGAAAATAAACTCTGTGTTTATTCCAGCTCCGTGGAGCAACTCTATACCAATTACAATATTTTCTTGCCCAAGGAAGAAGATCGAAAGCTGGTTATTTTGCCTAACCCCTATTCTCCGCACGACACGTTTAATGGCATCACTGAGCAAGCCGTTGTATCGACCGGGATGGAGATTATTCCAGGTGTTTATCAATCCCGTCCTTGCCTGTTTTTGCGGATTCCTTTTCGTAGCGGCACCGTTAAATATCGTTCAGTACCTTTGCAGATGGGACTAAACATCGTCCGCCAGAAGTTGCCACCCAACAAGCCTTTCCTTCCTGTATTGATGAAAGGCGACTTGCGCGAGCTTGATGCATCTACCCCCTGCTTACATTTGCACGCGATCCGTTTGGATCGTTTGGCTGAGCATTCCGCACTTGAACGCAGTGGTATTCACAAGGTAATCGAGGAGCGGCTGCGTAAACTGAGTTAAATGCGTATCCACAAATAAAAAAGCCACCTTATCGGTGGCTTTTTTATTTACGGGTGCAATCTTATTCCGGCAGTGTCCAGCGCATTGGAACAGAGAACTCAAAGCGTGCTCCCGCAATTTCCGCTGGCAATGCCGGAAAAGGTGCAGAGCGTTTTATTGCCTCGATGGCCTCTTTATTCAGCAGCTCAAACTTGCTGTTTTCCAAAATATTGGTACCGATAATATTGCCTTGTCGATCAATAATAATTCCAACTCGTACGTTACCCGCTTGGCCACGATCGAGAGCGCGTTGAGGGTATTTGGTTTTGCTGCGAATTTTTTTGATCGCATCCGAAACATAGAATTGACGAGCCAACAAGCTCTGTGCGGTCAATGCAGAAGAATCATCATCTTCTTCCACCGCTTTAGCGGGAGCTGCTGGTGTAACAACGGGTTTAGCTACAGGAGCTGCAACAACTGCAACGGGTTTTTCTGCGGTAGCCACAGAGGATGCAGCTTTGGAGCTGGCGGAACTTTTGGTAACCGCTGCGACTTGAGCTCCAGTCCAAGTATTGATTTCTGCCATGCGCGCCGCGCTTGGCTTGATTCCTTCAAAGCGGGTGCGCAATGCAGCGTTTACATCGCCGACCTTAAGCAAGCTATCGCGATAGTCTGATGAGAGTGGGATTTTTCCAATCCAGGTCGATAACAGCATCGAGAAAAACAGGTTGTCTTTGATGTTGCCAAGCAAAACACCGTTTACGCTGATGTTAACGCCTTTGTCCGGGGTATTTGCGAATACGATGTGGTCATCTTTCAAAAAGCGACCTTTAAACAAGCCGTCAAATTTCACCATGTTATCCGCTTGGGCGGTGAGCACGTCGGCCTTACTGTTAATCGCCATACCTTCAATCCACATACGGCTAAAGCGGCGAGTGGTCATACCCTCAGCAGATGCAATTTTTAACTCCATCCGAGCGGGCTGGTTGGTGCTTATCAATGTGTCGGCGTTATTACTGAGCGACTCCGTATAAAGTGCACCAATAAAAACCTCTTGCCCCAGCTCTTGCTGTACGCTGATCCCATTCAACATTGGCTCTGCGCGTGCCAGTTGGCAGACGGTTAATAAAATAAGGCTGAGTAAAACGCGGAATAGATGGTTGAAGCGCATAGTCTTGCTACTCTCTATTATTAGGACTTTATTGTCACAGTGTTTTAGGTTGTGCGAGTGTATTGCTGCAGTGTACGAGTGTAACAGACATATAATAGATAAAAAAATGTGTGAGCGTACCTGCGCATTAACTTGACTATAGTTGTTCTATTAATTTTCGGTAGTATCATGTCCACTCAAGGAGTTTTTGGGACGGGATTACTCACTCCAGTTTGGTTGGCAGTGAATCATCGATAAAAAACATATATACGACACGGGTAGATGATGGAAACGAAACCTCTGCATAAGGTACCAAGAGATACACTGGAGCATTTGTTGTCAGGGATACCCTTTTTCAAAGTGGTGAGACAGCAGGATTTGAAGCAATTTGAATTATTACTACAAGCATCGCGCATTGCCTCCTATCTTCCCGGTGAAATTGTTCTACAAAAAGGTGAGTCCAGCAATTGGCTCTATTTTTTACTTAAGGGTAAGTTAGCTGTCTACGTGGATCAGGCGCTGAAGGGCGATTTGGTCAATTATGTTACACCGGGTGAAGTATTTGGCGATTTGGCTCAGTTAATGGGGCAGGCGCGCACGGCAACAGTAATCGCAGATTCCAGTGCGAAAGAATCTATGGTGCTGGCGCTGGATTTTAACGTATTCGGTCCACTCAACTCGATTAGCCCCATCTCCCTCCAAACCAAGCTGGCTTATTATCGCAACACCGCGCACAACCTGCGCTGGAAGCTAGAGGTTTATCGCTCGCAGCATTTGCAACACGAGTTGGCCAATAAGCATCGGCAAATCAAACTCTATCTGGGGCCTAAAGATACCTACGAAGAGTTGGTTTCGCTTCATGAGCAATCACAGTCACTCGCGTTGCTCTTACTGGAATGGAACAAAGAATTCGGTGTTTTATCTGCAGAAACACTCGATCAAAACAGAAATATAACGGCGCGCGAGACCTGATTTTATTGGCGCTATGAGTGCTCTTGCGGCATTTGCTTTTTCTACTGCTACACTTGATACAACAATAACCCAATAATTAACGTAGTCGTGGCAATGAGATTCGAAGAACTAAAACTAACCTATGGTTACCCATTGCAATTGCAAACCACCAATCTCGCGGGGCAACCAGAACGATCCTCTTGTAGATTAATCGGCTGTTTACCAGGGCGCAGCATCTTGCTGTCTGTACCGAAACAGGCGGGAAAACTAATTAAGTTTAGAGTGGGTCAGAAAATTGTAGTTCGCTTGATGATTGACAATGGCATTGGCATTTTTGCAGGTATTGTTGAAAGCCAAACTCTGGAACCCTATCCCATATTGCATCTTAGTTATCCTGAGGCGGTTACCTTTAAAGGTATTCGTGGTGCAACACGTGTTGCCGTGCGGGAGAAAATCGAAGTTACCAATATGAGTGTGGAGGGGCGGATCAAAACGATGGGTTTTCTTTCTGATATGAGTATCAGTGGTGCCCGCATTGAGCTTGATGAGGATATTGCCCAGATTGGTAATACTTTGGAGCTTAGGGCGCAGGTTGATATTCGCGATGTCAGAAAAGAGCTTGTCCTGAGCGGGGTAATTCGTTCCTGTGTTGATCCAGCAGATAATCCTGGTGACGGAGTCATGATTAGTTACGGCATAGAGTTTACTAACCAGTCCGATGAGCAACGCCTGGTCTTGTATGCGTATGTTTTTAATCAGATGGCCTTGCAGGAGCATTCGGCAACATAGCGTTTAAACAAAATACTTCTCATAAAATAAAAAAGGCACCCGAAGGTGCCTTTTTTATTAACGCAGCAATAATTAAGCAGCTACAGGTGCAGCAGCTTTTGGCTTACGGCCACGTTTAGCAGCTGGTGCGCCAGCTGGTTTTTTAGCAGCAGGAGCTTTTTTCGCTACAGCTTTCTTAGCAGCTGGCTTTTTAGCAGCTACTTTCTTGGCAGCAGGAGCTTTTTTCGCCACTGGCTTTTTAACAGCTACTTTTTTAGTAGCAGGAGCTTTTTTCGCTACAGCTTTCTTAGCAACTGGCTTTTTAGCAGCGGCTTTTGCTTTAGCTGCAGTTTTCTTGGCAGCAGCTTTAGCTTTAACAGCAGCTTTCTTGGCAGCAGCTTTAGCTTTAACAGATGCTTTTTTGTCAGCTACTTTTTTCTTCAAAGCAGCTTTCTTGGCAGCAGCTTTAGCTTTAACAGCTTGCTTCTTGGCAGCAGCTTTAGCTTTAACAGCAGCTTTCTTGGCAGCTAATTTAGCTCTTGCAGCAGCTTTCTTCTCAGCTACTTTGCTTTTTGCAGCAGCTTTCTTGGCAACTGCTTTAGCGCGCTTAGCAACAGCAGCTTCTGCTTTTGCTACTGCTTTGTCGTGAGCGGCAGCAGTTTTAGCAGCAGCTTTAGCAGCAGCAGCTTCTTTCTTAGCAGCAGCAACTTTAGCTTTAGCAGCAGCAGCTTCTTTCTTGGCAGAAGCAACAACAGCTTTAGCAGCAGCAACAACTTTAGCTGAGCCTGGGGTTTTCTTTTTAGCAGCAGCGGTCAATTTGCCTTGAGCGGCTTTCAGAGCTGCGCCTGCTTTTGCAGCATCTTTAACCAAACCAGCAACAGCTTTACCGGCATCTGCCGCTTGAGCTGCGCGAGCTTTTGCCAGTTGCGCTTTCAGTTGAGCCAATTGCTGTTCCAAACTTGCAACAGTATTAACAACGGTTTGTTTACGTGCAGCCATGGTGTGCTTCCTTTATAGTTTTCGAAAGGTCGATAAATGGATTAAAAAGTCCAACATGTATAAGTTAAAACTTTATTAAAAAAATTCAAGTTTTTTGCGTGAAATAGTCAATAAAAATGCGTTTTTTTGATGATTTTTGTTAAAAAAATGTGTTTTTCGGATTTTTCAGGAATGTTTTTTAGTTGTTTGCTCTTTGCGCTGGAAAAAATGAGCAGCTCAATAGCGTTCCTTTTTGTTTGTTCAGAGCGAAAATTTTATTTATTTTTTGTGTTTTTTGAACTGCATTGAAGCTTGAATGAAGTCGCTTCAAGACTGTTTTTGATTGTTTGAAAAGTTGTTTCAGGTATTCATCAATCGGTTTTAGCGGCTGTTAAAAATTTAATTGGAGTGGCTTTTAGAAAACTGAAGAGTCTCTCGCTTGCCTTTTCGTTTCCTCGTTAAGGGTTCTGCAGTCTGTTAATCGTCATGTTATGTCGGATGGGGCAATCAGTTTGTGCAGAGTGAAAACAGGTTGGGTGAGTGTAAAGAGATGCATATTAAAAGCGGTTGATACTTTGATGCGTTCCAACCGCAATAATAAATTTATCGTTTTTGGCTCATGCTTGAAGTATCAAAATACCAATGTGCGGTAAACCACTAACATTCATTGCTTTGTTTTTATGGTTGCCATGAATTGATGTAATCCCCTCACTAAGGTTTACGTGCGTTTGGATAGAGGGCGGCTGTACTGCAACTGAATTGCTCGAATGCTTGATGAACTTGCCCGTAAATAAGAACAGATATTCTTTACCCGTGTGTATTCATTCGCGTTTTAATGTCTACAGTGAACCTGGTTTATCCCGGCATCCTGAATGCTTTGAGTAAATACGTCGATTTAAAGGTTTGATTCAGGTTCAGTCAAAACTGTTAGAATTGCATTCTCTTGGGTAAACAACATCTCCCCCTGGTACGAGGAGTCTCCTCCGTGAGCCGTAGAAAGAAAATCCGCGCTGTTGATGATGCCAATGAAATTGATCTGACTCCGATGCTCGACGTAGTCTTCATCATGCTCATATTTTTTATCGTGACGGCATCATTTGTAAAAGAGTCTGGTTTTAACCCTAATGTTCCTCAACCTAATACGAGCACTACGGGGGATGATGATAATGGCCCCAACATTCTGGTGAGAATCTCGGCCGATAATCAAATTTGGGTAACGGAGAAAGAGGGGGAGCGCCGTGTAGATGCGCGCGCGATTCGTTCTAACATAGAACGTTTACGTGCAGAGTTTCCTAAAGCAACTGTCATTATCCAAGCGAGCGTCGATGCTAATACCGGAACCTATGTGATTGTTGCTGATGCCGCGCGTGAGGCGAATGCACCGAATGTGATATTGGTACCTTTGAAATAAGCTTATATCCAAAGTAAAAAACCGCCTTCAGGGCGGTTTTTTTATGGTTAGTGGTTAGCGATGATGAATATTCTTATGTGGAGTTTACTGACTTACAGTTCGTACTCCTGGCGAATGTATTTTTTGGGTAGCTTGCTGCGATGATTGCGCTCGGCACTAAAATGATCGTGCAGTTTGTCTTGCATCAGATGAGCAAAGTCTGGTTGTTTAAGTCTGATCAAATGGCGATGGTCACCCGCTTCAATATAGACTTCTTCAACACCCATTAATTCCTCATCCCAAATTACATCCAAACCATAGGCCTCACCCAAGGCTGGTATTGCACCCTCGGCACAATCCTTAAAAATTTCGGTTAACTCCTCTTCTTCGACTAGCTCCATATGGCGATCGAATATTTGGTTCAATGTGTGCCTGAGGATTTTATTGCGGGTGGGGAGTACACAGAGTGTGTAGTGAAAATCTTCATCGCGGAGAAGTACACCTTTAGCCAGACAGTGATCATCAATTCGAGCGACGCGAGCGGTATTAAAGGAGCCCTCACAATACTCATGTTCGAGTAGGGTGAAGTTGATCTGTTTTGCTTTTAAATATTTTTCTACCGTAGTAGCAACACCCATACAAATATCTCCTGTAGCGAGTAGCGCAGAGAAAAGGGTTAAACAAGTTTGGGTTTACAATTGTCTTTATTCATCGTGTAAGGGTTAGTGGATGAGTTGATAGTCTCTTTAGCAATGACATCTGCTAATTGGAGTATAGAAAGGATTCAAATGAGTGCGCCAAGCGTTTTGGAATTAATCCTGATTTATTAGAACGCTTGGTTGTGAAGCAAATTCAGGATAATGGGATGTATTTATGCAGAAGATAGGTTGTGAGAGGGGCGCTAAAAACAAAAAGCCGCTCATTGAGCGGCTTTTTGTTTGTGTCAGATGACCTGGTTTATTAGCTGATGCTGGCCAGTTGTTGTTTTACTGATGCCAATTTCACGCAGGTAACAAACACTTCCATAGCGCCAACAACTTCCGGTACGGTTGGAACTGATGGTGCGATACGGATGTTGCGATCTTCCGGATCTTTACCGTAGGGATAGGTTGCGCCAGCTGGCGTTAATTTCACGCCAGCTTCAGCAGCGAGACGCACAGTTTCTTTCGCACAATTTTTGCGGGTGTCGAATGAAACAAAATAACCGCCAACCGGTTTTTCCCATGCGCCTAAATCGGTGCCTTCAAATGCTTTACTCAAGCCGCTTAACACTGCATCAAAACGTGGATTCAACAACGCAGCGTGTTTACCCATGTGCGCCATCAATGCATCTTTGTTTGGCAGCAAACGGGTGTGACGAATTTGATTCACTTTGTCCGGGCCGATGGTGCAGCTATTCAAAAACTTTTTGAAGCCCGCAAGGTTTGCAGCGCTAGCTGCTACGAAGGCAACGCCTGAACCTGCATGAGTGATTTTTGAGGTAGATGCGAATTGCACGACTGAATCTTCAGTGCCGTTGCGACGGGTAGCATCGAGAATGCTTGCCAGTTGTGGAGCGTTGGCGGTCAGGTCGTGAACTGAGTAGGCGTTATCCCAGAAAACGCGGAAGTTGGCGCTGGCGATCTGGCCGAGTTTAGCGATGCGCTCTACGGTTTCGTCGCTATACACCACACCGGTTGGGTTTGAGTATTTAGGCACACACCACATACCTTTGATGGATTTGTCGGCTTTGAGCAAGGTTTCAACTGCGTCCATATCCGGACCGGTAGAGGTCATGGGCACATTGATCATCTTGATGCCAAGCTGCTCGCACACTGTGTAGTGGCGGTCGTAACCTGGAACCGGGCAAATAAACTTCACTTCACCTTCGTTTTTCCAGGCGCTGGTGGCGTCTTTCAGACCGAACTGATGAGCGGTCAACATCACTTGGAACATCAGGGTCAAACTGGAGCTTCCGCCTACCAAAACGTTGGCTGGCTCAACACCCATGATATTGGCACCCAATTGTTTAGCTTCTGGCAGACCATCAAGGCCACCGTAGTTGCGGGTGTCAGTGCCGTCGGCGGCGATGTAGTTGCCCTTGAGTAAACCGTCCAGCTCATCCGACAGATTCAATTGCTCTGCCGAAGGCTTGCCGCGGGTCAGGTCGAGGTTAAGTTTTTTGGCGAGGATTGCCTGATATTGCTCAGTCAGTTGGCTTTCCCATTCGCGCAGTTGCGCTACAGATGCGTTATCCAGTTGCAAGGTGAGTACCTCATGGTAGTTGGCGGAGTTCTTTGTTCGGTTAGCAAGCTAAAGTGGGGCGCATTATACCCGCTCGCGCGTCAATTGTTGTAGAGCGTTTGGCACAAGTACGCGTCTGGTTTTGCATCTAAATGATCAATTACGCATCTCGCTGACAAGCGGGGGGATGGGGCAATCGAGGCTATCGGCGATAGCGCGGAACAGTTCAGCTTCGGCAATACTGAGTTGGCCATCGTGCAGTACACATTCGCTCATGGCTTTAAGCAATTGTGGTTTTTGTAATGGCTTGGTGAGATTGAGTTGTTCCAATGCTTTATCTGCATCGGCCAATTTAATGCTACTGCGCGGTAATAATGCGAGGTTGGAAAAATGTAGCGCCTTTTGCGCTTGGGCAAATGCCGTCGCGGCATCTTGTTCACCGCGTGCGCCAGCATAGGCCAACAGTGATAACAATAATTGACACTCTGCTTGCAGGTCGGTGAGCTGACGATTGCGCACCAATTTATTGTTGGTGACAGTGTTGTGTAGCACGATACGATAGATCGACCACTCCATCAGGCTGATTTTTTTATCCGCATTGATCAATACATTCAAGCAACCAAGAAATACAGCAAGTTGATCTGGCGATAATTGCTTTAAGGATGCCAGACATAATTCGATGACAGGCAGGCGTAGTTTTGCATCCAGTTCCGCGGCAGTGGTTATTATTTCCATCAAGTCGTTCAAGTCTGCAGCGCTTAAGTGTTCACTGAGCAGTGCGAGTTGTTGGCTGCGCAGGTCGCGTTGACGATCCAATAACAATCCAAATACCACCCCTCGCGCACTAACAGGTACGCGTGCTGCTTCTTTTATTAGTGACGGGATTTCGGCAATGCGCTCGCGTGCGTATTCAACATGTGTTTGTGTCGGCTGGGCGATTTGGTTTACGGCTGCATCCAGATCGAGGCTAGTGCGGGTTGATACATCGAGATAAGTTGCTGCGCTTTCACTAAATCCCATTGCGCCATTTTCGTTTGCCAAGTCAACGTTGCTCGAAGTCTTGCTTCTTATATATGTACTTTTGCCAAAATCACCATCCCAATTTGGTTGGATGCGTTTGATTCGTTCTTCCAACGGTGGATGAGTTGCCATTAAGTTGAAAAAGGATTTTATTCCCTGACTGAAATACATATGGCTGAATTCGGCCGCATGTTCATTGTGTAAACGTGAACCGTACGCGCTGCTGCCAATTTTTTTGAGTGCGCCAGATATGCCATCCGGGTTGCGGGTAAATTGCACCGCCGATGCATCAGCCAGAAATTCACGCTGACGGCTAACCGCCGCTTTGATCAGATTGCCAAAAAAAGTGCCGCTATACCCAATGATCAAGAGGCCAAGACCCAAACCAACAATAGCGCCTGCCGAATTGTCTTTGGAGCGACGAACCCCTCTATTACTTGCACTGCGAAATAAAAAATCGCCGATCAATCCGATGACCAAAATGCCGTGCAGCAGCGCAATCAGACGCATATTGATGCGCATATCGCCGTGGAATATGTGGCTGAATTCATGAGCGATAACACCTTGCAATTCATCGCGGCTCAATGCGTGTATGCAACCGCGTGTAATACCGATGACTGCATCCTGTGGGTGATAACCGGCAGCGAATGCATTGATAGCATCGTCTTCAATTAAATAAACCGGTGGCACTGCAGCACCAGATGCAATCGCCATTTCTTCCACCACATTCAAAATTTTGCGTTCATCCAAATCATTGGTGTTACCCGATAACAGCCGGCCACCCATTGATTCCGCAATAGCTCTGCCCCCCGCACGTAATTGCACAAAGCGGAACAGGCTGCCGAGTATCACCACACCGCTGACAATCAATGCAATCCAAATAAAAACCTCAATGCTGAGTGCATGGAGGATGCCATCCCACACACCAAGAGGTTCACCGAATTGGCCACGGTTTTGACCCAAACCAAAATAAGCGACTGCGGCAAAGAGCAGGGTAGTAATTAACACGAGGGAGATAACTGCCAGTATCAACAGCAGGATCAAATGATTGGTGTTGCGCTTGGCGCGATCCTGATGCTCGAAAAAATTCATCGGAGATACCGGTGGATGATCAAAGTGAAATGAATTGAGGCTGTTGTGTGAAGTATTGGTGTCTTTGGTTGTCCTGATTCAAAGTCTTCCTTCTATATATAGAAGGAAGACTTTTTGGATAAACCCCAAATCTTCTAGAACTGTACTTTGGGTGCAGCCTGGATCTCGGCGCTGTCGGCGAATACCAACAGGCTCGCATCATTGGCGTGGCCAAAACTTTTGGCAAATAAAACCGGCGGGAAACTTTGTTTGTAAGTGTTGTAGGAGGTGACGGCATCATTAAATGCCTGACGTGCGAATGCGACTTTGTTTTCAGTGCTGGTCAACTCTTCCGATACCTGCATCATATTTTGTGATGCTTTCAAATCAGGATAAGCTTCCATCACCACATTCAAGCGCCCCATTGCACTGGTCAGCAAACTTTCTGCACCGGCAAGTTCTGTCATTGCTGCTGCACTGCCGGGGTTTGCCGCTGCCGCTTGCAATCCATTCATCGCCTGGTTGCGCGCGCTGATCACGGCTTCCAGTGTTTCGCGTTCGTGTTTGATATAACCCTTCGCAGTTTCAACCAGATTGGGAATCAGGTCATAGCGGCGTTTTAACTGCACTTCAATTTGTGAAAACGCATTTTCGAAACGGTTTTTCAGTGCAACCAACTGGTTGTAAATCCCGATCACGTAGAACACCAGCGCTGCAATAATGACGAGAAAGATGATGCTAGAAATCATATTCGGTTTCCTTTACGTGAGGGATGACAGGTGTCTACAGCGCAGCGCAAATCGGTTTTCGCGTCGGTGATGCGCTGCGCATGATACTAGCAGGATGTGAGCAGAATACCAGCGGGGCTGCTGGTTGGGTGATCAGTGTCAAAAAAACGTGATGAAAGGTAGATTGCTAATCGATGTATTCAAACACCTTAACGACTTGCAAAACGCCATCGGTATTTTTTGCCACATCGGTAATGCGGTCGGCTTCATAGCGTGTGACCAAACCCATTAAGAATACGGTTTGCGCTTCAGTGATAATGCGAATGCGACGGCTTTGGATACTGCTGGCGACCAATTTGGTTTTGATTTTAGTGCTGATCCAACTGTCTTTGCTGCGCGCCTGAAAATCCGTCGGCGAGCGTGCTACCAGTTCGTTGTGTACCTGACGAATTGAATTTATTTTGCCGACTGTATCACCGGCAAGGTTACGTAAGTCCTCGTTGGGAACTTGTCCGGTCAGTAGCACTATGCCGTTAAAACTGTCGATATTGATATGCGCATCTTCGAGCTGGGTGCTCGCTTTGTACAAATTGACGCGGGAGTAGGTTTCCAGTTGTTGGTCATTGATCTTGGTGCCGAACGTGCGCTTATTCGTTTTGATTTGGATAGGTTCACTGGTGGTGACCGTAATAATTTTAGCGCAGCCAGCGAGTGTGGTTGTTAACACCAATGTTGTTGCCAGTAATATGCCCAGACGAGTCAGGCGCGGGATAAATTGACTGGCATTGAACATTTAAAATCCTCCAAACAATTGCTGGTCGATCAAATCACACAAACAAAAAATACTGAGTAGATGAACCTCATGGATACGAGGTTTGGCCATGGAAGGTACGCGAAGTTCCATATCGCGATGGTCAAGCAGCGCCGCTACATCGCCACCATCACCTGCAGTCAACGCGATCACTTGCATTTCTTTATCGTGCGCAGCGCTGATTGCCTGCAATAAATTACTCGCCTTGCCGGTACTGGTAAGCAGCAGAAGTACATCGCCGGGTTGCCCCAAAGAACGAATTTGTTTTGCGTAGATATCGTTAAAACTGTAGTCGCTGCCAATGGCAGTTTGGGTAGTGAAGTCCGCCCCGAGATTAATTGACGGCAAACTCGGGCGCTCTTGCTCAAAACGGTTGATCAGGCTCGCAGTAAAAATTTGTGCCTGCGCCGCTGAAATACCATTGCCACAGGTGAGGATTTTTCGCTCGCTAAGCAATGCATGAACGATCACTTGGCTCGCCTGCGCGATTAATGGGGCAAGCTCTTCGCCCGCATGCATTTTTGCTTCAATGCTTTCGTGAAACAGGGTGATAACGCGTTGGTCCATAGCAATTCAACTTAATGTGTGGCGAGCAAATGCGCGAAAATGGGTAGGCAATCAGTGCCCGTTAAAACAACAGTGGATCAAGCTCCGAAAGCATTTTGGATCCACTGGATAGGTGGGGCGGTGTCCGTTTGATCCAATGCTACCACATCAAAACGGCAGGCAACTTTATCAAATAGTTTGTGCTCTTGTAAAAAGCGGGTGGCGGTGCGGATAATTTTTTGCTGCTTGCGATAATCCACCGTTTCCACTGCTGGTGCAAAGCGTTTGTTGGTACGCAAACGCACTTCAACAAAAACAAACGTAGTTCCCAGAGCGGTTTTTTGCAGCATGATCAAGTCAATTTCACCCAATTTACAGCGGTAGTTTTTAGTGCGAGTGACTAATCCCTGACCGTGTAAAAATGCTTCGGCTTGCGCTTCTGCATTGGCGCCTATGGTGATGGTGTTAATGGTTGGGGGTGTAGTTGTGGTTGCAGTTGCGACGACATCCTTGTCTGGTTGAAATACCATTTTTAGTCCCTTATTTGCGGTATCTGGAATTGCTGATGTGGTTATTGCACATCGTTTTCGTTAATCACCATTGGCAGAGGCTGTGCTTCACCGTTGCGGAAGCGAACCCAGATTTGCTCGCGCTCGATACGCCCATCACTCACCATATGCAATGCGCCGGTTGCGCCATAGATATGCATGTCGGGCACTTGTTCCAATTGCGGCAAACGTGCGTACAAGCGAAATGCGTCAGCGCCCAATGCGTGCAAACGGCCGTAAACCGCCGCTGATTTTGTGTGCTGTGCGACCGCTTGTTTTTCGCTGCTGGTAGTATCAAACAGCCAGGGCATGGTATTGAAACGAACACCATTTAAATCGCGATCTGCCGTGAGGTTAGGCTGGCCGGAATAAATTTGGCTGGTGGCGTAGACGGGAATTTTTCCCGCGTAATGGAATGCAAATGTCGGTTTGATTTGACGCGCTTGCGCGGGATCGGCGATTAAAAAAATCATATCCACATCGCTGCGGCTGCGCGGTAAAGTTTCCAATTTTGTGCCCAACATTTCTTGCAATTCACGTGAACGAACCTGGCTTTGTTCGATCAGCATTGCATCTTTCACCAGATTGGAATAATTGGTTCCCGCCTGGAATTGCGAGCGGTTGACGACAATCCCGCCCAAA
Organism: Cellvibrio sp.; assembly: GCF_039207905.1. Taxonomy (GTDB): domain Bacteria; phylum Pseudomonadota; class Gammaproteobacteria; order Pseudomonadales; family Cellvibrionaceae; genus Cellvibrio. The sequence continues at coordinate 20,046 of NZ_JBCECX010000001.1, forward strand.
CTTTCCCATTCTTCCGTAAAAGCGCGCGCGCTGCGTTCGCTCCATTCCTGTGAGGGAATAATCACCATCGCCTGGCGATGTCCTTCAAGAAATGCCTGACGCGCAACTTGACGCGCTTCATCTTCCACTGCCAAACCAAATTGATAAAAACCTTTCAGTGGTTGTGCCGGTGGTGCATCTGGATAATTGAGTGACAGCACCGGGATTTGCAGGCTTGGCATCAAACTTAATTCAGTGACTTTTTCTTTATCGATGGGGCCAATAACCAAATCAGCACCGTCAGCAATCGCTTGTTGGTAGGCTGCAATTGCATCGCCACTGCTGTCATATTGGCGCACTTCGGGCGTGTGGCGGCCATTGCTTAGCGCTTGGTAATAAGCGGCAAAAAAACCATCGCGTACCGCTTCGCCAGCTTCTGCCAATTTGCCTTGCATCGGCAGCAGTAGCGCGATTTGTTTCGGTTGTTTATCAATCAGGGTTTGCAGTACGCGCAAATCGTTGGGCAGATTGTCGTGCGCAGGATGCTGACGCCACTGCTGCAACCAACCTTGCAATTGTTGGCGCTGCTGTTCCAAATCGATTTGGTTGTTTTTATTGATCGCGGCGAGGTTGTACCAACCGCGCGCAACATCACCTTGTTCGGTGTGCGCGAGATCTTGCAGCTCGTCGTAAGGAAGGCTCATCAGGTCTTTCCAGATTGCATCTTGATTGGCTTGCTGTTGTTTTTTACCGAGCAGCGCCGCGAGCTGGATGCGCTCATTAATCCCGTTTTTAGCTTCGCCGAGCAGGCTAAAAACCTGCGCGCGTTTCTCGCGCAGGGTGATTTCAACGTCCGGCTCCATCGCCTGCCATTGTTGTTCCAGGCGCGGCTTGGTTAAAATGCTGTGCGCTACAAAGTTGGCTTTTTCTTGCAGGGCGAGGGTACTGAGCACATCGGTGTACTTGATGTAGGCTGGATCGTTGAGTGAATCCGGCTTCATATCGGCCACCAGATCGCGCGCCAGATTGAATTTGCCGGTATCGATATAGGCTTGTGCCGCCTGCAGTATCAGGTTTTCCCGCTCGGGCGATTGGCTCTGTTTAGCCTGTTCCAGCAGCTTTGTCGGGTTCGCCTTGACCGTTTGGGTTTTCGCAGGTGACTGTTCCCGCTTGCCGGTTTGGGGTGGGGTACTACTACAACTCACCAAACCCAATACCAGCGTAGAAACGAGCAGGGTAGTCAGGGTATTGGTCGATAAGTTGCGCGCAAATGGCCGTATCGGCATGAAAACCTCGTAAAAACCAGCAGTGATAATGAACATTTCAGATCCGGGTTATGGCAACCCGGCTTGGACTTAACCTTTTTTCGGACTCCGGTATGACAACAATAGCCTCCCACCAAGGCATTCTTTATGTCGTGGCGACTCCGATTGGCAATTTGGGCGATATGGTACCGCGAGCGGTGGAAACACTACAAACGGTAGCGCTGATCGCCGCCGAGGATACGCGACACAGTTCCCGTCTGTTATCCCATTTCGACATCAAAACTCCCTGCATCGCCTACCACGATCACAGTGATGAGCAGCGTACGACCCAATTGGTTGGCCGTCTGTTGGCTGGCGAATCTATCGCGCTTATTTCGGATGCGGGCACGCCGTTAGTGTCAGACCCCGGCTATCGACTGGTACGCAGCGCTCGTCAGGCGGGGGTACAAGTTGTCCCCATTCCCGGCGCTTGCGCCATGATCGCCGCCTTGAGTGCAGCAGGTTTACCTTCAGATCGCTTTGCGTTTGAAGGCTTTTTGCCCGCTAAACAAGTCGCTCGCTGCACCCAGCTTGAATCCCTCGCGGGCGATTCCCGCACCCTGATTTTTTACGAGGCGCCGCATCGCATTCTGGAAACCCTGCAGGATATGGCGCAGGTGTTCGGCCCCGAGCGGGAAGTAGTGATGGCGCGCGAGCTGACCAAAACCTTTGAAACCATCAAAGGCGATAAAGTTGGCGAACTGGCGCAATGGGTAGCGAGCGATACCAACCAGCAACGTGGTGAAATCGTGCTATTGGTTCACGGCGCTCCCAAACCGGAAAATGAAGCCATGACGCCCGAGCAAATGCGGGTGATGCGGATATTGTTGGAAGAGTTACCCGTCAAACAAGCCGCTGCGCTCGGCGCAAAGTTGACTGGTTTGAAGAAAAACTTTTTATACGATTGGGCATTGCAGCAAGGCGAGTGATTGCTCCTTTGCTGTTGAAAATATCAATGTGAACCTTTAAGCGCAGTTAATGAAAATTAACAGTAGTAAACAGTGTCGGCGAGTAACATGGAAAATCTATTGTTAATCGCCGGGGCTGGTTATGTTTCGTTTGACGTTGATTGTGCTGGGATTCGCCAGTGTATTGATGGGGTGTCAGCACAAAGATGCGCGCCTGTCTGGCAATCCGATTATTCCCGGTTGGTATGCTGACCCTGAGTTGGTTATTTTCGACAACCAATACTGGATTTATCCCACGCATTCCGGCGATCAAACTACTGCTGATCCCACCGCGCAATTCTCGCCGCTACAGCAGCAAATGCGTGCGGAAAAAGGCGTATATCCGCCTTTCCTTACGCAAACTTTTTTTGATGCTTTTTCCTCAACCGATTTGGTCAATTGGACCAAACATCACAAGGTGCTAGAAGTAAAAAATATTCCCTGGGCTGCTTATGCGCTTTGGGCGCCGTCAATGGTTGCAGCTAACGGGAAATATTATTTTTTCTTTGGTGCAAATAATATTTTGAATGATGCGCAACTCGGCGGTATCGGCGTTGCGGTGAGTGATAAGCCTGAAGGTCCGTTTATTGATGCATTGGGTAAACCGCTGATTGGAAAAATCCACAACGGTGCCCAGCCTATAGATCAATTTGTATTTCGCGATGACGATGGTCAGTACTACATTTATTACGGTGGCTGGGGGCATTGCAATATCGCCCGCCTCAGCGCTGATTTACTCAGCATAATTCCATTCGACGATGGTGATCTCTTCAAAGAAATTACCCCTGAACATTATGTTGAAGGTTCGTTTGTGATTAAGCGTAATGGCAAATATTATTTTATGTGGTCGGAAGGCGACTGGACTGGTCCTGAATACAGTGTGGCCTACGCCATTGGCGATAGCCCGATCGGACCATTCAAGCGCATCGGAAAAATTTTGCAGCAGGATATGACCATCGCTAAAGGGGCTGGCCATCATTCTTTATTAAAATTGCCGGGTACCGAGGAATGGTATATCGCTTATCACCGCCGTCCGCTTGATGCCAGTGAGGGCAATCACCGCGAGGTGTCAATCGAGCGTTTTTATTTTGATGCGCAGGGATTTATTACGCCGGTGAAAATGACCAATGAGGGCGTTGCTGCCCGCCCCATATCGGTTAAGAACTAGGCAATAAATTGCGGAAATGCTGGGGGTGCTGGCGAGTCGCCCGCAAATCCTTCACAATTTACGCTTTCCTGTTAATGATTAGATATTGTTATGTCCGATAAAACGCCTGATTCCGATTTTTTCCTCCAGCAGATGAAGGGGGTAAAGCCCATTAAGGTGGAGGAGAAAGTCACCCTGGCGTCACCACATCAGGACAAAACCAGTGTCGAGAAGCGTCGCAAAGCAGCTACCGCTGAATTGGAAAAAGATAAGAATTTCCTGTCGGGCGAATATATTGAACCGCTCGATCCGCTTTCGGTAATCGAGTTCAAACGCGACGGTGTGCAGAATGGTGTTTACCGCAGTTTGCGCATGGGCAAATATCAAATCGATGCCCGTCTCGACTTGCATAACATGACTGTCGACCAAGCGCGCACTGCTGTGTTCCAATTTATAAAAGATTGCATGACCCACGATATCCGCTGCGCGCTTGTCACTCATGGCAAAGGCGAAGGGCGCGAGCAACCGGCACAACTGAAAAGTTGTATCGCGCATTGGTTGCCGCAATTAGACGAAGTGCTTGCGTTTCACTCGGCCCAAAAACGCCACGGTTGGGTTGGTGCAACTTATGTTTTATTGCGTAAGAGCGAGAAGAAAAAGCAGGAGACTTGGGAGTTGTACAATACATAAAATATTTCTACGTTGTTATGTGATTCGCTTCATTGAGTTTTAAAAAAATAAAATAATTAAATACGCAAGGTGAGTAACGCAAGTAAACAGTATTGCCATGCCTGCACATGGTGATACTGGCTGGATAGGATAGGTGTGCTGTGTTTAAACAGCTTGCATCAAATCCAATTACAACAAAGGATGTTTTATGCGTGGAATTATTATTTCCCTCTGCTTATTATTGTTGTCCGCCTGTGGTGGTTCTGGCTCAGACAGTAAAGGCTCCTCTCCGACTAGTATAAAATCCATAGTGTCTTCGGCGTCGAGCCAGCCATTATCAAGCCGCGCTAGTCAATCATCCTCCAGTATTGCTCCGCCACCATCTTCGTTTTTAATTGATGAAGATACGGTGTTGCAAATTCGCCCGGATGGCCTGGGCGATAACTTATCGCTTTATTTGGTCGATCTTTTTACGGTGGTGAGTGGCCAGCGAGTTCCCATGGAAACAATATCCCGCAATGGCGGAAAGGTTGTTGTATCGAGCGACTTAAAATCAATTACCTATACACCTAAGAAAAATTTTTTCGGGGATGATGATTTTTATTATTGGATGCAGGGAATCGGCATCAACAATATGATCAAGGCAAGTATTACCGTATCGCCAGTTGTCGATGAGCAACCTGACTTTTCATTTGATGAGAATCGATTTTTTGTGGCGGGTGATGTGGTGTTGCTGGGCCACTTATTTGATGTTGACACGCTTGGGTCCTTCGCTCCTGATGTCAGCACAAGGATTTATATCAATTCAGTTTCCGTTGAGTATGACCTCACTGAAAATGGCTTATCTATAGTTGTGCCTGCGACGGATAGGGCAGGTCTGCAATCAATAGTTTATGAGCAGGAAGTTCAAGGTCGGTTGGTTCGTGCGGAAAAAGATTTGCTGGTGCGGATCGTTAATGGTGATGTTACTTATTATCAAGGTAATAAAGATGCGCCGGGCCAATCAGTCGTTCTTGTTTGGACTGAGGGAATAAGCAGTGTGCTTCCCGCATCATGGATGAATAAAGAGTTGGGCCTATTCTTAAAAATCCCTTTGCATCGCGCTTACTCCCAATACTTTAATATTTCAGCAATAACACCGGTTGCAAAAAGAGTGCTTTATCCTGGTACATCTACAGCAGATTTTTCTTTTTACAGTGAGTTTGTGCGCAAGTATTCCCAGTCCGACTCGCAAATGGTGATTTTAGTTAGCGAGCTTGGGGGTGGCAATGCAGGCAATCTTGTCACTATGGGGCCAGATGGTGGAATGAAAATTTTGTTGCATGAGCTAGGGCATTTGCATGCGGGATTGGCAGATGAGTATGTCAGTGCTGTTCTGGATTCGGCTTACACTGAAGGCGTGAATCCCAATGTAACCCATTTTTTTTACCGTGATATAGCGCAGGTGCCGTGGAAGCATTGGCTGGTAGATAAGAACCGAATTCCAGGTATTCACGTTAACCCGGTTAGTGATATTGAAACTGGAATATTTGAGGGCGCCCACTACACAACGACTGGTTTATATCGACCAACACATAACTCTGTTATGAATAAAGGCGATCATTTGGGTGAGGTTAATTCAGAGGCTTGGGCAATCGCCAACTATGCGCAGCTTGGGTTGCTAAGATTTGCGGTCAGTGAAAAAGCAAATAACCTGCGAGTAATTGATCTCAAGCGCACATGGAATAAAAATATCACTCGCGTTGATTGGTATATTGATGGGGTTTATCAAGACGATCTTGTTAATCAGGCTCGTATCGAAATAGATGAAAGTAAAATATCCGCATCTTCCTATAACGTCAGGGCCGAGCTGATTGATTTGACTGGCTATATAAAAAAACCGTTAGTGCCATCTGCGCTCGGAACTGAACCAGTGCGTAATGCGAACTTTAGTCGAGTCTGGAGTGTTAATAAAACTGCTATAACTGCGGCTAGTCAAAAAACGAAAAAAGATAGCTTTGCTAGCACTCCCGATGTTGGTGGTGAGTGGATTGGTCATGCGATGAAGATTGTAGATGGCCAACATCAAATCGATTCAACGTATAGCTTCAGTAAACCAGAATTATTAATGCCAGTTACGGCAGCAAGTAGCTTGCGCGTAGATATTGTTGTAGCTGGCAAAGTGGTTTCCAGTCAGGGAATTAATCTGCAACAGTTTGATCTTGATCCCATTACTATTCCTTTGCGTCAATCTGCTACGCAGGGCTATAGAATTGTCTATCCGAAAATTGAAGGTAATTACTTGCTCAGGATTTATAGTGTTGCAGAGGAGAATCTTCTGGTGGAATTTGCTCTCCAAGTTAAAGAATAACGTTAGAAATTGTTTATTGTGTTGCGCATATCGAATTTTCAACGTTCAATTGCGCAGCAGCGCTTTAGATTGAGATTGATACGATAACCATAACTTATGAGGAGATATCTATGTACAGACAGTTGCTTTTGGTAATCACCGTGCTTGTATTTGGGTGTACATCCGCATTTGCCCAGCAAACAAATCGGCAATTTGTTATACAGAATACAGAAATTATCCCTATCCATTCAAAACATACTGGCAGGGATCATGAACTGGTAATTGTCTATCCCGCGAGTTATGCCTCCAATCCTAATAAAAAATACCCGGTTCTTTACTATCTGGATGCGTATTGGGATACGCCGTCGTTGGTATCAACCTATGGCAACCTGTCTTACGACCGTGATATCCCCGAGTTCATTATGGTCGGCTTGTCTTATCCATCATCGACGAACTACGGTAAAGAGCGGAGGATTGATTACACATTCACGGCGGCAGAAGAAAATTCCGGAAAAGGACAATTGTTTTTGGATTTTATCCAGAAAGAAGTCGCGCCATTAATTGAGACAAAATATCGCGGTGAAAAAACGGATCGGGTTTTGGGTGGGAGTTCACTCGGTGGTTTATTTACGATTAGCACCGCCTATAAAACACCAGATTTTTTCACGGGCTATATCGCGATCAGCCCGGCCGCTATGTGGGACAAGGGCGCGCTCGCGCGTCTGGATAATGAATATGCCAAACAACATAAAGCATTAAATGGTCGTATGTTTATTTCCTACGGCACCGACGAATACAAGCCGTTTCTCGATCCTATTATCAGCCTCCAAAAGCAAATAGCCGCACGTAAATACACCGGCCTTGAGTTATTAAATTACCGCATGGAAGGGCTCGATCACGCAGGTGTAAAAAGTGAAGGCTACGCGCGCGGCCTGATTTGGGTATGGAAAGCCAAAATGCCTGCTGGCCCTGGCGGCTTGGAGCTTGAGATAAAAGGACGTCAATAATTAGCCTGATTCGGCTTGGGTTGGCGATGCAAGTGCTAGCCCGGCCAAACTCCTTTCTTATCTGCCTACCTTGTTTGTTATCCCCCCCTTAGAACATTTCTTCATTGATTTCCCCCGATTCGCCGACTTTCCTTCGATTTTAATGCTGAGCTACAGGGCAACATTAAAAATACTATTAAATATCAATTGGTTATGTGATTTTGTGTGGCTCTGAAAATATTACATGTAATATTTGATTTGTTACATGTAATGCCTTAATGTTGACCACATGCAGAAAAAATCATCAGCACATTATCAGCGCGAATACCGTAACCGCTTGCGAGAGCAGGGGTTGGTGAAAAAAGAGGTCTGGATTCTCCCGGAGAATGCACGGCGCTTGGCGCTTTTTGAGTTGGAGTTGCGGGTTTCTGCAAAACAGGTTGTTTCCAGTGGGTTATTGCAAGGTAAAGGAGAAAGTCGAATGACAGATGTTGTTAATCGTTGGACCACTGCAAGTCTTTATGAGGCGCTTGCCTCTACTGATCTGTTTGCGACCAAGCGCGCCGAGTTGGAGCTGATCGATGGTGTGTCGCCTGCACTGCATATCGTTATGAATGAGTACGGCGATCTGCCTATTTTTCTGACCGTATCTGGCGAGCAAATTGTGGTGGAGTCCATGCTTTGGTCAGTTTCCGAAGTAAACAATCTGCCGCTCTTTAATGAGACGGTATTGCGCACGCACAAATATTTTCCGCTCTCCAATATCAGTCTCGATAAGTTGGATGGCGATGATTGTTACCACATGTTTGGTGCATTGAGTTCGGCATCAAGTCTGCACGATGTGGTATTTGAAATTGAAATACTGGCATCTAACGTGATTCAGGCGACTGAAGCCTACAGTGAATTTTTAATTAGCTAACCGGGTGCTGGAATAATCGGCCCCGCAACAAACAAAGGTAAATCACTATGAATATCTGGGCAAAAATGATCACTGCCTTGCGCGGTGGTGTAAACGAAGCGGGTGAAGCGGTAGTGGATAGTCAGGCGCTGCGCATTCTGGATCAGGAAGTGCGCGACGCTGGTGAAGAATTAAAACGCTCTAAAGACAGCTTGGCTGAAATTATGGCGCGCCAGAAATTGGCGGAAGAAAAATGCAAGCAGCTACAAAAATCGATTGAAGAGCATGAAGGTTATGCTCTGAAAGCGCTTGAAAAGGGAGATGAAAAACTTGCGCACGAAGTCGCCGAGCATATTGCCGGATTTGAAAATAATCTCACTATGGAGCGGGAATCAGCACAAAACTTTGCTCAAAGTGTGGAGCAATTGCGTGCAGCCATTAATCAGGCTGAAAAGAACATCAAGCGTCTGAAACAGCAAGTGGATACGGTGAAAGCAACTGAAAATGTGCAAAAGGCACAAGTGGCTGTAGCTGAGCGCCACAGTGGTTCAGATTCAAAAATGCGTACTGCGATGGAGTCTCTGGAGCGAATTAAAGAGCGCCAGGCTTTGAAGGATGCACAAATTAAAGCGGCGGGTGAATTGGCGCAGACAACGGGAGATGAATCGCTAAAATCCAAGCTGGAAGCAGCGGGGATCACCACGTCAGGTTCGTCTGCAGATGATATTTTAGCGCGCATTAAAAATAAAAAATCACCCGAGTAATATCGGGTGGTTTCCCACACACCACTAGCGTGAGTAATGAGGGATGAACGATTTTCTTTTAACTATTTTTAATTTCCCGACGGTGGTGTTTACCGTTGTATTGGGAATTGCAATCCTCTATTGGATTTGTGCTGCTTTTGGATTATTTGAAGTTGATGCACTGGATGTGGATCTTTCGCATCTCGATGGTCACATGAGCCTTAACTCCCATAGCGATCACTCTATCGGGGAATCTTTTGCTGGCTTGTTAATGCGTTTGGGATTAAACGGCGTGCCAGTCACTATTGTGATATCGCTTATCGCACTTGTTGGTTGGTTAATTAGTTATTACGCCAGCTATTTCTTCCTGGCGTTATTTGGTCATGGTTGGCTGCGTTTTGTAGTGGGGGTGCCAATTTTGTTGGTATCTCTTTATGGGGCGGTATTGATTACTGCGCAGCTTATTAAACCAATGCGCAAGCTCTTTGCAAAAACAGAGCAAAATTTTCAGAAGAAAGTATTGGGCCAAACTGCAACAGTGCGCTCATCACGCGTCGATAACAGCTTTGGCGAGGCCAATCTTGATGATGGTGGTGCAGGGCTTATATTAAAAGTTCGTGCTACGGGCGACCAAGTGTTTTCGCGTGGCGATAAAGTGGTGTTATTGGAATACATAGCCAATACCAATGTGTATCGGGTGGTATCGGAAGACGAGTTTCTGGGTAAAACCAGCGAATAAATTTAAGAAATCAACAGGGTCAAAAGGAGCAACAGAATGTTCGAAACTGCAATGGCTACACCTGTCATCACTGTCATTGGTGTCGTGTTTCTATTTTTAATTGGCTTGGCTGGTTTATTTAAAGCCTTCTATCACAAGGTTGCGCAAGGTACGGCACTTATCGTCAACGATATGAGTTCCACGCCCAAGGTGCATTTTACTGGCGCCTTGGTGTATCCCATCATCCATAAAAAAGAATTGATGAATATCTCATTGATTACCATGGATGTAGACCGCCGCGGCCGCGATGGTTTGATTTGTAAAGACAATATGCGTGCAGACATCACCGTTGCATTTTATCTGCGTGTTAATGAAACACCAGAAGATGTGCTGCGCGTCGCGAAAGCGATTGGTGCAGAGCGCGCGTCAGATCGCGAGGCGATTGATTTGCTGTTTGCAGCGAAATTTTCCGAAGCATTAAAAACCGTGGGTAAACAAATTGAATTCATTCAATTGTTTGAAAACCGTATGGAGTTCCGCGAGAAAATTATCCAGGTAATTGGTGATGACCTTAATGGTTATGTGCTGGAAGATGTGGCGATTGATTACATCGAACAAACACCTAAGTCATCACTTGATCCAAACAATATTCTTGATGCAGAAGGTATTAAAAAGATTACTGAATTAACCGCTGCACAAAACGTACGCACCAATATTTTGGAGCGCGATGAAGAGCTGGCAATCAAAAAGAAGAATGTAGAAACAACGGAAGCAATGCTGGCGCTTGAGCGTCAACAAGCAGATGCAGAGGCGCGTCAAAAACGTGAAATCGCGACTATTCAGGCGCGCGAAGAAGCGGAGACCAAAAAGATCCAGGAAGAGGAGCGTCGCAAATACGAGCAGACCGCAATCCAGGTAACTCAGGATTTGGCCGTTCAAACAGAAAACCAGCAGCGCGAAATTGAAGTTGCTGCACAAAACCGTTTGCGTGCTGTTGCGATTGAAGAAGAAAAAGTAACTCGCGCCCGTGAATTAGAGGTCGTTTCGCGTAAACGTGAAGTGGAGTTGCAAACTATCGAAGCAGAAAAAGCGATCGAGGTGCAGAAGAAAGAAATTGCTAACGTGATCCGCGAGCGTGTGGTGGTAGATAAAACCGTTGCTATCGAAGAAGAGCGCATTAAAGAAGTGCGTGAAGTGTCCGATGCGGATCGTAAGAAGCAAGTACAAGTTCTGGCTGCAGAAGCGACGGCAGAAGAAATTAAAGTCAAGCAAGTGAAGGCGGCAGAAGCAGAAGAATTGTCTGCCAAGCACAAAGCATCAGAAATTATGACCATGGCGCAAGCGAAATTGGAAGCATCATCCAAGGAAGCAGAAGCTATGAAAAAACTGGCTGAAGGCATTCAGGCAGAGCGCGCTGCGCCAGGGCTTGCCGATGCAAAAGTACAAGAAGCAAAAGCAGGTGCATTGGAAAAAGAAGGTGTGGCAGAAGCTAGTGTGATTCGTGCAAAAGGTGCTGCGCATGCAGATGCTGGTAAAGCGGAAGCAGAAGTTATCACCGCTAAAGGTTCAGCCGAGGCAGATGTGATCGCAAGCAAAGGTACCTCTGAAGCGAGCGCGAAAAAGGAAATTGGTTTGGTTGGTGCAGAAGTAACGCGCGAACAATTCAAAGCTGAAGCGGATGGTTTGGTAGAGAAGTTTGAAGCTATGAATGCAATGAGTGATAAAGCGCGTGAGCATGAAGAGTTCCGTATGGGGCTGGAGACTTCCTTGAAGGAAACGCTTGCGAGTATCGCTGCCGGTAAAGAAATTGCGAAAGAAAATGCAGAAATTCTGGCAATTGCCTTGCAGAAAGCGCATATCGATATCGTGGGCGGAGAAGCACAGTTCTTTGACAACTTCGCCAAATCATTATCGATTGGCAAAGCGATAGACGGCTTGGCTGGCAAGAGTGGTGTTATACAGGCGGTACTGGAGCGTTTTGTAAATAAACCTGCGGTCGCTCCGGAAAAGGTAGAAAAGGCTGAAGTGGCGGAAGTAGTGGGTTAACCATCACTCTCAAAGGTAGTTGCACAGCGCACCTGTAGCGCTGTGCAATTCACTTCAATTGCTGAACTAAAAAGGAAAAAGGCATGGTGCAGCAACATTCTACTGTTTCGCAGAACGACTCCAGTTCCATTGTTGATAATGCAGTTGCAGAGGGCGGTGCTTATGAAATTATTCGTAAGCGTTTGCTTGATCAAGGACAAACCCTGACGGCAAATGTGCGCCAACTGAATGAGGCGCGTCTTGCTGAGTTTGGCAGTTCGGCAATGAATGTGATTGCGCGCGTGCGCGTGCGCACTGAAAATAACTGCATTCCGCGCGATATAGTTCAGGTAGGTGAATACCTGCTGTTTGGCTACAACGTTTTTATTGGTTTAAAAAAAGAAACCAAAATTGACGATGTTTTTTCTCTATTTGTTAGAAAAAACAGTGAGTCTGGTATTGAGCTGGAACCTATTAGTCTTGCCGGGACTTTCCTCACGGAGCAGAGTTTTATCAACGATTTTGATGAGCTCTATCGCTACTACAAAAATACCCGCATAGTTGCGCTCACTGTTAATAATGGAAAGTTGTTAGCTGGTTTCCAGATTGGCGAGCGGTTGGATGACATACGTGTATTCCGTTGGTCAGTTTCACCCGATGGAAAAACCGTTACCTATATTGATAATCGCGGTGAGCGCGATATTCAATTGCCACCGGCGTTTGATTTTGAGTGGGTTGCCGTTACCCGTGAAGACTCCGTGCATGGCCGGCACCCGCACTTAAATATCCTGGACAAAATTTTTGTTGAGGCCGTCAATGGCGACCTCACTATCAAGATTGAAAACAACACCGAAGACGGGCAGGGAATCTATAGCGAAGAAGTTGAAGATAAAACCCAATCTCTCGACGATGCCAGCATTTTTTATGCATCGGTAGGCAGCCTTATTTTATTGCGTATTCGTCCGTATCGCGAAGAACAATGGCGTCACCTCATATTCAACACCTTGACTCAACAAGTATTGCGGATTGATCAAATCGGCCAGTCTTGTGTCCAGCTGCCGGAAAACCACGGCATTATTTTCCCTGGTGGTTATTATCTGAATACCGGGGAGCACAAAATATTTGAAGAAAATTCAGATAGTTTTCGTTTCAAGCGCATGATTCGTTCACCTAACGGTGAGGATGTGCTGTTTGTGTTTTATGAGCCAGCGGCGGGAATGGTATCGTTACTGGCTTATAATTTAATTGAAAAGAAACTGCAGAATCCGATTTATGGCAGTGGCTATGCCATGGCCGATAATGGCGATATTGTTATTTTTTCTGCAGAGTCAGAACCCACCCGTGTGCATCCCATGCAGATATGGGAGACGCCTTATGTCAGTGCGGAGTTCGCCAGCAAGGCGCCGCCACGGCAGAATTTTTATGGCCGTATCGGCAATAATGAATTGGTACGTGGCATTTCAGATTTTTACAGCATCACTCGCATTATTAGCAATCAATCCGTCAGTGTACGGCTGTACGAAGAATTAAGCCTTTCTGCCAAGAAAATTTTTGATAGCTATTACTGGTTGAGTGAAAGTGAAACCAGTGCAATTGCTGATGTATTAAAAGAAATCTCTACTACGGCAGAATTGGTTATCGATGAATTTGAAAAAGTTGAATCGATTCGCCAACAATCCGCCAAGGCAATGCAGGAAGCCGAGACAGAACAGCAGGCCATTTTGCAATCTCTGCGCCCGGAAAATTGGGAGACTGCTGAAGAATATGTCGATGCGCTAACACGCTTGCGCAAACAACGCGGTCAGTTGGCAACCATAAAAGAATTTCGCTACATAGATCAAGCGCGCATTGCCGTACTTGATCAACAGTTGCTGGATGCAAACGGCACCTTGAGCGAGCAAACACTTGCATTTCTCTCCACCGACAAATCACTTGCTCCCTATCACTCAAAGTTGGATGAACTTAACCAGCAAGTTGATAAGGCTGAGACCAACGCGGCTATCACACCGATTATTGAAACTATTGAAAAAACCGCATCGGGTTTGGATTTATTGTCTGAGCTGATGGGCACCTTGAAAGTAGATGATGCAACACTGCGCACGCGTATTGTTGATTCCATCTCTGAGGTTTATGCCAAGTTAAACCAGAGTCGTGCCAACGCAAAACATAAACAGAAAAACTTTGGCTCAGCAGAGGCTGTGGCGCAGTTCGGTGCGCAATTCAAATTGTTCTCGCAGAGTATTGCCCATGCTTTGGGCTTGGCGACGACGCCGGAAAAGTGCGATGAGCAATTATCCAAATCTCTGGTAAGGCTGGAAGAGCTTGAGGGGCAGTTCAGTGAATTTGATCAATTCCTCGCTGATATCATGGCCAAGCGCGAGGAAGTTTATGAGAGTTTTCAGGAGCACAAACAGCGCCTATTAGACGATCGCCAGAAAAAAGCGCAGAGCATTATTGATGCTGCAGCGCGCATTCTTGCAAGTATTGAAAAACGCTCGTTGTCGATTACGGTATTGGAAGAGTTAAATACCTATTTCGCATCTGATGCATTGGTATTGAAAGTCGGCGATCTGACTAACCAATTAAAAGCATTGGATAATGCGATTAAGGCCGATGATATAGATGCGCGTTTTAAAGCGATTAAAGGCCAGGCCTTGCGCGCCCTGCGCGATAAAAGCGATATTTTTGAAGAAGGCGGCAATGTTATCAAGCTTGGGCCAAGGCACAAATTCAGTGTTAATACCCAAGAGTTGGATCTCACTATTATTCCACGCGAAAACGTTTTGAATTTCCATCTGACCGGCACGGATTATTATGCACCGGTCGAGCATGCAGAGTTGCTGGCATTGCGTGAGTACTGGGCAATTTCGCTAGAGTCAGAAACAGCGCAGGTTTATCGTGCGGAATATTTAGCGGCATTAATTATCGATGCCGCCGAAAATCAGGTGCAAGGATTAACGCACGACCTTTTGCATGAAGCCTTGGTTGATGATGAAAAGCTGGCGAAAATCGTGCGCGATTTTTCTGCCGCACGTTATAAAGAAGGTTATCAAAAAGGGATTCATGATCAGGACGCCGTGTTGATTCTGAAAGCGCTGGTCCCGGCAATGGATCGCGCTGATTTATTGCGCTTTGATCCGCTTGCGCGCGGGTTAGCGCAGGTGTTCTGGGCTAATCTGGAAGGCTTTGCTAGTAAATCCAAATCGCAGGACACCGCACTGTCTTACGAAACATGGAAAGATCGTGCTGCCTCTGCAAAACATATGCAGCGATTATTCGCGAGCCGCGATGCCTTGCAAATGTTGATCGATGAAGTCGTTACAACACTGAATGACTTTATCGCACAAAACCCATTACCTGTTAAATCATTGGATATACAGCGTGCGGCCGAATATCTGGTAGAAGAGTTGGCGCGCGAGCGCACTGAGTTCATCACAAGCAAATACGCTGTTGAATTAGTCGATACACTAAAAAAATCACTCGATGAGAAGACCTGGAAACATTACCAGAATGTCTCTGAAAAAATGGTGGGCTGGCCTGCAGACCGCTGGAATTTTGCGACAGCTTGGCTGCAGGCGCTGTTAAAAAATAGCACCAATGATGCAACTTACGTTAAAAAGTTACAGCACTATATTCCAGAAGCGGTGGCATTGCTCAAAAGTGACCAGCGTTTGGATCGCCGATTTACCGAGGTGGAGCTTGAGTTGCAGGTGACTCATTTGTTGGGTGAGCATCCGCTTATTGTTGATCGCACGCTGGCATTTTCGGTTGATTCATTTGTGCAGCGTTTGGCTAATCATCGTCAGGTAGTTGTGCCTGAATACCAACGTTTTTTAACCGTGCGCCAGCACATTATTGAGCAAGAGCGCAAAGCATTGCGTGTACATGAATTCAAAGCGAAACCGCTAAGCTCATTTGTGCGTAACCGTTTAATTAATGAATCCTACCTGCCCATTATTGGCGATAACCTTGCTAAACAAATGGGTGCATTGGGAGCAAACAAGCGTACTGATTTGATGGGGATGCTGATGATGATTTCACCTCCTGGTTACGGTAAGACCACATTAATGGAGTATGCGGCGAATCGTTTGGGGCTGATTTTTATGAAAATCAATTGCCCGTCACTCGGGCACGATGTGCTTTCTCTCGATCCAGAGCAAGCGCCGAATGCCACTGCGCGGCAGGAATTGGTAAAGCTTAATCTTGCGCTGGAAATGGGCAATAACGTGATGTTGTATCTGGATGATATCCAACATACACATGCAGAATTTTTGCAAAAATTTATTTCTCTCTGCGATGGTACGCGTCGAATCGAAGGGGTATGGAAAGGCCAAACAAAAACCTACGATATGCGCGGTAAAAAGTTCTGTGTTTGTATGGCAGGTAACCCCTATACAGAATCTGGAGAGGCATTCAAAGTGCCGGATATGCTGGCGAACCGCGCCGATATTTATAACCTCGGTGATATTCTCGGCGGCATGGAAGAGCAATTTGCTTTGAGTTATATCGAAAACTCGCTCACATCAAATTCAGTATTGGCTCCGTTAGCACTGCGAGATATGCAAGACGTATATAAGTTTGTTGCTATGGCAAAAGGTGAGGAAGTTGCCACAACAGATTTAAGTCATCAGTACTCAGGTGCAGAAGTAAACGAAATTGTGGGAGTATTGAAAAAACTCTTTGCAATCCAGCAAGTAGTTTTAAAAATCAACCAACAATATATTGCTTCTGCTGCGCAGGATGATAAGTATCGAGTTGAGCCTTCATTTAAGTTGCAGGGCAGTTATCGCAATATGAATAAAATGGCCGAAAAGATTTCAGCAGTAATGAATGATGCCGAGCTGATGCAAATGATTGCGGATCATTACCTGGGCGAAGCGCAAATGCTGACAACAGGAGCCGAGAGTAATTTGCTTAAGCTGGCTGAGCTGCGCGGTAACATGACCGATGAACAACAAGATCGTTGGGCGCAAATTAAAAAGGATTTCCTGCGCAATAAAGCCTTGGGTGGTGATTCCGCCGATACAGGAGCGAAGGTGGTTGTGCAATTGGCAGATATGGCTGAGGGAATCAATAAGTTGGCGATTGCGGCCAATAGCCAACCTGTTGTTGATGGTGCTGCTGGTAATCGCGAATTAATTGAGGCGATTGCTGAGTCTTCGGCCAAGCTTGAGCGCTCACTTGCACCTGTTGCTCCCAATGTGGAGGTGATTAACCAGCCATTGCCAGGGCTCGACAAAGTGCTAAAAGTTTTGGCCGATACCCTTGAGGGATCGCTCGTACCACTCGTGCGTAATATGGATAAAAAGCTGGATATCGATTTGCGCAATCACGAGAAAATTGAACAGGTATCGCACCAACTAAAAGTGTTGCAAGGTGAGCTTTTAGCGAAGAAAAAGCCTAAAGCATCACCCGCAGAACCGGAAGCGAATAGTTAATCTTATGCGGCGACTATCAACTAAATTCAGAGTCTTGTTTGGAATCTGTGGGCTGATGGTCGCTGTGCATTTGCTTAATTGGTTGTTGAACGGTTGGTTATTTTCTTTTGGTATAGTCCCGCGACATTTGGAATCTTTGCCTGGAGTTTATGCTGCACCATTTCTTCATGGTGATACGGCCCATCTATTAAATAACTTGGTCGGCTTTGTTATTTTTAGTAGTTTGCTATTCATTCATTCTCTCCGCCGTTATTTGTGGAGCAGCTTTTTTATCATCACCGTGACCGGCTTGTTGGTCTGGCTATTTGCACGTAGCGCATTACACATAGGTGCGAGCGGCTGGATTTTCGGTTTGTGGAGCTTGCTAATTGCAACCGCCTGGTTTGAGCGGCGCTTGCTCAATATCCTGCTGGCAATATTGGTGGCGTTCTTTTACGGCGGAATGCTTTACGGCGTCTTACCGACAGATCCGCGTATTTCATTTGAATCACATTTATTCGGCGCATTTGCAGGTGTTCTTTGCGCATATGCGCAAACCAAATTTACACCGGGTTTAACAAAATATCGCCGCTAATTATTTATTAGGAAATTTAAGTATGCGTCAGCAGGAGTTGGAAGATTGGTTGGTTGCGACATTGGCGGATTTTAAACTCAGCCAATCGGAGGCGCTGGAGTTGCGTGATATTTTGCCGGGGTTGAAGCAGGACGATATTGCTTTCACGCGTAATAAAGCGTTCGAGCTGGCCCGTGCCCCGGTACAAGCTGGTGGTGATAGCGCGATTTCAACGCTGTTATGGTTGGAAAAACTGAGCAAAATTATCGATGGTTTTCGTCAAGCCCAATCGGTTTCTATTACCGAGGCTCATTTCAGTCCCGGCGAAGACTGCCGTCGCCAATTGCTTGATCTTCTGGTTTCTGCGCGAGAAACCATTGATATCAGCATCTTCACTATTTCTGATGACCGCTTGGCAAATGCCATCGTCAATGCACACAAACGCGGTATTCAAATACGGTTGATCACCGATAACGACAAAGCCGAGGATCAAGGTAGCGATATTTATTACCTAATTGATCAGGGGCTCAATATCCGCATGGACAAAACCGAAAATCACATGCACCACAAGTTCGCCATTATCGATAAAAAGATTCTCGTCAATGGCAGCTTCAATTGGACTCGCTCCGCAACTGAATATAATCAGGAAAACATATTAGTTACAAACGAGCCGAAATTAGTTGCGGCTTACTTGGCCGAGTTTGAGAGTTTGTGGCAAGAGTTTAAATAATAAATAAATTGAGGTGTTTTAAATGGGGTGCTGGGGAGCTGGGCTTTATGAAAATGATGATTCATGCCAAACAAGAGATGATTTTATTCATCTTATTAAAAGTGGGCTATCTTCTGCCGAGGCAACACAGGATATCCTTGACTCTCATAGTGATTTAATTGGTGATCTTGAGGTAGAGCTACCTATTGTATTGGCTTTAGCTGAAACCCAGTGGAAGTACGGGCGTGTAATCGATTCGATTAGACAGCGTGCGATTGAAATTATTAGTAATGGTGGCGATTTGGATCTTTGGGAGCGAGATAGCCCTGATAGTGTGTCCAAAAGAAAACGTGTATTAAATCTTTTAAAAAAGAAGCTTGAGCAATCACCACCAGAAGAAAAGTATATAAAACCACTCAGCCTTGCAAAGAAAAGATCGATCAATCTATTTCCTCAAGGAAAGATTGGTTATATATATTCAGTTGAAGTAGCGGACAACAAATTTTGTCCATTTATACTGATTGAATATGGACAACCAAGCAAAGATTTAAGGCCTGTATTTTGTGCATTACCTTATTTGTTTAGTAAGCAGGATTTTTCAGTGGATTCAATACCATACCATTCGGAATATATTGCTATTGAAACCGGGTTAGGGCCGAAAAAAATATTTGCGCATTGTTTGGAGGTTGGGCGTAGTTATTTTAACACATATAAGGAGCTAGGCCCTGCGCTACATACCTTTGATCGAAATAGCGAAGGGTATCCCGTCTACAAGACAAGCAGAGCATTGCTTGCAGAAATAGCAGAGAAAAGTCAATTCATCAAATAACTCATAAATAACAGGAAATTATTATGTATTGTAGCGCTTGTAAAAATGAACAGTTAGAACCGCAAGAGTTAGAGCCGGGACTGATTGCTGCGGTGTGCAGCTCGTGCCGAGGCACATTGGTATCGTTGATGAACTATCGTTTTTGGATGGATCGATACGCTAGTTCGACTAGCGTAGCTAGCGGTAGTGAGGAAGAAAATGTGGTCGAGAGTGAATCGGCACGCGCTTGTCCAAAATGCAGCCGATTGATGTTGAAATACCAAATTGGTCTACATTCAAATCACAAGTTGGATTTATGTGCTGCCTGCGATGAGGTTTGGTTGGATAGTGGTGAGTGGCCGTTGTTAAAGAAATTGGATTTACAGGGCAAACTGCCCAAGATTTTTACCGATGCGTGGCAGCGTAATATTCGCAAACAGAAACAAGAGCATGCACTCAATGAGCGCTATGAAAACATCCTCGGGACAGAGGATTTTTCAAGAGCGCGTGAGTTCAAAGCCTGGTTATATCAACACCCTAAAAAAGACTCGATCAAGCAATACCTTATTTCTCATCAAGACTAACGATAGCTTGGGCTTGCTCCACGGATGGAGCAGCAGCTTGCGGTTGATCCTGATTCAAATGAATCTGCAATTCCAATGCGGCCACACCCACGTTAACGGTTGATGTCAATGAAAGTGGTTGATCGGCTAGTGGGCGGCCTTTCAGTTCTTCCAGTGCAATTTCCAAAATTCGATACATCTGCGCCGTGGATGCGCGCACTGCTTTTTCATTCAGCGAATCAACTCCGCTGGTGACTGAGGTTGTGACTGTGCTTATCGCTTCATTGGTTTTTATCAAGGCTTGCGAGCCGAGATCTTTCATTTTATCCAGCATATTACTCTCCCAATAGTCGTTTACTTTTGCTCGATTTCATCTACATCCACTTGTCCGCTCATGCGACGCGTGAAGTGTGACCAGCACATGCCTACCGCAAGTAGTGAGGCGAGCAGGATTTCAATTACCCATGCCATTGCCGATATATTTTCGACACTGAGAAAGCCCCAATAAATAAACAGCCAAACCAAACAGGCGAAAAGTGCTGCCAGTGCGATGATGCCGATCAAGCCGAGAGAGTTTAGAGTGGCTTTAAGATAAATCCCCCAACCGATTGCCAGGATAATCCCCGCAATCACGACATAAGGCGTTATGTGTTCAAGGTCGAAACTGCGGTACAGCCAATGAAAATAGGAGTAACCGCTGGGGTTGTAGCTGAGTAACACCAATAAAAGCGCGAAGAGAAATCGTATTGCAACACCGGAGCTGGTCAAGTTCATAAATAATTTCCTTACTGATAATTTGAATTATTGTGAAAAATAACGGCGATATTTTACAAAGCCAATTTTCGCATCCGGGTCGTAACCCATCGCGGTGTAAAAATTACGTGCATCGCGATTTTCACTGCTCGTCTGTAACATGATTTTTGAGCAATCCTGTTTAAGGCAAAAAGCCTCAATATAGTCCACCATACTTTTGCCTATTCCCTCTCGCTTGTAGTCTTTACTCACCACAAAATTTTCAACTAGCGCAAAAGGTTGGTTGCCGAACATTACATCCTGACACAGGCAGAGCAGGGCAGTGGCAAGCACGTCGCCGTCATCATCGCATACTAATAGATGGGTATGCTCGCTAACGGCGATTGCAGCAATACGCTCCGCTAACACCTCGGGTGGGGACAGCGTATTCAGCTCGGTGTACAGCTGGCCGATGGCCTCGGAATCAGAGGCTTGCGCGCGGCGGATTGTTCTCACAAATATATACCCTTATAACATCTTACTAAAGTGTTGATTGGCCTGTTCTAAAACCCATTTTTCCAGCGCTTTGTCATCATTCATATCGCCCTCATAAATTACATCGGGAATGTAGGGTTTGTTATCTTCACGCATGCGGTTGTTCCATTTCTTAACGGGCACCATAAAATTATAAGTTTCCTTAAGATACTCACTTTGCATATAAGCGATCTGAGTGTAGGCAGTATCTGCGTCAGTTGGTTCACCAAGATGGAGTAGGTTCGGAACCAGTTTTACAATATCAACGAAGTCCAAACAAGCGCTTACACAACTTTTGTCAGTAATAAGTACTAATTTTATCGTTGATTCCCATTTTTCACTGGGCTCAGTGGTTGTGTTGTTTTCGTCGGCAAATTCATTTTGAAATAAGGTTTTTTCTCCGCTATCAAGCGCGTTTTTCAGCCGTTCCAAAAACCGCTCCAGATGTTTTACCACAACGGATTCTTTTCCTTGGGTCGCTATAGTTTCTTTTAAGGCGACTTCATAGGACCAGTAGAGTTGCCAGCTTGCACGAAACAAGGCATTCGAACCTTGAAATTGATACTGATATTTATTCGCTAAATATTTTCCTGCTTTTTCATCGTTCTCAAATAGTGCGTGAAAAATATCGGTACCGTGCACTGAACTTCCGCCACCATTGCCTCTTGTATCTAATATGATTAGCGCTTTTCCTTTACTCGAAGCCAATTCTTCTACCAGTTTCTTTTGGCTTTGCACCGCTTCCGATGTGTAGAGTGCGAAGTCGCTTGCGCGAACCCACAGGATGTCCGGCGCCAATTTGAAAAGTTGGGGAAGTTTGTATTCAGAATGGGATTTTGCTTTTATCGCGATAGATTCCACTTCACTGATCGGCATCCATTGAATTGGATAAGTAACAGATTGGTCATTGACCATGAAGTCGCAATTCTGGAACTCCGGTCGATTTAATACACCAGTGTTCGATCGATTTTGTGTAAAGGCTTTTGCCGCTGTATCGCGCGCATCAAGTACCTGCCAACGAAGGTCAAAGTAAGGGGCGTAATGTGTTTTTAATATGTTATCGATTTGTTGTCCGTCACAGCTAAGTAAGCGGGCATTTTCGGGCGGGTAGTTTTTACCATCTTTGCGATACACAACAACATAACCAGTGTTAGTGGCTTTGAGTAGCCAACCTGTCCATTTGCGTTCAGGCAGATCTATTTTGCTGTAGGGCGTGTGATCTAAATAACCGTTTATATGCGAGTCTTGATAACCCGCCATATAAAAACGCAAGACGGCGCCCGCATCTATCTCGGAGTGTACTAATGGTAATAATTTTTTTGCTTGCTCGTAGCCCTCTTTGTGCCAACGATGAAATTCAGTTGCATCTGATTCCAATATTGCCGGATGCATATCGCTAATTGCCTTATGGGCAAAGTCCAGATGTCTTGTTGCACGCTGTTGAGTGCTAGCGAAGTGGGCATACCAAATAACAGTTGAAGTTACTAAACCGGTAACTGTGCCAAGAGCAATCCAGCTCCATTTTTTTTAAAATCTATAGCCATATTCCTTTTATCCTTTTCTTTGAGTCGCGTGGATTATCGCAGGCGGTATTAAAGCCATTGTATCTAGGTAAGGCAAGGACTGGCACCGGATGGCTGTCCGCTGAATGGCTATTGCGAAACTGTATTTATATACAGTATTATTCATCAGTCCTCTTAACTGGCAATGACCATGGCTACGCTGCTTGAAAAACTGCGCATTCTCTCCGATGCCGCTAAATACGATGCATCCTGCTCCTCCAGTGGCAGCAAGCGGGCGAATACGACCAAGGGATTGGGTAACGCAGAGGGTATGGGGATTTGTCATAGTTATACCGAGGACGGTCGCTGCGTTTCCCTGTTGAAGATTCTATTTACCAATCATTGTATTTACGACTGTGCTTATTGTGTTAGCCGACGCAGCAATGATGTCAAACGTGCGGCCTTTACGGTCGAGGATGTTGTTGATCTGACGATTAATTTTTATCGCCGTAATTACATTGAGGGCTTATTTCTCAGTTCAGGGATTTTTAAAAACGCTGATTACACCATGGAGCGTTTGGTGCGGGTTGCGCGGGAGTTACGTACTCGGCATAACTTTAATGGTTATATCCATATTAAGGCGATTCCAGGGGCGAGCCCTGAGTTGCTGCATGAGGCTGGCTTATATGCCGACCGGCTTAGCGTCAATATTGAAATTCCTTCCGAGGCCAGTTTACAAAAGGTAGCGCCAGAAAAAAATTATCGCGACATTATCACCCCGATGAATTATTTGCGCGGGGCGAAAGAAAAGTACGTCGATGAAAAACCACACATAAAAAGCACACCGTTATTTTTGCCCGCAGGCCAAAGTACGCAGATGATTGTGGGAGCTTCGCCGGAAAATGATCGGCATATTTTACGCTTGGCGGATAGCCTTTATCGCACGCAGAAGTTGAAGCGGGTTTACTATTCCGGCTATGTGCCGATTGCGACGGACAATCGTGTACCTGATCTAAAAGCACCACCATTGGTGCGTGAAAATCGTATTTATCAAGCGGATTGGCTGCTGCGTTTTTACGGTTTTGCTGTCGATGAAATCGTGGATGATAAAACTCCCGATCTCGATTTAGAGATTGATCCTAAGTTAGCTTACGCTTTGCGCAACCCCGAAAAATTTCCGGTGGATATCAATCGCGCTGATTATGAGATGGTATTGCGTGTTCCAGGTATTGGCGTTAAGTCGGCGCAGAAAATTATCAGATCCCGTCGCCATCAACAATTGCACCTTGATCACCTGAAAAAAATTGGCGTGGTATTAAAGCGTGCCCGCTATTTTATTAGTTGCCCCGGTTTAGCCGTCAAGCCCGGTAATTTTCAAGCGGAAAATGTACGTCAGGCAATTATCGCCAGTGATCGTGCGCCTGCATCTGCTCAGCTCGGTTTGTTTGGTTAACGCCATGGTCTTTATCTATGATGGCAGTTACGAAGGTTTACTTAGCTGCATTTTTGTCATTTTTAAAGAGCGAAAAGCACCAGTGGCGATCTGCACGGAAGAGCGCTATCAGTTCACGTTGCTGGATGAAATCACGCGCGTTGCTAGTGATGATGAATCTGCTGCCCGAGTGATTAAGGGCTTGGACGAACGCACTAACGGGCAGGCATCAGCGCTGATTTACAAATTGTTTTTATCGGAACTGCCTGAAAGCGAAATGCTGGTGTATCAGGTTATTCAGGCGATTATCCAGAAGGGCGATGAATCCATATTAGAAAACTTCGCCAATCCTTCTATTTTGAAGGCGGCGCAGATTGAGAAAATGATTCATCGTGAAGTGCATCGCATGCATGCTTTCGTGCGCTTTCAAAAAAGTCGTGATGGATTGTTTTATTCCGCTATAAACCCCGATTTCAATGTGTTGCCATTAATCGGCGACCATTTTGAGCGACGCTACGCAGATCAGCATTGGTTAATATTCGATACCAAACGCCATTATGGGCTGTATTACGATCGGACTGAAATGAAGTTCGTAGATGCAGACGATCCGGTTTTTACAGTCAATGCTTGTGCGCTTGAAGGTGATGCGCTGCAGGATGAGCGCGAGAAAGAGTATCAAGCGCTATGGAAAAATTATTTTCAGGCCGTCAATATCAACGAGCGGAATAATAAAAAGCTGCATTTGCGTCACATGCCGCGGCGCTATTGGAAATATTTGACGGAGAAGCTGTAGCTATTACCTTGCGCACACAAAATCAAATCATTAAGAGCCAGTTGTTCGTGGGAAAGTGTCGTGCTTACTTATCTAGCGGTTGCACTAAAACCCAAGGTTTGATTACCACTGCCCATACAACTGCATCTTGCTCGTACCAGCTTTGTGCTTGGGTATCTTTTACTGCATCAACCAAACCTGCTTCCATCCATGTTTTAATTTGTGCTGCATTATCGGCAACGATTTGTGCTGCGACATGAGTCAAGTCAAGGCTTGCATCTACTGCGATAGCATTGCCGCCGGCAAAGAAGCGTTGCAGTTCATGCCAACGAATTTGTGCAGTTTCCAAATTGATTTGTTGTTCGATTTCGTTTGTCATATTGACCTCTGTTGTTAAACCCACCTTCATTATCCCAGCTGCACACCTCGCGTAAAAAAGTAAGGCCGTGGAGCTCGTCTGGGAAGGGAGATCTTCAAAGCATGCGAGTAATAATTCCCCCTTTGAAAAAGGGGGTTAGGGGGATTTGGTTTTGCTCATCGCCTTGGCGACTCTTGAATTTGTTGGTTTATTTAATACATTGCTGATGGTGTTGCCAGCATAAATTAATTTATCCAGATCGACTCGGTGTTCAATGCCCAAGCCATTTAACAAATACACCACATCTTCCGTTGCTACATTTCCGGTGGCGCCTACTGCATAAGGGCAGCCGCCTAGTCCGGCAACGGATGAATCAATAACACTTACGCCCATTTCCAGCGCAGCGTAGATATTAGCGAGTGCCTGGCCGTAAGTATCATGCATATGGGCGGCAATTTTTTCGATGGGAATATCGCGCACAAGTGTTTCGATTAAGTGTTTTATCTGCCCGGCTGTGCCGACGCCGATAGTATCGCCCAGCGACACTTCGTAGCAGCCCATTGCCAATAGTTCGTTGGCGATACTAGCTACCGTTGCAGTGTCCACTGCGCCTGAATAGGGGCAGCCTACTACGCAGGAGATATAACCGCGCACTGGAATGTGCTGTGCTTTGGCTGCTTCAATTAACGTCTCAAATCGCTTGATGCTTTCGCTAATCGAGCAGTTGATATTTTTTTGGCTAAAGGCTTCCGAGGCTGCTGCAAAAATAGCGACTTCATTGGCGTTAACCGCAACAGCGCGTTCGTATCCTTGCAAGTTTGGTGTTAGCGCAGCATAGGTCACGCCGGGTTTGCGTGCGATGCCGGAAAATACGTCACCGCTGTCGGCCATTTGTGGAACCCATTTTGGATTTACAAAACTGCCTGCTTCAATGTAAGTCAGGCCAGCATCGACGAGATTTTCAATCAGCTGGATTTTGGCTGCAGTCGGAATCGCTTGCTTTTCATTTTGTAAACCATCGCGCGGGCCAACTTCAACAAGGCGAACTTTTTTGGGTAAATAATTCATGATGCTAATTCTATTAATCCTCACCCCAGCGTGGCATTAATTCTTGTTGCACGCCGAGCTGATCCAGAATGCGCGCCACGATAAAATCAACCAACTCTTCTACCGTTTGCGGTTGCATATAAAAGCCGGGGCTAGCAGGTAATACCACAACCCCCATTTGCGTCAGCTTGAGCATATTTTCCAAATGAATTTCGGAATAGGGTGTCTCGCGCGGCACGACAATTAATTTGCGTCGCTCTTTCAATGCAACATCCGCTGCGCGCTCGATTAAATTATTGCTCGCTCCATGGGCGATTGCGGAAAGTGTCCCGCCACTGGCCGGACAAATCACCATCGAGCTAGGCGAACTGGAGCCTGATGCTACCGCCGCAAACCAATCGTCTTTTGCCAGTAGCTGCAACTGTTCATCATCTGCATTGTACAGATCGCACAGCATTGCCTGCTGCTCTTCCAGATCGCGCGGCAAATCCAAATCTGTCTCGGTGCGAATGACCACTTCCGCCGCGCTGGAGATCATCAAATACACTTTGCATTCCGCCGCCAGCAAACATTGCAGCAAGCGCAGGCCATATTGGGCACCGGATGCACCGGTAATCGCGAGGGTGACTGAGCGTGGTTTCATTGGCTTTCTCCGCTTATTTTCCGGCCTGAATACAGGTTTTAATCTGTGTACACAGGTACGGTATAGATGAGTCCATGTTGATGACAGTTTATCGCACCTTGGGCCTTTAGCAGCGAAAATATTTCAACAGTCAGGGGAAGTGTGCAGTGCATCGGCCGACTAAGCCTATCAGTGCAAAAAGCAATCCCTGTAAATTGTCGTGTAAAGCGGGCTGTTGCGGGTAGGGCGGAAGAGTAAGCTTGATGTCCCTAAGCAATTTCTGATTTGTAGGGAAAGACTGGTTATCTACTTATTTGTGCGATCCAAAATCAAAGGAGGCTGTTATGGTATTTCTCGCAAAGTTGTTACCCGCATCCCGCAGTGTTATTACGGCATTGGTTGTAACGGGACTTATGCTTTTTTCGGTAGGAAAAGCGCAGGCTGTCAATATCGATTTCGATGATCTCAATCCGGCTGATCTTATAGGTGATGATGGATACATTCCGCTTACCAATCAATATGAATCACTCGGTGTGCTATTCGAGAGCGGTGCCTATCTTTTAGGTTACTCGCCTAAGTCAGCGCCGAATTATGTTAATGGACCCGGTTTTTCGATTCATTTTCTTGGCGTGTTACCGACCTATGTATCTATGTATGTAGGCTCCAATCTCGAACATAAAGTTGGCATTAGAGCCTATGGGGTAAATGGGTATTTTGAGGATAGGCTTACTGATGGTGAAGTGCGTGGAATGCAATGGGAAGACAGCACACCCTATAGACCTAATCAATTCATTAGTTTCTATATGCCGGAGGGAATTTCCTCAATCAATTTAGCTGGTCAAGCTGATACATATATGGATGATCTCACCTTTAGCGTGAGTGTACCCGAACCAAGCTCATTACTATTATTATTTTTAGGAATGCTAATTACATATTTGCATCGCAAGCGATTGCAATAAAAAATACCCGCCATTTGGCGGGTATTTTTTCTACAGCTAAACGATGTCGATCCGGGAATTTATTTTCCCAGTACTTCGTTAACAAAAGCAAGGATGCTGTCGTCTTGGCAATTTTCAAAGAAACAAGCTTGGAAGCGTTCGCCAGTCACTGCAGTTTTTACGATTTCTGGATCAATCGCACGCAAGCCATCTAAATAATTTTTTGCAGTAGCGATTTTGATATTGGTCAGGATGCCGGCATTGCGTACTTGCGATTCGCGACGCTCGGCGGGATAACCCTGGCCGCGCACGCCGGTAAATGCTTTCTCAAAAATGGTGCGGATATTCAGCTCAGCGCCCCAGCCAAAACCTTTAGCAAATGGCAATGCCAGCGCGTTGCCATTGTTCACTTGCGCGAATAAATAAGCATCAGTTGGCTCGATGCAGTAGCCGCAGAAAACGCCGGGATGTGCATTGAGAGACATCATCGCACCTTGACCAGTACCGCAACCGCTCACCACAAAATCTACTGCTTTTGAGTTCAATAACAGGCTGGCAATTACGCCCAAGTGAATGTAGGTCAGGTAGTGATCGTTATCATCGCTCATGCCCACGTTGTAAACACTGTGCTGCTGCACCGCAGCAACGTCTTGCAATTGTTGCAGCACAATCGCGTTTTTCGCGGCTTGGCTAAATTCGTTCATTAATGCAATTTTCATGGGGATACTCTCATGTCAACAAGATGAAAAAGGATGGTTCTCTTTATGACAGGCTCTTTGGCTCTGTTTGCGGGTAATGACCGATGTGTTTTGCAGATGCGGAATGATATAGCGCTGAGGAGGTTAATTGAAGTGAAAAGCCGATTTTTATGGCGGTTATAACTAAACGAAAGGCTGCGGGCGGTTCTTCCTTCAATGTAATAACAGTGGCAGATCTGGTTTTGCGATCACCAGCCACATAATGGCCAGCACGCTGAGAGGGATAATCGCGATTGCAGTGCGTGTTACGTACACATGGTAAATATGCAGTGTTCTGCTTTGTGCGGCATCGTAACCGGCGTCATTAAAGCGTGAGAAAATTTGCGGAAGTTTGATGTTGCCATACCAAATATCCAACACCTCAAGTGGTACAACAAAAAGTAGAATGATTAGCAGTTTCCATTGCAGCCAAGGTTGATTGAAGCCGAAAACCAAATGTGCCATGCCCACACCGCTGATAATCAGTGCAACAAATGCGACATGCTCAACAATCAGTAATTTGATAAAAATGCGATAAGCCAAATGCGCTGCCGGAGTGATCTCGCCGATATGTTTGCGCGTAGCGAGCAATACAAACCATGCTCCAAGGCTTGGCCCCAGCCAAAATATTAAAGCGCCCAAGTGCAATATTTTCAGCGCAAAAAACAGGTCGATAGTCGCCATATTAATAATCGGCTTTTAGTTCATGCGTGCGGGTAAATACTTTCAGGATAATACCCAGCATCCAAGCCGTGCTCCACACCATGGCTACCGCAGTAAAGAGTTTTGCTGCATCCAGCGCGTGCAAGGCGCAGGCGATACTTAAACCAAAGCCTAAAAACCAACCGGGAATTCCAATCAGGATCAGCTTACGCGGCAAGCGTGGATTACTGAGTAATAAAATATTTAATATCAATCCGCCGATATTATAGAGTCCATTGCCAAGTGTTCCCGTCAACTGAACGGCGAGTAATTCCAGTGTGTGCATAATAGCGAGGCTTGGATCAATCGCAGGGCTGTAGGGAATCACAAATGCAAAAATAACTTCAGCACCGATATCTGGTACTATTCCCAACGCGACTAATAAAATCCCCAGCACACGCCATTCTGATTTTGGAATAAACGGCAACAGCATTGTACAAAAGGTCAGTAGCCCCAGCGCCCCCAGCATCCAATTAAACCAACCAAACTGCCACAACAATAAGTTATTTTGAATAAACGCATTGCGCTCAACTACTGTGTTGTTCGGTGCAACAAGCCCATCGGTAATAACAAAAGCCATTTGAAAGCAAGCGAGAGTTAGTGTTATTACGATGATCAAACCGAGGTAAACATTTAATTTTTTATTGGGCATTTGGACGCGTCACTGCGTGGTTAATTGTCAGCAAGTGCAGCTTTCACTGCACCCTGGTTTTAGGTATTGGGCTTATTTACATCGCATGCTTTTTCAGCTGCTCAATCAACTTCTGATGTACTCCGCCAAATCCGCCGTTGCTCATAATGACGATGTGGGTATTTGCTTCGCTGAGTGAAATGGCGAAGTGGATTAATTCGTCCAGATCGCGCAGGAGTTTTGCGGGGACGGGGCTTTTGTTGACGACTTCGTCCATTGCCCAATCGACGTTGGCGGGTTGATACCAGAGTACATCGTCAGCATCGGTGACGCTTTGGTTGAGTGCGCCTTTGTGTACGCCCATGCGCATGGTATTGGAGCGTGGCTCGATAATGGCAATGATTTTTTCGCTGCCGACTTTTGCGCGCAAACCAGCGAGTGTGGTTTTGATGGCGGTCGGGTGATGGGCGAAGTCGTCGTAGACTTTTACGCTGTGGATGTCGGCCAGTATCTCCATGCGGCGTTTAACACCGGCAAATTGTTCCAGTGCTGCGGATGAATGTTCTGGAGTGACTCCAACATGGCGCGCGGCAATCATTGCAGCCAATCCGTTGTTTACATTGTGGATGCCGGTTTGCGCCCAATTTACTTGCGCAACTTCTTCGCCATTGTGCAAAACCGCAAATGAAGAGCCGTCGCTGTTGATTAACTTGGCTTGCCATTCTGGAGCAGAATTATTTTCCGCAGGAGCGCTATCGATTACCGAAAATTGTTGCTGCGGTGTCCAGCTGCCTTGTTGGATAACGTCGGCGAGCGCTTTGTCATTTGATGGCGAAATTAATAAACCGTTATTCGGCACTGTGCGCACCAAATGATGGAATTGTTTTTGGATAGCCGCGAGATCCGGGAAAATATCAGCGTGATCAAATTCGAGATTATTTAAAATCACCGTGCGCGCATTGTAATGAACGAACTTGGAGCGCTTGTCAAAAAAGGCGCTGTCATATTCATCTGCTTCCACCACGAAAAAAGGTGTGCCGCCCAAGCGTGCAGAGGTGGGAAAATTTTTAGTCACGCCGCCGATTAAATAACCCGGCTCCATTCCTGCGTATTCCAGAATCCACGCCAGCATGGATGAGGTGGTGGTTTTGCCGTGGGTGCCAGCAACTGCTAATACCCATTTGCCTTGCAATACATGATCGCGCAGCCACTGCGGGCCAGAGGTGTAGGCAATGCCTTGGTTGAGTACATATTCCACGCTGGGATTACCGCGGCTCATCGCATTGCCGATGATCACCAGATCGGGTGCATTTTGCATATGCGGCGGTTGCAAATAGACAGGATCAAAACCCTGAATCAATTCGATACCCGCTTGTTCAAGTTGTGTGCTCATGGGTGGATAAACATTGGCATCGCTGCCGGTAACGCGATGGCCAAGCGCTTTCGCGAGTTGGGCGAGGCTGCCCATAAAGGTTCCACAAATACCGAGAATATGGATGTGCATTTTTAGCTCAATTAGTGATAGGTCGAAAGGACGAAGGATTGCCGCGATTAACCTATACTTTGCCAAAGATTGCAACCGCACGCAGGTTGGGATTATCCGGGATTGATTCGGAGTTTTATCATGGTCAGGACACTGATACTCATTTCATGTTTGAGCAGCTTATTGCTGTGCCTTCCTTTGGCTGCCGAGCCGCAGCCGATTCGTGTGCCCAAACCCCAGCCGGATTCGTTGGTCGCGCAGAGTTATTATCTACAGCTTTTACGCTTGGCGTTGCACAGCGGCGCCGATGGCAGACCTGTACCCGCGATCCAGGAGGTGACCTTGATGGAGCAGGGGCGGGCGACAACGGAATTGTATCGCGGCCAATTGATTGATGTTTATTGGATGGGCACGAGTAACCAGCGCGAGCAATCGCTGCATGTTATTCCTGTTCCGTTGGATCGCGGTTTGTTGGGTTTTCGTCGCCTAATTATCCGCGCGGATTCCTTGCCGGTATTTGCTGAAATAGAAACGCCGGACGATTTGAAAAAATTAGTGGCTTGCCAAGGTCTGGATTGGCCGGATGTAGAAATTCTGCGTGCGAGCAATTTCCGCGTAATTGAATCCAGCGGCTTTGAAGGGATGTATAAACAATTGGTTGCCAAACGTTGCGATTATTTACCGCGCGGTTTGTTTGAGGCTATGCCGGAGTTGGAGCAGCGCAAAGAGCGTTACCCAGGGTTAATGATTTTTGATGGGGTGTTAATTCATTATCCGTTTACGGTGTATTTTTTTGTCAGCCCGAAAAACGAACAGCTTGCGCAATGGATTAACAAAGGGCTGGAGCGCATGATCGATAGCGGTGAGTTCCAGCGTTTTATGGTGACTCATCCGTTGATGAATCACCTGTTCCCGTTGGAGGAAAAAGTTCGCCCCGCGCTGATTTTTGATATTCCCAATCCTTTGCTACCCAAAAATACCGACTATAAAAATGCCCGTTATTGGATACAGCGCGAGCAGCTAATGGAAGCTTATGATTAAGCGCCGAGGTAGCGCGCGCGTTTGGCGGCCTTCATGCAAGTGAGGTCGCCCATAAACAAGCCATCCACACAATTGCCGAATTCCGAATCCACGCTGAAGGCGAGCAAATGGTAGCCGCCTTCATCGTACAAGCCTGCGTATTGTTTAAACAGCACCGGAATTTTGCAGTCATGCTTTTTAAACTCTTCCTGCAGTAAATCAAAACCCTGGTCGCTATCGAGTTTGGCGAAGCGGTGTTGCAGTTCGATCAATACATCTTCATCAATTTCATGTGGATGTTTGCCTTCTGCAAACGTCCCTTCACTTTCACCGCTATTTTTTAATTCACTCTGGCCTTTTAAAAAATAACGCTCGTAGTAAAACACCAATAAATCGCGTAATGGCTTCGGATATTGTGCGCTCATACTCACCGGCCCAAACACATAACGCACTTGCGGATGATGATGCAAATAAGCGCCAAGACCTTGCCACAAATAATCAAGGCTGGCTTTGCCCCAGTAATCCGGATGCACAAAGCTGCGACCTAATTCCAAACCTTGTTCAAGATAAGGCGTGAGAGAGGAATGGAAATCAAACAGCTCGGCAGTGTAGAGCGCGTTTGCACCTTTTTTCTTTACCAGCTTGTGCGCTTCACCTAAACGATAGGCGCCGGCGATGCAGAGTTTTTCTTCATCCCACAGTACCAGATGGCGATAGTAGTGATCGTATTTATCCAGATCGCGACGGCTGCCTGTGCCTTCGCCCACCAAGCGGAAAGTCTGCTCGCGCAAACGGCCAATCTCGCGCAGTACAACCGGGTGTTGGTTGTAGTCGCACAAAAAGATCGTGTGGTTATCGCGGGTTTTGCCAATCACCTGTGCGGTTTTAAATTCGGTTTTCAGTGCAGCCCTGTCTTCCGGATGGGCGATGGTTTTTTCGGTTACAAAAACCGGAGCGCGATTTTTTTTCGCGAAACTGCCTTTGCCAATTTTGTAAACGTGTTTCTTTAAACGTTTGATCAAGGCTTTGTCGGCGAGTTGATCGGATTCCAACGCATGGTGTGGAATCAGCTCACCTACGCGGAATTTAATCTCTGCGGAGCGCTTGTTGAACATCTCATGTGCAAGCAATGCTGTAGCAAGCGGCTTGAAAATCATGGATGCGCTGTAGAACAGCATGGAGTTTTTAGCGGAGATAAATATCGGCAACAGCGGCGCATTGGTTTTGCGCGCAAAGTGCAAAAAGCCCGCTTGCCATTTGCCATCTTTAATGCCGGTAGGGCTCGCTCGGGAAACTTCGCCAGCAGGGAAGATAATCACAGCTTCATCGTTATTCAGTGATTGCAGGATATTTTTGTAACTCTGCTTGTAAGCCGCACGGGTCATGTTATCGAGCGGTAGCAATAATTCGTGCAGCGGTTCAAACGCCATCAGCATGTCGTTGGCGATGATTTTCACATCCTTGCGCACTTCACTTACCAGACGCACCAGTGCCAAACCGTCGAGTGAACCAATCGGATGGTTGGCGATAATAATCACGCGGCCTTGCGCGGGAATGTTGTTGCGCTCGCGCTGGGAAATGCTGTAACTGAAATTAAAATATTCAAAAATGCGGTCAATAAAATCGATGCCGCGATTGCCTTCATGCTCTTGCAAGAAATCATTAATTTCCCGCTCGTGGGTTAGCTTGCGCAGCAGGTTAAGTGTGGAGTTACGGACAATCGGTGATTGCTGGGTGAAACCGGGGAATTTATTGGTGAGGGATTCTTCGATATTGAGCATGGTAATCACAACCTTGCGATGGGCGATAAGGCAAGGTTATGACTGTGGGATGACGGTTATGTGATGGAATGGTTGCAGATATGTGACAGTGACGGTCTGCTTGCTGCGAAAATCTTGCTGGTGGATTGCGGTGTTTTATGCGAGACCGTCTGCTGCATGGATGCAGCAGTCGAGCCTACATGGACGTATTTACGGCGCGTCTCGCGTAAGACACCGTAATCCACAATGCGAACAATTAAGACGCCGTCGCCCCAACCAATTGCTCTTCCTGCTTGGCAAGTAGCGATGCATAAGGCGCTTTTAATCCCACTAATTTTCCGCTGTCGCTCACAATATCCAAATGTTCTTGTAAATCGGAATCGATCAAGCGTTGGCTAATCAGGATTTCGCCTTTGTCCG
Organism: Cellvibrio sp.; assembly: GCF_039207905.1. Lineage (GTDB taxonomy): Bacteria > Pseudomonadota > Gammaproteobacteria > Pseudomonadales > Cellvibrionaceae > Cellvibrio. The sequence continues at coordinate 54,552 of NZ_JBCECX010000001.1, forward strand.
GCTTCAAATGATTGTTGTGTTGCACCACAAAATCTTTCAGCAGCGATTTATTGGAGCTTACCGGTGCCGATAATTCATGCACCGCTGCCGCCAAATGCAAGCGCGGGCTTGGGCTTTTGGCGGTGAGGCTATTTAACAATTGCGCCGCGCACACAGCACGGAAACTGCATTCGTAAAACGCTTCGCCGGTGAAATCGATAATCAAGGTTTCACCGGATAACATTTGGCGTTGGCCGCTGTACAAATTCAACACGCCCTGCAATTGCTTTTCAAAGCGACGCAATACTATGGCAAAACTTTCGCTGTTTAATTGCTGGTAAAGCTTGCTCATGTTGACGATATCCAAACTCAAGCGCACCGATACCTCTTTGGGTAATTCCGGCTCCGGCTCGGGGACATCATTGATCGTCGGCATTTTTTCTACGACAGCGGTGACGATATCGCTAGCGCTGGGCAAATTATCTTTTAGCTGCGCCCACCATTGGCGTTGGATCGACCACCAGATCACCAGTAACGAGAAAAATACTGCCGCCATCCATACCATAAAAAAGCGGTAGTCGCGCTCGCTGTGGCGGGGCACATCCAGCGTCACTCCTAAATAACCGGCCACATTATTGTGCAGCGCAATGGGTGCCGAGAACTCGTAGCGTCTGCCTTGAATTTCCTGATTGGGTTTGAAGCCGCTTTGCACCAGCAGTTTGTTTTCCACGTTGTGGATGGTCGCGCCTATCACGTTGGGATATTGACCGACCTCCAGCAAGATTGCCTGCAAGCTGACCAGATCTTGTTGCAGGGTAGCGTTCACCGCTTGTCGCGCTGCGCTATTGGCGAGAACCTGGCCGTAATGGCTGATCTGCTCGCGCTGGTTTTGCTCGCTATTGTAGATATAGGCCGCGGCGCCGATGCCGCCAAGCACAATCAGGAGCAAGCTGCAGAGGCTGAGTTGTGGGTAGTTTTTGTAGGTTCTGAATAATGCCATCTTGTTGTTAAGTCCGTGCTCATAGTGTTGCGTTCATATTTCAACTCCAGTTCCTGCCGGAGTCAGTGACTTGGACAGATCGCGGCGACTGGAATGGTTAAGCTCCAATTGCAGCGCGAGTGTCGTGTGGAATCGCATTCTAGCCTAAGTTTCACGCCCACGCTAAGACTCGTCCCGCGTAACCGTGATGCAGATACGCTCATAGAAGCTACTGTGAGCGGCCATGAATTCCGCTAGAATGCGCGCTTTGCGCAATCGCCCCCAGCATACTGTGATGCTATGTGCCAGAAACTAGCATGTACCGGGCCAAGCCGTATGTTTGATACCCCTTATAGCCCAATGTTTGATCTCATTTATAGAGAGGCTCTGTGAACGAACTTTTACTCATTAACGCATCTGGTCAGGATCAACCCGGCATCACCCGTGCGATTACCAATGTGCTGGCCCGCGCCGGTGCGCGTGTTCTGGATATCGGCCAGGCCGTGATCCACGACACCTTGGCCTTGGGCATTCTGGTGGAGTTGCGCATCGCCGCTGATGCGCGTGCGCAATTGTTGGAGCAGATCCAGCAAGCCACCCAGGCATTGGGCATTCAGGTGCGTTTCCAAACCGTTGCGCCGGACAGTTACGAACACTGGACCGAGCAGCAGGGCAAAACCCGTCACATAGTCACCTTGCTCGCGCGCCAGATTGATGCGGCGATGATTGCCGAGCTGACTGCCGTAACTTCATCCCACGGGTTGAATATCGACAGCATCAGCCGGTTGTCTGGCCGTGTGTCGCTCGCTGATCTGGATGCAGGTAATGATCACCAAGGCAGCGCCTGCGTCGAATTTTCAGTGCGCGGCACGCCTGCTGATTTGGTTGCACTGCGCGCGGACTTTATGGAGTTGTCGGCGCGTTTAAATATCGATGTTGCTTTCCAGCGCGATACGGTTTATCGCCGCAACCGCCGTTTGGTTTGTTTCGATATGGATTCCACCTTGATCGAAGCGGAAGTGATTGATGAACTAGCCAAAGCGGCGGGCGTAGGTGAACAGGTTTCCGAAATTACCGAAGCTGCAATGCGCGGCGAATTGGATTTCAAACAAAGCTTTGCTCGCCGCATGGCGCTACTCAAAGGTTTGGACGAATCGGTACTCGCCGGTATTGCCGATGAATTGCGTATCACCGAAGGTGCAGAAAAATTAATTTCCTCGCTCAAAAAACTTGGCTACAAAACCGCAATTTTATCGGGCGGATTTAATTACTTCGGCCGCTACCTGCAAACCAAACTCGGCATCGATTATGTCTACGCCAACGAGCTGGATATTGTCGACGGCAAAGTAACCGGCGAAGTAAAAGGCATGGTGGTCGACGGCCAACGCAAAGCCGAATTGCTCGCCATGCTCGCGAAGCAAGAAGGCATTGCGCTGGAACAAGTCATCGCCGTCGGCGACGGCGCCAACGACCTCCCAATGCTCAGCGTCGCCGGCCTCGGCGTCGCCTTCCGCGCAAAACCTTTAGTAAAAGCCTCTGCAGAACACGCGATTTCCAACTTGGGCTTGGACGCGATTTTGTATCTGCTGGGCTTTAGAGAAAGAGATAAGTTGCTTTAAGATTTTCATTTTCCCTCGAGGGGCGGAATCCCGCCTCTGTATTTTCCGCTGTCATATTGGTAACTCTATGCTTTTAGCCCGCACCACTCATTTAATGTATATCTAAAGCGCTTTAGTGTGTGGCTCATCTCCTCTTTAGTAATAATTTTTTAGCGAAATTTATTTATATAGTCTACCATCGAAAGTTATCTTTCTTTCTAATGAATTTAGAAGGGTGCTCTACTTTAGGCAATTTATTTTGGCGAAATAGTTATTTCGTATTTTACTCATTCTTAAAAAGGGATGTCTGTAATGTTGATTTTTTTGAATAGAAATTTTTGATGATTTTTTATGTTTAATAGTATTAAAAATGGAGCGTCGAATGAGTGATTTTATTGAAGCTATCTTGCTTGCTTGTGGAATTCCTACTGTGATAAGCGCTTTTCTCATGTATTACATTAAGGGAAGGATGACACAAAAATGGAAACAAGATATGGAGGACTATAAGGCGAAAATCCAAAGTTCATTGGATACTAAGCTGGAAGATTATAAATCATATATTCAAAGAGATTTAGCGATAAACTTAAGGCGCGACATGTATATTAAAGAGTTGGCTGTTCGTCAGTTAGATGCTATTCAGGAGATGTGGTCGGTTTTTGAGTGTGCGTCTTTGAGTGGTCGACCTGGAAATATGATTCGGATTTTAGGTGGGAAGCCAGAGGTTGATTTTGAAATCGTACGTCAATTTCTTGATTCCTTCAATAAAGCATTCTCTGCAAAATCAGGGTTATATATATCTAAAGAGTCCAGAGTGAAGTTATATGCTTTTCGTGATTTTATCAAAGAAGAAGTTTATCCGTTAGCAGGGAAGTCTAAATTTATATCAAAAAGCCAAGTTGATTCTTTTAAGAGCCTTAGAAGAGATGCTCGTATCTCGCTACGAAAAGATGTTGGTAGTGACGACCTTACGGTAAGTCGTGAGGAGTATGGGGTGCATTAGTTAAAAGGAATATGAAGTTTCGGAGTATTTTCTCGCTTTTGAGGTTGTTTTTTTAAATTATATGTAAGGTAAAGCAAAGGCTAAAATGAAAATAGTACCTGCAGTACAATCCAATTATTTGGCTTTAATTCAGGTATGGGAGGCATCCGTTCGTGCAACCCATGATTTTTTGAGTGAGGAAGATATTACTGCATTAAAACCGCTTATCCTTGAACACTATTTTGATGCTGTAGATTTACGTTGTGCAAAAAATGCTGATGGTCAGATTCTTGGTTTTTGCGGTGTGGCAGAGGGCAATATTGAAATGTTGTTTGTCGCACCTGAGGCACGAGGTAAAGGTATTGGTGCTTTGTTGTGTGGTTATGCGATCCAAAATCAGCAGGCGACCAAAGTGGATGTGAATGAGCAGAATCCGCAGGCGATAGGTTTTTATCAGCATCTTGGTTTTAAGGTCGTTGGGCGATCAGAAACCGATGGGCAAGGTAGGCCTTTTCCGTTGTTGCATATGGTGTTGCGCAAAGATTAGTGTGTAGGTTTGTCAGGTTTATGTTTTACGGAATTATCCTCCTTTTCCAAAGTCCTAAACGTTACTGCTAAAAATCTCCGCTTTCTTTAGAAGGAAATATGTATGTATAACGACATCCTCCATTTTTGGTTTGACGAGCTGACACCTGCGCAGTGGTATAAAAAAGATGATGCGTTGGATGCGGAAATCAAGCGGCGATTTTCTGGTGTTCATGCTCAGGCAGCGAGTTGTGAATTGTTTGATTGGCGAATGGCAGCGAAAGGGCGATTGGCAGAAATTATTATTCTCGACCAGTTTTCTCGCAATATATTTCGCGATACGCCGCAGGCGTTTATGAATGATCCGCTGGCATTAGCGCTTGCGCAAGAGGCCTTGGCCGTGGGAGCAGATAAAGCTATGTCGCCGATTGAACGCAGTTTTTTATATCTACCGTTTATGCACAGTGAGTCGGCGGAGATACATCAGGTGGCGGTTGGGTTATACCGTGAGTTGGGCTTGGCAGAGAATCTTGATTTTGAGATAAAGCATAAAAATATTATTGATCGCTTTGGTCGCTACCCACATCGCAATGCAATTCTTGGGCGAGAATCTACACCGGAAGAGTTAGAGTTTTTGCAGCAACCGGGGTCGAGTTTCTGATTGCAGTAGGTACAACATAAAAGGCGCTCATGGAGCGCCTTTTTTATGCATGAATATAATGTGCGTGTTGAGTGGAAGTGATTATTCGTATTTTTGCGAGCTATTCAATTGTGCCTGTTCCGTCAACGTAGGTAGTTCACCACGGCGCCATGAGCGCAAGGTTTCACCAGCGACAATAAACGCGCAGGTCAACAAGCCAATGTAGATGAACATTATGTAGCTGTAGTCTGCCGTATAATTCCATGGGCGGGCGATGCCGAGGTAGCAGGCAAATAGCCAGGATGTCGACGATATGGCACCCGTAAGGGCAACAAGAATTTGTTCGTGTCGGGGTACACTGATAAATCCGCGCGCGCAGGTTACGTGTGGAAAACTGTAATAGTGCAGCGCAACACCGTTGAGCGTTAATACTGCTACCACTGTAAATTTCGCCCAGAGTTTTTCGTTCATTAAATATTGCTGCGGATTCTCCATATATCCCTGCAACACTAATGCGAGGCCTGTAATCCATAGTGCGATTAAGGCGATGAACATGATGTCTGCCGCTTTGGTTAATTCTTTTTTCGCCAGTGCAGAAAGTACTTTTCCGCGCGTTTTAGCCAAGGCCAAATCTTGTATTAACAAGAGACCAACGGCGACACAAGCGGCGAGTAAGTGAGCGTAGACAATTAACGTTTTCATGATAGAAACCACTTCTTAGTTTGATTGTTGTTTTTTTGTTTTTAGCTACAACTTTTTTGTCCTTGTGGATAACCCGGTTTGCACCGGGTTTCCACTGCGTTAAAACGGCAGGTTATGCAAACAAACCAGCAATGGTTGCAGCGCCCCAATTGCGGAACGCAGAACCGTTTGGTCCTTGATCTGCACGCAGTTTGAGGCCGACGCTTTGGAACAGAGCGGTTTGTGATAAACCACCTGCATCCACAACACCACCACGCACACCCGCACCTGCTACCAACATAGGCGTGTTTTGTCCGGTGTGGGCATCCACGTTACCCATGTCAGAAACCTGGGTGACGATGGTGGAGGAGAGCAAACCTTTTGCTTCCAACTTGTCGATCAATTGCTTGGTAAGCGACATGTAGTAAGCAACGTCTTCATCGTAGAAGCCGTTGTAGTTAGGGTTGCCCTGGTTATGGTGCGAGTCGTGTGACGCACGTGGTTTTGCAACGGCATCTAAAAAGTGCAGATGCTCGTCGGTACCGAACGCGAGTGACACAGAGGCAGATAAATTACAGCTCAATGCCAATACACCAATGTCGGTCATTAGTTTTGAGGTTGCATCAAAACCGATCGCGTTAGTGTTTGGTGGTGCGCTGCAAGTGTTTGGATTTGGGTTGGTACTTTCCAGCGCGAGTTCAATTTCACGGATAGCATTGAAGTGGCTATCGAGTTTAATTTTTTCGTGTTGGCCCAATTTGGTTTTGAGTTCATTCACCGCTGCGTAGTGAACATCAACCAATGATTTACGCGGTGGAATGCTACCGCCACCTCCGCCACCACCACCGGAAAATAAAATATCCAGTGCAGCTTGCGGGCTGGTGATCGCGGGAATTTGCACCGAGTCGCGCGATAATTCCGTTACGGGTGTAGTGCCCAGGTTCAAACATTTCACCGGATAATTTGCACCGATGGTTTTGCCGAGGTTTACGTCAAAACTTTGTTTGCCCCATGGGTTTGGATCGTTAAAGCGGTTGAACATTACACCGTGGCCACCTTGCATCATGGTCGCATTTTTTATCAGCGCGATACGACCCGCGTTGTAGTGCGATTGCAATGGAATGGTTTGGATTGGCATGGTGCTGCCGGTGGGAAAAAATTTCGCCGGTGTACAACCGCCGGGCATAAATACCGAGCAGGATTTAGTCGGCGTGGTTTGCGCTTCAGCAACGCGCGCAAGCATAACGCCGCCGATCATTGCAGAGGCTTTGAGCATGCCGGCGGAAATACCGGCCTGCTTAACAACGCGCAGAAAATCCCGGCGTTCTTTATCGAAGCAATCTTTATAGCTCATCTTATCTACTCCAATTCATTTTCAGGGCGAGGAGAGCGGGGCGCATTAGCGCGCCCACTCCTGCCGATAGATCACGGAATTCAATGCGGGAAGTTCCTCAAGCATTGCGCGCGGACCACGGGTATTGAGTACGCTGGTCAGGTTGTTAATTTCACAGCGATAGCCGGTTTTTTCTGCCGCCGGAATTTCCACACTGCCAACTACGCGCGCGGGATCTTTGTCCATCAGGAACAGAGAATTAATACCGCTGCTGTAGCTGACAAACTGGGTTGCGAGACAGGTTTGTGCCTGTTGCGCTACCAGTGGATGTTCAACCATGGTGCGAGCGAGATCTTTTGCACCGCTGAACGTGATGGCCGGTGAGTGAATCACACGATCCGGATCATTCAGGAATTGCAGGTGTTGATAGGGCGAGAAGAAAGTCGCCGTGGTCACAACCGGATTACCCTTCAGGTCGGTGCTGCGTACACGACCCGCTGCATCGAAGTTTTCCAAACCGCCACCGAGCGGGTTAATGATTTCCGCGTGGCAATTGGAGCAGGTAGTACCGGCGGTGATGCGGTCGGCAATCATGCGCTGGGTGGTTTTCGGGTCGTTGAAGAACACAGCATCGCGTTTCGCCAAAGCTTCGCGGTCAAGCGATACGCCAGCTGGTGGTTCAGGAATGTCCTGACACATCATCTTGCGACGAACGGCTACTGCGCGCGTGATCAGGTTGGAATCCGCTGGTGTTGCGTAGCGGGACATAAACGCACCCGATACCAAAATCCCGCCGCGGTCGCTGGTGTTCACGCGCGCAAATCCGTCCGCATCCTGAGTGCCGCTGAATGCCAAACCATAGTGGCTGGCGAGACGTTGGTTCACGTTGGTGTAGGTCGGGTTGTAGATGGCCGCGAAGGTTGAGCTGCTATCCAGCATCGCACTGGCGAAGTTTTTGCCCAGTTCCAACTGCATGTCTTTCGCCAATACCGTGAAGTTGGCAACGCCATCTTTGGATTGGGTGGTGAGCGATTCAGTCGCCAACCAGCGATTCACAAAATCGCCCAGCAACAGTTTGGTATTGGCGGCGTTGAGCAGGGTTGCGGCTTGCTGGCGAATGCCTGCGGCGGTGCTCAAATCACCACGAGCGGCAGCGGCCATCAAGTCAGCATTTGGGGTACTGCCGGTCAGCGTATAGCTGAGGTAGGTCGCCATTTCGTAGCCGTCGAGTTTGTAGACATTACCACTGGAGAGCGTACCCACTTCCGAGCGGTACAGGAATTGTGGCGATGACAACATCCCCGCCAACGCCAGCTCCATCCCTTCAGCCTGGGTGCGTGAACCAGTAGTGCCGCGCGCCAGACCGGTGTAGGCGGTTTTCTCGGTTGCACTCAGCGGACGACGGAAAATCTTCGGCGCGAGGTCGTTGACCAGTTTGTCGGCACAGGTGGTGTTAGCAGTACTTGGGATACACGCCAGCACGGCGTTCCAGCGAGTTGCTACGTTGGTTGCAATGCGCTCGGCGGTCGACAGGTAACTGGTGTAGCGGGTCTTGTCGATCTCCAGTGCGTTGTTGTTCACGAAGGCGCCGGAGATGAAATCGTCAGGCAGACGAGTCAGCAAGTCTTCCTGATAATTCACCAGGTCGCGCACTGAGCGTTGGTATTCCGCTTTGGTCAGCAGACGCAGGGTGCGTTGGCCGTAGCTTGGGGCATTTGATGGACAAGAGAAGGCTGTTGCGGGTCTGTCAGGAATGCCATCAGCTGGTCTGCGCCAAGTGAACAGATAGGCTTCGAGGTCGGCGGCACATTGGCCGGTACAGCTGCCTTCGTTACCCAATGGCATCCAGGTAGCAATGAAATCGCGCAGGGCGAGGTCACGGTTATCGTTGGTGTGACGATAGACCGAGCGATTAGGATTGAGCGGATTAAGCGCAACTGTGCCATTCGCATTTTTCTCACCATCAACACCGTGACAGCCGACGCAACCGCGTTGGGTCCAGAGTTGCGAACCGCGGGTTGCGTCGCCCACCAAGATGCCGCTGCTGCTGGAGCTACCGGAAGATGGATTGCTGCTGGATGATCCAACGGAAATCACAGAAGAACTTGAGCCGCTGCTGATGACTGAAGAGGAGGTATTGGCCGGTGCATACACCAGTGTGACCGGGCTGGTCGCTGCAGAAGGGACACTATCGGCAACGCTGATGACTTTGTAGTCGTAACTGCCAGCGCCTTCTTCGAGCAGGTCATCGGAGTAGGCAACGCTATTAGCATTGGATTTGTTGAGTGTTAACCAAGGGCCAGTTGCGCCTATCTTGCGACGAACCAAAAAGCCGGTCTCGTTATTGCTCGCATCGGCCCAATTCAGCACAGCGGTACCAGAGGTATTGCTAACCGAACCGCTGAAGCTAAGCGGTGTGTTTGGCGCTGCAGGCAGAGTGATGGCGGCAATATTGGTCGGGTTATCGCGGTTTAGGTACATCTTGAAGTAAACCGGGACTTTCTCGCCAATGGTGCTGAGGCTCATCAAAGAACGCAGGGCTTCAATACCGCCATTGAGATCGAAATCGGCAGAGTTGATGGCGATAGGTTTACGCGGCGAGAAGCTGACGCTGTTGTTGGCATGCTTCACCACCAATGCATCAAACACCACGGATTTAACTACCCCGTGCAATACCAGATTGCCGGTGACGCTTTGCACTTTGATACTACCGGCGGCCATGGCATCAATCGCTACCAGATCGAGTTGGGTAGTGAAGTGCAAACTCGGCAAGTATTGGGATTCGAACAGAATCTCTTTCAGGCGCGTGTTGCGCAGGTCCACGCCACTGGAGATGCTTGCCAGCGGGATGGTCAGGACTGCTTGGCCATTGGTGGCTACCGTGCCTTGCAACTGGCTGAAGGTAATGTTCTCCGGCGTTTCCACACCAGCGGCATTTTTCTTCACAGTGACAAAGTGGAAGGTAGAGTTGGTGCCGTCCACTAACCAGCGGGCAGCCGCTGCAGGAGCACTACTGCTGGAGCTACTGCTGCTAATAGTGGGCACGCTGCTAGGAGCACTACTGCTGGCTGTTCCGCCACCACAGGCTGCACCATTAAGGGTGTAAGCCGTAGGTGCAGCACCTGGATTGGCTGCAATCAAACCAAACGACACGCTGCCGTTAGCTGCCAAATTGCCGTTGTAGCCCACGTTTTTCACGCAGACATTTTTACCGGTTTGGGCGTAAGTCCCTTCCCACAAACTGGACACAGTTTCATTGCCCGCAAATGTCCAGCATAACTCCCAACTGGTTTTTGCCGAACCGGTGTTGGTGAGGGTTACTTTGTACTGGGCACCAGCACCCCAGTTGTTCTCTGATTGGTAATTGACACTACAGGCACCTTGCGCAACGGCGGCACCTGATGCCAGCACACCCACTGCAAGTCCGGTGGACAGCAGTGAAAGTTGCAATAATTTTTTCATAGTCATTTCTCTCTGCTCCTTCCAATTAACGCGCATCGAAAACGAGCGCGAAATCCACCGGGACGGCGACACTGATCGAGGCAATGCCGACCGCAGCACGCAGGGCTTCAACCCCGTCGGTGAGCGAGTAATCACCGGCTTTCACAAGCACCGGCGCAAGACTTTGTACAAGGATGCGTGAGCTGGACAGCTTCTGGACTGACACCTTGGTGGTGATCGCACCCGTCACGCCGTGCAGGTTCAAGCTGGCAGAAATATCGGTGGCCGCCGCTTGGCCGACCGCGAGGTTGCTGAGCAAATTCGCAGGTATAGCGACAGTCACGGTTGCAGTTGGGTAGGTTGATGTCTGGAACAGCAAATCGCGCATACGCTGGTCGCGCAGTGCAACACCGGTATTCACGGTATTCAGATCAATTGTCAGGGTCGCCACGCCGCTGTTGCTGATTTCACCCGTCAAAGTTGTGAAGCTATGTACTTCCAGGTTGTGGGTGTTTTTGGTGGTGGCGAAGTTTAGGCGAGAGTCGGTTGCACTCAAGGTCCAGGCTGCGGTGGCAACGGAGGACGAAGATGACGATCTCGAACTTGGGGCAGAACTCGAACTGCTGGTGGTAATCGCAGAACTTGAGCTGCTAGGGCGCGATGAACTGCTAGATGACGTAGTAATTGCGCTGCTCGATGAAGAGGCTGGAGTGGCGCCGCAGAGGCTACCGGTCAGAGTTGGAACTTCTGCTGCTGCCGCACCTTTAGTCCCTTGAAAGCCGAAGGTAAGGCTTTGGTTGGGCTGCAGAGTGCCGTTCCAGCTGGCGTTTTTGACGGTGTAAGGGTTGGTGCCGGTGAAGGTGGCATCGTAACCGCCAGTGATGCGGTTATCACCCGCATACTGCCAGCCGAGCGACCAACTGCTCAGTGCGGCACCAGTGTCGTTAGTGATTTTGACTGTGCCAGTGAAGCCATTACTCCATTGGCCTGTTACCTGATATTGGCAGGCGGCGTGGGTCTGGAGCGATAGCGTAGTTAGTGCGAGGGACAACCCAAGCGCACAGAAGGAGCGGATTAGCGCACCTGCCGGGCGAGAGTCCTTCGCTGAGGCATTAAAGCTACTCATAGTTCTTCCTCAAAGATGAGTGCCGATGGGGTCGGCAGCTTTTTAACGGGTTATGAGGCACCGGAAATACCAAACGCCAGGCATTTTTTTAGTTAAGCCTTGGCGCATAAGCCCGTTATTACAGCGTGTTGTTGGAGGTAATCCTGAGTGCGAGAGGTAGCCGTGAGCCATATCGAATTAGGCTTGGCTAACGATGCAAAAGGATCTTTTTTGGCGAGTACTCTGAAGAAGATTTAACGGCCATCTCGGCGTGGCGTTTTTATCGTTTATCTTATTTTTATGCGATAAATCGACTTCAATTAGAGGCTAAACGTGGTTGATAACATCTTGTTTTATAAGTGATGTTTGCGCGGAGATTATTCTTAATTGCGGGAAAAAGTAATTGGGGCATTAGTGTAAAGAAGTGTTTTTGTGACGCATGCACGCATTTAGCGCACATGCATCTCAAAGTCGAACTTTTGGGTTTGGAAAAGCGAAAAACGCACCTGGAATGGATAAATTCGTACCCGAAAAAATCAGCTTTCCATATTAAAGTCGTACGTCATTCCGTGGCTCGGCTCCTGCAAATAATGGCCTTGGATGTAATGCGCGCCAGCTTGCCAGAGGGTGGAAAGCACGCTCGCATTTTCAACAAAGGGCACCAGCGTAATTTTACTTTCGCCGTTTAGCTTCTCGATCAGCTGGATTAGCGTCTCGGGACTTTCGTTGTTGTTCTGGATATCAGTGGTAAATGAACCATCCACTTTGATCATGGTGGCAGAAACATGAGTGAGCGTATTAAACGGATTTAATGAACAACCAAAATTGCTAATCGCAAAACTGGTTTTCAATTTACCCAAGCCGTCGGCGAAGTTTTTCGCTGCATTCAAATGATTGGTGACATCAATTTCCTGTGCCTGGAACACAATAGAATCGGCTGTGAGTTTGGCCGCTTTAAAGGCAACTGCAAGCCAAGGCACCAGCGATTCATCGCACAATGATTGGCGACCAATATTCACGATGAGTTTGGTCTTGTTGCCCTTGGCGCGATGCTGCGACAACATTTTGATCGACTCCAAAATCACCCAGCGATCAATTTTGGTCGAAGCGCTCATATTGGCTGCTTCTTCCAAAAAGTGATTTGGCGAAATTTCGTTGCCGTGTTCATCCACCATGCGCAGGTAGACTTCGTAATATTCTTCGTCGGAGCCGCGCAGACTGATAATCGGTTGGAACAACAAGCGGAAGCGGTCGCCGTCCAGCGCTTGCTGGATAGCGGCATTGATATCAATTTTGATATCCAGCTTGGGAGTATCAGGTTCAAACAATTGCGCAGAATTGCCATCGTTGGCGTTGACCTTTGCCATAGCACTGCGCGCTTGTTCAATCACGGTATTGGTATTGGTGGTGGTTTCGTTGATCAGGGAAATACCAATACTGCAGGTGATCTGCAGGGTTTTATGATCGATATCGATAATGTGCGACTCAAGATCCTTACACAGTTGCAATGCGCGATTAACCGCTGCATCGGCCTTCACATTGGGCGAAATAATCGCGAAGGTAGAATCGCCAAGGCGCGCGATAATATCGTTGGTATTGGCTTTAGCGCGCAAGAGTGTCGCTATGTCGATTAACGCGAGATCGGAGCCAGCAACGCCGAAGGTGTTTTTCACACGATCGCCAAATTGATCCAACTCTATATAGAAGAGGCAGTAATACTGTTTTTCATCGACGTTATCGATGATGTGGTCGAGCTGGTTGAGCAGGTATTGGCGGTTGTAGACGCCGGTAACCAGATCCTGCCATTTGATTTGTTTGAGTTGTGCTTCCAGCTCCTCGTTGTTGGCATTACTTGCCAGATTCGCAGCAGCGCGGGCAAGGAATTGGATGCAGGGTTCTTCGTCGTAGGTAACCAGCGAGACTTCCAGATCGATTTGGGTTTCTTCGCCATCTTGCGCGATACCGGTAAAGCTCAAACTACTGGATTCAGCTTCATCACCTTTAATGCTGAAATCTTTCAGAAAGTTTTTCAGGCGCCCCTGATCACCATCGGCCACCATGTCCATAATCGGCATGGCTTCGATATCGTCTTTGTTCTGGTAATGAAAGAGTTCGGCAAAAGACTCGTTGGCGTAGAGATAAAGCCCATCCTGAATAAACGCAATGGCATCGCGCGAGCTATCGAGTAGTTGTTGGCTGCGGCGCTCGGCTTCGCGGAAGCGGCGGTCAGTATTGCGGCGCGCCTGACGATGTTCACGGTTCGCCAGCTCGCGATCTATCACCAGTAATAAGTGTTGGTCATCATCAAGATTGACCACATCGGTAGCGCCGATACGCAGGCCTTCTACAACAGCAAAGGGATTGCCGTCTTCGTCATCTTCATATTGCAGGATTACCGGAACATCTTTGTTCAGGCGGCGAATTTGTTTGATCGCCACTTGGGGGCTGGGGGCAGTCGTGTTGTTATTGCCGATAAGCAAGTCCCAGCTCTGTTCCTGCAACAGCTTAACCAGCGCTTCTTCGCTCTCGACATGTTGCGCGCGGCAGGGGTGGCCGGAGGCATGCAGCATGCTGATCAAGCGCTCAGCTTCAGAGCGTTGGTTGTTAAGGATAAGGAGTCGGATGGTATCGGTAGTAGTCATATATCTTCTTGTAGTCAGGCGATGATCAGGGCTCGCTCGTGTTTTGACTATAGCGCGTTTTTTTGCGCATAAGTTTGTTTGTCGCGAACCTTACCGTTTTTTGCTGATTGTCGTGTCGGATTTCATGACGGGAGTTTACCGGTAAGCCGATAAACCCTACCTTGTGTCGCCAATTGCTTGCGTTGGCGGCTAAGGGTCCTTGCTGCGGGCAATATTACTGAATTCACTCAGTCGCTCAACCTCTCATGCCGTTTATGCGATCTGGTCGAGACTTTTGTGGATTGGTTCGCGTTGGCATGTATACAACCTGGGCAATTTATTCCCAAACCGAATCAAAATCGTCCTTCGCAGTTTTCTCTGCTTTGGCCGTCACCAGTTCGCGGAAGCCAAATTGGCTAAACGCGCCGGTAGCAAACAGTCGCTGAGTGAGTTGGATTGATTTATCCCCCTCATCTCTAATGCCCGCTTGGGGGTGACTGTAAAGTCGCGCTTTGTTGTGTTCATGGAACGAGATGGCATTAGTAATCAAACTGGGCGGTTGGTTCACTGCGCGCAGCTCGGGAATTTGCAGTGCGCGCAAATATTCCGCGTGACCGCCGGTTTTGTGTACAGCTGCGAGGCCAACGGGAATTGCATGGGGTGCAAGAACCTGAATCCCTAATTGCGTTGCCCCTTTAATTTGATGTGCCCAGCGTACAACCCCAATCGCCCATTTATTACGGCCGTATTCGCGCAAACCAAGCAGTTCACCTGCGCGCACTTGCACCGGAATCTCATTGCGCCATTCAAGACCGTAGCCGCCGGGGCTGCGATCCATTAATGGCACTGTGTAAACAGGATGCTGTCCCTGATAGTTATCCTTCTCCTGGGATTTAATTTTCATTTCAATATTCGCGGTCGAGCGTTGGCGGCCATCAAACATAGTGCCAGCGATTTCAAATGTATCGCCCCAGGGATCATCTTCCTTTTGCGCATCACTGCTTTTTAATTGAATGCCACGTTTTTGGAAGATTGCGCCTTTATCTTGTGCTACAGCCACTGCGCTGCTTTGGTTCAGGAATAGATTGAACGGCTGTTCACCCGCAAGATGAAAATGGATATTGGTGAGGCCGATAGTGACTTCAATTTCGGCATTCACGTCTTGCCGCTCAAAGCTGCGCAATGAGAGATGGCTCCATGCCTGCGCCAGATGTTTGGTTAACGCCGCTGACAAGTTCAATTCGTTGCGGATGCTCACACTCGCATCCACACCTTCATTGCCTACCTTTTGTTGATCTTGCAGTTTTCCCACCAGATTGCTGGTGCGAATTTCCAGCGTTGGTTGTTCATTGGGATGGCTGGCAGGGCGCCAGTGGGATTTATAAAACGGCGGGCGATTACTGCTGGTGAGCACCACAAACAAGTTTTCTTTGCCGCCGGGATTGTAGTTATCCAGCTCAGCGAGATGAGCCAAATGCTCCAACAAATTGTAAGTACTTTCAATTTCATCCTGACGCAATTGATTCGGACGCGCAGTGGCGAGCAGCAGTATGCGCAAGTAAGTATTGTGAATAGTTTTCAACGCTTGGTGATGAGGCAGCCTGTCTTCAACCGGCACCTGCTCAAGTTCTAGTGCACAGGCTAATTGATAGAGCGTATGTATTTCTGCCCACACCTGATTCGCAATAGGTAAATAAAGTTGGTATGAGCGCAGCAGCAATAAGCCCAGTGCAGTCAGCGCGCGCTGGATTGCTAAGGCTTGTTGTTCTGGTGGGTTTTTAGTGGCATGCGGCGTACAAATTTCACGCACTACGGCGAGATAGCTGTTCAGAAAATGTTTTTGGATCGCCTGGGCAACAGTGGCAGTTTTCAGTGCTGCCTCAGGCAAAATCAGTGGCTGATTTAAATATTTGAGCGCGAGTCCGCTGAGCGTTTGATGTACAGGTGCGCGCAGCAGCTCAAGAATGGCAAGTCGATTCTCGCAAGTGGTGCGCAAGCGGCTAATTTCATGAATCGCATTATAAAGATGAACGCTGACTTGCTGGGTTTGGGTCAGCGGTAAGTTCTGCAACCACTGTTTAACATTGCTTGCTTTGTTTCCTCCGCAAAAGCTCAGCTCTGCCAGCCCTTCTGTCGGCACGCTCAGTTTTTTGAGTAGTAGTCTTATTTGCGGGTCTGTGTTCATTCATGCGCCATCGGTAGATCGGGTCTATGTAACTATGTCATTGAATATAGTTGATTTTAGGCCTTTTTTTGGTGTTTTGCCGCGCTTAGTAATAAGGATGCTGGCCGTAAGCCGCTGTTGGTTAACTATTGCTCAATCATCAATAGCTTAATGATGTATTTGCATTGTTTTGGTGCTTTTTATTGTTTGGGAAAAGATGTTGCGCTAAGCATTGATTTTTAATTCGCACCAATAAAAAACATTATCGTGCTCTTTGCGTTGAAAATTGCCTGTATCTGGGGCGAAAAAATAGGTTGGCTAGATTTTCAATTGATCAATCCGCATCGTTCGATTTTTTTAATGCAGATAAAAAATCATTAAAAATCAGCAACTTATTGATTGCTGCTGCTGCATTCTTGGCATGCGCTAACAAAACCCGGCTCGCAAAAAGTCACTGGCATAACGCTTGCAAAACCCCTCTCAATGAGGAGTTGCAAGCCTATGTCAGAAGCTGTTGTAAAAAATGAGAGTAAATCCGTGCGCTCGGTATGCCCCTACTGCGGCGTTGGCTGCGGCATGGTGCTGGAAACGGACGGCAAAAAAATTATCAAAGTGTCGGGTGATAAAAACCATCCTTCTAATTTTGGTCGCCTTTGTACCAAAGGTCAGACTAGCGCCCAGGCATTGGTTAATTCCGGTCGTATGGAATCTGCATTCGTTCGCAGTGAGCGCAGCCGCGATCCGGTGATGTCGCCCATGGCGCAGGCGATCAGCACTACCGCCAAACGCTTGCGCGAAATCCTCGATCAACACGGCCCCGACGCCATCAGTTTTTATGTGTCGGGGCAAATGTCGATTGAATCGCAATACCTCGCCAATAAACTCGCGAAAGGTTTTGTGCGCACCAACAACATCGAATCCAATTCGCGCTTGTGTATGGCGAGCGCCGGTGCCGGTTATAAATTATCGCTCGGCTCGGATGCGCCACCCGGCTCTTATCAGGATTTTGATCACAGCGATTTATTTTTGGTGATAGGCGCAAACATGGCGGATTGCCATCCGATTTTGTATTTGCGCATGATGGATCGCGTCAAAGCCGGTGCAACATTAATTGTGGTTGATCCGCGCCGCACCACAACGGCAGAAAAAGCGAATCTGTATTTACCTATCAAGCCCGGCACCGATCTCGCGTTCTTGAATGGCTTATTATTTTTGCTCCACAAAAATGGCAAAACCGATGCGGACTTTATCGCGCGCTACACGCAAGGTTGGGAAAATTTTCCGGAGTTTTTAGCCGACTACACACCGGAAAATGTCAGTGAAATTACCGGTCTTTCAATCGAATCCCTGCATAAAACTGCTGAGTTAATTGGCAACGCTCCTGAATTTATGACTTGCTGGACCATGGGGTTAAACCAAAGCACCCACGGCACCTGGAATACCAATGCAATTTGCAATTTGCATTTGGCGACCGGAAAAATTTGTCGTCTCGGCAGTGGGCCTTTTTCGCTCACCGGTCAACCCAATGCAATGGGTGGCCGTGAGATGGGTTATATGGGGCCGGGTTTACCGGGGCAGCGCAGTTTGCTGGTAGAAAAAGATCGCGAATTTATTGAACAAATGTGGGATGTTCCCGCCGGTACTATTAGCACCAAATTAGGCAAGGGTACTGTGGACATGTTTGAGCGAATGGCAGCGGGCGACATAAAAGCCTGCTGGGTTATTTGCACCAATCCGGTTGCCTCTGTGCCCAATCGCAAAATTGTTATTGAAGGATTGCAGCGCGCCGAACTGGTGATCGCACAAGATGCATTCCTCGATACCGAAACCAATCGCTACGCCGATATTTTATTGCCCGGTGCCTTATGGGCAGAAGCGGAAGGCGTAATGATTAATTCCGAGCGCAATATTACGCTCATGCAAGAAGCGGTAAATCCACCCGGCGAGGCAATGGCAGATTGGGAAATTATTGCGCGCGTTGCCTGCGAGATGGGTTTTGCCGATGGCTTCAGTTTTAACTCCGCCGCTGAAGTGTTTGAAGAAATCAAACGCAGTTATAACTCCAAAACCGGATACGATTTGCGCGGTGTTAATTACACCCGTTTGCGCGAATCACCCTTGCAGTGGCCATGTGCTGATGAAACTTCCACACGCAATCCCATCCGCTATTTAAATACCGGCATCAACCAGCCGTTAAAAATAGTCGATGACGGCAGCGCTCCGCTTTTACAATTTGCGACTGATTCCGGTAAAGCGATTTTTCATGCGCGACCACACGTAAATCCGGAAGAAATGCCGGATAAAGAATTTCCGTTAGTGCTCAATACTGGTCGCGTGCAACACCAGTGGCACACGCTGACCAAGACCGGAAAAATTCCCACGCTCAACAAATTAAATCCCGGCACTTTTGTGGAAATTAATCCGCAAGATGCAACTGAATTAGGTATTAACAACAAGGATAAAGTGGAAATCCGTTCACGCCGTGGCTACGCGATTTTACCGGCAGTTGTCACTGATCGCGTGCAGCCCGGCTGCTGTTTTGCGCCTATTCATTGGAATGATGTCTATGGCGATAATCTCTGCATTAACGCGGTAACCAGCGATAAAGTCGATGCTATCTCGCAGCAACCGGAACTGAAAATTGCCGCCGTTGCGCTAAAGCGCGTAGAAGTGTTTGTTGAAGCTAATGAGTTGGAATTTGTCGGCGCAAGTGCTGCGCCCGCTTATGATTACACCAGCGCAAAAGCCTTCGCTGCTGTTGCTGAGGAAACCAGCATGACCTTGATTAAATCTTTTGCAGAAAAAATTGGTGTTGTGGAATCAGTCGCGCCCAGTTTTTCTGATGTTGAACGAAATTATTTGAGCGGCTATATCAGCGGCCTGCAGGCAACGGCAAAATTAATTACCGCAGTCCCTGCATTACCGGCAGATGCCCCAATTGCTCCGGGTAATCTCACTTGGGTCAATGGTTTATTGGCGGGAATGTTTAGCCGTGTATTGCCGATAGGCGTGACAGCCTCCGCACCACAGGAGGCAAAACCGGAACTGTTGTTGTTGTGGGCATCGCAAACGGGCAATGCCGAAACCCTCGCAGAAAAATTTGCACAGCAATTATCGGCGCAAGGCTGGGCAGTCAATGTCCATTCGATGAATGATTATTCGATAGAAAAATTAGCGGCCAATAAATTAGTCGTGTTTATCACCAGTACGTTTGGCGATGGCGATGCACCTGATAATGGCGGCGATTTCTGGAGTCAATTAACGGCGGATTCGGCACCGGTTTTAAATCAACTGCAATTTGCGCTGTTAGCCTTGGGTGATTCCAATTACGATCAATTCTGCGGGCACGGCAAAAAGCTATTTGCCCGTTTGCAAGCGTTGGGCGCTACTGCGTTAGTTGAGCGTGTGGATTGTGACAGTGATTATGAGGCATCGGCCGGCGAATGGTTTGCTAAGCTAAAAGAGCAATTAGCACCTTTAACTAACGCTGCGAACCAGTCATCGACCATGAGTGCAACGACTACATCAACTTCGACCCAAGCGGCGGCTTACACCAAAGCCAATCCTTATCCGTCGCGTCTGGTGATTAACAAGCGCTTGAGTGCGGCTGGTTCGGGTAAGGATGTGCGTCAATTTGGTTTTGATTTGGGTGAGTCGGGCATCACTTACGAAGCGGGCGATGCCATGGGCATCTGGCCAAAAAATTGTCCTGACTACGTATTTGAGTTAGAGCAAGCGCTGAATTTAAATGCGGATGCGCCGGTGGTGGTCGATACTCACGAAAAACCATTGCATCAAGCACTTATTGAAAATTATGAAATTTGTCGCCCGAGTTTGGAGGCGTTAAATTTTATTGCGCAACGCGCCAACAGCAAAGAACTAAAAACCTTATTGGATGCAGAACACAAAGCTGAGTTGCAAGAATGGCTTTATGGTCGGCAGTTGGTTGATATCCTGCAAGAGTTTCCTATCCGCGCCGGTGTTGATGAATTAATTCCATTGCTAAAACGCATGCAGCCGCGCTTGTATTCCATTGCATCCAGTTCAAAGGCATTTGCCAATCAAATCCATCTCACCGTGTCAGCGGTGCGCTACAGTCGCTATCGCGATAGTAAAAAAATTCGCAAAGGTGTGGCGTCAACCTTTTTGGCAGATCGCGTTGAAGGAGTTGATACCCCGATTTTTGTACAGCCAAGCAAACATTTTCATGTGCCTGAAAAAGGCGATACGCCATTAATTATGGTTGGTCCCGGCACTGGTGTTGCGCCTTTCCGTGGTTTCCTGCAAGAGCGACAAGCGCGTGGCGATGCAGGCAAAAACTGGTTGTTTTTTGGTGAGCAACATGCCGCTACCGATTTTTACTATCAGGATGAATTGCTGCAATTCCAAAAAGACGGTGTGCTCAATGAATTGAGTCTCGCTTTCTCGCGCGATCAAACGCAAAAAATCTATGTGCAAGATCGTATGCGTGAATGCGGTGCAGATATTTGGGCGTGGCTGGAAGAGGGCGCTTACTTCTGTGTTTGCGGCGATGCCAGCCGTATGGCAAAAGATGTTGACCAGGCGCTGCGCGATATCATCCAGCAATACGGAAAATTCGATGAGGCCGAAACTGTCAATTACATTCGTAAGCTAAATATGGATAAGCGTTATCTACGCGATGTGTATTAACAAGAGTATGCTTGCGGCGGTACAAAAAAGGGCCTCAATTGAGGCCCTTTTTTCCAGTCTACTTTTACAGATCGATGTTACTTATTGAGTAGCGCAAAGAAGTCTGCCGGGGCAGGTGTTTCAAACGTTAATTCTTTACCATTTTTGGGGTTAACAATTTTTAAACGCAACGCATGCAACCCCATGCGAATGCCTTGGGTGCCGTAACGTTGGTCACCGACTACGGGATATCCCAACCAGGATAAATGTGCGCGTATTTGATGCTGGCGTCCTGTTTCTATTCGCACCTGCAAAAGTGTTCGCTTGCCGTTTGTGCGCTCTGTTTTAAAGTGGGTGATCGCCGGTTTTGCATCCGGGTGCGCGCCTACATGCATGCGATATTCTTCTTCATCGGCACGCAATGGCTGATCAATTGTTCCTTCTGCCGGAGTGGGGCAGCCCTCTACAATCGCCAGATAAGTTTTCTCTGCCTGATCCCATTTAGCCATCACCGCCTCACGCATTTCGCGTGAGGTCGCAAATAACAATACACCCGATGTGTCGCGATCAATTCGATTTACCGGCCATAATTTTACCGCTTGCGATCGGCGCGATAGCTGATTGCGCAGAATCGCCAGCGCATGCTGTTGAGTTTCTTTGGTGGTACCTACCGAGAGCAAGCCTGCGGGTTTATTAATCGCAATAATGTCGCGATCAGAATATAAAATTTCCAATTGCGACGGCGAACTATTAGTCACTTTAGGCGTTGCGCCAACTTCCACCAAGTCGCCAACATTCAGTGCAAAGTCGTGCTGTGTAGTAGATACACCGTTCACACTCACACAACCGCTCTGTAGCCGCTGCTTGATTTTGCTGCGTGCCCAACCTTGTAATTGCGCACCAAGAAACGTTAGCAATCCCGAGGATTCTTTAACGTGTAATTTTTCTGACATGGTTATTGGTACCGGATTTGATGATGCAAACTGCGGAGTAATTGCCCTCTTCTGCCACTTTATCGATTGTGTGCGATCTATGCCATCTAATTTGCCACGGGTATTGCTAGCAAAGGCTTTCATCCGTAGGCTATCTTCTGCTCAAAGGAACTTATTTTAGGATAATGAGAATATGAAGCACATTCTGATATTGATAATTTCGCTACTACCTGCAGTCGCGCTAGCAGGGCTTCCATATGAGGCTTCGCTTGAGGAAATGGCTGCGAGTGCTGATCATATACTTATCGGTCGCATTACAGGTGTTGATATGGTTGATGCGCGGGGTAAGCCTGTGACAGACAAACTTGCACGTACAGGTCCTGGGTTGGACAACACTATCCGTCTTCGCATTGGTGTTGATGAAGTTCTTGTTACTAACGCTTCGCAAGTTCCTACAGTGTTGCCAGTGCCGCTCGCCAACGACCTTCATTACTCCTTGGGGCAAATCCAATCCGCTCATAAGAATGACACCAGAGTTTTTCTTGTCATCCTAAAGGGAAATGATTTTTCGGGTATAAAACCCGGCGTTTTTCTGCGCCCGATCTCTGATAAGGAAAAAGCAATGGAGTTATATCATGCATCGCATCCATAAATTTAATGAAACTTTATGAAAAATTTTGCAGTATTTCTTCATTGTGAAAATTTAGATGTTACTCACAATGGGGTAAAGGATCTTTATGGCTTATTCATCACTATAAGGGTTGAGTGTGAGAATGAAGATGATGCAGGAAGCAAAGCAATTGAGAGCCTAAAGTCTGAACCTTTGTTGGTTGAAGCCTTTTCCGGTGCGGCTCGCGTAGCTCCTGGAATTGTGGTTGCAGTTGTTCATGAATTACCGTTATCGAATAAAATGAAGAATTCGCCGCTTGATCTTTTTTTGATGTCTGAAGAATAAAAAATTGATATTCCTGCGCAATGCAATAGAAAAAAGCGCTTGGCGCTCTTTTCTATTGCTGACATTTATTTAATAACGCCGCATGTCACTCGTGCTCCGCCACCGCCTAATGGTGCGGGGTGATCCGAGTGGTTATCGCCGCCCGCATGAATCATTAATGATTTTCCTTTAATGTCTTCAAGTTTCAGGCGCGGTGCTAAAACGGGTTGTATTGCAGAGCCATCATTCTGAACATAAAGCGGTGGTAAATCGCCCAAGTGGCCTTTGCCCCAAGGTGTACCGTGGGCGTTGGTACCAGCAGGGTCATAGTGACCGCCAGCTGCTCCAGCGGGAATTATCTGGCCATCTTTCTCGGCAGAATCGCAGCTACCATTTTGATGTACGTGAAAACCGTGTGCTCCAGGTGGCAGCCCTTTCAGGTTGGGAGTAAACACCAAACCGTGTTTGGATTCAGTGACAATTACTTGTCCGACTGCAGCGCCAACGCCTTTTTCATCGACACTGTGCATTGTGATAGTGACATTGGCGAATGCAGCTGGTGCAGCAAAAGCCAACGCGAAAAGTAACGATTTGTTCATAATTCATCCGGGGTTGATTTTTTTGATTTGTAACAGTGATTTCAGTTGGCAGTAATTTTTCATTACTGAAAATAGGGCAACACATTTTGCTGCAAGTTCTAACAGTGCTAGTGTCAATTTTTGCAATGAAGCGTGAGGTTTGTTTGATGAAAGACAATATCGCTCAAGATGTACGAGCTAGGATGTAGATCGAATTAGCCGAAAAAGGCACAGCATTTTCATGTTGTGCCGGTGAGAATATTAGTTATCGGTTGATGTTAACTTTTGCTTTTGAATCCCAAACAAAACCGGCACCACTGGTAGCCGTTTAATCACTTCAAATAAAACCACGCATCCAATTGCAACCAAACTGATAATTAATATAGGTTCAACTGCTGCGCCCAATTTTTTGGGTACAACAAAATACGCGATAGCGATGATCAATGTTTGGTGCAGGATGTAAAAACAATACACACCGCTATTTAAATATTTCAGCAGCGGATTGCTGAAAGTAAACCAATATTGTGCCCAGGCGATGATCGTCAATATCCATAGCCAGCCATTGGCCGACCAAATCAATCCGTTTATTTCTTTTGCGATTATGTTGTCACCTAAGGAGCCGCCGTTAAATGCAAATAATGCGTAGGTATAGGTTGCGAGTGCGGCGGGTAATAAATACCAGCGCAGTGATGCAAATTTGCTCCAGATGAATGGTATGCGTACCAATACAAACCCCAATACAAAACATAAAAATGAGCGCGCGTGGTTGTACCAATCCTGCACAAAATTGTGGGTGGTCGGATATTTCTCGTAAAGCCACCAACCAATAACGTAAAACAGTACGATAGGAATCAATATAACCATGCGGGTTGTTAATCGCCCACTAATCCACCGCCAAACCGGCGCGCACTTCGGTGAATTGATTAGCGGATAAGCCGCCCAGATAATCAATGTATAGGCAAGAATATAGGGTAAAAACCAGAGGTGATTCCAGGTGAGATGCATCTTTCCCAGAGTTTTGTGTGGCGCAAACTCTGCGCTGGTTTGATCCAGATAGATGTACCAGAAATGCCAGTAGTTGGGGCTGTTGATCAACCCTTTGCTATTGGCCTCCACGTAGACTTGTGGCACAACAATAACGAGCATGCCGAATAACAGCGGCAGTAATAGCAGTGGCACACGCTTGCGAATAAACTGCCCCCAAGGTTGGGATGCAAGCAAAAATGAAATAGCGGCGCCGCTAATCAAAAACAGCAGCGACATTCGCCACTGGTTCGACCAGAGCATGACATTCGTAAGCATCTTGCTGGAGTAGGTGCTTTTGTAATGCCAACCCCAACCTTCGGCATACAGCATGCCGGTGTGATACAAAATCAATAAGCCTAATACCAGCACACGCAACCAATCCAACTCGACCAAACGCTGCCGCTGAACTGGATGCAGGTGCGTGTGGTGTAAGGGCGGAAACGATTGTAATTGAGTCATGTGGCAGATTTCCTGAGCGGTAGTGAAAGCGCTATGCTAGGTAAACCCTGCGCAACAGTGTGTTGCTAAGTGATTGACCTACAACAAAATGTGATGAACGGAAGCCGGCAGTGACGAGTTCCGGTTGCTATCCTGATGTTGATCAATAGAATTCTCGTCCCTCCTGATACATGTGAAACCAATGACCACAAACGATAAACAACAGCAACGACTCAACCATTTTTTAGCGCACCAGAAAGCCTGGGGTGCGATGCTTTTGATCGGTTGGTTCTGCATTAATATTGTGGTGTTGGCGACCAACCATTTAATGGAATACCAACGCATGGGCAAAAGCCTTGCGCTGTGGGAGGCGTTTTGTTGGGAGATCTCCAGCTGCGTAATATTGCTGTCACTAATTCCGCTGGGCATATGGCTAAATGACCGCTGGCTCGCCAGGTTGGATTTCAAGCGCTGGTTAGTTGCTCACATGTTGGCAACGCTGCCGTTTTCCTTGTTGCATGTTTCGGGCATGGTGGGGTTGCGCAAACTTTGGTATTTCCTGATGGATTCCCGTTACGAGTTCGGTCATCTGCCAATGGAGTTCTTCTACGAATATCGCAAAGATGCGCAAGCCTATTTAACACTTGCGCTGGTGATTGCAGGCTACCGTTTTATCGTACGGCGCCTGCAAGGTGAGGCGAGCTATCTTGCCGATAGTGCCGAGAGCGAAAGCGCCGAACCCGAGTCGCCGCCCGAACGTTTGCTAATCAAAAAATTGGGGCGCGAATTTTTAATCCAGACTAGCGATATCGAGTGGATCGAAGCCTCGGGCAACTACGCAAATTTGCATATCAAAGATACGGTCTACCCCATGCGCATTACCATGGATAAACTGGAAAAACTATTACCTTCCAATTTCGCGCGCATCCATCGCTCTACTATCGTAAACCTGGAGCAGATCCGCGAGATACAAGCACTGGACACCGGCGACTATCAAGTCACGCTGCTCAACCAGAAAAACCTAACCCTCTCCCGTCGTTATCGCGATGGTTTTAAGTCGCTGTTGAGTCTTACGTAATTTACGGAGAGTTAGCCGCAGTAATTGACGCAAATGCGGCGGGCGTGATATTTGATGCTCGACAATCTCTGATAACCGGCTAACGCCGTATATCACCTGATGCCAGACTTGTGTATCAGTAAGAATGATAGTTAAAACAGGGGTTTAGGTTAGTCTCAAACTGGCTGTAAAAGTGATAACCTGCATAGCATAAAACTCTCGCGCCGGATTTGTCATTTTTGATAAGCGCTGGTATTAAATTTAACTAATTGATACTTAAGAGAAATAGGATTTTCGCCACTTCACAGCTGCGGGTGATAAGCGGCGAAGTGATATACGGCTATAGCCGTCTAATAAACTGTTAGGCTTACAAACAACCTCGAAAAAATTGAGCAGAATTGATGAAGTATAAATTGATAGATCAGATTACTAGCAGTAGATCTGCTTTTCTTGAGGTGCTAGTAGCAACGATTGTTCTAGCTATTAGTGCAAGTGGAATAGCATCAATAATATTTGACTACTTCAAAGAGTCACCAACCTATCTGTTGCTATTTTTAGTTGCGGTCATGTTTCTGAGCATTATTGTGCTGGCTAAGAAAATCGGCAACGCGCGCAGTCACAAGCTGAATATAGAGGGTTATATAAATTTTGATCCAATAGAAAATGAGCTGATTGAGATTCCAAGATATAACTATGGAGAAGATCTTGTTAGATATCTAAAAGGGGCATTCAAAGAAAACCTAGCATTGAGATCACAGTGGGATAAAGAGCCTCTTGGTAGTGGTTTCGATATTGATATGCAAAATCAAACCGCTAAAAAGAAAATAACTGGAGCAGCCAAACTAATAAAAGAAGCTACCGAGTACTATGTTTTGGATAACTTATCAACACACTTGACTGATTACTTCAATCAAGAAAAATACTCTAAGTCCGAGCTGCGAGAGTATTCACGAAAAGACGTTCCCGATATTTTATTGTCAAATAGATTTATGGAGCTGTTCACAGCTCCAATGGAAAATAGAGCGTCTTTTGATCTGGGGGAGGTGAGCAGTAAGCATGGCGTCATTGTAATGTCTCAGGGCAAGGATGGCGCAATTTATCATAGATTTGATCTGATATTGCCGGCTAAAACCATTGTGTCCAGAGATAAGTCAGGAGCTATAAAGTTTAATACAGAAAATTTTATTCTAACTTTTAATGTTAATTTTGAAGAGTTTGGCTTTGTGTCTCCTAGAGGTTTTGAACGTCACTACCTGGGAGTAACGGATTTTGAAAGATCCTCGGAATATCAAATAAATGTAGATTTTGAAGTTGAGTTTAAGCTTTTTTCTCTAGTGAAAAACAATAAATGGGATTATCACTCGTGGCTAGACGGGTTCCTAAACTCCTTGGAACGTAAAATGAGCGCTAATGCCTTCTTCGAACAAATTCAATGGAGCCTTGCACATACAATAATACACTGTGGTGAAGTATCAAAAAGGCCTAACAAATCAATGCAGCCGACCGCTAAAGCGTCAGCTGATTGAGACGTTATAGCGTGCGAATTGTTTTTTGAACGTGCTTCATAGAAAGCTAATCGCAAGCAAATACGGTTTGGTTTTATCGTAACTTTCAATATGTGCAGTGTTGTTCCGGTGCTAATAGAAAGTCTGCACAAAGCGTACTTCGCATTGTGGGTTGCCACTAAATTGGTTTGCGGTGAAAATTCGCATCAGTAATATTAATCGGTAGCGTTGGTTGGCTTTTGGATAAACGTAGTTTTTAAAAGTATAAACCATCGCTGCCATAACAAGCGACAGTAGTAAAAAATCAATACCGTCAACGCAAATTTGGTTAGCTTGCCAGTCGCAATTATCCCTCACGATGGCATTCAAAACCGTCATTATCTTTCGCATGCAGGCAGTAAGCGCGACTTTTTTCCTATCTATACTTCATGCTAAATATTGATCTTATAAACTATAATTTATCGAGCTTTATAAAAAATATTCACCCTAAATTGGAGGTGGTTAATGACATTAAGGGATTTTATTATATGGGTTACTGTAGGCTCGCTACTGGTTAATGTAGGAGTCCTTTTATATTTCTCGCTATCCTTGTATGAATCATCACAAGAAAAATCAAGAATTGGGTATGTGAAGTATTTAGAAATACTGAAACTAGATATTCTGCCCGGAGAAAATACAGCGTTAATTTTTGAGGGTGATAGATTAAAAACGTTCCAGAAGTTCAGGATTTTAATATTTAGCTTTACGGCCATATTTTTGGTTAGCTTGTTCGTGCGAATAGTTTTTTTATAGCAATGCGTATCAACTGGCGCACTTTGGGTGTTCGGGAGGCCTTGCCGTGAAAAAGTAATTCATAAAACCGCGACTTACAAGCGGCTGTTGTGTAAACAGTCAGCTTAATGACCGCAGTTTATCGCCGCGCAGGGTTCACCGACATACAACTCTACTGTTAAGGTAAAAGCATGGAAGTTCAAGGCCATATTAAATTTACTGTTATTGAAAGATCACAAAGTGAAGTTGTATCCGAAATGCCAATCCAGCCAGGCATATTAAATCCTTTCGGTACTGTTAATGCCGGAGCTACTTTGTGGTTTGCCGATGTAACTGCATCTGTACTTGTTCTTGAGGGTGTTAATCCTGAGGAGGGTATGAAGGGCTTTCCTCTAGCAATAAATATTAATGCAAATTTACTCGGCAATAATAAAAGCGGGGCGTTTATAGCAAGGTCCAGTTATATCAAAAAAGGTCGCACAGTTAGTGTGGTAAAAACAATTGTTACTGATACGTCTGGCAAGTTAATAGCTGAAGTTACTACAAGCCATGTTCAATCGGCCTAGCGTTTTACACAAAGCCTAATGATTGTAGCGCTTTGTGCACTGGATGGTTTGTGGGTCGCAGTTGCCTCTAAAGCTCTGTTACGCAAAACCATCCCACTGTGACTACTAGCTTTTCCATTAGCACTGTAGGTGGCAAAACCTATTATCTAACATATTCAGGTGGGATTTTTCCTATTCCTACTGGTCCTTTTGTTACAATTGTTTCAACTCTTCAATTTAGAATTGACCTTGTGAGTAAAGAATACGCCATGGATTATTTACCTGAAATTCATGATTCATTGCCACATCGCTGATGCTTTTCAGAAGAGTAAATAATAGGATGTCCAGATGCCGATCACTTGACGGCTTAATTAGTTGCAGTTTTCTCATTTCGCTTCGTTGCGTTTTACGACAAAAGTGAAACTTAAAATCTATTTTTATTAGGGCAAGATTAAGTTATAGGAGAATTATGGAGTCAAAATTTGATCTTAATGGAAAAGTTTTTAAAGTGGATTTTTCCATGCTTGGTCATGAAAAATACATTTTCAACGGGAATGTTCTGCTAAGCCGCTGGAGCTTTAAGTTTAAAGATAGACTGAGTTTTGACTGTGATGGTGATAAGGTCGAAATTGACGTTTGCTTGTCAAGAGAAAACTGGTCAATTCGAGCTTTTGTAAATGGTGTGGTTGTAAAGGAAGAGTTGTTCCCAGAATTCAAGAGTAGGATCGAGAGGGCCAAAACGAATAAAGGCATGACGAAGTTTTTTATAATGAAGAATATTATTCTTTGGCTGGTTATGGCTGTTATTTTCTTCGCAGTTTTTGAAGCAATAAAATAGCCCAAAAAAGCAATCAAGCTGATAGCGTTTAAGTTGAAATTTTTCAATTCCGCTTTTTCCTTTTTTGTTGAAAAAATGAAAATTAAAAACCACGGTCATAATAGATTTATGTAAATAAAGCAGAAAGTTAATCATGGATATTAAGATTGAAGTAAACGGTACAATCGAAGAGCGTGAAGTGATTGAGCTGTATCGTGCAAATAATTGGTCATCTGCTGAAAAGCCCGAGCAGCTATTGCCTGCAGTAAGAAATTCTCATACTTTAATTACCGCCAGGGATTCGGGTTTATTAGTTGGCATCGCCAATGCCATTTCTGATGGACATTTAGTTGTTTATTATCCTCATATGCTTGTTCTGCCTGATTATCAAAGACGAGGTATAGGTAGAAAAATTGTTGAGGCAATGAACTCCATTTACGGAAGCTTTCATCAGCAAATGCTAACTGCTGATGGTGACGCTATTGAGTTTTATAAATCTGTTGGTTTTGTTCGTGCTGGAAAAACAGAACCCATGTGGGTGTATTCGGGAACAGAGCATTGAGGTCGATCAAACAGTTGTAACTTGCGTACTTTGTGCGCTGTATGATGAAAGGAAAGAAGTAATAGCCCACACCGGCATCTGCGGTTTAACACAATCTTAGTCAAAAAACATGGAGTATGTACTTTGCTAAAAATCATTTCATTTATTTGCCTATCTGTAATTCCAACTTTGTCCTTTGCGGACACAATTTCGTGTGGCGGTAAGTTTGTTATCGTATCTGATGCTCCATCCGCAAAGGAACCATTTTTTAGTGTGGCTATTGAAGGTACTTCAACCAGTAGTACTCACCTATTTGAGATACAAAACGACTTCTTGCATCTTCGTTGTGAGGTTACATCCACTGGGAGGCATGTGATTTTAATTAATAATTTCTGCGGTGGTAGTGGATGTGCAGGCTTTGGTAATTTTGGAATTATTGAGGTGAGCACAGGCAAGGTTTTGCTAGAGCCAAACCAGCGATATAAAGGAAATATAGAACAAGCAACGGAAATAATTGGTACAGAGCTAAAGCCATTTACATGTGAACTAAAGAGTATTGAAATTTGTTTGCACTCCAAGATAGAGCTTGGCTAAAAAGTGAAATTTATATGATCTGTTTGGCTCGGAAGAGATAAGTGTTATATCTCAGGAATTAGTTCTTTGAAATGATATTAATCTAGAGGGTTTAAAATGAAAGATGATCGTGATGTTGAAAAGGGCTACTCGACTTCTGAGTTTGTAGCAAAGCTTCGTCGCTTGGCTGATGCAATTGAGAGCGGGGGTAAGTTTGAGATACAAATTGATAATGAACGAATTTATGTTCCTGTTAGGGCTACTTATAACATCGAACATGAACGTAGTGGCTCCGAAGAGGAGATTGAGTTTCAGATTAAGTGGTCAAATGATTGATTTTTAGAATAACTAATTTCTCCACCAAGTTAATTATAGAAGTGATTGGTAAGTAATATGGAAAACGATGAGTCTGTAGAAACCTTAGGAATAGATCATATCGGGTTAACCGTTAAATATCTCAGTGAGTCCGCCGCCTTTTTCACTGAACAACTTGGCTGGAAGGTGGTTGGAGAAATGCCCTCGTATCCGGCAATTTTTGTTTCAAATGGACACATGAAACTTACTTTATGGCAGGCAGAAAATTCTGGATCATCTGTGCCTTTTGATAGAAAAGCTAATATTGGTTTACATCATTTAGCTATTGCTGTTCCAAGCTTTGATGCATTGGAACGTCTTTATGAAAAGTTAAAATTTGTACCAAATATTGAAATTGAGTTTTCCCCGGAGCTTTCTGGTAAGGGGCCCCACAAGCACATGATGATAAGAGAGCCTAGTGGCATTAGGATTGAATTTGTTCATCGCCCTAAAATGTAACGCGATAAAAGTTGTCTAAGAAGCAATGATTTTATCCAGAGGGATTCGTAATGACCTACATCGATTGCTTTCTAACCCCTGTTCCACGCGCGAATCGTGCGCAGTATGAAAAGCTTGCTGCTATTTCGTCGGAGGTGGTGCGGGAATATGGGGCGCTGCGGGTGGTTGAGTCTTGGCTTGATGAAGGCGGGTCGGATGCATCGACTTATCATGCGGATAGCGCGCGTCAGTCTGCGGAGAGTTATGGAACTATGATGGCTGCAGCGGGTACGAAAAAAGATGAGACGCTAGTGATGTCGTGGATTGAATGGGCGGATAAGCGCAGCCGTGATGAGGGCATGGAAAAAGTGATGTCTGATCCGCGTATGCAGTTTGCTGATATGGAGCCGGTGTTTGACGGTTCGCGATTGATTGCTGCCGGATTTATCCCGATGCTTGATCACTCAAACAACAATTAAAGATTATTTAATCTGCAGCAATGAAAGCCATTTATTAACCAGTCACAATCAGCGTCCATGATTTGAACGCTCTTTCACAGGCCAGTAATTACAAGGGCTGGGAACCATTACCAAAGGTTCACTCACAGAGTTATCCACAACTTTTGTGGATAAGCACAGCAATAAGCATCGTTTGTTTTGCGAGCGGGTTGCTGAATTTGTGAGATAAATATCCAAACCTATTATTCAAAAAAAACGGCAACCGAAGTTGCCGTTTTTTATTTCTGCTGCAATTCAGTTGCTAAGGTTTATTGGCAGCTGCGCACTAGCGACCAAGCGTTGGTCCATGCCCAGCCAGTGCCTGGAGCATAAGCGCCACCTTGTGAACACCAGCCGCCAACGGTACAGCTGTATTCGCTTCCACCATTTTGTACCAGCGCGCCGGTTGCGTAGCTTGCGCCGTTAACAAATACGGGTGATGAGCAATTGCCTGTTGGTGCAGATGATGAGCTGGCTACAGAGCTGCGTGAGGAGCTGGCAACAATCGCTGATGACACGCTGGAGGAGCCATTGCCGCTACATGCACCTAAATCCAACCAGTAGTTATATTGACCATTGGTTTGCTCCGGGTTGTTGCCTTGAGTCCAATAGTTAGCAGAGTAACGTCTGTTGTTGTACTGGACTTGTTGTGGGTTGGTGTAGGCAGTTCCGGCATTCCAGGTCGGCAAGCCAGCACAGGTGTTGTTAGAGATACTGGATGATGAGCCAGTAGGTGCTGAGCTTGAAGTCACGGCAACTGATGATGAGCTGTTAGGTGTGCCAGTGTAGACAACATCCACACATTGATAGAAACCTTCCGGTGCATCAGTAATCGCACGTTGCCAAATGCTATACACGATATGGCGGCCGGTACGTGCTGGCAGGTTAACGATGTGGGTAGAGGTCGCTTCCTGACCTGCTGGTGCTGATTGGTGGATTTGTTCCAGATCAGACCATTTCAATGGTGCTGCGCCAGGATTGAAACCTTCTTTGGTGATGTAGTAACGGAAGTAATCGGTTCTGTGCTGCGCGGTGTTAGTCCACACGAACGCGAGTGGGCCAGCGCTTACGTTAGTTGCTGGCCAATCGTTACGTGCCAGATCCAAGCCGCCAAAACCAGCTTTACCTGCACTACACAATTTGCCATCGGGAATCAGCGCTTGGTGATTGTCGTTTGCACCGCCGATGTTTACTGACTGCGGCTCATATTGGCTCGCATTACCTGCGGCTGCGGCGGCAATACACGCAGGAGCGCTGTTGCCACTTTGACCTGGAGTACAAATGAACGCACGGCTTTTGGGGCTGGACACGTAACCGTGGGCACTTGCTTCAACCGCGCTGAGCAATGCGGCGGCACCTAATACTGCAGACAAGCCAAAAGCGTTAAACGCTTTCAGTCGGGAAACGGATTGATTATTGGTTTTCATCTTTCACTCTCCACTTATCAAAAAAATTGTCAGTTGTATGGGATCTGCCAAAAACGTTTTGATGTTTTTGAGCGAATAAAAATGTGTTGCGCAAGGCGCGGCTAAAATTTCTATTCGGGTGTCGAGTCTACGATGCTGAATTCAAAACACTAGTCTGACTTTTCGCCAAAGTGGTGTTTTTGCGTTCGACTTTAGGATGGGAAATAACGCAAAAGTGCGGCGGGAAATTGAGGCGACAGATAAATTTGATTGAGTTCACAAACACGTTGGTTGTGTAAATTTATGCAAACAGAAAATAAATTTTATCTGCACTTTTTATTTTCATAAATTGCGGTTGATTGAGGTGACAAGTGGGCGCGAAAATTTAGTGAAAGCGAAAAATTAAAATTGCCAGGTGAGTTTTGCAAATAGGCTGCGCTCAATTTCGCCGACATTAATATCCTCGATACCACCGAATTCCCTCTGCCGATCCTCCAGCAAATTCTGCCCGGTAATATTGATGCGCAGCGATTTACTCACTTGCGTACCCAGGTTGACATCCATGCGCACATAGCTATCCACACCGGTGATAGGTAATTTATCGACATAACTGGTGGTCACATCCAGCGTCCATTTGGTGGTCATGTTCCAGAATAGTTTTACGCCTGCCTGATGCTTGGGCGCCAGCTTTTCATCGGTTTCCTGTGTGGGATCAAGCGCCGTTAGCGACATGTTCATGTAGCTATAATTGGCGGCCAGTTTTAAATCCGGGCGAATGTTCCAACTGAGTACCGCTTCAATCCCTTCGGTGGTGCCTTTCATATCGTTGGTAAACATGAAGGGAATTAAAATATGGATTGGATCAACACCGTTATTTACCACGGTGACATTTTCGGCGCTGGCTGTTGTGGTGCGTAGATGTTCGTAATCGTTGTAAAAGGCGGCGAGATCGAGCGATAAGTCATTGGTCAGTTGATGGCGATAACCCAACTCGTAAGCGGTCAGCTGTTCGGATTTAAAATGATCGTTGGGAACGAGTGCTGCGCGGATATTTTGCGCGGTAATCAGTGTGCTGGTGACATCTTCTTCAAGTGGTGTTGGTGTACGCACGGCGCGCGATATCGCTGCCCAGACAGTTTTGTTTTGATCCGGATGCCATTGCAGGCGTGCATTGGGTTGCACTTCAAAACCGGAAAAATCATTGTGTTCGAATTTGCTGCCGAGTGTTAAAAACCAGGTGTCGGGCGCGAGCGTGATTTTATCTTGCACAAAAGCGCTGTAGAGATTATTGCGTCGCTGCTGCGGTGAGAAAGTGGTATTTCTGTCGCCGCGTTGGTCATCGGTTAAATAGCGAAACCCGGCACCGAGGATAATGTCGTGGCGTTGTAACGGCGCAAAATTATATTGCGCATCCAAATCGTAGGTCATGCGGTCGTCGATAAAATTAACTGGCTCATCGCGCTTGGCCCAATCTACATAGCTTTGGATGCTGAGTTGCGATCCATCATCGCGTTTGTCGATCCAGCGTCCGAGCAGATTAATTCCCTCGTAGCGAAGTAATTGCTGTTCAGCGGTGGCATAGGGTGCGATTAGCGAATAGCGCGTACGTAGCTGCTGCGCGTTGGTGCGATAGGCATCGCCTTGCAGGGTAAATTGATCCGCCCAATCAGTGCGAAAACCGGTGCGGAATCCATCCCATTCATCGTAAGTATCCTGAGAGTTATCGGGTGCACTAACGGGTTTATGCGATGCATCTTGTTTGAAACTTTTGGCGTAGACGCGGTAATGACCGTCATCGCCAAAGCTGCCGCCATGACGCGCACTCAGGGTGCCATGCTCTTCATTGCCGTAGACTGCACTGGCGACAGTGCCTTGGGTTGCGCGGGTATGTCTGGTGATTATGTTGATCACCCCGTTAACCGCGTTTGCCCCCCAGAGCGCGCCACCGGGGCCGCGCACAACTTCAATGCGCTCAATATCCTCCAGCATCAGATTGTGCGCCTCCCAGAGCACGCCACCAAACACCGGGTTGTAGATGCTGCGTCCATCAACCAACACCAATAGTTTATTGGTGAGGGTGCTGTTGAAACCGCGAATGCTGATCGCCCAGCTGTTTGAATCGGTGCGCGCTACCATCATGCCCGGAACCAGTCGCAACGCATCGGGAATATTGGTCACGCCGGAGCGGGTGATGTCTTCATTGGTGACGACATAAACCGCAGCAGGCGCGTTGGATATGGATTCTTCTTTTTTGGAGGCAGCGTGAATTTTGACTTCCATCAGCTGTTCAAGGCTGAGTTCAAAATAATCGGCGGTGTTCAGGGCGAGGGAGGGTTGCGCACTCAATGTTACAGCGAGTGCAACGGAGCTTGCGAGAGTGGTGCGCAACAATCGATCTTGTGACATGGGTGGTTCCTTTCTCGATCCCCTTTACAACTGATACAGCATCTGGAATTTGCTGCGGGATGAGGTGACGCGTAGGGCGTGGCATAAAAAAGACAGGATAGTCCATCAATCCGCATTGTGCGGGCGCTTTTTTGCCGGAGCGGGACAGTATTCACGAATTGAATTAATGAGCAGTTATTTATGGATCAACTTGTTTGAGATGCAACCAATTTTATCCACCGGGGTTGTGGATAAAATTGTGTGCAAACTCTGCGTACATGGCCGAAGCCGCCAATATTCTAGGTGTGCGGAAAGTTGGTGATTAGATGATCGATATCAGCAGAGGGATTTGTGCGAGGGATTTTCACAACATTAGCGTGCAGTAAGCCTGATAGTGCGCGACTCGCCTTTGCTGTCGATAATTTCAAACTCGGCGCTTTCACCCGGTTTTTTCTTCATCTTGTCGCGCGCCGTCCAAGCCGAGCATCCGGGAACTTTGCAATCATCGATAGCAACAATTTTATCGCCGGGCATTACACCTGCTTCAGCCGCCGATGAACCCGGTGCGACTGTCGCAACCACTGCACTTTCCAGTTTGGGTGGAAATAAGCCAGCGGTGCTGACATCGACCTCCACTCCAAAATCACCGGCATCGCTCGCTGCACAGAGTTGTGCAGCAAAAATAAATGGCAGTATCCAAAATGATTTCATTGCGTTTCCTTCCTTTCTTGTGGTCTGTTCGCGTAAGCAAATGGTTTGCTATTGACCTTAAGAATTCAGGATAGTTTTTTTCTGCACGGTGAATTTTTTTTGGGAAATGCGCCGCCCATTTTTAGCATGGGCGGTGCGATAGATTTTGAAGGATCAGGGGCGGGCGAGGGCATCAATCGGATCAAGCCGCGCTGCATTGCGTGCGGGCAAAAATCCGAAGATAACACCAATCAATGTGGAGACAGCGAAGGCGCCGATGATGGCGGTGTTGGAGAAAATCATTTTGAAGTTGCCCGCTGCCAAATCAAACAAGGCGCCGGCGCCAAGTGCTAAACCTACCCCCAGTAATCCGCCGATCAAACACACCAATATGGCTTCAATCAGGAACTGCCGCAGGATATCGCTTTGCCGCGCGCCGACCGCCATGCGCACGCCAATCTCCTGAGTGCGCTCGGTGACCGACACCAGCATGATGTTCATTACCCCGATACCACCCACAATCAGTGAGATAAGCGCGATGGAAGAAATCAGCAAGGTGATAGTTTTGGTGGTTTGCTCAATGGTCTGGCGAATGCTGTCAAAGTTGGTGAGGAAAAAATCCTGTTTGCCGTGGCGCTGGGTCAGCAATTTGGTGATGCCCTGTTCGGCGACCGCGCTTGGCACTGCATCATTAATCCGGATAGTGAAACTGCGCAGATAATCCTGCCCGGTGATGCGCGTCATCGCGGTGGTGTAGGGAATCCATACCGTCAGCGACGAACTGCTCATAAACGGACTGTTGCGATTGGCGGTCACACCCACAATACGCACCGGCACATTGCTCAACAGGATCACTTGCCCGAGCGCGGATTCGCCATTGGGGAAAAGGCGCTTGTAGGTATTGTCGTCAATAACTGCCTCTTGTGCGCGCTGGCGGATGGCGATGTCATCAAAGGCTTGCCCATCCTGGAATTGGTAACCCATCACGCGAAAGAATTGGTCGCCCACGCCAGTGATACTGGCCGAGACATCCACATTTTTATAACGCAGGCCAACACCAGTAGTAACGGACGGCGTCAC
This sequence comes from Cellvibrio sp., assembly GCF_039207905.1. Classification (GTDB taxonomy): domain Bacteria; phylum Pseudomonadota; class Gammaproteobacteria; order Pseudomonadales; family Cellvibrionaceae; genus Cellvibrio. The sequence continues at coordinate 91,814 of NZ_JBCECX010000001.1, forward strand.
GCTGTCCACAAATCCCAGTTGCTTGAGCGCCTCGGCATCTTCCGCGCGCAGAGTGCGAACGGCTTCAGCGCGTCGGTCGCCAAAACCACGGCCAGCCATCACTTCAATGGTGTTGGTGCCCATGGCGCTGATGTCGGCGAGAATCATCTGGCGCGAGCCTTCGCCCAACGCGACTACGGATACTACCGACGCAATGCCGATAATAATCCCCAACATGGTGAGCAAGGTGCGCAAGCGATGGTTGACCATTGCGCGCAATGCCATGCGCGTGGCTTCGCCCAAACGGCCGAGCAGATCACCCAGCAAACTGGCGCTGGCCGGTGGTGTGTGACGTTGCAGTTTGGTGGGAGCTGGCGCGTCGGGCTTGCGCCGATCGGCGATAATTTGTCCGTCGCTGATTTCAATAATGCGGTGCGCATGTTCGGCGACGTGCGGGTCGTGGGTCACGATAATAATGGTGTGGCCGTCGGCATTTAGCTCTTCGAGGATTTTCATCACTTCGCGTCCGCTGGCCTGGTCGAGCGCGCCGGTCGGTTCATCGGCGAGGATTACATCGCCGCCGTTCATCAGCGCCCGCGCGATGGAAACCCGCTGCTGTTGGCCGCCAGAAAGTTGGCCGGGGCGATGGTGTAAACGCTCGCCCAAGCCCAGTCGCTCCAGTAATGTACGACTGCGCGCATGGCGCTCAGACGCGGCGATACCGGCATAAATCGCCGGAATCTCCACATTGCCGATGGCCTGCAAATCGCCCATCAATTGGTAACGCTGGAAGATAAAACCAAAATGCTCGCGCCGCAGTTGCGCCAGCGCATCCGGCTCCATGCTGCCGGTTTCTTGCCCGGCGACTTTATAGCTGCCGCGTGTTGGTCGATCCAGGCAACCGAGGATATTCATCAGCGTCGATTTACCGGAACCGGACGGCCCCATAATCGCCACCATTTCACCTGCGGCGATGCTCAAATTCACATCGCGCAATACCGCAACAACTTCATCGCCAGCAGGGAATTCGCGTGTCAGTCCGTTGATTTCCAGCAGCGCGCTCATCAACCTCTCCCCGGTCTTGGACCAGTACTCGCGCCCGCACCGACAACTACTTCACTGGTGACAATTTTTTCGCCTTCTTTCAAACCTTCAAGCACTTCTGCTTGCACGCGATTGTTGAGGCCGATGCGCACTTGTTTTTCTACCAGCTTGCCGTCGTCCTGTAACACGCGCACTTGGTAGCGACCGTCTTTTCCTTTCACGCCTAATGCAGCACTCGGCATGGATAACGCCGCCTTAGCGCTATTCAAAACAATAGTGGCCTGCGCGGTCATATTGATGCGCAATTTACCCTCGGGATTGGGCACATCAAAAATACCGTTGTAATAAATCGCGCTCGCGGTATTGCTGGTGGTGACGGTGCTGGAGCCGCTGCTATCGCTGGCGATAGTGGTTGGCCCGGGTTCGACGGCGCGCAGCGTGGTGTCGATGCGCATATCGGGATCGCCCAACAAACTGAAATACACCGCCATGCCTGCTTTAACGCGCGGTACATCGGCTTCGGAGATTTGCGCTTTCACCGTCATGGTATCGAGCTGCGCAAGTTTGATAATGGTCGGTGCCGATTGGTTGGCGTTTACGGTTTGCCCTTGCTCGGTAACTACCGCGACTACTACGCCGTCCATAGGTGCAGTTACGCGGGTGTAAGAGAGATTTAATGTTGCAGTGCTTTCAGCAATTTTAGCTTGCAGGATTTGCGCTTCCAGTACGTCTATATCTGCTTTGGCGATAGTGGAATTGGCTTCGGCTAACTCCAAATCCGCGCGCAAGCCTGCATCTTCTTTTGCTAATTCGCGTTGACGATTCAACACCAATTCGGTTTGTGCCTGCGAGGCTTTTTTCGCGCGCAATTGGGCTTCGGTACTTTTTAATTGTGCCTGCGCATTGCGCAATGCATTTTGCTGCGGCAGCGCGTCAATTTCGGCGATCAATTGCCCTTGTTTAACCGTATCGCCCAATTGCACATTCAATAATTTAACTTGCCCGGTGACCTGCGCACCTACGCTGACTAATTTGGCGGCGCCGATAGTACCGGTGGCGAGCACAGTTTCTTCAATATCGCCGCGCACTACCGGTGCCGTAGCAACTTGCGGTGCGGGTGGTTCGGTAAACCAGATGTGTTTGATGCCCCAAACAACGAGCACCAGTAATAAAACGATTCCTGCTTTACGGAGATTTTTATTCGCCCAGATTTTATTGCTGCGGACGCTATTGATACTCATCATTTACACGCTTTCCTATCATCCAAAATTAGAGCTGCTCCGGAAGATGACGCAAAGTTACCGCCGGAACTATCCTGTTATCGCAAAGAGCTGTTACCGCAAAAACCTGCATTCGCAAAGAAGGGGAATCTTATTTACCACAGCACATAAATGCCACGGTTATTTTAAATGAATGAAGCCGGGTATTAACCCGGCTTTGTGTGGTGCAGTTGGATGATAAATGTTTAATCCACATTAAGTGTTAAACAATTAAAAAAACAATGTGCAAATTTCGACATCTATTTCGTTTTTTAAAAGCGATAGCGGAAGGTTGCATTTAACTGGCGCGGGCTTCCGTATTGGGAGCCTTGGCGAAATGCGGTTAAATATTCCTCGTCGAATAGATTGTTAATATTCAGCGTCAGGCTCGCCGCATCGGTGAAATCGTAGCTCGCCATCAGATCCAGTACGCTGTAACTGCCTTGCTCCAGGCGATCATCGGGCGTGCCGGCGATGCCATCTTTATTTGGCCCAACCTTGTCTTTCCAGGTTTTATCTTGCCAGCGAATACCGCCGCCCAATACCAGACGATTCAATGCAGGAACCCGGTAAGTGGTAAACAATTTTGCGCTGGATGTCGGGCTGGCGGTGAGCACTGCATTACCATCGGCATCTTCAATATCGTGATGACTGATTCCGCCGTTGATTTGCCAACCGGGGTGCAATTCGCCACTCAACTCCAATTCGATTCCTGTCGCCACCGCGCCTTCAATGCCGATATAAATTGGCTCGCCATCCAAACGTTCACCGGTATCTTCCCCCAAATTATCTTGTTCGATACGAAATGCGGCGAGTGTTGCATTCAACCGCTGATCAAAAAATTCACCTTTAATTCCCGCTTCAACTGCATCGCCTTCAATCGGGCCGAGCAAATCGCCCTGGTAATCGCGATAACTTTGTGGAGTAAAAATATCGGTGTAGCTGGTGTAGAGCGAAAAGGTTTGATTGATGTCCCACACAACGCCGATATAAGGGCTAGCGATATTGTCGTGATCGTATTCGGATTTGGTTTGGGGCGCAGGTTCTTCAAGGCGATCTATATCAATGCGATCAGTTGACCAGTTGCTCAGGCGTGTACCTACAATAAATGACAAATCTTCCGATGCCCGCAAACGCGCGACGGCATAACCTGCCGTTTCCACCACATGTGCATCAACTGAATTTTCCCAAACTCGTTCAGTGCGGGTAAGTTGCGGCAATTGCGCGGCTTCACTAAAAAAATCATCGGGTGCGTAGCCATCCCAATCGTAATAGTTGTCATCAATCGCTTTGCTATCAACGCGGTTTAGTCCAAACATCAGATCGTGGCGTAGATCGCGCCACAAAAATTGGCCAGACAAATTTATATTCAGCGCATCGCGACGACTTTCATCCAAATTTTCATCGCGCCAGGCAAATGCACCACTGCCATCCTGGTTCACGTAACCCTCCCATACAATTCCTTCCAACGCGGAATCACTGCGCTGATGGTTGTAAGCGAGGCGTGCTTTCCAATCAGCATTAAAACTGTGTTCAAGATCGGCACTGAGCGTGGATGATTTTGTATCCCAATTTGCCCACTCGGGTACTTGCGACCAGGTGTTGGGTAAATCGATGCGCGATCCATCGCTGTAAAACATGGGCACTGCGCCACCGAAGGGAACATCATCGACATGGTTGCGAAAATAATTGGCTTTAACGGATAACAATGTTTGCTGGCTCAAATCCGCTTCGATCACACCAAATGCAGTTGTGTTGCGTCGATGATAGCGGTCAATAAACGAATCTTTGTTTTCACCCGCGGCGGCCAGTCGTCCGCGAATAGATGCGCTCTCGTTTAAAGCGCCGCTCACATCACCTTCAAGGCGTTGCATATCCCACGAACCGAGTGTGCCTTGTAGTTGCACTTGGGTGTCGCGTGTCGGGCGTTTGTGAATCAGGTTTACGCTGGCGGATGGTTGACCTGCGCCGCGCATTAATCCATTTGCGCCTTTCACAATTTCTACGCGATCAAATGCCACCATATCCATTTGGCTTTGATACAACAATCCGTAAGCGCCAGAGGGATAACTCGATACCGGTAAACCATCCACCAGATAATTGCCAATTTCAAAACCGCGCGCAAACATGGTGTAGCGCTCGCTGTCGTGTTGTTCGCGATTAATTCCGGGGGCTTGTTGCAGCACTGCAGGTAAATTAAATAATCCCTGATCTTCAATTTGCGCGCGCGTGACAACACTGACAGTTTGCGGTGTTTCGCGCGGTGATAGCGCAAGCCCTGTTGCTGTTGTGGCAACGCCGGATGTGTATGAGCCAGTGCCTTCGGTAATCGCACCTAATTTATCTGCACTCACGCGCACGCTAGGCAAAAATCCTTTGTTCTTAATCGGTCGCAAGGTGTAACCCACATCGCCTTTTGCCAATTCCAAACCAGTGCCCACTAATACGCGTTGCAGTGCTTGTTCTGCAGTGAGTTTTCCTTGCACCGCAGGAGAATTTTTATCTTTAACCAATTCAGCGTTGACAGTGATTACCACACCGGCAATGCGACCGATCTGCAACAGGCTGTGCGATAAAGGTGCGGCGGGCAAGTTAAAATCCAGTAATTGGTTTTGTTCTGCATTAGTTGGAGGTTGTGCAAAAGCAACCGTTGGCAAACCGCCCAGTAGCGCAAGGCTCATAGCAAAAGTGAGCGGGCGAATGGGAAAGTGCAGACGAAAATAACGGGAAGGGTTACGCACAAACAGGCTCCTTGGATGCAATGAAGTAAAGTAAAGCGAAGATAGTTATCTCCATTGCCGGACGAGTTTTAAAAAGTGATAGGCCTGTTGAAAAATAAAGTTAAAAATAATTGCTGACACCCTTAGTCGGTGCCAGCTGCTTCGATATGCAACCAGAATCCGGTGCGTCGGTTAATGCGGATGGGTAATGCATCGGTAAGCGCGGTTAAGGCTTTATCCGGCGCTGTGATCGGTAAAGTTGCTGTCACCCGCAATTGTGCAACGTCCGGTGCGACGGTAATTATTCCAACACTATAGCGCGCGAGTTCTGTTGCGACTTCGGCCAATGAGCGGTTGTCGATAACCAATAAACCATTGCGCCAGGCATCAACACCACTTGCCGATAATTGCGGCGCACTGATGTGGTTATCCGCCATCATCACCCCGTATCCTGCATCAACCTGCTGTTGTGATGCGCAACTTGCGGTTGCATTTGTATCGCAATTTTTCGGGCGTGCCATCACTGCAGCTTCGGTCACATCCAAACGCGTGTGGCCACTTTGTTTTTGCACCACAAACGCAGTTCCCAATGCACGCAAACTACCGTCATCGGTGATAACGAGAAGCGGACGCTGTTCGTCGGGGTTGTGGCCATTGCGAATATAAATTTCACCGCTGCGCAAATGAATCCGGCGTTGCTGCGCGGTGAAATCAATATCCACCACTGTGCGGCTGTTGAGTACCAGTTGGGTGTTGTCCGGCAGGATTATTTGTTGCTGTTCGCCGGTCGCCGTTGCGTGGTCGGCGAGTAATCCGGTTAACGGTTGCTGCATATCAATGGCGACGAGTCCGCCGCTGATAAACATGAATAGCAACGCAAATCCGCTCAATACTTTTTTGCCGGAGCGACGTGGCGCTATCACTAATTTGCGCAGTGGTGCAGTTGGCGCACGCGGCAAAATTTTTAGCTCGCCATCCAGCATGCGCAATTGTTGCCACACGTGTTGGTGATCGGGATGCGCGTCTATCCAGCACTGCCAGTTATCTAAATCCTGGTCCGAAGCCTCACCCGAATCCAACAATATTTGCCACTCAATCGCCTCATCCAATAAGCGCGATGAAACAGGGCGTTCAACTGAGTCATTAGAAACTGAACCGGTAGCAGAGGTCGCAGAAGAATTCATTAATCCGCCACCCCGAAACGCAATGCATAACAATGGCGCGCAGCCGTCGCCAAATATTGGCGCACACGAGGCACAGACACCTGCAAGTGCGCAGCAATTTCCGCGTGGGACAAACCATCCAACCGGCTATACAACCAGGCAGCGCGAGTTTTAGGCGTGAGGCCATCTAGTAACCGATCAACCGCAATCAGCGTTTCCAACAAAATATGTTGTTGCTCAGGCGAAGGTGCTTCGTCTTCCGGCAACTCAGCGAGATGGGCCAGCCATGCTTGCTCCAAGGTGCGGCGGCGATAAAAGTCGATCACCAAACCGCGCGCGATAGTGGTGAGAAATGCACGCGGCTCGCGCAATCCAACCAATTGCTCTTGGCGTCCACCAAGGATGCGTACAAAAGTATCCTGCGCCAGATCCGCCGCCTGAAATGAACACCCCAATTTTTTGCCAAGCCAATGCTTCAACCAGTTGTGATGGTCGCGATAAAGCGATTCGGTTACGGCATGAGGGGGATGGTTGGACATAGCTGCATGGCGATCTGTTTAAAGATGCGCCATGCTGGCATAAATGATATTGATTCGCAATAACAGGTGTTTGTTGCTCGATTGGAAAGCAGTGTTAGAACTGTCCTCGCAACGTCACTGACCAATTACTGGGTTCACCGTACCAGTTGCCGGATGCACTGGTGCCAACGGTTTTGTAATAGGTCTTGTCAAACAGGTTATTGAAATTCACCGTCATCAACCAATGCTCATCGATGATGTATTCGGCAAATGCGTTCCATACCGCGTAACCACCCTGTGTGAATTCAAATGGCATGGTTGGGCCATCGAATAGGCCGCTGGTTTGGTTATAGCTATTTACCGTGCCGCTGACAAAGTGGTTGCTCTGGGCGGTGACGCCACCGCCAAGTCGCCACGCCGATAATTGCGCAGGCAGACGATGGGTACTCCATAATTTGAATAAATGCTTGGGTGTCACCGAGTGATAACGAACATGAGTCACTTCATTGCTATTGCGATTATAGGTATAACCCGCGAACAGATTCCAGTTGGGCAAAAGCTCGCCGGATAACTCCAGATCTACCCCCTCACTCAACACTTCACCTCGGTCGATCCAACAGCAGTTCAGGCCTTCCTGACCTATGGCGGTGCTTGGGTAATTAGGATCGCGCACTGCTTCACCGTTGCGCTCAGTGCGATACACGGCGAATGAGGTGGTCAGGCGACCATCGCGGAACTCTCCCTTCACGCCCACTTCCTGATTGCTGCCGGTAATGGCATCCAGTGGCGAACCGGGTAGCGGCCCTTCAAGCCGATTAGCTTGTGATTTATAAATTTCAGTCACACTGCCATAGACTGACCACTGCCCATTGAGATCGTAAACAAGGCCACCGTAGGGTGTGAAAATCCCGTCTTCTTCGTAGGCACTGATTGCGCGCGAGGTGACCGCACCGTTGATGTTGTAGCTAATCGAGGGCGATGCGTACTCATAGGAGGAGTAGCGTCCACCCACTACCAACTTGAGTGGGTCGGCCAATTGCAATTGCAAGCGCGAGTAATAGCCGCGTTGTTTTGCACCGTAATCTGGCCATTCGCGTGTGCGCCAGGTTGATGTCGGTTTGGGAATTGTGCTGCCGTCAAAGGTAAAGATATTCACTACCGGTCTGCCATTGGCGAACACGGTTGTGTCATAGGCTTCGGTGTGTTCGATGTCCTGGCCATCAGCACCTGCCAGCAATTTATGTTTATGTCCGAACAGCTCGAAACTGCCGCTCAGGTTGATGTCGTAAGTTGTTTTTTCTGACGAGTAATCGTATTTCCAGGATGAGAATACTGTGCCAGCAAGAGTATTGGGATCAACGGCGCCGGTGGTTGCACCAAATAATAAATCGGTGCTGCGATCGACATAGGTACCGGACACTTTTAGTAACCAGTCATCTCCCAGTTTTTGTTCGACACGTGCAAATAGCTCTTCGGTTCTCAGATCCCAGTATTGCCAGTCAGCGATGGTTGCAGTGTTGCGCGGCAGACCTATATCTTCACCATTGCGATAACGCGGCAATCCGAAACGTGCCGGGAGTTGGTCATCGCGCTCATAGCTGAGGCCGAGTGCGAGTAGTGTGGAATTAGTGAGATCCGCTTCGACAGTGCCGTAAAAAAATTGCTTTTGATCCTCGGCGGTTTCATAAAAATATTCGCGGTCCGTGTAGGAAATAATGGCGCGGCCGCGCAGCTTGCCGTCAAACGCCAGCGAACCGGTGATGTCGCCTTCCGCGAAATAGTTGTTCCATTTGCCCGCCGATAATGTCGTCTTCAATTGGGTTTCGTGTTTCGGTCTTTTGCGAACCAGATTTATAGCTCCACCGGGTTCGCCTGCACCGGAAAATAAACCGTCAGCACCGCGTACTATTTCTACTTGCTCATACATACCGAGGTTTGGATTAAAGTAGTGCTCGCTGAATGAATCGACCGAGGCTCCGTCGATTTGTACATTACTGATCTGGAATCCGCGCGCGTAAAACGAACCGGCACCACCGCTATTGCCCGTTACCATAGTGACACCGGTAGTCTGCAACATCACATCACCCAGGCTATTGAGATTTTGATCTTCAATGCGCTGACGCGTCACTACCGACACTGACTGGGGGACGTCCCGCACAGTTTGTCCTTTGGCCAACGATACCTGGGTTGCGGTGTAGGACATGGAATCTTCCGGTGCCAATTGTTCCGCAGATACTTTTACGGCGGTTAATTTGCCTATCTGTTTGTTCACTTTGCGCAACCGGTATTGGCCTTGCGCATCGCGCTCGGCTGCCAGATCGGTATCGGCGAGCAATAATGAAAAACCTTCATCAATCGAATATTGCCCCTGCAAGCCACTGCTTTGTTGGCCATCCAATGTGTGCGGCTCAAATACCAATTGCACACCGGCATGGGCGGAGAATTCGGCGAGCACATCGCTGAGTTTTCCGGCGGCGATTTTGTATTCCTGTTTGACATTGGACGTCGCTGTCGCAACTGGTTCGGCTGCTTGTGCAGCATTGGTTGTCAGCAGCGAACTGCCGGAGATGGTGAGAAGAGAGCAGCTGACAGCAAACGACAGTGCAGTCATTTGCTGTTTTAAAAATTGCGGCGCCTGATTTTTTTGATTCAGTGCGGATAAATGCGAACTCATGAATTTTCCTTCATTGGTATTGATGTGTGTGTTTTCGTTTTTACGAAGCGTCACGCAGATACCGGATGAAAGAAAAAAAGTGATCATTGCAGAGAAAGTTTTTTTGCACGCTTAAATGCGCGCACTGACGGTAACCCAATAATTGGTAGTGCGGCTGATTTGCACGGGCAGGTTTTTTTCAAGCAGGGCGAGGCTGGCCTCCGTATCGACAAGCGAGAGAGAGCCAGATACCAGCAGCTCGTTTACTTCAGGTGCACAGCGCAAAATGCCTGGGCGATAGCGTGATAGCTCAGCGACCACATCACCCAGCCGCATGCCTTTAGCCAGCAAAATCCCTTTTTCCCAGAGCGCATTGCTGTTATCCAGCGGGATGGGCGCCGTATTGCCGTGTGCAGCGAATTCAATTTGCTTGCCGGCATTTATCTGCTGCTTCTGGCCACTAGTGAAATTGTGCAGTTCAACTGCATGCTCGAATACCGCGAGGCGACAATGGGATTTATCCAGCTGGCGCACACTGAAACGGGTACCCAATGCGCGTAATAATCCATTGTTTGTTTCCACCAAAAACGGGCGCGGTGTTGGCGCTGAATCCGCGTGAGTGGTGATAAGAATTTCACCATCAATCAAACGCACACGTCGCTCATGCTCAGAAAAAATAATATCGATGGCGCTGGCAGTGTTCAGTACTAACCTCGAACCATCGGGCAAAGCCAGGGATTTTTGTTCACCTGTGCGCGTGGCAACTTGTGCAGTCCAGCGCTGCCAGGGCAATTGCTGATGCGCGATCCAGCCAGCGGAAAGCGTGATAAAAGCGGTGGAAAATAATTCCAGTGCGCGCCGCCGTGTCAGGTGGTTTTGTTGCAGATTGCGAACGGCGGTTTTGCCCGTATTGCTATCGATTTGTTTGAAGGTTTCAAAGACAGCTTGTGCTCTCTGCCAAGCATCTTCATGGGCAGGACTAGTGTTGAGCCAACGCTCAAACGCTTGCTGGTGCACCGCACCGGGAGATTCGTAATGCAGGCTTATCGCCCAATCAGCGGCCTCTTTCAGCTGGGCAGGATGGATGGTTTTTTCCTTCGCGGCGACCGTCATATCAACACCCTGTCACGCCAATTCCATACAGGCAAGCAAGGCCTTATGGATATGCCGGCGCACAGTAATCACCGGTGTTTGGGTTTGCGTCGCAATTTGCTCCAGCGTTAAACCTTCCAATTGTGCCAGTAGGAAAATGTCGCGTGTGCGCGCCGACATACGCCACAGCATCGCATCGATACGCGTAAGGGTTTCAATAATCAGGTGAGTCGTTTCCGGTGAAGGCGCCTCGCCTTCAGGAAGCTGCATCAGTGCATCAAGGTAAGCCCGCTCCACATCGCGCTTGCGCCAATGGTCAATCACCAACCCCTTGGCAATATGAGTGAGTAGGGCACGTGGCTTATCGCCAATTGTGCTCAGCGGCCTACGGTTGTTCATCAAGCGCAGGAAAGTGTCTTGCGCAAGATCCGCCGCCTGCTGCGAACATCCCAAACGCCCACGCAGCCAACCGCGCAACCATGAGTGATGATCGCGATAAAGCGATTCGGTAATGGCATGTGGAAGAGGGTTAGACATGGCTGCATGGCGATCTGTTTAAAGATGCGCCATGCTGGCATAAATGAGATTTGTTCGCAATAAGTGTGGTTGGTGGAGAGTTTTGGTCAGCTTCATCCCGAAGCTGGCCGAGCGATTAAAACGAGTACTTGGCACTTAGTGTGAGGTTTCTGGGTTCACCGTAATAGCCATAGTTGTAAAAGCCTTTGTAATAGGTTTTGTCGAAAATATTGTTCAAGTTGGCTTGTAGGTGAAGTTGTTTGTTCACTTGGTAGCTGCTGAACAAATGCACCAGACCATAGGCTTTCTGAACGGCATCTTCACCCTCAGGGCCTACTTCCTTCATGTAGATATCTTCCTGCCAGGTCATGTGCGCGCCGACGCGCAGACCTTCCAGTTTTTGCTGGAAGCTGTGGCTCGCGGTGAGGCGCAATAAGCTGTCGGGTTCCTGGGTCATGATGGTTGTGCCTGTGGCATCTTTTGCCAATGCACGGGTAAAGCCGCCGCTGAGATTCCAGTTGGCAACCGGTTCACCGCTGATCTCCAATTCAAAACCTTCAACGGTTGCGCCTTCAACCGCCCGATAAAACTCCTTACCGGTGGTTTCATTAACACCTATGTATTCCGGGAGATTGTCCTGTTTGATCCTGAAAACGGCGGCGGAAAAATTCAGCTTGGCCTCATTAAATTCGCCTTTAATGCCCGCTTCATAGTTGGTGCCAGTAACGGGGTCCAACAGTTTGTCATCGTAGTTGCGCGCACCGTTGAAGCGGAATATTTCGGTGTAACTGGCGTAGGCGGTGAAGTGCTCGGCAAAGTTGTAGACCAATCCACCGTAAGGGGTTAGCTCGTCTTCTACGTAAGTAAATCCTCCCGAGCGGAGGTTGCTCTGGCGAGCCCCCAATATCAACTTGAGTGGATCTGCCAATTGCCAGCGCGTTGCTACATAAAACCCGTCCTGACGGGTGGAGTAATCTTCTTTTCGGTCATAGTCTTCACCAAAAACCGGCGCGGGATAGTTATTCCAATCGTAATAATTATCCAGCGGTTCGCTGCTTAATAGCAGATGATACTTTTGATCGTAGACTTGGTCGCTGTAGTTCCAGCCCAGCACCAGTTCATGGGCACGATCGAAGAGGTTAAAACCACCAGTAAGATAGAGGTCAGCATTTTCCTGGGTTCCATCCGAGTCATAACTTCTGAACAGGGTACTTACTCCCTCGCCAGTCTCGCGGTTTGGGAAACCGTAGAGATAGACCAATTGATTTTTCGCTTCCAGTTCCTGACGTTCGACGCGCACATTGGCCTGCCAGTTGTCGGCGAAGTTGTGTTCCAGGCTCGCAAAAACATTGGTGGTGTCGCTGTTCAGGAATGTCCAGTCGCCGGCGCTAGTAGTGGAGCGCGGGAAATTGGTGGTGTCGCCGTTGCTGTAGAACATCGGAACTGGCTGACCAAATGACGCGCCGTCCGTCTCGCTGCGACGGAATTGGACGCCGGTGGTGAGCAGGGTGTTAGCGGTTAAATCAATATCCAGCACACCATAAATCAGGCCGCGCTGGTTGTTGTAATGGTCGACATGGGAATCGGTATCGCGCCATGCACCCACAGCCCGCCCGCGCACTGCGCCTCCCTGTGTCAGGGCGCCGGAGACATCCACTTCCGTGCGGTAGGCGTTCCAGCGCCCGACACTGCCAAACACGCTCGCTTGAAACTCGCGGTTTGGCCGTTTGCGAATCATATTGATGGACGCACTCGGATCGCCATTGCCTGACAGCAAACCGGTAGCGCCACGGGTGATTTCAATCCGGTCATAGCTCGCCATATCCGCATTCATATGTTCATCGTGCATGCCTACCACGGTGGTGGGCATGCCATCGATTCGGTAATCGTGTACATCAAAGCCGCGCACGGTCACGTTGGCGCGATCCGTTTCGCCCTGTCCCAATGAGATACCCACGGTACGCTCCAATACATTGGCGAGGGTGGTGAGGTTTTGGTCTTCCATCTGCTGACGGGTGACTACGCTGACGGATTGCGGGGTTTCGCGGATCGACAAGTTGAGTTTGGTGGCGCTGTTCATATTGCCGGTGGTGTAGGAACGGGTGCCTTCGGTGGTATCGCCCAGCGCATTGCTGGAGACTTTTACGGTTTTTAATCGCCCGACCTCAGCCGCTTTTTGCAGGCTAAAAGTGCCATCGTCTGCTTTGACTGCTTTCAGGCCTGAACCCTGTAGTAGTTGGTTCAAGCCGCTGTCGATATCGGTATCCGCCTTTAGTCCCATGCTGTTTTTCCCTTCGACCAAGACCGGCTCTATCGATAAGGTAATACCGGCTTGGCTTGCGAATTCCGACAGTGCAGAACTCAATGAACCAGCGGGGATTTGGTAATGGCGGGTTTGATTGGTGTCGGCCAATGTCAGCGAACTGGCTAAGGAACCGAGTAGTAACAAACTGAAACTGGTGCTGCGCAAAGCGCGCGCGAGTGGGTGAAGCGGGTGTGTCTGGCGGCCGGTTCGTGGCATGAGTAATTCCCCAAGTGGATGTTGTTGTTCATAGGGGAAGACACATGAGCGAACAAAACACGACACACTTTTTTATAAAGCGAGCGTTTTAATCAACCCGCCTGCGTAGTTTCCTTTGCTGCGATGGTGACCCAGTAGCGCGTGCGATAATAAATCTCTACTGGCAATGACCGGCTCAGGGCCGCCAATGCCTGGTCGGTATCCTTGAGCTGGAAGCTGCCGGAAATCGTTAAATCTGCCACGGCCGGATCGCAGCGTAAAAATCCCGGTCGATAGCGCGCGAGTTCGGCGGCAAATTCCGCGAGCGGCGTTTTATCGGCGCGCAGCACGCCGCGTGTCCAGTCACTGGCGCCAGTGGGAAGCGCAATCGCAGGTGTTACACCTTGCTGGTTAAACCGGGTTTGCTCACCCGCCGTTAAGCGGGAAGGAGAAGCTTTGGCCGGACGCAGTTCAACCACTCCTTCCATGACTGAAACTTGAGTGTGAGCACTGAGTTGGCGCACGCAAAAACGTGTCCCCAGCGGGTGCAAACTGCCTTCGCGTGTTTCCACTATGAATGGTCGATTGGCAGCATCTGGGGCCGTTTCGATCAATATTTCCCCCGCGCGCAGGCACAACAGGCGCTGTTCAGCGGTAAAGGCAATATCGACGGCACTGTCGGTATTGAGGTGAAGCTTGGAGCCATCGGGTAGCGCCAATTCCCGGTGCTCGCCCACTGCAGTGCGCACATCGGCGGACCATCTTCGCCAGGGCAGATCCCGGTAGCTGATGGCACCGACGGGAGCTGCGATGATTAACAACGTCAACATTTTTAAGGTCGCGCGACGATCCAGGTTGCGCGGGCGGTCGAGTGTAGGCAGACCGATATCGGCGGGAATTTGGGTGATCTGCGCATGAAAGTGTTCCGCCAGTTGCCATGCCTGTTCATGGTCAGGATGGCTCTGCCGCCAACGGGCGCAGTCGGCGCGTTCGCTACTGGAGGCATCGCCCTGCAGGAGCACAAACCAGCGCGAGGCTTCGCGCGCAACGCGGCGATCAATTCCCTGGCTGCTAATCAACGGCGCAGTCATGGTAAGTCCACCGCCAGCAGCATAAATTCTTCGTAGGCGCGGGCGATGTAACGTTGTACCGAGCGGACACTGGTATCGAGAATAACGGCGATTTCCTGCTGGGAATATCCCTCCAGCTGTGCCATTAAAAATGCACGCCGCACCCGCGCTGGCAATTGATCCAGCACTGCATCCACTGTCTGCAAGGCTTCCATTATCAAGGCCTGTTGTTCCAGCGACGGGACTTCCGCTTCCGGCAAACTGGCGAGGGTATCCAGATAGGTTTGCTCCAACGAACGGCGCCGTAGCAGGTTAGATGCAAGGCGGTTGGCCACAGTCGCCAAATAGGCGCGCGGAGTATCAATCACCACGGGCGGAGCGGTTAACAAGCGGAAAAACGTATCCTGCATCAAGTCACTGGCATCGGCACTATTGCCCAACCGCCGACGCAGCCAAGCACGCAACCACGAGTGATGGTCGCGGTAGAGCGCTTCGGTTATGGCATGTGAAGAATGGTCAGACATGGCTGCATGGCGATCTGTTTAAAGATGCGCCATGCTGGCATAAATGATATTGATTCGCAATAACGGTGGGGCAATCCTGTTAGCAATAGCCCCGGTTGCTTTAACGTCCTGCATCCATGCAGTGGTTATCAAGGGAAGGTCGACTTAAGGGACGCGAGATCAAAACTTGTAATTCAAGGTTGCGTACAGATTGCGTGGCGCGCCGTATTCGTGCTGATCCGGAGCAGTTCGGTAGACCTTATCAGCTGCATTGTTCAGATTTAGGGTCAGCATCAACTGATCAGTAAAGGCGTAGCGCGTCATCAGGCTGACCACGACATAGCGTTTCTGGGTGTATAAATCGCGCAATGACTCGTCTACCCAACTGGTCGAGATGGCGCTTTGCCAAGTCGCGCCACCGCCAACGGTGAGCTGATTGAGCGAGGAAGGTGTCCAGCTGGTAAACAGTTTGACTTGCTGCTCTGGCTGGTCAAGGTTCAGGCGCTTACCGGAACTGTCTTCTGTACGCATGCGGGTGTAGCCGCCCTGCAAGCGCCAACCTTCGGTAAGTTCACCAGCCACTTCCAGCTCCCAGCCACGACCTTCGGTATGATCCTCAGCTCGATAGGCTTGGTCGCCTTTCGGGGTCAGGTTTTCGCCATCCTCGACTGCCAAATTGTCTTTCTTGACCTCAAAAATTGCGACGCTGGCGTTCAAGCGGCTATCAAACCACTCGCCTTTCAGACCGGCTTCGATGTTGGTGGCTTCTTCAGGATCGAGCAGGTGGTCATTTACATCGCGGGAGGATTGCGGATTGAAGATGGTGGTATAGCTGGTGTAAGCCGAGAGATTTTCGGTGAGGTCATAAACCAGACCCAGATAGGGTGTGAGCACCCCATTTTCTTTCAGGTCTCCACCTTCGGTTACAGCATCAGCCTCATCCAAAGTGCGCGAGCGCCAGTGGGTTACGCGTGCGCCCGCCAGAACTGACAACTTATCGCTGGCCTGCAGACGGGTGGCGGTGTAGAAACCGTACTGGTCGGTCTTGGTGCGGCCGCCGAATTCGTAAAGTGCATCCCAGTCCGGTTCGGGAATCTCCCGGTTCCAGGTGAAGACATTGGCGGTGGCATTGCCCCAGTCCATATACCAGTCCGGGCTCTTCTCATCTGACCAAGTGCCATTGAAACCTGCGGTCAGCTCATGCTGGCGGCCAAACAGTTCGTAGTTGCCATCCAGCTTGAAGCCCAACGAATCCACCTCGTTATTCAAACGATAGCCGCGCAGATGCAGAGGGGCGGTGCCGTCTGGTTGGGGCTGTTCGGTAACGCCGAAGCGTTGCTCTGTTTTGACCTGACTGTGGTTGTAGGCCAGCTTGACGCGCCAGTCGTCGTTGAACCGATGCTCCAAGGCTGCGGTCAGGCCAGTGCGACGGTCATCAAAACCACTCCATTTGGATAAGGCGTTATCTTCGGGGCCAAAGGGCAATGGGTTGCCTTCCGAATCCGCCAAGGCATGGCCGGTAGTCGGCCCAGCACCCGAGCCGTCGTCGCCACTGAATTCTACTGCCAGCGTTGCCAGGGTTCGGTCTGAAAGATCGGCCTCCAACACACCGTAGGCCACGTAATTATCGTACTGGTAGCCCTCTTGCCAGCTGTTGCCTTCTTTGTAAGCGCCTACCATACGGCCGCGCAGGGTACCGGCATCGTTCAGCGCTCCGCCCGCGTCACCCAGTGTATGGTGCTGCTGCCAGGAACCGAACGACTGCGACACTATGGCTTGTGATTCCGCTGTGGGTCGCTTGCGGGTAAGCGCAATGGCCGCAGAAGGATCGCCCGCGCCGGTCATCAAACCAGTAGCTCCGCGCACGACTGTCACTGAGTCGTACACATCTGTGTTAAGCGTGCCCAGCCCCTGAATCGCCCAGCCGGCTACAGCCGATGGCGGGATGGGCAAGCCGTCCAATATCAGGCTCTGTACCGTGTAGCCGCGCGCATAAATGGGAGCATAACCACCCACGGACGAACCCATGGGGCGAAATACAATCCCCGGTGCCTGTGCGACGGCATCACCCAAGCTGCTGATTCCGCCTTCGTCCATGCGCTCGCGCGTGATCACCGTGACTGACTGCGGCGTCTCGCGCAATGACAGGTTTAAGCCGGTGGCTGACGCAGTGCTATTTGTAGTGAAGCTGCCTGTACCTTCGGTGGTGTTATCATCCATCGTAGTCGCCATCACCTTCACCGCTTTCAGTACCCCGACTCCGGCGGAAGGAACTGATTTCAGCACATAGCTTCCCGTCTCTGACTTAACCGCTTGTAAACCAGTGCCTTCCAACAATAAATGCAAGGCAGTGGTGGTGTCGGCTTCGCGGCTCAGGCCGGGGCTGTTGCGCCCTGCGACCAGCTCGGGGGGAAATACCACTATCACACCGGCAGCTTTGGCAAAGTTGGAGAGTGCCTGCTCTACTGATCCCGCAGGGATTTCATAGCGGCGAACTTCAGCACTTGGAGCAGTTGCCTCTTGGGCGATAACGGGAGCCGCCAGCATGGCGCTTGCGATGACCGCGAGCATAAGCGCACGGCCGTTGCGGCGAAAATGTGTGTTGCTCGCACTGGTGTTGGTATGTGGTCTGTACATGCTAATCCTCAAATGATTTTCTTTTTCCATGCTTATGTCGCATGAGGTTGGAAAACCTGCAGTCGCTGAGGAAAAATTTTTACTATGTTGAAAAATACTTATGCCGAAGCATTTTCCTTAGATGAGGCATTTTCCCTTGGCGTCAGGCGGGTGAACCAAGGGCCGAAGGTTTGCACCTGTATCGGGATGACCTGCATCAATGCGACAGGGATTCGTTGTATTTGCGACAGGGGGAAAGTGCCGGAAAAGCGTAATCCGGCAATCGTTGGATCGCAGCTGATACTACCCGGATAGTAGCGCGATAAGTCGGCAATAAATTCTGCCAAAGGTGTATTGGATGCAATCAGTACGCCGTCCAACCAAGCCGCTTGGTTGCTCAGTGATTGAGTGGCAGCGATGCGGTTTTCGGAAAAAATGACTGACTGACCCTCGTCCAGTTGCAACGGTGCGCCGGCAAAGTGTTTTGGATGCACCAGTGCCGAACCTTTTAGCACCGAGACCAAAACATCCTCTTTGCGCTGGTGGAGCAGGAATTCAGCATCGAGGCTAGAGAGGCTGCCTGATGCGCTGTGAACTACAAATGGCCGCTGTGGTGTGGCGCGATCTGTAGCGGTAGCGACAAAAATCTCACCCTGTATCAGCTCCACTCCGCGTGCTAGCTCGTTAAATGTGAGGTTTATCGCGCTGTCAGTATTGAGCGTAATTTTGCTGCCGTCAGCCAAAGTCATGGCTTGGCTTTTACCTGTAGCAGTTCGGGCGTCTGCCACCCAAGCTGGCCAAGGCATTTGGCGTTGGGCTGCCCAGCCTGCGCCAACCGCTACTGTCATCAGCGACAGCGCTTTTAAAACCTGCCGTCTGTTGCCACGAGGTGCCGATAAAGCCTGAAGCGCCGAGTTGGCGGTGAGGTTTTGCATTCCCTGATTCCAGCGCGAATCCATAGCTTCGATTTGCTGCCAAGCCCGTTCATGCGAAGGATCGGCAGCGCGCCAACGTTGCCATTCGGCGTAGCTTGTTTCATCGGCATCACCCGACCAAAAATGACTGAGCCAAGTGACGGCCTCGTCAATAACGGTTTGGTTCAACGGCTCCAGCGATGGGCTCATACTGCTTCCCCTACAGCTTCAGTTTTTGAACTGGCAGCTGGTTTGGAGCGATGCTCAAATCGGGTGGTTGGGAGTGTGGAATCCGGGAAGTAAAACTCGCGGATTGCACGTGCCATGTACTGGTTGACTGAACTGACGGTAACCCCAAGCCGGGTGGCGATCTCTGTGTAGGGCAAGCCATCAAGCCGCGCCATCAAAAACGCTGCTTTCACTTTAGGTGGCAGACCATCCAGCAAGGCGTCTATTTCCAGCAGCGTTTCAATGACGATGGCGCGAGTCTCGGGGGAGGGCGCCAGATCTTCCGGCAGGTGCGCAATAGTCTCCAGCCAGGCGCGCTCTACTTCGCGATGGCGGAAGTGGCTGATCATCAACCGCCGCGCCAGCGTCAGCAGAAATGCCCGTGGGCTGTGCAGCTGGGACATGCGCGCTTCAATCAGTTTGACAAAGGTGTCCTGCGCCAAATCCGCTGCTACATCGGAGCATCCCAAACGCCGACGCAGCCAAGTGCGCAACCATGAGTGATGGTCGCGATAGAGCGATTCGGTGGTGAAATCTGGCGAATTCGGAAGCATGAATGCATGGCGATCTGTTTAAAGATGCGCCATGCTGGCATAAATGAGATCAATTCGCAATAAAGCTTGGTGCGGGTTGATTCATCCATATCGGATGAATCAACCGAGGGGCGAGATTAAAACGAGTAGGTGGCTTTGAGTGTGAAGTTGCGCTCGGCGCCGTAGGAGTGACCGTAGTTGCTAACGCGATATTCTTCGTCCAGCAGGTTATTGATCACCAGATCGAGCGCTAACTGCTCGGTTAGCTCGTAACCCGCATGAGCTCCCACCACTATGTAGCTGTCGATGTTGTAGAACTGGGGATCGCCGACTATCCAGCTTGGGTCAGCCGAGGTGCCGTCTTGCCAGCGCAGGCTGGCACCGAGGGTAAGTTTGGGGATGGCGCGATAGTCGGTGTAGAGCTTGAACATCTGCTCCGGTTGGGTGGTATCGAGGTTGTTGCCCGCGCTGTCTTCGCTCTTGAAGCGCGTGTAACCCGCCTGAATATTCCAGCCCGGTGCCAATTCACCGGCAATTTCCAGTTCCCAACCACTACCTTCGGTGTGGTCTTCTGCGCGATACGCCTGGTCACCTTTGGGCGTCAGGACTGGCTCGCCACCTGCGTCTAGAAGTTCTACGGCGAGGTTGTCGCGCTTGGATTCAAACACGGCGAAGCTGGCATTTAATTGACCATCAAACCAGGCGCCCTTGAGGCCGGCTTCGAGGGTGGTGCCTTCTTCCGGTTCCAACAGGGTTCCGCCGGCGTCGCTAACTTCTTGCGGTTTGAAAATTTGCGTGTAGCTGGCGTAGGCCGAAATGTTGTTGCTCAGGTCTGCCACTACTCCCGCGTAAGGCGTGAATTCGTTGTTGTAGTCGAGATCACTGTAGACGTAGTAGTCGTGATCGGGAGTGGCGCGGTCGGCGTAGAAGTATTCCCAGTTGGTCAGGCGACCACCGAGGATCACCGACAGGCGCTCAGCGGGGCGCAGGCGGGTGGCGATATAAGCACCTTCCTGGCGGGTATCTATGTCGTAGGGATAATCACCGGCCGAGCCGGGCATCGCATCCCAATCGGGATTAACATAATTGAGCTGCCCATTGCTCCAGGATGCTTGTGCCGGC
Organism: Cellvibrio sp.; assembly: GCF_039207905.1. Lineage (GTDB taxonomy): Bacteria > Pseudomonadota > Gammaproteobacteria > Pseudomonadales > Cellvibrionaceae > Cellvibrio. The sequence continues at coordinate 112,244 of NZ_JBCECX010000001.1, forward strand.
AAAACATCGTATACGCCCAGCGGTGCGGCTTGGTCGTTGCGGTACATATTGATGCCGCCCACAAGATCGTGCTCACGGCCGAATAGCTCATATTTGCCGCTCACCTGGGCGTCGACGATATGGGTGTCGTAGCTGTAATCGAGGCTAAGTACGCGCGCAGCCACTGGCGAGCCGTCTGCCGGAATGAAGTTAACCATGCCGCGGCGCATGTCGGAATTGAACTTGCCGTAGCTGTAGCTGAGTTTACCTTTCCAGTTGTCGTTGAACTGGTGATCAAGGGCGGTGGATACAAAGGTGCGGTCGCTGTCCAGATAGGACCAGTGCGGAGCGATGCTGGTACTGGGGTCGGCCGGCATCAGCGTCTCATCGTCGCCAAAGTAGATATAGCTACCGTAATCTTCAGCCCAAGGCGCGCCGCTACTGTTTGCGGTGCCGTGCTCCAGGGTTACTGTGAACAGGGTTTTCTCGCTGAAATCCGCCTCTAATACGCCGTAGAAAATACTGCGGTCGTTGCTGTAATTATCGACCCAGGTTTCGCTTTCGTCGTAAGCGCCGACCACACGCCCACGCAGGCTACCCGACTCATTCAGGTTGCCGCCCACATCAACCATACCGCGATAGTGACTCCAGCTACCGGCGCTGACTTCCACAATAGTCTGTTGCTCGGCGGTAGGTTTCTTGCGCGTTAGGGACATAAGCGCGCTCGGGTCGCCAGTACCAGTCAATAAACCAGTCGAGCCGCGCACAACAGTGACCGAATCGTAGATGGCCGTATCCAGCGAGCCGTGGCCGTAGCGCTCGGATTCCGCCAAGGCTTCCCAAGGTACGTTCACGCCATCTACTTGATAACTGTCCACTTCATAACCGCGCGAGTACATCAGGGTGCGGCCGCCAATCGAGGTGCCTTTGTTGTTGTAGAACACGCCGGTCACTTGTTCGGCTATGTCGGCAATAGTGTTGAGGTTTTGTTGGTCGAGACGTTCACGAGTCATCACTGTGATCGATTGGGGCGTCTCGCGCAAAGTGAGCGCCAATCCGGTCGCAGCGCTGACAGGACCTTTGGTGGTGAGCGAGCCAGTCCCTTCGGTCACATTGATTTCTTCGGCAGTTACTTTCACGGCTTTTAGCAGCCCCACCGCCGGGGCTTTTTGTAAGGTGTATGTACCGTTGGTTTGTTGCACGGCTTGCAAACCACTGCCTTGCAGCAACTGTTTGAATCCGTCGTTTACGGAATAGCTGCCCTGTAATCCGGGCGATTGCAGGCCGCGTGTGGTGTCAGCATCGATAGAAAGTGAAACCCCGGCTTGCGCGGCAAATTTGCTGAGTGCTTGATCCAATGAGCCTGCGGCTATAGCAAAGGTTTGTTGTGCTTGTTGCTGCGCAAACGCGACTGAGGGCAGCAAGGTGACAGCACCAACACCGGCGCCGAGAAGACCGGCAACGGCCAGTTGCAGTGCGGCGCAGCGGAGGGTGAAGCTGGGTAGCGAGCGATTGGACATGGATGTTCCCCAAGTGGACGATAAAAATGGTCGGACTGCGAATAAATCGCCCGGTTTCATCGTTGAGTCGAATAGCTCCGCCAAAATGGAAACCCCGGCAGAAAAAAATTTTAAAAAAGACTAATCCCGTGCGACTACCCGCGTCCACACGCCGGCAAAGCGGTTGATGCGCACCGGATGCGAGAGCGCGATACTTTCAAGCACATGGTTGATATCGCCCGTGCGATAAACACCCGTTACGCGCAGCCCTGCAACAGCCGGATCACAATCAATGCGCCCGCCGTGGTAGCGCGAAAGTTCGGTAAGGAAATCATCGAGCCGCTGATCAATCGCGACCAGCAAACCGCGCGTCCAGGCGAGTTGGCTATCATCGGCAGGTGCACCAAGGATAATTCCTGTGCGGGTAAATCTTGCTGACTGGCCGGACTCCAAAATGAGCGGAAGCCCGCTCGACTGCGGGCTTATTTCCACCGCATGCTCGTATACGGCGATATGGGTTGAATCGCCATCAATGCGCACGCTGAAGCGCGTGCCGAGCGCGCGAATTCGGCCTTGCGGCGTGTCCACCACCAATGGTCTGGGGGTGGGTAAGTTATCGGGTGCGGTTTGGATCAACATCTCACCTTGATACAAGCGCAACAGGCGCAGGTTTGCATCGTAATGGACGTCCAGCGCACTCGCCGTATTCAGGTCGACGCGGCCACCATCTGCCAGTTGGATAACCTGATGTTGCCCTGCTGCGGTACGGTAATCCGCGACCCAGCTGTGCCATAGCGATTGTTCGTAAGTGCTCCAGCCGAAGCTCGCTCCGCCAGCCAGCAAGATCAATCCTCCCAACACTGTGCGCCGGTGTAATTGCGTTGGACGATTGGTGTTTAATGCTGAAAGTGATGCTTCCTGCGGCAACTGGCACAACTGCTGATCCATCCGTTCCACCAGCGCCCAAGCCCGGCGATGTTGCTCATTCGCCGCTAGCCACTGCGCGTGTTCCTCTGCCAACTGCGCCGTTGTTTCAAGATCGTCATCGGTATCAAACTTGAGCCGCACATGCCAATCGGCAGCCGCTTCTAACACCGGTCGCGCCAGCGGAATACTGGCCTTCATCGCTCGGCAACCAGCAGCAGGCATTCGGTAAATGCGCGCACCAAATGCTTGCGCACTGTGGGTAGCGAGATATTTAACCGCTGACCAATTTCCGCTTGAGTCAAACCTTCCAGTTGCGCGAGTAGGAACACCGCGCGGGTTCGTGCACCTAGTTGGTCGAGCAACTGATCCAGCTCAACCAGTGTTTCGATAATGATTGCCTGGGCTTCTAGTTCGATGGTTTCTGGCTGGGCATAGGTGGCCAACGCATCCAGATAAGCCGCTTCAACGGTCTGGCGGCGGAACATATCCACCATCAAACCGCGCGCCACTGTTGCCAGATAACCGCGCGGCTCATTGATCACTTGGTTGCGGCCAGACATCACCCGCATGAAGGTATCTTGTGCCAGATCCGCCGCCCGCTGGCTGCAGCCCAAACGCCGACGCAACCAATCCTTCAGCCAAGGCTGATGGTCGCGATAGAGCGTTTCGGCAAACGAGTGGGATATCTGGCTGGACATGGCTGCGTAAAAAATTGTTCAAAGATGCGCCATCTTAAATCAAATGATAATAATTTTCATTGGCGCTTGGTAAATATTTCCTTTCGATTTATAGTCTCTGCCACCGAACTTAACGTCACGGGCACTGAACCCTGATCCGACTCTGGAGTCGTCATTTCATGCAGCCATCGATTATCACCGACAGCAGTGGAGAACTTGCGCAGCTGCGCCACAAAATCCGCTGGGGTGAGGAGCCTGATAATCCATTGCTGATAACCTATTGGTTAGCGCATGAAAATCAGTTGGCCGAGCCATCGCGTGAGCTGCTGCGCCAGCGCTACGAAAGCCAATTTATCTTGTTGCTGGAGACGGTGGTGGATGAGCTGGTGATTGCGCAATGGCGCTGTCTGTGCCTCGATAATATTTACCGGCCGCTGCAATCGCTGAAACACATTTCCGACAGCGCTCGTAGTGATAACCAAATTCAACGGCTAATACGCGAGCTGGCAATGCAGAGCCGCTATGTGCGCCACAGTTTATGTTTTTAGATAATTTTTTTTACTGACTTAATTTTTCTGACACTATTTTTTCTGAACTGCATAAGGTCCCAACATGAAAACACGAAGTGAACGCGATACTTTTGGCCCGATTGATGTTCCCGCAGAACGTTTGTGGGGCGCACAAACACAGCGCTCCTTGCAAAACTTTGATATTTCCGGCGAGCGCCAACCATTGGAAATTATCCGCGCACTTGCGCAAGTAAAACGCGCATCTGCAAAAGTAAATTGTGCGCTGGGTTTGCAAGACAGTAAAAAAACTGACGCGATTATCGCAGCAGCAGATGAAGTTATCGCGGGCAAACATCCCGATGAGTTTCCGTTGGTGGTGTGGCAAACCGGTTCCGGTACCCAAACCAATATGAACTTGAATGAAGTGATCGCCAATCGTGCGAGCGAAATTCTCGGTGGCCCACGCGGTGATGAACGATTAGTGCACCCGAATGACGATGTAAACCGCAGCCAATCCAGTAACGATGTTTTCCCCACTGCAATGCATGTCGCTGCAGTAGAAGCGCTCACCAATCATTTGTTGCCAGCGATTGCAAAATTGCGCGCGACACTGGAAAACAAAGCGCGCGAATTTGATGACATCGTAAAAATTGGCCGCACCCATTTGCAAGATGCAACGCCGCTGACCTTAGGCCAGGAAATTTCCGGCTGGGTGGCGCAATTGCATCACGGCGAAAAACATGTGCGCGATGCGCTGCCGCATTTAAGTGAACTTGCTTTAGGCGGCACTGCGGTGGGGACAGGTTTGAATGCCCCCAAAGGTTATGCCGAAGAAGTTGCTGCTGAACTTGCACAATTAACTAAATTGCCGTTCGTGACTGCGCCGAGCAAATTTGAAGCGTTGGCATCCTGCGATGCATTGGTTCACGCTCATGGCTCACTCAAAACTCTCGCTGCGAGCTTGATGAAAATCGCCAACGATGTGCGTTGGTTAGCAAGCGGTCCGCGCAGTGGTATTGGTGAAATCAGCATCCCGGAAAATGAACCAGGTTCATCAATTATGCCGGGCAAAGTCAATCCTACCCAAAGCGAAGCGCTCACTATGTTGGCTGCACAAGTGATGGGTAATGATGTGGCAATTAACATCGGCGGCGCATCCGGCAATTTTGAATTGAATGTATTCCGCCCGATGGTTGCGCACAACTTTTTGCAAAGCGTTCGTTTGCTGGCAGATGGTATGGTCAGTTTCAATGATCACTGTGCAGTAGGAATCGAACCCAATCGCGCGCGCATCAATGAGTTGGTTGAGCGCTCACTGATGTTGGTCACCGCATTAAATACTCACATCGGTTACGACAAGGCCGCGCAGATCGCCAAGAAAGCGCATAAAGAGGGAACCAGTTTGCGTGAGTCTGCTCTCGCCCTCGGTTATGTTACTGGCGAGCAATTCGATGAATGGGTTGTACCGGGCAAGATGGTAGGGCGTTAATTATGTAACCTGTATGGAGTGAAACGGAATACGGGAAGGGATTCTCAATTGAAATACGGAATCTAATTTTAAATTAGATTCCGTATTTTTTTAAAGCCTCGCGTTATTTTTAAATCCCTGCATCTTTTAAAATAAACCCCGTATTTCGTTTCACTCCATACGGGCTACTTCAGGATTTAAAACTCCATTTTCATGGAAAGGGCAACACTGCGCGCAATACCTAATTGCCAATAGGAAGACCAATAATCTTCATCGGTCAGGTTGGTAACATTAAGATTGAATGAAGTGGGAATACCGGAAATAGTGGTTTGGTAGCGCGCACCAGCGTCGTACAGGGTGTAGGAATCAATCGCTTGCAAATTCATGCTGTCCTTGTATTTTCCACCGGTGTAATAAGCGCCCGCTGTTACGGTAAATCCCGGTAATTGTGTAACTGCATACTCCGCATAAATTTTTGCCATTTCAGTGGCAACACCTATGGGTTCTTTTCCTTCCAGATTTGGATTGGTCGCTTTCTCAACGCCTAAATCCATCGCTGTACCACCGGCAATAATTGTCAAGTTGTCGGTTAACTTACCAGTCAGCGTGAACTCTAACCCCTGGTGAATTTGTTCGCCGTCCTGATTGCGGGTTATTTTTCCGTTGGAGGTCATTTCATCGTAGGAATTTACTTTTTCAATTCTGAATAACGCTGAGCTGAATAAAATATTTTCCGTGATGGAATACTTTGCCCCGAACTCGTACTGCTTGCTGGCGAAAGGGTCAAGGATTTCACCGGCATTGTTATAGATATTAGGATCATTCGGCACAATGCTGCCTGCTTCCAAACCTTCAATCGCGCTCACATACAGCGAAACATCTGCAATCGGTTTATAAATGACCGATACCGTGGGGGTGACTGCTGATTCGTCATATTCAGATGTAACCACACCAGCGGTGTTAAAATTTTTGGTTTTAATCGTCGATTGGTTAACGCCGACAATCGAACTCCACTGCTCATTAAACGTAATGGTATCGCCAATCATCAGGTTGGTATTTTCAGTTTCGTTGGCGATATAGCGGCCACCGTAATCTTTGGCTAGCAAACCGGCGGGCATTTCCATATCCATTAATTGCTGCAGTGTCAGGTTTTTAGGCACTACAAATGTGGAATCAGAAACGCTGCTTTTGATGTGATTCTTTTGTTCCGAATTATCACCGGAAAAACCAACGGTGAGTTTGTGCTCTACTGAGCCGGTGTTGAATGCACTGTCCAAATAAACGTAAGCACCTTGCGATAACACAGTGTAAGGCGCGGTCTTGCCGGGATTGTAAAGCGACCAACCGGTTTCGCTGAAGATGGGATAGTTGATAATAAAATCGCGCTCATCTTCTTTGTATACATAAGCCGATCTGAGGCTGATATTGTCGTTAACTTTTAAGCTGGCTTTAACGCCTGCGCGATCCGTTTCGGTATTGTTGTAATTCCAATCCGGCGTGTAGGTTTCGCTGTTATCAAATGCATCTGGCCAGTAGGTGATGCCCGCTGAATAAAAACGTGTGTCCGGTTTATCGATACGCAGTGTGGTGTGTGCAGCATCAAACTGCAGCAAAAAATTTTCACTCAGATTCCAATCCAGCGCGCCGCTAATTAATTTGCGTTCAATGTTCTGGCCGTTTTTTGCAGTTTCACCATCGCTGTACAATAAATTGGTGCGGTAGGCGAAGGTGCCGTCTTCATCGATTTTATCGGACACATCCACATGAACGTAACCTTGTTGATTGGCGTAGGTACCGAGTGCCACATTGGTCAAGCGTTCATACTTGGGGCGCTTGAGCACGTAGTTTGCCGTACCACCTACGTTACCCGCGCCGTACATGAAACCGGTCAGTCCATTAAATATTTCAACGCGTTCCAATTCTTCAGTACTGAGTCCGTAGGTGTAGCTGGATAATTTAACGCCATCGACCACGCCTGTACTTTGCGCAAAACCGCGGATCGCCATGGTGGGATAACCGAACACGGTGAAAGGTGCATTATTTTGCACAACCGGATTCATTTTAAATAATTGGTCAAAACTGCCGGTGCCGGTATTTTCAATTAATTCTTCCGACATCACGCTCACTGAAAAAGGCGTGTCTTGCAAACTGCGTTCACCCAAAGGGCCAATGCCTGCCGTGTTTGTCGCTTTGTAACCTTCGCTGCTGGTGCCTGCATTCACGGCCGCTGCCGATACTTTTATCGACGATAAACGCGGGCCAACTTTTTCAGTTTTTACCGGCGCTGGCACCACTAAATAAGCACCGCTGGTGGTACGTTGCGCTTGCAAACCGCTACCGGATAACAAACGGTGCAATGCTTCATCCACACTAAAACTGCCTTGCAATCCATCGCTGTGTAAATTGCTGATCGCATCCGGATCAAACGATAAAGTGATACCCGCAGTGCTGGCAAAACGATTGAGCGCATCGGTCATGTGGCCGGGAGCGATATCAAAACGGATTTGCGCACTGACGGCTGCAGTGGTTTGGGCGTTGGCGGGAGTGATTACGGTGAACGGCGCTGCTGCAATTGCCAGAGCTAACAACAGGGGGCGTGATGGCAAGCGAAGGGGTAAAGCGGACGACATGGTGTTTCCTCTACTAAGGGTTTCTTTGAGCTACTCAATGACAAGTCGCAGCAACCCTTAAAAAGGGGACACAAAAAAACAAATTTTTTCGCGGATGATTAAGCGATTGCGCCAAGCGATACCCAGTAGGGTGTGATGCGTGTGATTTGCAAATTAAATAACGCAGCCAACGCCTCTAATGCCTGATCGATTTTTGCAGTTTGGAATACGCCGGACACACTGATCCCGGCAACATCTGCGTCGCAGCGCAAAATGCCGGGGCGATAGCGACTCAACTCTGCCACTACTTGTTCCAACGGCCAGCGATTCACCATCAATTCACCGCGTCGCCATGCCAATGCGCCCGTAGGTGCATCTGCCGTCCACTCAATGCCGTTAGTGTTAAATCGACATTGTTGATGTGTTGGTAGCACAGAATTATTTTCCGCTTCGGCTGAAGCTGGTAACACAGACACCGAGTGGCGCCGTACGGTGAGCAAGCTGGTATCAGCTTCGCAGCGTATTGCAAACACCGCGGAATCCCCGCTGCTCGCGATTGCAGTTCCAGCCGGGCTGCTGATAGCAAATGATCTTTGCGGGTCAGCCGCAGAACGCACCCAGACTTCGCCCTTGTACAAACGAACGAGACGTTGGTGCGTATCAACATGCACATCCAGCGCGGTATCGGTATTCAGAATTAAGCGGCTGCCGTCGTCCAGCGTCAGTTCGCGGCGTTCACCAATTGCCGTGCGATGTTGCGCCAGCAGTGGTTGCCAAGGTTGGTTGCGCACGACTAATGCACCCAGAGGAATCAGCAGGCCAGCGCCGACCAATGATTTGAGCAAGGTGCGACGCGATGAACGCGCGCGTGTTAATACTGGCCGCGCAAAGTGATCGGGCAGTTGGGAAAATTGGCGATTCAACTCGCAGGCGACTGTCCAGATACGCGCATGCTCGGGGCTGGTTTTGCACCAACTATCCAATGCGCGCAGCTCATTCTGATCCAGCGTGCGATTATCCATACGCACCAGCCAGTCAGCAGCTTCTTCAAGTAATTGCTCGCGCATCATGAGGTCATCACATCAAGGTAAGCGACGAATGCCTGCTGCATGTAGCGCTTGACCGTGCGTACCGATACATCCAGTTGGATTGCGATTTCATCGTAAGTAAGACCGTCGAGGCGCGAGAACAAAAATGCCTGGCGCACAACCGCGGGCAATTTATCGAGCATTTGATCGAAACGTTGTAACAGTTCCAAAATCAGCGCGCGCTCCTCTTCCGAAATCAACTCCGGCTCCGGCACTAATGCCAGCGCATCCAGATAGGCTTGTTCTACCGCGCGACGGCGGAACATATCCAGCATCAAACTATTGGCGAGCATATTGAGATAGCGGCGCGGATAGCTGATCACAAAGCCAGGTTCTGCCCGCTGTTTTTGCATCACCCGCACGAAGGTGTCCTGCACAAGATCTGCCGCCTGATGCGAACAACCCAGCCGCTGGCGCAGCCAATTGCGCAACCAGTGGTGATGCTGACTGTAAAGATCCTGAATATCGCTGGGGGCGATCTGGGGGGATGACACTGGAGAACTTCCTAAATGATAATTAATCTCATTTTATGGCATGCAAAGCGACAATGGCAATACGCTTAACCTGTTCTGGATCAAAAATCATACTTTTATAGGGGATGTTTACAGTCTACTTAATGTGTTTATACTTGCGGCGCTCTATACCACTACCAAAAAACTCAAAAATAAAAGCTTTACCAAGGCTGACAATAACAAGTTTGCTCCAGAGAACCTCTAACGTTTTTCTATAACGATAACTCCCCTTTATGGAGTGATTTAGAGGTATTAAGAAATGGAAACACAATCGCAATCCGCACCTGTTATTACCACTGCACCACCGGGCAATTTTATTCCCCTCGCATTAGTTGCCGGCCTGTTTTTTATTTTGGGTTTTGTCACCTGGCTCAATGGTTCCTTAATGCCTTACCTTGAAGAGGTGTTAACACTTACACCTGTTCATGCCTCGCTTATCTTATTTGCTTTTTATGTATCAACGACGTTGGTAGCGATTCCCTCGGTGTCGTTAATTGCGCGCGTGGGTTACAAAAATAGTATGGCCTTGGGTTTGGTGGGCATGGCAGCGGCGGCGCTGACATTTATTCCTGCCGCCATGGCACACACCTTTGCGTTATTTTTATTGGCGCAATTTTTAATGGGCGCGAGTCTGACGTTGCTGCAAACCGCGGTGAATCCCTACGTAGTAAAAATCGGGCCGGAAGAATCGGCGGCGGTGCGCATTAGTATTATGGGGATGCTGAATAAAAGCGCTGGTATTATCGCACCACTAGTGTTCGCAGCATTGATTGCATCGGGCATGAGTCATTCCGGTTCGGTGCCAACTGAAGAAGAAAAGAAAGCCATGGCCGACAGTTTGATCCTGCCTTACCTCGGTATGGCGGTTTGCATTTTGTTGGTTGCGCTCGGTGTGAAGCTGTCGTCGTTACCGGAATTAAATTTGGAAAGTGAAGATGCAGGTGAAGTGCGTGATGCCGGTTTCCATTTCAAAGAATCATTGGCTCATCCGCATTTAATTCTGGGTGTGCTTGCGCTGATTTTATACGTGGGTGTTGAAGTAATTGCTGCCGATACTATTGGCTCTTACGGCCGCAGTATCGGTTACGAAAATTTCACTACGCTCACATCATTTACCATGACGTTTATGTTGATTGGTTACGGCTTGGGGATTTCATTAATTCCGCGTTTTATCAGTCAATCCAATGCGCTGCTAGTATCGGCAGTATTGGGTTGTTTGCTCAGCCTCGCGATTGTCTTTAGCGATAACCAATCCACTGCAATTGCAAATATTGTGTTAGTGCCATTTGGTTTACCCGCATTACCCGATACTATTTTTTGTATTGCGATGATGGGTTTGGCTAACGCGATCGTATGGCCAGCGATTTGGCCAATGGCGTTGAGTGGACTAGGCCGTTTAACCGGAACCGGTTCGGCATTATTGGTAATGGCAATTGCAGGCGGCGGTATTTTGCCATTGTTGCTAAACACTCTTGCAAGCCATGAGGAAGTAGGGCGTCAAACAGCGTACATAATTGCGCTGCCAGCCTATTTATTTATTCTGTTCTACGCGGCCAAGGGCCACAAAATCAAACGCTGGAAAAAATAAGTTTCGCTCCTGTTCTATGTAAGTACAACGTTGATTGCGGTAAAAATAGAAAAGGTGGCCCATGGCCACCTTTTCTATTGGGTTGTACAGGAAGTGTCTTGGAATTTGTTAAAAAGTTACATTTGCAGAAAACACTGCCGTACGTGGTTCACCGAGTGAGCTGGTATTTACCCAGTACTCTTCTCCCGTCAGATTGCGAACCTCAAAACGCAGCGCAACTGGCGAATTCATCACGCTGGTTTGATAGCGAATGCCTGCATCCACCAACGAATACGCACCCATCTCATCGGTATTTAAGGTATCGGCAAACCGTTCAGAATAATATTGCACACCACTGATCAAGGTGAGTTGTTGCAGCCCTGGTAAATTATATTCAATACGCAGTTTTGCAAACTGATCAGAAATTTCCTGTGGGCGTTTTCCTTCTAGTGCGGGTGTTTGCTGCTGCTTTTCTATTTCTGCATCGAGCCATGTAATTCCACCAATCAGTGTCAGGTGATCAGTTACTTTTCCAATAGCAGTGAGTTCCAATCCAGCATGTACCTGGCGACCATCCTGAACATAGCGTGGACTGGTGGGCGTTGTAAGGTCGTAATATTGCAGGGCTTTATCAATTTCAAAAATTGCTGCGGTGAATAGCAGATTGCCGATATTTGCTTTTGCGCCTAGCTCTATCTGTTCGCTCAAAAGCGGGTCAAACACTTCACCGGCGTTGGCAACAGGGACACCGTTGTATTGCAGTGCTGCCTGCCCACCTTGCTCAAGCGATTCGATATAACTTGCATAAGTAGTAAGCCATGGCTGCGGTTTGTAAACCAGAGACAGCGTTGGTGTCTCAGCTGTTTTATCGTAAAGCCCACCCCATGCATACACATCAAAAGAAATACGCGTTTGTGCAACACCCGCAAGCAGTGACCACTGTTCATTAAAGGTAATATCATCGCCCAATAATATTGATGTCCTGGTGCTATCGAGCACGACATATTTTTCGCCGCGATCTACGGGTGCAATATTGTTTGGACGGCTCATGTAATTGCGTTCACTCAAATCCAGATTGAGGAAACGTATATCCGCTGCACTTGCACCGCGCCAGCGTTCCTGAATGTCGTTGCTTTGTTGTGCGCCTAATGTCAGTTTGTGTGCTACCGAACCGGTATTAAAGTTCACATCGAAAAACGCTTGCAGGCGTCGATCACTTTGATCGTCCAGCCGACTGGTGACACCTTCAGCATAAACACCCGAGACAACCTGATCATAGGTCCCGTCAGCTTTTATTGTATTGCGAACGGATGAAGAATCTTCGTAGGTATTGCTCAGTGCCCAAGCCGCACGAAAATTAATGTGATCACTCAGTTGCCAATTTAAACGGACGCCCAGCTTATCGTTCTCTTTGGTATTTTCTGTCCATGTTTGGCCGTAGGAGCGCGACGAATCCAAACTAGAGGCCGAGGGGCGCTTTACTCCAGTGGTAAAGCCAAAATAGGAATTTCCTCTTGGCGTAAACTCAAGTGTTGATGCATCGAATTGCAGCAATAAAGAATCGGTGATGTGCCAATCAAATGCACTGCTCAAAAATTTCTTTTCAAGTTCCAAGCCTTCAATTGCCGTTTCACCATCTTGCGCTACTGCATTAATGCGATAACCAAATTTTCCATCGGCGTCGATAGGTCCACCAAAATCACCGTGCAAATAAAAATTATCGCCACCGTTATTGCCGAGCGTTAGTTCATTGATGCGTTCTGCCGTTGGGCTTTTGGTGACGTAATTGACTACGCCGCCAACATTGCCGGGGCCGTACAAAAAACCGGATAGGCCAGTGAGTATTTCAATCCTGTCGATATCTTCCGTTGTGGTGCCTTGACCGTATTGCCCGGCAGGCATGCCATTGCGGTAAGACACTGATTGTCGGAAACCGCGTAGCACTGCAGTCGACTGATTGTTTTCGTACTGCGCGCGGGTGAGCTGGGTGGTTGGGTTAACGCGAAATACCTGATCCGGATCGCGCGCCTGAATGCTGTTGACCAGCTCGGAAGACATAACTGTCATTGAGTAGGGTAAATCTTTTAACTCTCGTCCTTGCCATGGCCCGACCTGGGACACTTTATCGACGCGATAGCCTTTATTGGCATGACCTTCAAGTTGGGCGCTGACTTTAACTGCGTTTAACTTCCCCACGGATTTACGTTTGACTAGTGTGATTGTCTGGTTTTCGATTTGATACTCCAGATCAGTCTCCGCGAGAATTTTTTCCAGCGCGGCTTGTTGCGTGTAATTGCCGCTTAATCCAGCACTGGTTTTACCGGCCACCAAATGCGATGCCACTGTGAGTTCAACACCTGAGGCTAAAGCAAATTGATTTAATACTTGCTCAAGTGAACCGGCAGGAATCTGGTAAGCCTTGAGTTGGGTTTGCATTGAATTGGGTGTCGCACTGGTTGTTTGAGCCAGCACGCATGGTGCAACCAGATTGCTGATGGACAATGCAATTGCCAGTGGCAGCGCCGCTTTTTTGCTGGAAATACTGGTGGGAGGAATAGGTCTGTTTCGCGTGTTCGTATTCATGGAGCAGATGTACCTTTAAGAAAAATGAGAGGTTTCATCTAGCTTTCCGAACAACTGCGCAAAACCCGTAAACAGCAAGAGAAAAATTATGGCGATGAGGGCATTAACCTGGCCCAGTAGCGGGTGCGGTACTGCACTGTGACAGGTAAGCTTCTCTGTAGATTCGCGAGTGCGCGCTCGGTGTTTGTAAGCGAGAAAACGCCGCTTATTTTTAATTCTGCGACACGCTCATCACAAGTAAGCAGGCCGCGACGGTAGCGTGCGAGTTCGGCTGTAAAGTCTGCCAGGCGCATGTGCTCTGCTACTAATAAACCATCGCGCCATGCAGTATTGGTAGAAGCTTGCGTTGGTTGTTCAATAAGAGTGGCGGTAAATTCAAGTTGCTCGCCTGCAGCGATGCGCAGGTTTGCGTTGGCGTTGGCCGGTTGAATTTCGACATCACCTTCTTGTACCGCTACACGAATGCGGTCATCCAGTTGACGCACGGAAAAACGGGTTCCCAGTGCTGTTATCCGCCCAAACCGTGTTTCAACGAAAAATACCCTGCGCGGTGTTTCGTGGCCTGTTGATAGAAGGATTTCACCTTGATGCAAAATAATTTTTCGTTCATGCGCATCAAAATGGACATCGATAGCGGTATTCGTATTCAAATAAAGTTGCGAGCCATCTTGCAGCGACACAGGACGAACTTCGCCGGTGGTTGTGCGGTAATCGGCAAGATAACGCTGCGGGATTTGCTGCTGGTTGCCGTACCAACCTGTGCCCGCCAACAAGCCTCCAATACTGGCCCATTGCAATAATTGTCGACGGTTAACGCCGTGCGATGGCAGGAGTGTTTTACTACTGACTGTGTTTGGGAGCGCAGAAAACCGGTTGGAGACTTGCTGCAGTTTTTGCCACACCATTTCATGGCGAGTATCTGCCATGCGCCATTGCAGCAGCGCCTGTTGATCCTCTGCAGACACATCATCGGCCAGCATTCGCGCCATCCAGGCTGCAGCCTGTTGGATGATGTCTGCGTCACTGGTTTGTTGCATCACGTTGATGTCCCATTCACTGCCAGATAGCAAGCGGCTAAACCCTGCGCCACGTATTTTTCTACCGAGGACACAGACACCTGCATGTGTTCAGCAATTTCACGATAGCTATAACCATCCAGCTGGCGCATCAGAAGCGCACGACGAACATTGGTTGGCAGCTTATCCAGCATCACATCAATCTCGATCAGGGTTTCAATAATGAGTTGTCTGGTTTCTGTGTCGGGGATTTCAGGTTCAGGCAGATAGCGGATGCTGTCTAGGTAGGCACTCTCAACGCGACGGCGGCGATAGAGATCGATCATCAATCCGCTCGCAATGCGTGTCAGGTAGCGGCGGGATTCAGTAACAGGAGGGGTATTGCCAGTGGTGAGCAGGCGCAGATAAGTGTCGTGTGCCAGATCGGCAGCGTGATGACTGCAATTCATACGTTTGCGCAGCCAGCGCACGAGCCAAGTGTGATGATCACTGTACAGCGTTTCAAGCGATTGCTGTTGCGCGATGGGCTCTACACCGGGCATGTGGGTTTTTCCATAAGATGATAATGATTATCATCTTATAGTTAATTGGCGCATGAAACAATGCTGCCATCCTTGGCGCTTTAATTAAAACTTAACGTTGATTCCCAGCATCACATTGCGCGGATCACCGTAGTAGTTGCCGATGCCGGCGCCTACTTTTTTGTAGTAAACCTTGTCGGTCAGGTTGTTGAGGTTAAGTTGAACGCGTACAGCTTCATCGAAATCGTAGCTGGCCATGGCGTTATACACTTCGTAACCGCTTTGGCTATAAGTGACACCACGGCTGATGTTGTAGAAATCGCTTTGCGCTTGCACGCCGCCGCCCACCGTTAAACCTTGCAGGTTGTTAGAGAACTTGTAGCTGGTGAATAAACGCAGCAGATGTTTTGGGTCTGCGCTGCGTACGGGCAAGCCCTGGTTTGCGGCTGTGTCGCGCACGTAAGTGGTTTCGTTGTTGGTGTAACCACCGCTCACTTGCCAGCCGGGCAGTATTTCACCCGAGATTTCCAGTTCCCAACCTTCACTTTCTGTTTCACCTGCGGCTACACGGCAGTAACCAGTGGTGTAGTAGGGCAAGCAAGGATTAGGTGAACCAGTATCTTCCAATGCTTTACCGACGTTGTTGATGCGGTAAACCGATAACGCGGTGTTCAATCTACCTTCAAAGAATTCACCTTTGATGCCTGTTTCGTAGTTCTCGCCAGTGACTGGCTCAAGCATATTGCCATCTACATCATAGAAATTTTGCGGGCTGAAAATTTCGGTGTAGCTCGCGTAAGCGCTGAAATTATTGGTGAAGTCATACACCAAACCAACGTATGGAGTAACTTCATCGTCCACGCTGTAATTGCGCGCGGGTGTTGCAGGTGTTTCGTATTCCCAGGTACTTACGCGAGCACCAATAATGGCAGTAAGCGGATCAGCAAGTGACAAGCGCAAGGTGCTGTAAATACCTTCCTGATCGGTATTGGTCACTGCGCCGGCAGCAACATCACCGAGCGTTGGTTTCGGCACCGGGCTGTTGTACGGGTCCCAGGTGCGTATATCAATTGTCACTGGCGTAAGGTTGCCTTTACCAACGGTGGCAGTGGCTTTTACGCTGGTTTGCTCTGCACCAATTACCAATTCATGGCGACGACCAAATAAATTAAATGGACCGCTGGCGACAAAACTGTAAGCGCTTTGATCGCTCGCATCGCCGGTGTAAATAGAGGCGGTCATAGTGCCGATATAAGGGTTAGTCGCACTCGGAGTGAAATAGGTTTGTTTGAAACCATTGTCCTTCATGCGGAAGCGCGATTCGGTGGCGTTAACATCGATTTTCCACTCGTTATCGAACTTGTGTTCGAGTGATAAAAAGGCCTGCTCCTGATAGCGGTTCCAGGTATTCCAATCGGCACCGAGATAAGTCTCGCGCGGCATATCCAATTGGGTGCCGTCGAGGTTTGCAGGCAAGTTACCCCATGAGCCAGTTGCATCCAAATCGGTGTAGAGAAAACTGGCGGTCAAAACAGTATTCTCGGTGAGATCAGTGGCGAGTGAGCCGAAAAATACCTGGCGATCTTCCTGCTTCGCTTTTTGGAAAAATTCTTTATCGTCCGACACCAACACCACACGACCGCGCAGTCCGCCTTCGTCCGTTAATGAACCAGAAATATCGCCTTCATAACGGCCGCGATTCCATGAACCCAATTTTGCGGTAGCTGATGCCTGGAATTCTTTGGTCGGTTTTTTCAGCACCAAATTCACGTTCGCCGATGGGTTGCCCGAGCCACGCAATAATCCTGCTGAACCACGCAATATTTCCACGCGATCCAACACTGCTGTATCAGCCTGAATACCTACCGAGCCGCCCGGCGCAGTGGTGGCACCGTTAAATTGCAACGAATCAATTTGATAGCCGCGCGAGAAATAACTCACGCGCTCACTATCGGTGTATTCCACGGTGATGCCGGGAACGTTTTGCAGAACTTCGTTCATATCCTGCAGGCCGCGATCATCCAAAAAACCGCGCGATACGATAGTGACTGGCTGCGGCGTTTGGCGAATAGATTGGGTGCCTTTGAAGGAGCTGATGGCACCAGTGGTGTAGGAACCGGTATTTTCAGTGCTGGCAGTCAGCGCGGTGCTGGATACTTTTACTGCACGTAAAGTAGTTGCCGGATTAGTTGGCGCTGCAACAACGACAAAGCTGCCATTCTCCTGACGATTCGCGCGTAGGCCAGTGCCTTGCAGCAAAATTTCCAGCGCTTGCTCGACGGGATAGTTTCCGCTTACGCCCTGGGTTTGTTTGTTAAGGCTGAGGTCGCCGCTAACGGAAACCAGCACGCCGCTTTGTTGGCCGAAACGCGCCAATGCAGAATCGAGACTGCCCGCTTCAATTTGATAGGCTTTTACCGCGGCTTGGGTAGTTTGTGCATAGGCAATTGGCATTGCCGTTACGGCAGATAATCCCAAACCAATCGCCAGTGTCAGCGGGCGCAGTTGAAAAAGTGATTTTGTCGACGAGGACTTGGTGTGTGTTAACGACATGATCTGATTGAACAACATGAATAATTTCCTGATGAATTAATGCTTCAGGGGGAAGATTCTTGGCGATCGTTTCCTGAAAAATGGAGGCTGCTCTCCGGGGGAGAAAATAAGTTGTCGCGTCCCTGGTTGGATGTTCCTGTCTGCTATGCCCGACGAGATGAAAAAATCTGCCGCTTTTTTTTAACTTTTTTTAAAAAGTTTTTTGGTAGGGTTTGAAGCAGATTACGCAGGAACCAAACGCACCCAGTAACGGCTCAAGCGCTGTTGGCGCACTGGCAGGATTTGGCAGAGGTTTTCGAGGATGAGATCGGTATTGCCGATGGGGAAACTACCCGACAAAGTCAGCTTGCCGACTGGCGCAGTACAGGTCAGATAGCCGGGGCGATAGCGCGCCAGTTGTGCGACAAAGCGATCCAGCGGCGTGCGCTCGGCGCTGATAAATCCATCGCGCCAACTTAAATTCAAGGTAGATGAAGCGGTTCCGCGCAGTGTTTGGTTGTCCTGCCGTTTCAGTTTTTGTCCTGCGGCAACCAATTCATTTTTTCCATCCACAACGCAATTTACTTCGCCAGTCACTACCTGAATGCGGCAGAAATCATCCTGTCGGCTCAGGGTAAATTCAGCCCCGACAGCAGGGGAAAACAAATTTTCGCCCGCGCGAATTTGCGCACCGCCGCTGTTGCTAATCGCCAGCTCACCGTAGTGCAGTTCCAATTGCGGGCGGTTGTTGAAATCGATCCCCAATGCGGAACGGGTATTGAGCAGCAATTTGCCGCCGTCATCCAGCAGCACGGATTTTTGTTCGCCAGCAGCGGTGGTGATGTCTGCTAAAGCTTGGCCGTAGAGATAGCGCCCGGCAGTGGCTGCGCCTGTGTAGTCGCGGCTCAGCCATAGCGTCATACAAAGTCCGCCGAAAGAAGCGAGGGTTTTTAAACTGCGGCGTTTATCGCGCAGGCGCTGCTCAGCCGCCTCAATACTTTGCAATGCCTGAATACTGGAGAGTGATGCAACCTGCGTAAAAGGTTGGCTCGCCCGTCCCAGCCGTTGCCATGCCAGTTGATGCTGTGGGCTCTGCGCTTGCCAGCGCTCAAACGCCATTTGCTCGGCCGCGCTGAGGTCGCCAGTCTCCAGCTTCACCAGCCAATCAATTGCTTCGGAAACCTGCTGGTTGGTAGGCGCAGAAATGCTATTCGACAGCTGTGTCATACAGAATCTGATACACCTTGTGGGTCGCCCGCACCATGGCTTTTTGCACGCTATTGACAGTGATGTTGAGCTGGTCGGCGATCTCTTGGTATTTCAATCCGTCGAGGCGCGCGAGCAGGAAAATCTGTTGGTCGCGCGGCGTAAGTCCATCGAGTATCTCCGCCAATTGCAGTAGGGCTTCTACCACCAGTTGCCGTTCTTCCAATGACGGCAGCAGTGGTTCGGGTTGTGCGGCCAACAAATCGAGATAAGCCTGTTCCAGCGCCTGTCGCCGCCAGTGGTTGATCATCAACCCCTTGGCGATAGTGCTGAGGTAAGCGCGCGGGCTTTCCAGCTGCGGCGCGTTGTCCTTCAGCAGCAGCCGGATAAACGTATCTTGCGTGAGATCTGCTGCTGTTTCCGAGCAACCCAATCGCTTGCGCAGCCAATCGCGCAGCCAGCCTTGATGGCTACTGTAGAGATTGTGAACAAGGGTTCGTTGGGCAAGCTGCACGGGTGGCAGGATGAACTCCGATGAGCCATAAATGGCTGCGATGTGATTTCAAATGAGAATTTATCGCATTTTATCGTGTGCGGTGAATTAGGTGCAAGCTGTTTGGCGGATATTTCAACTACAGTGGGCGGTATTGATTTGATATCTATCGCGACAAATACTCAAATTGCATTGAGAATTATTATTATTTAAAGTGATGGTGATTTTAGTGCCTAAAAACAGTTATGACTGGATCATTATTACTTGGGGAATATCGTGAAAAAACAAAAGTTCGCATTAAAGACGCTCACCGCTCTGTGTACGCTGATAATTGCCGGAAGCCTGCAGGCGCAAACAGCGGCAAAAGTGGAAGAGGTTATCGTTACCGGGCAGAAGATTGATCGCTCCTTACAAGACACTGCCGCGAGTGTGGCGGTTATCACCGAGCAGGCGATGAGCGATCAACAAGCTGAAAACTTCTACGACATTATCGAGATGATCCCCAATGTCCACGGCACCCTCGGTACCGGTTTTAGCATCCGCGGTATCGATGCGTTTAACGTATCGGGCGGCGGCAATAGTTATCTGGCGAGCGTTTATGTGGATGGCGCGCCCTTGCCTTATCGCGCTATCCAAAAAGGTGGTTTCTACACTTGGGATGTAACCCAGGTGGAAATCCTGCGCGGCCCACAATCAACCCTGCAAGGGCGCAATGCATTGGCGGGTGCGGTCATCGTGAATACCAAAAATCCGGGCTATGAATGGGACGGCAAAGTGCGCGTTGCAGCGGGCGAATATGGCAAACAACAGCTGGCTTTTGCCGGTGGTGGTGCGTTGGTGGATGATGTGCTGGCATTTCGTGTCAGTGCAGAGCAAAACGATTTTGATGGCTTCAACGATAACTTGACCCGTGGCGACCACTCCGACTTTAACAATAACAATACGTATCGCGCGAAATTGTTGTTTGAACCAACCGAAGATTTTTCGGCGTTGCTGAGTTTCACCCGCACTGAAACGGAAGTGGGTGTGCGCTGGGTTGAGCCGAATGCAGAGGGCGATCTTTACGATCCTCGTGTCACCCGTTTTAACGATCCCACTTTTGAAACCAACGATGCCGACATCACCATTTTAAAGTTGGATTACACGCTCAATGACAACTGGCAGCTAGCGTCAATCACCAGCTATTCGGATTCCCAATACGCCTACGAGTGGGATGGCGATGCCTCGCCGCAACCGCTGTCTATTTTGGTTGATGACCGCACCGATGAAACTCTCAGCCAGGAATTCCGCCTGACGCTGGACTACGACCGTTTGACCGGTGTTATCGGCGCTTATTATTCAGATTTGGACGTGGTGGATACCTCCAGCGGCCAGCGCGGATTAACTCTGCAAGAAACTGGTCTGGCGCAACTGCTGGTAGCACCGCCGGAATACGGTGGCCTTGGGTTGGATGCTGCAACTGCCAATATGGTGTTGGGGCTTTACGCTCCTATCGATCCGGTCCAGCTTGGTACTTATTCGCAGTACACCCAAGCGGTAAAAACCCAGGCGATTTTTACCGACCTGACTTTCAAGCTCACATCGAGCTGGGACATTTTTGGCGGTCTGCGCTGGGATAAAGAAAAGCAAGCCAACAGCAGCGATTCGCAGTACACCATCGATAACGCCCAACTCTTACCTAATCCGGCAGACTACGCTGTAGCTGCGCCACAACTGGCGTACTTATTGGCGGGCATCAACGCCCAGCTTTATAAAATGGTGGAAGATGCCTCGGGCACTGCGCCGCTGGCCGATGCAAGCTTTGATGAATGGCTACCCAAACTCGGCACCACTTATCGCTTTAGCGATGACGTGAACCTCAGCTTCACTTTTCAGCAGGGTTATAGATCTGGTGGCGTGGGCACCAACGTCGGGCGCGGCGAAATTTTCAGTTACGACGCGGAATACACCGATAACTATGAACTGGCATTGCGCACCAGCTGGTTGGATGGCGCATTGACCGCTAATGCCAACGCCTTTTTTATTGATTGGCAGGATCAACAAATTGCTGTGCAATTGTCGGGAAATAGCTACGACACTGAAACGCGCAACGCCGGGAAATCCACCGTAAAAGGCTTTGAGTTGGAACTGAATTATGCGGTTACCGAAGCGCTCGAAGTTTATGGTGGTATCGGTTATTCAAAAACTGAGTTCGATGAGTTTTTGATTGTGCAGCCAACACGAACTTATGATCTGGCTGGGCGCGCATTTCCATCGGCACCGGATGTGACCTTGAGCGCGGGCATCACCTATCGCGCACCAAGCGGCATCTTCGCCAACCTCAACGCCAACTATGCCAGCAGCTCCAAATTGCTGGTGAACCCTTACGCCGAAGGTTTGGTTGCAGGTGATCCAGGTTACGATCCGGAAAATGAATCGCGCACACTGGTGAATCTAAAAGTAGGTTATGAATGGAGCAAAGTTGCACTCTATGCCACCGTCAACAACCTGTTGGATGAGGAGTACATTGAACAAGCCAATCGCGGCGCGCCTCCATCCCTTACCCTCGGCGCCCCGCGCCAGTTTGGTGTGAGCCTTGACTACCAGTTCTAACAAGATGAATGAAGGATAAAGCTGGGGTGAAGGACACACCGATAATTAAGGCCGCAATTGCGGCCTTAATTATTTATACAAAGACTCGCCCAACCAGTCACCTGAAGCTGCTATGATTATCTTGTTATACCACTTGTTATAACGGAGCCCCTGGAGCCCTTATGAAACTCAAAATCACCTCTATCGGTAATTCTGCTGGTGTCATCCTGCCGAAAGAAATCCTTGCGCGCCTGCGCTTGGCCAAAGGCGACGATATTTATCTGCTGGAAACACCGGACGGAATCAAGCTCACCACCTTCGACCCAACCCTTGCAGAGCAAATGGAAGTTGCGGAGCAGATCATGCGTGAAGATCGGCAAGTTCTGCACAAATTAGCGCAATAAAGGAGGCGTTATGGTTGTCTGGATGACTAAAGCCCTGGCACTCGCCATTCATGATCGTCAGCTTGCAGAGCATGGTGGCGGTAGCGGTGTGCGCGATGAAGGTTTGCTGGATTCTGCTCTTGCACGCCCGCAACAACTTTATACTTATGGCGAACCACCACCGGACTTGGCCGATCTTGCGGCCAGCCTTGCATTTGGCCTCGCTCGCAACCATCCATTCGTTGATGGTAATAAGCGCACTGCCCATGTTTGTTATCGCGTTTTTTTGCGCCTTAATCACGGTAACCTGATAGCAAGCGACGAAGAGAAATATGCAGCCATGATCGGCTTGGCCGACGGCTCACTAACCGAAAAAGATTTCGCCGAATGGTTGCGTGCACGCATCCAAATTGATGCACCGGGGCAAGTGCAGGAACCTAAAAAGACTTACGGTTAAGCAATTCAATTAATCACGAAGTATTCACTATAAAAAAGCCCGCTCGTTTCACAACGGGCGGGCTTTTTTCACAGCACCTGATGCTAAAAGATCTACCTTGCTTGTTTATTAAAAAGCGGAAACGCAAATACACACAGCCATCCACTTAAACCTAAAACGCCGAGTGAAATAAAGGGTGCACGCGTCCAAGCGTAAGGGATAGAAAATAAATAAGTGCTTGCAACAAAACAGATAAGCGCAGCCAGTATTAACAGGATGCGTTTGTGTCCTGAATGAATTTGCAGATGGCGCCACAATAAAACGGTGGCGACATTGGTGATTAATGCCAGCAGCAATATCAGATTTATCATGATGGCTCCTGCACTGGTTGGGCGGTATTTTCTTGCGCCACTTTATCGTTTGTTTGTGTCGCCAATGAATTATTTGCCGGGCGATGGGCGGGAAGTTTTTTTGCAGTCCATAAACAAAATAATCCACAAATCAACAAGGTTGCATCGACGCCACCGCTAATAGTTTTGCCATTAAATAATGTCATTGGTAAAGCATCGCCGGTAGCTACGCCATTCAAAAACGGAACGCCAATCGCCAGCACACCACAGAGCGCAAATAATTCTTTGATGGTTTTATAACTGTTGTGGCGGAGCATCGCGTAGACAAGGATTGCAACCCAGCTGGAAAAAAAGATTACGCCCAGCCAGTAACTGAACTCAGCCGGTTTTACTGACAGGAGTAATTGCCCGTAGAAAAGTAACACACTGGCAATCACTAATCCCATGCAACTGCCAATGGTTAAGCGACTGATGCGGTGATATGCAGTTTGCGACAAGCTGCCTTCGGAACCGTAAGCGCGCCGCTCGATCCAAATCATCATGCCGGTGACACATAGCAGCGCTGTGCCTATTCCCAAAATGCTCCAGATAATTTTGACGAACAAACCGCCGAAGTTACCAAAATGCAGCGGGTACATCGCATCCAGAACAACACCGGTGGTGCTATCGAGTTTGCCGAAGGTGCTGTATTGCTTGTTTAACTCGCCGGTCACCGCATTGAACTCGTAGGTTTCATTTGCAGCCAATGTGTCGCCGCCCAGCGCAGTAAAGGCCACTACTGCGCCCTTATCACCCCAGCCATGGATATTCACATCCACCACAATTAAATCCGGATTGGCCGCGCGAAATTCCTTCAGTATCTGGGCAAACTGCGGCTCAGCGGCTTCACCAGTAATGGCGGGCTCAATTTCCGGCAAGAAAGTTTCGATCAATTTATCCTGGTTGCCAGAAAAACTGACAAAGGCGGCGGCAGGTACAAGTAATACCAACACCAGCCCCAAAAACGCGCCGGTAAATGCAATCACACCATGGAATAACAAACCCCATACGCCCAGTACTTTGTGGGTGTCGGTAAATAGCAGGCGCAAGCTGCGCAATGGTCGGAAGCTGAAAAATTCTTTGAAAATTTTTCGATGGATAATCACACCGGTAATGATGGAGGCAAACAAAGCTAAACCCAACAAACCGGTGATCACCAATCCAACCGGATTGACGAGATGTAAATCGGCGTGAAAGGCCGTCATAAAATCGGCCATATCTTTTGGTCGGCTGTTAAACCAGTCGAGTAAGCCGCCTTCAAATTTGTCTTCCAGTGCGAGCGTTTGTGGATGGTGTTGGTACACAATCACGTGATGGTCGTGCTGGCCATTTTCCAATTCGATTTCTTTTTCAAAACCAATTTGCAAATGGGTAAAACTGCTTTCGCCCGGCAGCATCACGCGCACATGTTCAAGATAATCACTCCCCACTTGCGCGGCGTGCTCGCGAACCAATGCCTCAATGGCGGTGTAATCCTGACTGACGCCGCCGCGGATATCGGTATTGGCCCAGACTTTTAATTCTCTTGCACCAAATACGGAGTAGGCGCCGCTGTAAGCGAGGATGAACAGCAAGATACCGGTGATTACACCAAGCCAGCTGTGGACGACATAGAATTTTTTAGTGGTATCGCGCTGCATATATCACCCGGCCAAATGTTGGTAAATCAAACCGGCGTGTATCAGCGTCAGCACCAGTAGCACGCCCCATACTCGCCAGATACTGCGGGTCATGGTCGCCAGCAGAAACAGTATTATCCAGGTGATAGGAAACAGCAGGATGGGCACGCCGATCCGGTCGATTTCATTAAACGGGAGATAAGTTGGCGAACCTGCGGTCACCAATGTTGATGCGATCAACACACCTAAGGTGCAAGCGAGCAGACGACTTTTTGGAGCGCTGAATAACGCTACGGCGCGAGCCATAATTCATCCTCTGAAAAAATATTTTTTATAGATATTGGTTGTGCAGATTATCCATCTGCACAACCAGATGCATCCTTAGGCAGATGCGAAAGGCAGGGTGAAGAAACGCAACAAACGTGGACGCCAGCTGAGGGTAAATGCCACTGTCAGCGCAGAGCTGGCGAGCAACATAATCCACACCAGCGATGCCATGGTGGCGTGATCCACCGCAAGGCAGCACACCAGTGAGAAAAACAGGGCGATGTAACCAAGGACGCGCAAGCTGCGAACTGTTTTGGGGGCGATAACGCCATCGTTAACTTGCTTCCAATGCACATCCATCGCCAATGCGAGCCATGCCATGCCGGATACACACAACACCGTTGCGGCTACGAGCAGTAAATTATCCACGTTGCACCTCCGCGTCATCCATATCGTTAACGACAGCGACTGTTTCAGTTTGGGTCTTGCGACGCAAATGGCGCGCGGCGACAAATGACAAACCTGCAGTTACCAGCAGCGCCAGATCAAGGCCTGCTACTGGCCAGTAGCCTTCGCCGATGGTTTTAGCGAGATGGTCGCCAGTGGTGATCCAGTTGAGCAATACCGCTGCCGGTGCTAACAGAGTGAGAGCCAAACATTGATCGATCCAAGCAGGGTTAAGGCGCGCTTGCGCCACCGGACCGCTGCGCAAAAATGCGTGCGCCATTGCCAATACCCAAGTGCCCCAGAAGATGTAGATTTCAATATCGCCACGCGGTGGCCAGCCTTCCGGAACAGTCACGGGCAACAAGCGGTTACCGATCAACATGCCCACAGCGGCGATCAACATACCGGTTACGGTAGTCACTGCTAATGCATCAACTACACGCGCATTTTGACTGCCTTGTTTAACGTATTGGCGCTTGCGTTTTTCAACGAAGAAGATGAAGCCAGTCGCGATACATACGCAGCCTGCCAAACCACCCAATACATAGAGCCAGCGCAGCATCCAGTGACGGAAATGCTGCAAGTGCAAGCCGGTCAGGAATTCGTTGACGCTTTCCACCGCAGTGCTCGGTGGATCTTCACGCAATACTTCACCAGTGCTGGCTTTGAAGTGGATGCCTTCGCCCGTCAGTGCGATACGGTCAGTACCAGCGCGATAAACACTCACATAACCATTGGCATCACCTACGTGACGCAAGGCGAGGAAACCTACATCGCCACCCATACCGCGCTCTGCCCAACGGCGTTTGGCTTCAGCAACCATGGCATCAACTGAGGCGATAGGTGCAGCAACATCTGCGCGGTCGTGTGGCAGACCGGTTTCTGCAGCTTCGTGAAGTTCATGCTGGTCGTGCAGAGCTTCCAACTGCGTGTGCGATACCGGGAAATAAATTCCGGCAAAAATCACCAGCCCAGTAAACGCAAAGAAAAAGTGGAATGGTAATGCGACTACACCAGTGAGGTTGTGCAAATCCAAGGTGCTGCGCTGGGTACTTTTCTTCGGGCGGAAGGTGAACAATTCGCGGAAGAATTTGCGATGCATAACTACACCGCTGACCAACGCCGCCAACATAATCAATGAAGCAAAACCTACAATCCAATAGCCCAGGCTCATCCAGTGGAAGTTCAGGCTGTAGTGCAAAGGATAGAAAAAGCGGCTGCCGATTTTGAGGCTGTCATCGGGGAAAATTTTGCCGTCGCGCGGATCTATAGTGCGGCTGGTAAAAATCGAATTTTCAGGATCGATTGCATTAGGCACTTCATAGCCAGCAAAAATATTCAGGATTGGATCGCGGTGGGTGGTGTAAGCACCCCAGGTGACCACTGTGTCGTAACGCTCCGGCATAGGTCCATTAGCAAGCGGGGCGAATTGCTCGATATCGAGTTTGGTTGGCTGCATATTTTCAAAAATCGGACGCAGCAAGTTATCGAATGACGGCATAGGTTGCGGATCAAAGCGCGACTCAGGCACTGCCCAGCGGTCGATCTCGCGGTCGAATACTGATAGCGCGCCGAAGAAAAACACCGCCATTAATACAAAGCCCAACACTAGGCCAAACCAGGTGTGTAACCAGGCCATGGATAAACGGAAATTCTGGAACACGGGATTCTCCTCTTACAACAGCAAATGCTGAATCAATGAAGCAGAGGCAGTCATCACCAAGCCGCCGCCAACGAATATCAGCCATACCTTGGTCATGTTCTGTGCAGCAAACGCCCACAGGAATACCGTCAGATACAGCAGGAAACCGATGATGCTGGACAGGTGTTCTGCATCATGAAAGGGCATGCCGAGCGCATAAAGGCTCGCATGCAACAGCGCAATGGCGCCCCACACAAAAGCGTAGCCGCCAAGAATTGCGGCGCCGATGCGGCCGACAATATGGCGGGTGGAAAGGGTTGGTGATGCTGTAGCCATAAGCTTTTGGTTCCATACAACTGACTAAATCCGAACGTGGATTTAGTGTGGGGTTAATGATTTTTCCGCCATTTTATGCTCTCGACAAGAAAAATGATAATAATTATCATCTATTAACATTAATCAGAGTCATTTTACATGCAATTCCCATCGCCGGCATGCCCCACTGAAACCCTTTATCGCGACCATAACTCATGGTTGCGCAATTGGTTGCGGGTAAAATTGGGCTGTTCGCAGCAGGCGGCTGATTTGGCGCAGGACACTTTTTTACGGATTTTGGGTAAGCGCGATTACCTCAATACCATGCCGTTGCAGGAACCGCGCGCGTTTCTGCGGGTAATTGCTGGCGGTTTGCTGATTGACCACTTTCGCCGTCGCTCGCTGGAACAGGCGTATCTGGATGCACTGGCCAGCATGCCGGAATCGTTTAGCATCTCACCGGAAGAGCAGGAAATCCTGCTGCAAACCTTGCATCGTATTGATGCCGCGCTCGACCAATTATCCGCACCGGTGCGCAAAGTATTTTTGCTCGCGCAAATCCACGGATTAACCTACACCGCTATTGCGCAGCAAATGGCGATCTCCGAGCGCACCGTTAAACGCTATATGCAACAAGGGTTTGGCCAATGCATAGCCGCGATGTTCTAACCGCTGGGAATGCCCCGTCACCAGCTGTTATCGCAACTGCTGCGGGTTGGCTGGTGCATATGCAGGAAAACACAATGACTCCCGCTGACGAATCGCGCTTACAAGATTGGCGTGCGGAAAGTGCCGAGCACGAGCGTGCATGGCAAGCAGCGCTGCAATTGAAATCCATGATGGGCAGCATGCCTTCCGGCGTTAGCCAACCAGTGCTTGGCCGTAAACGGATTGATCGTCGCCAGTTGTTGCTATCGCTTGCGGTATTGGCGGCGGTGCCGGTGGTCTGGACGGTTCGGCGCGACTTGCCGGTAGTAGGTGCAGATTACCGCACAGCCAAAGGTGAGCAGCAAACCATCACCCTGCCGGATGGCAGCCAATTGCAAATCAACACCGTGAGTTTGGTGGACGTGCAGTTTGATGCACAGCAGCGACTTATTCGTTTGCATCGCGGTGAAATTCATATTGTCACTGCGCCAGATAATGCGGTGAACCATCGCCCGTTTTTAGTGGCGACACCGGCGGGCACGGTGCGCGCCTTGGGAACCCGTTTCGCAGTGCGCACGTTGGATAATGATGCCGTGCGCGTAAAAGTATATGAGCATGCCGTGGCCTTAACGCCGCAAGCCGGTGTAACAGATACGCGTATTGATGCGGGAAAAACTGCCGTGTTTGATCGCCACAACATTCACCTCATCGAAGCGCACAATCAATCGGTTCCTGCGTGGACGCGCGGGCAGATCATTGCTGATAATTTGCGCTTGGGTGATTTTGTTATTGAGCTTGCGCGCTACCACGAAGGAATTCTGCGCTGTGATCCGGCCGTGGCCGAGTTGCGCATCTCTGGTGTATTCCAGATAAAAAATACTCTGCAAACATTGAGTGTGGTTGCTGGTACTTTGCCGGTGCGCATCGCGCGCATGACCAATTACTGGATCACACTCACCGCACCATAAAATATTTTTCACTTTTTTATCTAACTCCTGTCCCCTTTTTTTCACTTGCTCGGCATAGCACCTGAAAACCACTTTTTACTTTACGTTTGGAGTTATCAGGTCATGCCTTATTTTTCACTCACTCCGCTCGCCAGAGTCTTGCGTGCTACGGTTGTTGGTACCGGTATTGTTGTCGGGCTCACATCTGGAAGTGTTGCTGTGGCACAAGTTGCGCAATTACAAGCGCAAGCGGTGCAGCAGATTTATCACATACCGGCAGGAAGCCTCGCACAATCGCTCAACCGTTTCGCCAGCGAAGCGGGCATCACACTTTCATTTACGCCTGATTTGGTCGAGGGAAAACAAGCTCCGGAAATCAGCGGCAGTTTCACTCCGCAAGAAGGATTGAAAAAAATTTTGCAGGGTAGCGGTTTGGAAACGGTGATTAAATCCGATGGCAGTTTCAGCCTTAAACGCGCGCCGCAACCGCCTAGCGGAAAATTATCAGCGGTAAAAGTATCGAGCACTGCATTGACCGATGCTACAGAAGGCAGCGGTTCTTACACTGTTCCCGTTGTCTCTGTCGGCGGAAAATTGGGTGAGACCCTGCGCGAAACGCCGCGTTCGATTTCAGTAATTACTCGCCAGCAATTGGATGACCAGCGCATCCAGAATTTCTACGATGCGGTAAACCAACTGCCGGGCATCACCATGACTTATGGCTCGGGCAACAGCAACGAAGCGAGTTTTTATTCGCGTGGCCATTCGCTCACCAATATCACGGCCGATGGCATGGCAATTTCAGTTCCGTCGCTGGATGACAGCCGCGGTGGCGGTTCAAACAATGGCATGGCTAAGTATGACAACGTGCAATTATTGCGCGGCCCGGATTCATTGTTTTCCGGCAATGGCCAACCTGCCGGTACTATCAATCTGGTACGCAAACGCCCGCTGGAAAATTTCCAGGCAAAAACGGCGGTCACTGCCGGTTCATGGGATAACTATTCTGGCGAAGTGGATGTGAGCTCACCGATCACCAGTGATGGCCGAGTGCGTGGTCGCGCTGTGTTGGCCAACAATACTGGTGATCATTTTTATGCTAGCGGTGGCAGTCATAAAAGCACTGCCTACGGCGTGGTGGATTTTGCTGCAGGCGAGAAAACAGTCATTGTATTAGGCGGTAGCATCGACACCCAACACGGTGCGCCTGATCAGCCGCCGGGTTTGCCGCGCTATTTCAGCGGTGCGCAACTGGATATTCACCGCAGTGTTGGTTATGCCGATTGGGTACAACGTAGTTACGATTTGGAAAATATTTTTGCGACGGTTGAACACCAATTTAATGATCAATGGAAATTGAAAACCGGCGTTTCGCGCACTGCAACGAACAACGGTAGAAATGTGGTGACTATGTATGACGGTATGGTCGATCCGGTAACATTGATTGGCGATGGTGTGGTGTATACCACGCGCGCCGATTGGAACGCTGATGTGGAAACTGCTGATATCAGTTTGATCGGTACAACCAATTTATTTAATCGCGAACAAAAATTTGCGTTCGGTGCAGATTACGCTGATGTCCGCCAATACAGTTTGATTTCCTATCACAATAATCCATTGCCTGTGCCCGATTGGAATGACTTCAATCCCGATGAATTTTTATATCCCTCAAGCATGGCGAAAGGCTGGGATAACCAATCCAAACAAAAACAGCAGGGCGCTTATGCGTACGGCTATTTCCAAATCCAGGGCGCATTAAAATTTGTGTTGGGCGGCCGTTACGCCAGTTATGAACTTTACAGCACTGGCTTCAACGCCTATCGCGATGCAAATGGCGACTGTGCCAGTTGGGCAACGACTTGCGAATCGCCAATTAGCATTAAATCCAATGACAACAGCGGCATTTTTACACCTTACTATGGTTTGCTTTACGATATCTCCAATCGCTGGACGGCGTATCTGACGCACTCGGAAAGTTTTGAAGACCAAAGCACTTTTTACACTCCCGAACACGACATGCTCGACCCCACTGAAGGTAAAAGTTGGGAGTTGGGAATTAAAGGTGAACACGTTGATGGCCGTTTGAATACCAACATTACTTTTTATCGCACCGATCGCGAGAACTATCGTGTAAACGTCAGCAACGATATCTCGTTCAATATGCCGGGCAAAAATTGCTGCTATCGCGGTGATGGTGAATTTCTCGCGCAGGGCGTGGAGTTAGATATCAGCGGTGCGCTGACCGATAACTGGCAAATCAATGCCGGTTACACCTACGACGATAACAAAGAAGAGTACGGAGCCAACGACGGCAAGCGCTATTCCAGCAATACGCCCAAGCATATTTTGCGTTTGTGGAGCAGCTACCAATTCACTGGAGCGCTGGATAAATTGCGCGTTGGCGGCGGTGTGCAAGCCCAGTCGTCTTTCTATCAGAGTGGTACGGTTAACGCCTGGAATCCGACTGGTGGATTAGATGGAAAAGGCGCGTTCGATGGCCCCGCTGTTCCCTACGATTTCACCGAAGCCGGTCGCGCACTCTGGAACACCTTTGCGGAATACCGGTTGGATTCACATTGGTCTTTGGCGTTAAACGTTAACAACCTGTTTGATAAAGAGTATTACCAGGTTGCCGGAACTACCTCGGGTGACAACACCTACGGTATGCCGCGCAGCTGGAGTTTTACGGTGCGCGGGAAGTTTTAATCGCCAACAACGAACTCTGGTTTTTACTCAGGGATTAATAGAAACCCCGCGTTAGTTGGCGCGGGTTTTTTCGTTTCAGGCCGGAAATTATCCGATGGATGGGGCAGGCCGGTTGCTATTGCAACTTTTCATGCCATAAAATGCGAATAGTTATCATTTGATATCGTTATTCTTATTTTATTATCCAGATATTAATTTCCTGCGCGGAACCCTCCCATGTCCGGTGCCCATTTTGACCAACAAGCCGATGTCAGCAGCTTGTATGTCCATCATCACTCGTGGCTAAAAAGCTGGCTGCGGCGGAGACTGGATTGCCCAGCGCAGGTCGAGGATCTGGCGCACGATACTTTTATTCGCATCCTCAAGTCCCACCATGTTGCGAGTCCGACCAAGGAAATCCGCGAACCGCGCCGTTTTCTCTCCACCATTGCCGGTGGATTGTTGGTGGATTTTTTCCGTCATCGCGCAGTGGAGCGGGCTTATCTGGACGCCTTGGCAAACCTGCCGGAAGCGGAGTGGCCATCGGCAGAAAGTCAGGCGGCGATGCTTGAAACCCTTATCCGTATCGACACCTTATTGGATGGTCTCAAGCCCCGGGTTCGTCACACGTTTTTGTTGTCGCAACTTGATGGGCTGACCTACAGCGAAATTGCCGCGCGTTTGAATATCAGTTTGCGCACGGTGAAAAACGATATGGCAGTGGCCTTTGATCACTGCTTTGATTTGGTTGCCGCACAATGACCATTCCGGCATCGGCAATTGATCCGCAAGTGCGCCGGCAGGCGATTTATTGGTATGTACTGCTCAGCTCCGGTGAAGCTACCGAGGCCGAGCGCAGTGACTGCGAACACTGGCGCAGTGCACATCCACAACACGCAGATGCTTGGGCGCGTCTGGATGCGGTGCGCGGAAATCTGCTGTCCTCAGTGGCCGGTGCACCGAGTTCTATCGCTATACCGACATTGACCGCACTGGGGGCAAAACGCCGCTCAGTGGTCAAAGGCATGATGTGGCTCGCACTCGGTGCGGGCGGCAGCGCGTTGATGTGGCGCGAGCAGCCCTGGCAAACTTATCTCGCCGACTTTAAAACCGGTCGCGGCGAACAGCGCGAATTTAAACTTGCCGACGGCAGCTTGGTGATCCTCAATACCGCGACCCAAGTCAATCAACATTACGATAGCAACGTCCGCCGACTGCAATTGCTGCACGGCGAAATAATTATTCAAACCGGCAAATTGGAAACAGAAGCGCGTTCGTTTGAAGTGCTTACCCGCCACGGGCGCATCAAGGCTTTGGGTACGCGGTTTATTGTGCGCGATATGGAATCGCACACGCAGGTGACGGTGTTGGAACACGCGGTGGAAATTACTCCGCAAGATTCAACGGCAACACTGCAGCTCAACGCCGGCCAGCAAATCCGGTTCGACAAACAAGCAACTAATTCCCCTGAAACTATGGCTCCCAATGCGGAAGCATGGGCACAGGGTTCGCTAGTGGTGAATGACTGGTCGCTCAGCAAAGTGATCGCTGAATTAGCGCGCTACCGCACCGGTGTGTTGCGCTGCTCGCCAGCAGCATCGGCAATTCGTGTCTCTGGTGTTTTCCCGCTAAAAGATACGGATCGCGCGCTGGCAATTCTGGTTGGCCGTTTTCCCATTCGTCTGGCGAGCATGAGCCGTTATTGGGTGAGCGTCGAACCGACTGAGTAAAATTTTTAATCGATTTGCACCGCATTAAAAAAATCCAAAAAGTTTTCTGCACTTTTTTTGCCGTCGTCCGGCTATGGGATGTACACAAAAATCATCCGAACATCAGGACGCTCTTGTTATGAAACACACACTTTTGGGCGCGCGTTCCCGCGTAGCAGTCCCATCCTCTTTATCGATTGTCCCATCACTGCTTTTGGCAGTTAGCTTGCTTGGCGCATCCAGCTTACCAGTGCTAGCTGCTACCGCGGATTCGACTGAAGTCGCAACCGAGCAGCGTCGCTACGATATTCCTGCCGGTTCATTGGCTGATAATTTAAATCGCTTTGCCGTCGCTGCCGGCGTTGCCTTGATCTTCGATCCAAAAGAAATTCCCAATCGCCAATCAGCGGGATTAAACGGCACTTACAATTTGAATGAAGGTTTCGCCAAGTTGTTGGAAGGCTCTGGCCTCGCGGTGCGCTATGAATCTGCCACCGGCAGTTATCGTCTGGAAAAAGCCGTGGCGAGCGGTGGATTATTGCCAACCGTGCGTGTTGAAAGCACCACCGAAGGCACAGGTTCTTACACCACAGGTTTAACCAACACTGCAACGCGATTGGATTTATCCATTCGCGAAACACCGCAATCCGTCACTGTAGTAACGCGTCAGCGCATTGAAGATCAGGGCATGAACGAAATTGCTTCAGTTCTTGATAACACCGTTGGTTTGGTGGTGAATACTTCTGGCCCTTTGGGTTCGGACAATAACATGGTTTACGCGCGCGGTTTCCCACTAGAAAATTATCAGGTGGATGGTGTTGCTCGTTCGACGCGTTTTGGTTTCCAAAATGATATCGCCGATATGGCGCTGTTTGATCGTGTGGAAGTGGTGCGCGGTGCAAGTGGATTGTTGAATGGAGTGGGTGAGCCATCGGGCGCCGTTAACCTCGTGCGTAAATTACCGACCACTGAATTTCAAGCGTATGTTGCCGGCAAATACGGTTCATGGAATCACTATCGCACTGAGGCAGATGTGAGTGGGCCATTAACTGCGGATGGTGAAATTCGCGGCCGTTTGGTTGCTGCCTGGCAAGACAACGAGAGTTTTGTTGATCGCCTCGGTTTGGAAAAAAAGATTCTCTACGGCGTGCTCGAAACTAATTTAACTGATGCAACTATTTGGTCGGTCGGCATTGAATATCAGGATCACAAATCTACCGGTGGCGATCGTTTCGGTGCACCACTTCTTTATGCTGATGGCACACCGACTAATTTTTCGCGCACTACTAATTTAAATCCGGATTGGGGTTATCACACGCGCGAAAATCTTTCGATATTTTCTACGGTTGAGCACTATTTTGAAAATGACTGGCGAGTAAAACTCGATCTGGAAAAATCAAAACGTGAATATGACAGCGTTATGCCCACTACCGCATTGGCTGGTGGTTGGTTTGATGTAGATACAGTATCCGCTGGCCGTTGGGCAGGTGAACCGGAGCAAAACTCAATCAATTTGCATGCGGTGGGTAAATACACATTATTTGGTCGTGCACATGATTTGGTTGTTGGTGGTAGCTACTACGACTCAGAAGAAAACGGGAGTTCTTACAATTATACCGATGCGCCTATCGACGATTTGGACGCGCTGATTAAAACCGGCAAGTTTCCAAAATTGGATGTGAGTTCGATTGGTGATAGTACTTACACCATGGAAAAACAAAGCGGCTTCTATGTTGCAACGCGCGTGAAACCGGTTGATAACCTATCGATAATTCTCGGTAGCCGCGTGAGTAATTGGGAAACCCGTTACGACTATACAGATGTTGATGGTGTCACTGATGTTGGTGCAACCAGCAAGGATTCTTCGGTGGTTACGCCCTACGCGGGCATAGTGGTGGACATCAATAAATATTTATCTCTGTACGCCAGCTACACCGATATTTTTAAGCCCAGCACCAACTACGATGCTGCCGGTATGTTGCTTGAGCCCGCCGAAGGTTCAAACACTGAGGCTGGTGCCAAGCTCGCATTTTTTGATAATAAATTAAATCTGTTGGCGACTTACTACAAAACCCTGCAAGACAATGTGCCCGAATATGTTCCTGGCCCAAATGGTGGAATCAACCGCGGCCCGACCGGTCACTATGTTTATCAGGGCATTGATGGTACTGAAACTACGGGTTATGAATTGGAAATTTCCGGGCAGTTGACCAGCAACTGGGAATTGGGCGGCGGCTTCAGCGAAGCCGATCCGAAAGATGCCAAAGGCCAGCCGCGTCTCACGCATATTCCGCAACAAACGTTCAAAATGTTTACGCATTACCAGCCAACCAGCTGGATCGAAGGTTTGAGTATTGGCGGCAACCTGCGCTGGCAAGATGCGACTCATAGCAGCGGGATTAATTTCTCCCAAGGTAGCTTCACTTTGGTTGATTTGATGGCGCAATACAAAATCACATCACAGCTACATGCCGCGCTGAATATCAATAACCTGTTCGATAAAACCTATTACACCAGCATCCAGCGCGAAGGCTGGTTTGGTGAACCGCGCAGTGCCTATGTGACCCTGCGTTACAACTTCTAGGTGATGCAGTAATTTTCTCCTGCCATGGATGGCAACCCCTCCAAAATGTCATCTTGCGTGAGTATTTCCTTAAGATTTTTTCGGCATCTGATGAACTTATTTTTCATTGGTGAATATAATGCCGCTATTTCTTTATGGGAATCTCCAATGCGTATACAACAATTCTTTGTTCCACTCGGCCTGGCTTTTTCACTTTCTGGCTGCGATTTCCTTGGTGAGAATGTAAAGGTTAAACAGGAGCAGGAGTGGCTTGCCCAGCATCAGCAATTAAATGATGCGGTGAAACTTATCCGTGAGCAGGGGCTGGATACCGTGGTGGCGACTGCAGAAGCGGGTTCTGTGGCCGCTTGCGTTGCCAGTAAGCTCGCTGCTGATCCAGTAGGGCAATTGGTCACTGTAGAAGGTGCGCTGGTTGAGACCGCAAAAATCACTCAACTGGTAGCGGATGTGCAGCAATTGCTGGAGCAGGAAATTGATTTGATGCAGCTTTCTAACCTGCTAAAACAAGGTGCGGAATTAACCTCCTACGCTTCCACGCTGCTCACTCAACAGGGCCTTGAACAAGCATTAGCAACGCTCAAGCAAATGGCCTTGGCAAGTCAGGGGATCGCGCAAGAGAATTTGGGTGGACATTTGCAGAAAGTGATGGAGAGCTGTGAAACAGCAGCTCCAGAAGCCGCTCCAGAAACTGCTCCAACTCCAGAGGCTAAAGCCGAGGTAATTGAAGCCTGATTCTCCGATGCGCTGCACAAGCCGTGCAGCGCTCCTCAAAATGCATGTTGATTTATTGCACGCAAATATCATTTAGGTGATGCGTTAATTTTTTGCTGCAATATATGGCAAACCCATCATATTTCCTACTTTGCCGGTGCCGCGCTGGACTCGCGTACCACCAGTTGTGGTGTATAGGCTTCACAACTTGGGGGAGGGCTATCGGGCACATTTTTCGCGCGAATTTTTTCGATCAACAGGCGCGTTGCCTGTTGGGCAATTTCCCGGGTGGGTTGTGCGGCTGTGGTGATTTTAGGCAAGGTTTGACGCGAGAAAGGCGAGTCTTCAAAGCCCACAATCGAGAGTTGTTCCGGCATGGCGATATTGTTCAGGCGCGCAGCAAGGAGCGCACCTGCGGCAATTTCGTCGTTACAGCCGAAAATCGCCGTGGGTTTTACTCCGATGGTTTGGCTTAGCAGTGTCTGGCCGCGCTCAAATCCGGAATCGAACGAATAACTGCCGGGCAATATGTGTGCATGAGTGGTATCCAGCCCCATATCGATAAACGCTTGCAAAAATCCGCTTTGGCGCTCGAGGGTAGATTTGTGCGAGTCGTCACCCGCTAAAAAGGCGATATCTTTATGGCCGAGCTGTAACAAGTATTGGGTGATTTGGTAGGCGGCAGCGCGGTCATTAACATAGACACAAGGGCAGAGGTCGGCGCCCGCTGGCGGCAATTCACCTGATAGGATTCGCACTACTTCAACGCCGCGCGCTAAGAGGGCATCAATGACCTTTTGGTTTTCAGAAATCGGTGATGTGAGTACCAGACCGCCTACACGGCTGCGATCAACCATGTGTAGCACTTGCTTCACCAAATTATCGGCGCGTGCATCACAGGGGCGAATTACCAATTCGTAGCCTTCGTTAGTGCATAAACTCAAAATGCCGTTTTGCATTTCGGTCACGTAGTGGCTGTTGGGGTTATCGTAAATAAAACCGATAGAGGCAATAGCACCGCGCAGGCCGCGCGCGCTCAGGTTGGGGTGATAGCCCAGCTCGTCGATGATGCGACAAATTTTTGCACGCACTTCTTCTGCAACAACATCTTCATTGTTTACGACACGGGATACTGTTTTGAATGATACGCCCGCGATCTTGGCAACATCTTTAATGGTGGGTTTTGAGTTTGGCTTTTTTGAGGTCAATGCCTGCTCCAGCGCGAAAAAAATAGGCTCAGTATACATGCGAAGGTAAGTGCATCATATACCGAGCTTATGTTGCAGTTGATCGATAACGACTTATATCTTCAGAAAAATACCGCGTTTGTACATCACATAAATGGGTGCAAAACACAGCGCTAAAAAGAGACTGATCCACAAAAATGAAGCGGCATCTGTGGCCAAACCGGCGCCTTCCAGTGTGGTAATAAAAACGCTGTGGACAGACGAGATGCCATCAACTTTATACGTTAATAACTTTTCCAATATCACATGAAATACATACGCAAAAATCGCATTGGTGCCAAACACGCGCGCGACGAATGTAAAACGTTGGATGCCTTTGTAGTCGATCGTCCACAACAGCAAAGCCAGTAGTAAAGTGCCAGCACCGGCGGTGGCCAAGGCAAAGCTACTGGTCCAAATTTGTTTGATAAAAGGAAAGAAAAAACTCCACAGGTATCCGAGCAAAAATACACAGAGTCCCAATACAAAAATAGCGCTGATACGTTCAGGCAGGCTTTCGTTGCGTAGCACTATTTTACCGACGAACACACCAACCAAACCGGTGACGATTGAGGGCAGGGTACTGATGATTCCCTCCGGGTCCCAGGTGCCGCGCCACAGCATACCGGGCAGGAATTGCAGGTCGATCCAGTTGACAAGATTGTGGCCTCGCTCTAAAGTGCCCGCTGCAATTCCCGGTGCGGGAATGAACAGCAACATCGCCCAGTAACCCATCAGCAACAGAACTGAAATCCAGATTAACTGCCGTGTATTAAAGAGCAACGTTAAGATCGAACAGGCGCAATACACCAGAGCGATGCGCTGCAATACACCCGCAACACGAATTTGTGCAAAGTGTGTGTAAAACAAATTAACCACTAAACCCAGCGCAAATAAAATAGCGGTGCGTTTAATGACTTTGGTATAAAAAGCGTTTCGTTGCGCTGCTGTTTCAGGTAAGCGTTTCAGGTTTAGCGCAATAGCTACACCGACAATAAAAAGAAAAAACGGAAAAATAAAATCGGCAATGGTCAAACCTTCCCAGTAGGCGTGGGACAGCTGGCCGTAAGTACCGGGGCTGTTGACCACAATCATCGCCATTAGCGTCAAGCCGCGGAATATATCCAATGCGTCCAGTCGTTGTTTTAACACTGGTGCAAGCTCACTGTTACTCATAGATATTCACTCTTCTCGCTAGCGAAAATAAAACAACCTGCACCTGTCGTTAATAACAAGTGCAGGTTGTGTTGTTAGTCGCCGAGTAATTTCAGGATGTACTGCATATCCTTAATCGGGTTTTTGGATTGGGTTGCTTTAGGCAGTGAAGGATCATATGCCCAGTTGTTTTCCCATTTGATCATGTTGGCTTCGTAACTTGCCTGATCAAAAGGTTGTTGTTTTTTCGCAGCGGTGCGTAACTTGTCGAAGAAAGCTTCCCAGCGCGGCAGGTAAAAATCTTTGTACATACCTTGCCAGGCTTTGGATGCGTAATCTTTTAATTTAATGCCGCCCCAAGTGGTAATTTGTTTTTTTGCATTGGCAACATAGTGCTTAGCGTCTTCAGGCGTTTCTGCGTAAATACGCGCATCATTAGTCCAACTGGCGAGGGTTTCGTATTGGCCACCTAATAACAAGTCCAAACGTTCAACAATTTTCTTGATGGTTTTTACATTGCGGTCAGCGGTTTTAATATCACCCTTTTGATAAGCAACAATAGTTTCCTGAATCATGCTGTCCAGATGCAGACTGACGTAATGACGGAAGAAGTCGATCAGGTCGTGCATATAAAAGCGTTCGTTTTTAAACTGCCCTTGCATCGCGATGAGTTGTTTAATTGATTTACCCAGAAGCGCTCTATCCGATGGGCCGCCTTCAAATTTTACATAGTCAACTTTGGGGCGTTTGAATAATAGATAAACGCCAGCCGAGCCTTGCCACCAACGCGGTTGCCAGTAGCGCGTGGAGTAAACCGCTTTGTTTAAATCATTCCATACACTGAGTAACTCAGGCGTGTTTTTGCCGTAGCGAGAAAGTGTGTATTGCGCGATCCAATCTTCTACGGGTTTGTTTTGGTTGTTAGACCAAGGCACATCGAACATGTATTCGTAGGCAACGGAATTGTTGTTTATTCCTTCAGGAAAAATACCGTAACCGCGCAAATTGCCTTTTTTGGATGAGTTAACGGCGTATTGGAATTTATCGTGATAGAACTGGAAATCACCGTAAACTTGGTTGCTACCACCGTAGTTATGGATGTAACCAAATACCCAAGGCTTGCCAAAGAATGCGTTGGCATCTTCCCAGACATCGTAGCGGTCGTTGCTGATGTCGTGGATCATGACTTTATCGGCCGGAATATCTTTTAAGAAGGCGGCGATAGATTGTTTGTCCCAAAACTTTTTATCTGAGCCAAACATCCAGCCTTGCATTACCCAGGTGGCATTGGGAGCTGCTTGTGAGATGGAATCGTAAATAGCGCGGCCATAAGAAGCCAATTCGGCATAACGATTTTCTTTTGAAACGGGCGGCAACATTTCGTTGAACGAGTCGGACAAATAGAATTCGCTAGCGCCGTAAGTTTCGGTGTAGATCTCGATAAAACGTTTTGCCATTTTATTAAACAGCGGATCTTTTGGATCTAACCAATAGGTTTCCTGGCTAAAGCCGGTCCAGGCTTCCATTTTGGTAATTTTTGCTTGGGGAAATTTTTCTTTAAAAAAAGACGGCACATAACCACCAAAGGCAGGAACTATGGGCGACATGCCGAGGCTGCGCATACGCTCCAACATTTTTACCTGCAGCTGGTGTTTTTTATTAATCCAGTTTTCGCTAATCGGTGTTTCGTGGGATTGGATATTGCCCATGCGATGCCAAGGGGCGAACGCGGGGCCAGAGAAATACTGTTCCAGTTGTGCTTCGGTAGCACCAAATTCCAGCCACAATTTTTTCCACACATATTCCTGGCCTTCCATCGCAACCGGTGAGTTGATGCCGTGCAGTGCCATCAAATCGATCTCTTGCTCCCAGCGCGGCCAATCCCAAAATGGTGTGGTGTAACCATAGGCGCACACATTCAAATAAACCCGTTCTTCTACCAGCGAAGTTGTTTTGGCAATCGAATAATTTGGCAGGGTTGTGGGAATAGCGACGCGGTTGCCTTCCCAGCTAGCGGACAGCGCACCTATGCCGCGCAGGTATTGGTAGCTGCCATAAGCTAAACCAGAGAGCGACGCTGCCTCGATTTTTACTTTGCCTTTGTCGGCTGCCACAGCAAACCAATCCAGTTCGGCTTTATCATTTTTTAGGGTTAATTCAAGGTTGGGAATATCCTGACCGATTACGCGTTGCAGTACATCGCGTACCGGTTTGGTTGAGTCGTTAGTTGCATGAGCGACTAGCGATAAGCTCAATGCAAACGAGGTGACTAAAATTTTTACTTTTCTCATTGTTACTTTTCTCATTGTTACTTTTCTCATGGTGATGATGCCCTGAGTGGCAGACGTTAAACGCGCGTGCAAAAAAGGGCCCCGTTAACGGGGCCAAGTCACACGGGGTTTACATTTTCCAGGTAACGCCAGCGAAGTAGCTGGAGCCAATAACAGTTAAGGTTTGGAAGACATCGCTGCTATCGCGATAAGCTTCTTCGTTTTCGCTAAATATATTCATCGCACCCAGGCTGAACTTCAGGTTCTCGTTGAAGTTGTAGCCAAGGGTCAGGTCCACTTGGTTGCGTCCATCCACCGTACGGCCCTGGCTTGAGAAAAAGCCGGCAGTGCTATCGGGTTGGTAGTAAGGGCTGCGGTTGTTCAAGGAAACACGTGCACTGTAGGTGTCGTTTTCCCAGTAACCGGTGAAGTTGATGGTGCGCTTGGAAAGGTCTGCTAAACGGAAGCCGTTAGCACCATTGTCGGCAGTGACGTAGGTGTAGTTGGCAGTAAAACCAAAACCTTCGATGGGCAGGATATTGTTGAGCGACTGGTTCCAACCCACTTCGTAACCTTTGATGTCGGTTTCAGTATCGGCGTTGAAAGTAGAAGTGATTTTGTATTCGTTGCCAGCGCTGTCAAAGCAGGCAGTATCAGTACCGGATAAGGCTGTTCCATTGTAGGAATCCAGACAAACGGTTTGCGCCACTGTGCCGTTCTTAACGGTTTTAAAGAAGCCGTTCAGGGTTAAACCAGCACCTTCGTCGTAATACCACTCCAGACCTACGTCCAATTGATTGGCCGTCATAGGTTTCAGCTTGGGCTGACCGAGGTTGATGGTGTAGGTTTTGGTATCGCCACTGGTGCTAACAGTTTCAGACGGCGCGAGGGTAGTGCGCGAGGTGATGATCGGGTGCACTAACACTTCGGCGAGCGACACGCGCATCTGCACGTCTTCATGTAATTCGAACACCATGTTGAGGCTAGGCAACACATTGGAGTAATCGAAGTCGGTTTCCGAGCTGCCGATGAGTACTTTGATCTCTTCGTTGTTAGGGTGGGTATCACCGGTGAGGTAGGTGGTTAGTGTGCGCGAGGTATCTTCGTAACGCAGCCCCATATCACCGCGCATCAGCACTGAGCCCAACTCGGTTTCGAAGTCCAACTTGGCATAGGTGGCGAAAATATCGCGATCCATGTCGTAGCTGCTTTGGTAAGCCTGCATGATCGGAACAACGGTGCCTTCGGCCGCCAGTGCATCGCGGTAGGCTTGGGTGTTGGGAGCTATCCACATGCCGGGTGCGGACATTTCGCCACCCAGAAAATCGCTCACCAAAATGCCGGTCTCGCTCATCAGCGGCAGTACTGACGGATCAGCTTCGCCGATAGACGCGCGGTCGCGGCGGAATACTTCGCGGGAAAACTCCTGAGTGCGGTATTTCACCCCGGCAGAAATGGCGGTGACAAACGGCATGGTGACATCGCGCTTAACATCCAATTGAATCGAATCTTCAGTGGATTCCATACGGCGAATAGCGCCGTTAGGGTATTCGTTGCGTGGGATATCACCTTCGTACAGGCTCGCGGTTGCCAGATCAATTGAGCTGTCGGCAGACACTGGCGATACGCTAAACAAAACGTTATTTCTGTTGCCGATATCGATCACGGCTTCGTCGATGTTAATGCCGAGAATGATGGCTTCTTCGGATTCATCCGCCTTGCCGCCGGTGTGGTGCACAACGCCTTTTACGGTCCAATCATCCTGGGTCCATTTCAAATCGGCCGTGATGGCTTGGCTGGTAAGGGTGCGGTCTTCGAGCTGGCGGTTATTTTCCAAACGGAAATTTTTGGCGGTCACTGTGTCGTAGTAACCCGTTTTTTCATTCAGGTTGCTAGGGGTAACTACGCGGCCGCTGCCAGAAGTGAACAGGAATACCTGCTGGTTTAAATCCTGGTAGACATCGTCGGAGGTGTAAACACCACTCAGACTCATATCCAGTTCTGCGGTGGGTTGCCATTGCACTGTACCGCTGTACATCTGACGCTCGGTTTCGCGGTCGATACGGCGAAAACGTGGGCGGCTAACGTAGTTGTTACCCTCGGCGTCCTGCGCCCAGCGGTCGATCCAAAAGTTATCAACACGGTCATCCAGATTTTGGAAACCAGCGCTGAACAATACACCGACGGTGTTATCCAAAAATTGGTCGACGTAGGTGATATTGCCTTTGGGCGTAATGCCACTGGTGGGCGAGTATTCCGCCTGCTGGCCTTTGAGCGACACCATCACCTGGGTTTCATCAAGGCTCAGCGGTTTGGCGGTATCGATATTGATCGTGCCCGACAGACCACCGGCGTCCATATCGGCCGACGGCGATTTGATTACCTGGATGCCCGAGGCCAATTCGGTCTGGATGATGTCGAAGCGGAAGCCGCTGGTGAAGTCGGCGCCGTTAAACGATTGCCCATTCAGGGTGGTGGTGGCGTACTGTGGGCCAAGACCACGCACACTGATGGTCGAGCCACGGCCGTTCACGTTAGAGATCTGTACACCTGGAATGCGTTGGATCGCCTCAGCGATGTTTTCACTGGGGAAGCTGCCCAGATCCTTCGCGGAAATGGAGTCTTCCACCTTGGTGGAGTTGCGCTTCAAGTCCATAGCTTCAAGCAGACTTTTTTGAAATTTGCCGGTAACCACCACCTCTTCAAGCTCGCCGGTCTGCGCTATCGCAGATGCCGCCGATAGCGCGCAAATGGTCGTTGCTAAGACCGTCTTTACCGGTCTGGTCAGGTATTTTTTGTGTGTCATACAGGCTCCCCAAAGGTTTGTGTGTTGTGAGTTAACGCTGAATTCCTTTTTAACCTATGGTCTTATGTCAACGTTGTCAATTGAGCGGGGAGCGGGTGTGAACGCCTCAAAAAAGAGCGCTCATGCAATGTTTTGGCGCTAAAATTTTGGCGCTTTATTGCTCTTACTTATTAGGGAACTGCAAAAAAACGATTTGACGGGGAAGGAATCCTGGTCGCTATTCGCCCAAAAGGAAGCTCCTTCCGTTTTTGGTGCATAAATTTCAGATTTGGAATTGGCTTAGGGGAAAGGTGCGTCGAAATAAGCACCATTAAAGAGCCAGTAAAATTTGCATAAAAATGATAAATAATATTGTAAGCGTTGTTGACGCACTCCAATTCGGA
Organism: Cellvibrio sp.; assembly: GCF_039207905.1. Taxonomy (GTDB): domain Bacteria; phylum Pseudomonadota; class Gammaproteobacteria; order Pseudomonadales; family Cellvibrionaceae; genus Cellvibrio. Next base: position 156,623 of record NZ_JBCECX010000001.1, read on the forward strand.
TACCCGAAGCGACCTTTTTCGATGGGTACATTCTCGTAGTAGATGATTTTTGCTCAATCGAATTAAGGGGGTAATGACCGGAAACAATCACTCTTTATTGCGAACAAATCTCATCTGTGACAGCATGGCGCATATTTAAACCATCCATTTTGCACCCGTAATGTCTAACCAAACTTCCCATCCTTTAATCGAGACGCTCTATCGCGATCACTATGCTTGGCTGCGTAGCTGGTTGAGTCGGCGTCTCGCTTGCCGACACACCGCAGGTGATTTGTCGCAGGATGTGTTTGTGCGTTTGCTGGGGCGGGGCGATAGCGCGCAGATTCAAGATCCGCGCGCTTACCTTGCACGCGTTGCCCATGGTTTGGTGATTGATCGCCATCGGCGGCAGCGAGTGGAAGCGGCTTGTCTGGAGGCGCTGGCATCCTCGCCGGAAGCGGTGATGATCTCGCCGGAAGAACAGTTAATTATGATCGATTCATTGACCCGGATTGATGCCTTGTTAGATCAACTCAAGCCGCGCGCACGGCAGATTTTCCTGATGTCGCGCCTCGAAGGTATGAGCTATGACGAAATTTCCGCGCAGCTAAATGTCTCCCGCAGCACCGTGCAAAAAGATCTGGCACTCGCCTTACGTCATTGTTATCAGGTGTTGATGGGCGGCCTATGAATCAGTCGGCGCATAGCATCCCGGATGACATCCTCGATCAAGCCTGCCACTGGAGTGTGGTGCTGGGCGATAGCCGTGTTTCCGAAGACGATCAGCGCAATTTCGCACGCTGGCTGGAATCGAATCCGCTCCATCAAACCGCCTGGCAACGGCTGCAAATGGTCGAGCAGGAATTGGTGCCAGCGCGTCCGCTGGCGCGGCAGGGCAGCGATATTTTGCAAGGCTTGGCCAAGTCGCGGCGGCAGCGTAAAACTGTATTTGCGAGCGCGCTTTCGGTGCTGTTGCTGCTGGGGATCGCGCAGTTGTTATTCCCTTATTGGCAAGCCGATTATGTGACTGGCAAAGGCGAGTTGCAGCAAATCAGTTTGGACAGCGGAGCCATTATCTATCTCGATAGCGGTGTTGCCCTGGATGTGGAAAGTGCCGGTGACAAAACCATCGTGCAATTGCATCGCGGGCGAATTCTGGTGGATTCATCCGCAGCATCGCCGGCGCAAAAGCCGCAAGTGATTACCGACCATGCCCGCTTCACGCCGATTGGTACGCGTTTTGTGATTACCAAACGCGGTGACCTCAGTGAGTTGATTGTGACCCAAGGGCAAGTTCAGGTTGATGCGGATGGCAATTCCCGCGTGGCTAATGCGGGCGATAGTTTGCAAATCGCTAACAAAACAATTGCGCCGCTGATCAACAATGGCTTGGCGCCGGATGCCTGGGTTGATGGCGTAATCGAAGCCAACAACGCCCGCTTGGGTGATCTATTGGATGCCTTAGCGCAACATCGCCGCGGTTGGTTGCGTTACGACGCTAAGGTCGCCGAGCTGCGGGTAAATGGCATTTTCTATTTGAACGATACGGATAAAGCGCTGACATCTTTGTCCAACACATTGCCTATTACTGTTGAGACCCATGCGGGTTGGTGGACCAACGTGAAGCCAAAATGATGGACGCGGCAGAATTATTTTTACTCTCTTTTGCGACTGGTTCGGCATAGATAGAAGTGACCACAAAACTTCCAGGAACTCATCCATGCCGAACTGCCGTCTCTTCACTGTTTCATTACTTGCCTGTGCGATAGCTACGCTCGGAGCCGTCAACGCCAGCGCTCAAAACGTTGATGCTCAAACTGCTAATGCTGCTTCATCCAGTGTGCAAGCGCAGCACAGTATCAATCTTTCTGCCGGCCCTTTGTCATCCTCGTTGAATGCCTTGGCGCGACAACTCGGCATCACCTTGGCAGTCGATCCTGCGCTCGTTAATAACAAGCAAGCACCTGCGGTTACCGGCAATTATTCTGCCCAGCAAGCATTGGATTTGTTGTTGGCAAATTCCGGCCTTTCAGCAACCGCAGCGGCAGACGGTAGTTATTCGATTGTTGTCCAACCCAAAAGTGTCGGCGTGTTGCGTGCAGTAAAAGTGACGGCGGCGGCTGATCGCGCTGCGGTATCTGAAGCTTACGCCGGTGGACAAGTTGCGAGCCGCAGCCGCGTCGGCATCATGGGTAATCTGGATGTATTTGAAACGCCGTTCAGCACCCAAAGTTTTACCGAATCTTTTGTGCGCGACCAACAGGCGCGCCGCGTGGCGGACATCATTAACGTCGATCCCTCCGTACGCAGCGCGCAAGCGGAATATGGCGATACCGAGACTTACATCATTCGCGGTTTGCCGCTGTTTGTGAATCAGGTGGGCGTGAATGGGCTCTACGGCATGACCGAGCAGCGCCGCATTACGCCCGAGTTTTACGAGCGGATTGATGTACTAAAAGGCCCTGCCTCCATGCTCAATGGTATGACTCCTTTTGGGGTGGTGGGCGGCAACGTAAACCTGGTGACCAAGCGCGCGCTGGATACTCCTTTGGCGAGGCTGACCGGCAGTTATATTTCGGATAGCCAGTTGGGCGCGCATTTGGATGTCGGCCGTCGTTTTGGTTCCGATAATGCGTGGGGTGCTCGCGCGAATCTCTTATCCCGCTCTGGCGATACACCTATCGATAATCAGGATGACCGCATGCTCAACGGCGCGCTGGCGCTGGATTATCGCGGCGAAAAATTAACGGCGAGCATCGACCTGACGACACAGGAACGCAAGACCAATGGCCAAACGGCCAACATGGTTTACAACCCCGGTTTTGCACTGCCGAAGGCATTGGACAACACCCACAATTTTGCGAATGAGTGGGAGTTTATTGATACCAATGCCGATTATCTAATGGCGCAAGTAGCCTACGAATTTTCGCCGCTGGCGACCGCGTATCTCAATTACGGCAAAGGGCAGGGCGATGAAGAATATTTTTACGCTGCATCGCAAATGCGCCGGATTATTAATTCAGCTGGCGACTTCACTGCGCGTGTTGGCGGTTTTCGCGGCTCCTACGAAAGCGAGACTTATGATCTAGGGTTGCGCGGTGAATTTCACACCGGCAGCGTCAGCCACAAATACGCAATTTCTTACACGGATTTTGAGCGGCAATCCTACGGCTCAACGCTGCATGCAACTCCGGTATACACCGGCAATATTTACGTAACAGCGCAATTGCCAGAGCCCACATTAACTTACGGTGTAATTCCGCAAAACGGCGATGTGCAACCCAGCAGCATTGGTGTAATGGATACTTTGGGTTTTGCTGATGACAAAATATTGTTAACCCTTGGTGTGCGCGAACAGAAAATTTACGCCGGCATTTTTTCTGGCGGAATCAAAACCCGCGAATACGATGAGTCCGAATTAACACCCACTGGCGCGTTCTTGGTAAAGCACGGCAATTACTCTTTTTATGCCAATTACAGTGAAGGTTTGGCGCAAGGCACCAACGCTCCGAACGGAACCGCTAATCAGGGCGAAATGCTGCCGCCTACTGTGACCAAACAACAGGAAGCGGGTGTGAAATATGATGCGGGAACCTTTGGTTTTACCGGCGCTGTATTTGAAATTTCACTGCCCTCAACACTGATTAATTCAGGCAATGTTTTTGTCGCCGATGGTGAACAACTTAATCGCGGACTTGAGTTGTCGACTTTCGGGCAACCAATCGAAGGTTTGCGTTTGATTGGCGGCGTCACCTTGATTGATGCCAAACAAACCCGCACCCAGGGCGGCATCAATGATGGCAAAGATGCAGTCGGAGTGCCTGAAACCAATATCGTGCTGAATGCCGAATACGATGTGTCGGGCATCGCCGGTTTGACACTCACCAGCAGAGTTAACTCTTTCAGTAGCGCACAGGCCGACGTGGGTAATACCCAGAGTATTCCCGGCTGGGAAACACTCGACTTGGGCGCGCGTTACACCACCACGCTGGCAGGGAAAAAACTTGCCCTGCGCGCCAATGTCATGAACGTCACCGACAAAAGTTACTGGAATTCGGTATCGCGCGGCTTCCTCACTATGGGGGCACCAAGAACCTTGTTGTTGTCCGCGAGTGTGGATTTCTAAGTATTCCTGCGCACAACTTCCCCTAACTACCTCCGTCCTGGATGAGTCACATCTATTCATCCCGGGCGGAGTATTGTCTTCCCCCGTTATTTTCTGAAAATGCGTATTGTTGTTAATTGAGAATTTATATCATTATTGGTAAGGTGGCGCCCTGTTAATCATCCACTTGGGGAATATTCATGCGCCACCAATCTCTCAGCAGATTGCATCAGATCCATCCACTCACCCGCGCGCTGCGTTATGCGAGCCTTGGCTTGTTCGTCGCCGGTATATCCGCCAGCCCATTGAGCTTGGCCGATTCCGCGAAAGACGATGCGCAAGCAAACGAAAAAACAGCGAAAACTGCCGCGCGACTGAAAGCGGTAAAAGTAACAGCAGAAGCTACGGATGGTGGCGCTGATAATGGTTATCGCACCGAAACCGTGTCCGGTGTGGGCGCTTGGGAAGGGCGCAGCCTGCAAGACACGCCTTATTCGGTAAATGTGTTTTCAGAGGAATTGATCGAGAACTTACAGGCGACCACGCCTGACCAGATTTACCGCGTGAACCCGACTACGCAATTGATGCGCGCACAACACGAGAACAACCAACCGCGAATTATGATGCGCGGCTTCTCGGTGCAGCGCTCCTATCGCGACGGTGTACCCGATGATCAATACAACCACAGTGCGACTATGGAAGACACTGCACGAATCGAAATTCTTAACGGATTGTCGGGCTTTTTGTATGGCGCGAACAACGTTGGCGGCGTTACCAATTACGTGACCAAGCGTTCGACCGAAGAGCGTTTAAATCAGGTGACCTTGAGTAGCCTCGGTGGCAACAGTTGGAACGTTCACGGCGACTTTGGTGGCAAGTTTGATAGCGAAGGCAAGTACGGCTATCGCGTCAACGCGGTAGAGCAGGGTGGTGATGGCTCTATCAAAAATCAGGCAGTCGAAAAAACTTTCTACAGCCTCGCGTTTGATGGTTATTTGTTTGAAGATTTCTGGGTGCAAATTCACGCGATGGATTACACCTACGATGTGAACGGCTCGCAAACCTATTGGTATTTTGCCAACGGCGTTAAACGCCCGTCAGCGTCCATTATTGATAACGATATTTCCTGGGGCCAACCCTGGACTAATCGCTGGTATGACTACAATCGTTACGGCACCAACTTGAAGTGGCAAATCAGCGAAAACGTATCATTGCGCGGCGCTTACATCGATAACCGCGGTTCGCGTGGCTCGGAAAGCACCAGCAATACCATCGCCGCCAATGGCACTTACAGCCAGGTAATTAGCGGTGTTTATACTCCGGGCTTGGACACGTTGCTCAGCGACCAAAAGGATTCAGGTACCGCGCTTTATCTCGATGTATTGTTCGACACCGGCTCAGTCGCGCACAAACTCACCACCGGCTATCAATACAGCGACAGTTTTCAATATCGCTACACCGGCGGTGCCAGCGCTGCGAATATCAATATTACTGGCAAGCCTATGACGTCCCCATCGTACATATCTCGCCCAACCAACGTGGCACAAGTCAATCGCGGCAAGATCACGCTTAGTAGCAACACCGAATATCGCAGCCTGATTATTGGGGATGACATCACGTTCAATGAGCAGTGGTCGGCGCTCCTGGGTGCAGCCCAAACAACTATCACCCAAAAAACCGGCACGGGTTACGATGAGTCTGCGCTCACGCCATCCGTATCCGTATTGTTCAAGCCAGTAGAATCGATCACTACTTATGTAAGCTATATCGAAGGATTGGAAGCTGGAGCTGTGGTGCCGGAGTTCTACAATAACACCGCGGTAAAAGTAGTGAATGGTGGAAAATCATTTGACCCGCTAACCAGCGAGCAATTTGAAATCGGGATGAAAACCAGCGTCGGCGAATTGGAGATAAATGCCGCGCTATTCCGCATCGAAAAAGGCTTGCAGTACTACATCAACGTCCCTGCTGCACCTGAGTATGTGCAAGACGGTCTGCAAATCCATGATGGGATCGAGGTCACGGTGATGGGCAACCTGACTGAAAACCTCAATCTGATCAGCGGTTTTACCTGGCTTGATCCGGAAGTGAAAAATCAACGACAAAAACCAGCGATAGAAGGCAAAGCGCCTATTGATGTTGCTAAAAAAATTGCGAAAGCGCGTCTTGAATACACCATTCCTACGCTGCGCAACCTCAGTGTTTCCTTTGCTGTAAATCACAACGGCGCTAGTTATGGTGATGATATGAATCTAGACAAAGTGCCTGGCTACACCTTGTTTGATGTCGGCACCCGCTACCAAATGAATGTGTCGGAAAAGTTGATCACATTGCGTGCGGATTTGCACAACATCACCAATGAGCATTACTGGAATGGGTTCAACGGTACGCGTATAGGTGATCCGCGCACCTTGTCGCTTTCGGCAACGGTTGAGTTTTAACTGATAGTTTTCAATATCGCGTCCAGGGATGGATGCTCCCCATACGATTGGCTTAAAACGATCGCGATAGTCCGTACCTTTTCTCCCAAAAATCTGCTTTTTTAGACGAGCTGATGGATTGCAGATTCTTCTATCAAATCGCTTTTCTACATGAACTAGTCCTGTTAAAGTGCGCGCCGCTATTAAATAGGAATATTTTTCATTTGAAAGGTTTTGTCATTATGAGTTCAAGACTATCAATCCCTCTGTTGCTCGCTTTATCTGCCGGTTCGGCAGGTTTGACCTTCGCTGCTGATCCTGCGCCCGACAATGTCGGCAAGCTGAAAGCGGTAAAAGTGGAAGCTGATGCTGATGATGCGACTACGGAAAACTCCGGCTCTTTCGCAGTGAAGAAATCGCGCGGAGCATCGCGTTTGACCTTGGATCTGAAAGAGACTCCGCAATCGGTGAGTGTGATCACCCGCGAGCAAATGGATTTGCGTGGCTTGAGTACTCTTGAAGATATTCTGAATGCTACTCCCGGTGTTTATACCACCCGTTTGGACAGTGAGCGTTCGGCTTATTATTCCCGTGGCTTTGCCATTACCAACCGCCAAATTGATGGCCTACCGGTGGGCGATAACAGCCCGCGTTTTGACAATTTCTTTTTTGATCGTGTTGAGGTGATTAAAGGGGCTACCGGCTTGATGGGTTCTACCGGCAATCCTTCAGCAACCATCAATATGATCCGCAAACGCCCAACGGCGGAGTTTCAAGCTAACTTCGGCGCTAGTGTTGGTCGTTGGGATCACCGCCGTCTGGAAGCGGATGTGTCTTCATCGCTCAACAGCAGCGGCAGTATCCGCGGCCGCGCAATGATTGCCGATACAGATGAAGATTCCTATATGGATTATTACCACTTGGATTCAACCATCGGCATGGCAATTATCGAGGTTGATCTGGGCGAGAACACGCTCGCGACTCTGGGTTATCAGCATCAAAAAAACAATCCCACAGGTTCAACCTGGGGCACAGTACCTTACTGGAATCAGGATGGCAGCCTTGCAAATATGCCGCGCAATTTTAGTTTGACGACCGACTGGAGCCGCATCCACGAAACCGATAAAACCTGGTTTGCCGAATTGCAGCACGAATTCGACAATGAGTGGTTAGTGAAAGGTGTGGTATCAACAACAACGTCGGAATCGGATTGGTTGGTAGCTTACGGCGGCAGTGGTTTCCCCAATCCTGCCACCGGTGCCGGTTTGTCGCTCTGGACCGGGATTTATCCTTACAGCGAAAACGAAAAGTTGAATCTTGATTTGTATGCGTCCGGCCCTTTTGAATTGTTCGGGCGCAAGCATGAAGTTATCGCGGGCTATAGCGGTTTTACTTCCACTAGCACTACCGACAATGTCACCACTGATGTGAAATATCCCGCGCAAATTCCAAATTACCACGACTGGAAAGGTGATATTCCCGAGCCGACTTATGTGAAAAATGGCGCTGGCAGTGAAACCACTACGGATATCTACGGTTTCTACACTACGGCCCGCTTTAATCTGGCAGACCCGCTGAATTTGATTGTTGGTCTGCGGATGACGGACTACGAATACGAAGCAAAAGCCTGGACCGCGAGTACACCAAAAGCGCTGAGTTCTGACCCGCGCAAACAGGACATGGTGACACCCTATGTAGGTTTAACTTACGACATCAACGAGCGCTTCACCGCCTACGCCAGTTACGCGGATATGTTTAACCCTTCCAGCCGCAAAAATCGCGACAACGACTATCTCGATCCAGAGATAGGACTCAATTACGAGTTGGGTATCAAGAGCGATTGGAATGACGGAAAACTGCTGACGTCGCTTGCAGCCTTCTGGTCAGAAAAAGATGACCTCGCGATAGCCGATATTGAATACAACCAGAGTGTGCAACAGGCAATTGCCAATGGCGCAAAACCGGAAGACTTCAAAGTACTGACTGCTTATATCGCTACCGGTCAGGGATTAAAAGTTGAAGGCTTTGAAGTAGAGGCAATTGGTTTGCTGACCGATAGTTGGAATTTCTCTTGGGGTTATACCTACGTGAATAGCATTACTTCCGCTATTTCCAGCGAATTGATGAACGTGCCGCAGCATCAGATAAAACTCTCCACCAGCTACACATTGCCGGGAAGCCTGTGGCAAGGAGCGGAAGATTTGACATTAGGTGGTGCCTTGAATTGGCAAGATGGAATCTCGAACCGCTGGGGTGGTGCGCCTGCCAATTCAATTGGCAATGGTGTGATTTCGCAAGGGGCTTATTCATTGGCCAGCGCATTTATCAATTATCAAATCACCAGTTCGATTAGCGCCAACCTGAATGTCGACAACCTGTTCGATAAAGAGTATTACACCAACGTTGGTTTTTATAATGGCGTTTACTGGGGTGAGCCACGCAACCTGAGACTCAGTCTGCGCGCACGCTTCTAGTTAAAATGCATCGAAAAGAGACGGTGCGCGTCTCTTTTCGATAACTGCTGTACCGTTTTTCCTATTCCTCGATTCACTGATTGCCTTTGTTACTTTATATGCCATAAAATGCGATTAATTCTCATTTGGTGGTAATTTTTATGATCGTCCAAACCGCGGGACAATGTGGGTTGGCTAGGGATGGTGCTGATTCGCAATCTATTCGCACGCTCTATACAGATCATCATCATTGGTTGCAGGGCTGGTTGCGCCGCAAGTTGGATAATCGCTACGATGCTGCCGATCTTGCGCAAGACACCTTTCTGCGGGTGTTGGCGGGGCGCAATACCGCCAGCATTATTGAGCCGCGCAAATATCTGGCAACCATCGCTAATGGTTTATTGATCGACCGTTTTCGTCACCAGCGCATAGAAGCTGCATACCTTGATGCATTAGCTGCGCGTCCAGAGCCGCTGGATATCTCTCCCGAAACCCGCACATTAATCCTTGAAACCCTTACGGCTATCGATCGGATGTTGGATGAATTGGGGTCACGCACCCGGGAGATTTTTGTGTTGGCGCAATTTGAAGGGCTGACTTACGCCGCGATCGGCGAGCGCTTGGGGGTGTCGATCACCACGGTAAAAAAACATCTGGTGCGGGCGTTGACCCAGTGCCTGTTGATTGCTGAATCCTGAGCAACCAAGTGATGCGTATTATGAATGAAGCCGCGCGCCTGGAGCCTTTGTCACCCGAGACACTGGAGGCTGCCGCGCGTTGGTATGTTCAGCTCAATGATGTGGAGTTGGGCGATGACTCCAGTGCGGGGCAACGCAAGGCATGGGAGCAGTGGCTCGCGGCCGATGAAACCCATCGTCAGGCGTGGACGCGGATGGAGGCGCTGGAGCGCCGGTTAACTGGCCTGCCTGCAGATATCGCTGCGCCGACATTGGCAACAGCTGGCGCGACAATTCAACGGCGACGCACGGTTAAAGTATTGGGCGCATTGATTGCGGCTGGTGCGTTTACTGCGTTTTTCCCGCAAATTGAATCGGGCGTGCAATGGGCGCGTGCCGACTATCGCACCCGTACCGGTGAGCGGCGGCAAGTGGTCTTGGCTGATGGCGGTATTCTGGATATCAATACCGACTCTGCGGTCGATATTGAGTACAGCGATAACTTGCGCAAACTACATTTGTTGCGCGGCGATGTGCTTATCCAGACCGCAAAAGACCCGCATCGTCGCCCGTTTGAAGTGCACACCTCCCACGGGCGAATCCGCGCCTTGGGGACGCGCTTTACGGTAAGTTACCAGCTAGGACAAACGCGCGTGGCCGTGCTGGAAGACAGTATTGAAATCCATCCCGCAGCAGGTGCCGTAGTGCGTCTGGACGCGGGGCAGCAAGCGACTTTTTCTGCATCTGGCGTTTTGCCTGTCACTCCTGCTGCGGTGGGGGAAGGCGCCTGGAGCCAAGGCAAGTTGGTGGTGATTGAACAGCGGTTGGCGGATTTTCTTGCCGAGCTGGAGCGTCATCGCCCAGGTAAAATTGTGTGTGCTGCATCGATTGCCGATATGCGACTCTCCGGTGCTTTCCGCTTAAACGACACAGATGCGCTGCTCGATAATCTCGCCGCTTCATTACCCATCAAGCTGCGCTACTTCACCCGCTATTGGGTGAGTGTTGAACCAAAATAGTTTTTCATTATTTTATCGATCAGGGTTGCTCTTTTTTTCTCTCGCACGGCTAACCGGATAGATGTGGATTTTCCGCTTCGTCCATCACTGTTTTCGCCCATTGCTCCCGAGAGTTAAAGAGGATTTTTTGTTATGAACCATTCTGTTTCCCCAGGCTTTTTCGCCCTGCGCCCGGCGGTTGCCTTTATCCGCGCAGCGACTTTGGGGATTGCCCTTGCTGGCGCCGTTGCTACGCCGATGATTGCTACCGCAGCTGATGCCCAGATCGCGCAGCGCACTTATCAAATCCCCGCTGGCCCGCTGGGTACTGCACTCACCACATTTGCTGCCGCTGCTGATATCAACCTTTCATTTGAAGCAGACCAGATGCGCGGCCTGAGTAGTGCTGGCCTACAAGGTGAATTTACTGTGGCAGATGGACTTGCCCGTTTGTTAGGTGATAGCGGCATGGAAGCGGTTGATCGCGGCAATGGCAACTATGTACTGCGCACCAAACCCACCACGCTCAAAAGTGTAAAAGTGAGTTCCACCAGCATCGCGGGTGACAGCAATTCCTGGGGCACAGATCAGGTTAGTTGGGGCAAAGGCCAGAAACTGAAAGACACGCCGCAATCCATCTCTGTACTCACCAGCCAGCGCCTTGGCGACCAGAACCTGACCACGGTGGATCAGGCACTTGAGCAGGCGACCGGTGTGACTATCACCAAAAGCTCGTCGATTCATTCGACCTGGTATTCCCGTGGTTATGAGATCACCAACGTTCAGCTTGATGGCGGTGCGGCTATGTTCCGCGGTTTTGGTTTGACGGTAACGCCGGACTTGAGCCAATTCGAGCAAGTGGAAGTATTGCGCGGTGCCGACGGTTTGTTCTCTGGTAGCGGTGAACCAGGCGGTAGTTTGAATCTGGTGCGCAAACGTCCGACTACCGAGTTCCAGGGCAGCGCACTTTTGTCGGCGGCTGAATGGGATCGTTATCGTTCGGAAGTGGATGTATCCGGTAGTTTGTTGGCCGATGGTGCAGTGCGCGGCCGCGCGGTGTTGTCTTATGAAGATGGCGATACCTTTGAAAAAGTCGCCCACACCGAAAAAACCTTGGCGTACGGCATTGTCGAATTCGATCTTACATCCTCTACCTTGCTGACTCTGGGCGGTAGTTATGATGATCGCAACCAACCTTATGCTGCGTTCGGATTACCTCGCTTCAGCGATGGCCGCGATCTGCATCTCCCGCGCGACACTTATATCGCACCTTCGTGGGCGACTTACGACTCTCGTGTCGAGACGCTGTTTGCCCAAGTGAAACAACAATTCAATGAGGATTGGGAATTCACTCTGGATCTCGTGGATAACAGTATTGAGAACGACCGCATTGGGCTCAACTTTGCTTCCACTGCTGATCCCATTACGTTTGCTGCCGGTTCTTCAACCGCGACTCGCTACCAATACTCCAGCGATCAAACGGCAGTAGACGTAACCCTTAAAGGTCATTTCGAATTATTTGGCCGTCGGCATGAAGTGGTATTTGGTGGCAACTGGCAAGAGGTAGAGAGCACAGCCGTTGGTGAGCAAACGGCGGAGCGTTATGCCATTAATAATATTTTCACCTTTACCCCTTACGACTTCCCTAAACCCGCGGACAATTTATTCCTGCCGTTTTTCAAACAACCGGCTTACGGTATTGAGCAAACCGGCTTTTATGGTGTTGGTCGCTTCGCATTGACTGATTCATTGAAACTGATTGTAGGTGCGCGCAATAACAGTTACGAACAAAATTATTTTTATCAGCCACTTAATTTGGATGGCAGTGTAAGAAGTACAACAGATACTTATCACGAAGATAAAAATGTCGTCACACCTTACGGTGGGTTGGTGTACACGCTCAACGAAAACTGGAACCTCTACACCAGCTTTGGTGAGACATGGAAATCACAGGCGAATAATTTGAAAGGTCCATTACCGGGCACACCTTTAGATCCTATTACCGGTCGCAATTATGAAGCGGGTATCAAGGGTGATTTTGCCAATGGCAAATTAAATACGTATCTGGCGCTCTACAAAATTGAACGCAACGGGCAGGGCATTCGCGATACCGATTATGTATCGACTCCCGGTGACATGGGGTCCAATTGTTGTTGGCTGGATGATGGTGAAGCCGTTAGCGAGGGCGTAGACGCAGAAATTAGTGGCGAGCTGACAAGTGATTGGTGGATGAGCCTTGGTTACACCTGGAATGACAACGAAACCAAACGCGGCGCAAGCACTGGCCGTTTCAGTACGGCAACACCCGAACACTTATTGAAGCTCTATACCAGCTGGCGTTTACCGGCGTCTTTGTCTGACTGGCGTGTTGGCGGCGGCGTTACTGCGCAATCGGAAAACTACGCTAAAGGTAATGTGCGTTTGTATGATGCAAATGGTCAGCCTGGTGCAACTGCTCCCTATGAATTCACCCAGAGTGGTTATTCAGTGTGGAATGCTTTTGTTGAATACCGTGTTCATCCGCAATGGACTGCCACGCTGAACCTCAACAATGTGTTCGACAAAACCTACTACTCAACCGTTGGTAACAGTGCTTACTACAATTTCTATGGCGAGCCGCGCAATCTGGGTCTGACGTTACGCGGAAAATTTTAATGTAGTTTTGCAGCCAACGCACATCCGGATAATTCCGGATGTGCGTTTTTTTTGCTATTTAGAAATTTCCTCGCAACGTCAACATGGTATTCACCGGTTCGCCGTACCAGTTACTGGAGTTGCTGCTGCCCATGGTTTGATAATATTTTTTATCAAAAACGTTATTCACTTTTAACGATGTTGTCCAGTTGTCGGTCAAACGATAATCGCCAAACAAACTCCATACCGCATAACCCGATTGGGTGTATTCAAACGGTACCGTCGGTCCATCATAAACATCGGTAATCGGATTAAGTGATCTCACTGTACCTGTTACGTATTGCGAACTCTGCGCGGTAACACCGCCGCCGAGTGTCAGCTTGGACAAGCTGCCATCAAATCGCCAGGTGCTCCAGAGTTTAAATAAATGTTTGGGGGTGACAGAGCTGAAACGTTTGATTGCAGCTTTTTTATCTTCATTGTCATTCCAGGTGTAGCCGGCAAATAAATGCCAGCGCGGCAAAATTTCTCCATTGATTTCCACATCAATCCCTTTGCTTAGGCGTTCTCCTTGAGCAACCCAGCAACAGTTTCCGCCGTCAGGATCAGTCACACTGGTGTAATCGGGATCGCGTACGGCTTCACCTTCGCGCTCAATACGGTAGAGCGCCAACGAGGCAGTAATGCGATTTTCCAACCAATCACTTTTAACGCCCAATTCGAAATTTTTTCCGGTGATAGGATCAAGTGGTTCGCCTGGAAGTGGGCCGCTTAAACGGGAAGCTTGGGATACATAAGTTTCCGCAACACTGCCGTACAAAGACACACGATTATTGATGTCGTAAATCAAACCGCCGTAAGGAGTAAATACACCTGAGTCGTCGTATCTTGTAATGGTCTCACCGCGTGAGCCTGTTTCGCGAAAGTTGTATTCGTAATCGTTGTAGCGCCCGCCGGTAACGAGTTTTAATTTATCCAGCAGTTGTAATTGCACTGCACCATAAATTCCGTTTTGGGTTCGCTCCATAGGATCAACAAAAATACCGAGGCGAGTTTCCGGCTCTGCGATGTTTACGCTCGGTGGATTGAAAACATCAAACGGAATAACCGAGGTGAACAGATTGCCGCTGAGTGAATCCCAACGTCCTTCTTCATCTTGATAATCAGTGCCGAGCAATACTTTGTGGCGATAACCCCAAGCATCAAAATGACCGGTAAGATTCAAATCCACTGACAGTTGTTCCGATGAATTGTTAACTACAGTACCAAACCAACTGCTGCCTTTTAGCGTCACCGGATCAATTGCGGTGGTGACTGCACCCACTTTGGTATCGCGTGAGCGTTCCATCCAGGTTGAATCCAATTTGAGTGTCCAGTCTTCATTAAAACGGTGTTCAACTTTTGAGAATAATTGTTCTTCTTTTACTTCGTGGCGATTCCAGTCCGGAATAAATGAGGTGCTGCGTGGCAATTTCAAATCGGCGCCGTTGCTGTAGCGCATCAAGCCGTTGCGGAATGGTTTGTCATCACGTGATTCGGAAATACCGCCGAATGTCAGTGTTGTAGCTTCGGCCAAATCGTATTCGAGGATGCCGTAGAGCATATGTTTTTCAGATTCAGCTGTATCGTAAAAAAATTCGCGATCATTCAACACTGCGACAAAACGTCCGCGCAGTGCTTTTGATTCGGTTAAGGGACCTGTTACATCCATCTCCGCCCGGTATTGTTGCCAGCTGCCCACAGCTGCATTTACTTGCAGACGATTTTCTGACGATGGGCGTTTGCGTACCAGATTGATTACGCCACCGGGTTCACCGCCGCCGGAAAATAATCCGTCGGCACCACGCAGTACTTCGATGCTGTCGTAAGCTGCCATATCGATATTATTGAAACCACTCACGTAACCGGGGCCTTCCCAACTCATGGGCGAACCGCCATCCAATCGCACCGAGCCAATCGCAAATCCGCGCGAGTAGATGGTGCTGTTATCCGAAGTCCCCTGTGTCCATGAAAGGCCGGTAGTTTGATCCAATACATTGTTTAATGTCTGTAATCCCTGCTCATCCATACGCTGCCGGGTGACTACGCTCACCGTTTGCGGCGTTTCCCGCAGCGTCATGCCTTTTCCAAAGGTGGCGGTAGTGGTGGCGTAGGAGTGGCTGTCTTCGGTATTCGTTAAACCCTGCGCAGAAACTTTTACTGAGGTCAGTTTTACCAGATTACTTTTTTGCAATTTGTAACCGTCATTTTGCAAAACTGCTTCGAGATCCGTGCCTTCCAATAATTTATTCAATCCAGCTTCCACTGAATAATTCCCACTTAATCCCTGCGTGGTTTTACCTTTGGTGAGTTCAGCCGAACTTGCCAAATAAATACCCGATGTACTGATAAATTGCGTGAGTGCGGTAGAAAGTAGCCCGGCCGGAATGTCGTAACTTTTTACGGCCTGCGATTGTGTTTGCACTTGCTGTACTTGTGTTTCTTGCGCGTGAGCTTCCTGCAGGGCGAAAGGGCTATTGAAAACGGCGCCTACCCAGATTGCGTGAAGTGCAAAGGTCAATGGATGGCAAGCAAAGCGGCGGCGATTGTGCGCCGGGGCATGAGTGGAAGTGGGGGACGACATGAAGGTATTCCTGGTATTCCTGGTATTAATGGATGAAAAAATAAAACGTTCACCCAATGAATCGAACAGCACACCTGAAAGCGGAACCGATTTTATAAAAAATTATTGCTGTGATTTTTCGGCGGCATCAATTGTTATCCACCAACTCATGCTGCGTTTCACTTGAATTGGCAAGGCTGACGCCAGCATCGCCAGGGTTTTATCGAGGTCATTAATGGGATAACCGCCCAACACGCGCAATTCGCCAGCCGCCGGTGTAATACCGATATGCTCGTGGTGATAGCGCCCCAGCTCCGCAAACAATTCGGCGAGCGTTATATCATCGGCCAGCAGAATTCCCTGCGACCATGCGTTGCGTGCGGCATTAGCGGGCGTAATATTTTCCATCGCCTCGCTGGAGAAATGGGTTTGTTGTCCCGCGTTGATAATGTGCGTGAAGTTAGCGGTGGTAATTTCCACCGCGCCTTCGTAAACCGATAGCAATGTTTGTTTATTGTCGAGCCGCAAGGTAAAGCGAGTGCCTAGTGCACGCAGCCGTCCCTGAGCAGTATCAACAACTAATGGGCGCGGATCTTTTGCGGTGTCGATCAACACTTCACCACGCACTAATTGCAAACGGCGCAGATCAGTTTGGTAATCCACATTGAGTGCACTCGCGGTATTCAGCCAAACGCGGGTGCTATCGCTCAAGGTGAAATTGCGTATCTCTCCAGTGCCGGTGCGATAATCTGCTGCTAATGCCATTGCCAATTCCGGCAACGGTGTTGCGCGTAAACCAAACCATCCCAGTACGCCCACACCAAATACACTCAGGGCACCATTCATTAATTGACGGCGACCAAGATTTTTTTGCTGGAGTTTTTGCAAGGTGATGGTGGCGGGCTGTTGCGCAGAGCTGGATTTTAACGGCTCAAAGCGTTGGCTGACGGTTTCTACATATTGCCATGCGCGACGGTGATCATCGTGCGCGGCCAGCCATTCTTGCCAATCGCTACGCTGTTTATCGTCCGCATCCAACTGCAGCAAGGCAAACCATTCGGCGGCCTGCTGCAATACTTTGTGTGAGGGCAGGGAGCTCGTCATTGTGCCAACTCCCGCGCTTCCCACTCAAGGCAATGCAACATCGCACTCGCCAAATATTTGCGCACCATGCGATCAGATACACCCAGCTCGCGCGCAATTTCTTCACCGGTATAGCCATACACCATCGACATCACAAAAGCGGTGGCTGCATTTTTAGATAAGCGGCCAAGCATCGGGTCTATCTGCAACAACGTATCGAGAATAATCGCTTGGTCCTCAACCGAGGGTGCTTCAGTTGCCGATCCGTATCGAGCGGCGTTTTTCCTGGTGGATAAACATCACCGCAAAATAATTTTCATTCTTTTTCATTTTTCAGGTTCCCCTTTTTGGATCTCGTGCGGTTTAACCGGCAACTGACACAATTAATTTTATCCCGGAGCCTGTTAACACCATGTCCAACCACATCTTGTCCCGCCAGAGAACCTTTCCCGGTAAATCGTTTAATGCCCTTGCGCTGGGGATTCACCTGATTTGTGCCGGTGCATTTTTACCGCTCGTAGCGCAGGCGCAAACTGAATCAGTTGTTATCGCCAATCAATTGGTTGCCAGCAAAACAAATTTCAATATTCCCGCCAGTTCACTCGCGACGGCACTCAATGAATTTGCCGCGCAATCCGGTTTGCTGATCAGCGGTAATGCGCAGTTAACCCAAGGCAAAGCCAGTCCGGGCTTAAGCGGTAGTTTTACCCCGCAAGAAGCATTGGCAAGATTGTTAAACGACAGCGGTTTGACTTATCAAGTCAGCGAAGGCAAAAAAATAATCCTGGAGAAAAAACGCGAAGTCGGCCAGCTGCAATCGGTAAAAGTCAGCGCCGCAACTTTGGGCAGTACCACCGAAAATTCTGGTTCCTACACTACCGGTGCGATGAACAGCGCAACCAAATTAAATTTAACTTTGCGTGAGACTCCGCAATCGGTAACGGTCATTACCCGTCAGCGTATGGATGATGAAGGCATGGTGGATATGCAGGACGTCATTGAAAAAACGCCCGGCCTGTCAGTGAATTCCTACGGCACTGGTCGCCCTGCATTTTACGCGCGCGGTTTTTTAATTGAGACAGTGACTGAAGATGGTATTTCCAGCAGTTTCAGCTCTTATATTCCCAGTCCGCTCGCGAACCTTGCGATGTATGACCGCGCAGAGATCGTGCGAGGTTCAACGGGATTGATGCAGGGGGCGGGCAATCCTGCGGCGGCGGTGAATTTAATTCGCAAACGTCCCACCGAAGAGTTTCAGGCAAGTATTAGCGCTAATGCTGGTTCATGGAATGATTTTAGTACCTCTGCCGATGTGAGTGGTTCATTGACCGATGATGGCAGTATTCGCGGCCGTGTGGTGGCTTATCTGCAAGACGGCGAAAATTTTCGCGATGTAGAAAAAGAAGATCGCCAACTGGTGTACGGCACAATTGATTTTGATGTGACCAAAAACACCACGATTAATCTTGGCCTGCTTTCACTTGATACCGATACCAATATGGTGTGGGGCGGTATTCCTGTTTCACCAATGGGCGAACATCTGGATGTTCCGCGCTCAACATTCGTGGCTGCTGACTGGGAATATTTAACGCAGGATGTAAAAGCAGTTTACGCGAGTATCAATCACCAATTTGATAACAGTTGGAGTCTGCGCTTGAATGTGAAGCGCTCGAATACTGTGTCTGATGTGTTGGGAACCTGGTTAATGCCTGATGAGGTGAATGGTAACTACTCACATATTTATTGGGCAGCGCAAGATGAAACTGATCAATTAGGTGCGGACCTTTATGCATCGGGATTGGTGTCGTTGTTTGGCAGAAATCACGAGCTGGTGCTCGGTGCGGCAAGCAATAAAGAGGAAGTTAGCAACACTGAATTTTTTAACTGCTTTGATTATAGTTGCGGCGTTTCATCTAATTATGATGTGTTTAATCCCAACCCAAGCGCACCGGTCAAACCATCGTTTGATCCGGACAGTCCCTACAAATCTGAAGGTTCTGCTGAAGTCTCACAAAAAAGCACCTACGTAACTATGCGCTGGAACCTGGCGGATTCAGTAAAGCTGATTACTGGCACACGACTGGATTGGTATGAAAATATCGGCCCATGGTCGCAGACAAAAGAAGATAAAAATCCATCCTTCTACGGCGGATTGATTTACGATTTTGAAAAAAATCACTCTGCTTATTTAAGTTATACCGATGTGTTCAAGCCGCAGGACGGGAAAGATATCAACGGTAAAGTGTTAAAGCCGGTGGTAGGAAAAAATTATGAGCTCGGCGTAAAGGGCGAGTATTTTGATGGTTTGCTGAACACCAGCATCGCGATATTTCGTATTGATCAAGCCAACCTTGCCAAACGCTTAGCGGATCAATCTGGCTGTCCTACCTTCCCGGGCGTTGCCTGTGTTGAAGCAACCGGTTTGGTTCGCAGTGAAGGGATTGATCTGGAAATTCAAGGTGAGTTGTCTGCGGGTTGGGAAGTGGGCGCCGGTTATACCTATTCTCACGCTGAATACGTGCGCGATTCCGAAGCGGACAATGAGGGCAAAACACTGAACACCTTGAATCCTGAAAGCCTCTTTAAAATCAACACCACCTATACCTTGCCCGGCGATTGGAACAAGTGGCGGATTGGCGGTGGTGCGACATATCAGGGTGATATTTATAAGGACTTGGATAATGGCACTGCGATTGTGCGCAATAAACAATCCGCTTATGTCCTGGCTGATCTGATGGTGGGCTACAAACCAACTGAGCACCTCAGCATCAATGCGCGCGTTAACAACCTGTTCGATAAAACCTACTACAAAGCCATTGCCGACGACATTTATTACGGCGCGGTGGAAATGTATGGTGAGCCGCGAAACGTCATGGTGTCGGCGGAATATAAGTTTTAAGGAAAAAATTCAGGGATGGCGCAAAAACTGGTGCCGCACGAAGGATCGAGCCGGCGCCAGCCTTTCTCTTCTTAATATTATCCACTTTGCATAACGCTAATCCGCTGCGCCACTGTTACTGGGCATAGTATTTGCTCGAGTCTCTACATCTTAAATTCAGTTATAGCGTCGTTTGGTTTTTGGAAGCGATAAAGCAGAAGTGGAATCAGCAAATTACTTTTGGCGCTGATACCGTCTGCGCTTTATAAGCCATTTATTAATGGGGCAGAAGTTTAGTGTGCTGGCGGTTAAATTTTGTGCGATTTCGGCGGGTAGCTCAACCGCTCCCGTTTGGTGCGCTTGCATCGCGGCCTGCACCTTTGTAATCTGCGCGGCCGCGAAAAAGCCTGAATAATTCGATAATGCGAGTTTTTATCATTAAGTAAGCTAATCCTGCTGCCATTTTCTACCCATCACAGGGGCGATGGCGTAGAATGCCGCCCGCTTTTGGTGATTCGCTAGTGTGTTTTTTAATCCCTCGATTTGTTGGAGATGCCCAATGTTAAAGCTACCTGAAACCCTGCGCGAAAATGTCCGCCTGCTGGGGGAGCTCTTAGGTGAAACAATCCATGCCCACGAAGGTGCAGATCTGTTTACCAAAGTAGAAGGTATTCGCAAGTTGGGTAAGGCGATCACCAAGGCTGAAAATGGTGATTCTGCGCCACTGGTGGCGATGCTGAGTAGCCTGGATGACCAGGACATCCTGCCGATTGTGCGTGCGTTCAACCAGTTCCTGAACTTGGCAAATATCGCTGACCAGGAATATTTCTCCAGCGCCGAAGCCGAGCGCGATGACAGCTTACAAACCATGATCCAGGAGTTTGCCGGTATTCACGGTAAAGATGCCCTGGCACAAATTATCAACAAACTGCGTATCGAGCTGGTTCTGACCGCTCACCCGACCGAGGTGACCCGTCGCACCCTGATTCGCAAATACGACCAGATCGTTGACACTCTTGCAGATCGCCAAAACGGCAGCCTGTTGGGCTTTGAGCAAGACAAATTGCGTGGCCGTCTGCACCGTTTGGTGGAAGAAATCTGGTCTACCGATGAAATCCGTACCACTCGCCCAACCGCAGTAGACGAAGCTAAATGGGGCTTTGCGGTTATCGAGAACAGCCTCTGGCAAGCCGTGCCGGACTTTATCCGCCATTTGGATCGCATGTGCAGCCGCCATTTGGGCGAATCTCTGCCAGTCGACATCCGTCCAATCAAATTCTATTCATGGATGGGCGGCGACCGCGACGGCAACCCGAATGTAACCCACAAAATTACCCGCGAAGTATTGCTGCTTGGCCGCTGGATGGCTGCCGAATTGTACTCACGCGACATCTATAGCTTGGGCGGCGACCTGAGTATGATCGAGGCGAGCGAAGAGTTGCACGCCTTGTATCCAGACAGCACCACCCCGTACCGCGATGTGATGTTTGACCTGCGTCGCCGTATCCAATCCACCTTGGAGTGGGCTGAAGCGCGCCTGCAAGGCCGCTCGGTAGAAGTGCCGGTTGATCTGATCACCAGCCGCGAAGACCTGTTGTCACCGTTGATGTTGTGCTTCCGCTCATTGAACGATGTGGGTTTACCGCACATCGCCAATGGCCCGCTGGTCGACACTATCCGCCGTATCCACTGCTTCGGCATCAACCTGGTTCCGCTCGACATCCGTCAAGACGGCGACCGCCATGTGCAAGCTATCGACGAGTTGGTGCAATACCTTGGCCTGGGTGATTACCGTGAATGGCCGGAAGAGCAGCGTCAGGCGTTCTTGTTGGACTCATTGAATAGCAAGCGTCCGTTGCTGCCAATCAGTTGGCCAATGAGTGACGAGACCGCCGAAGTCCTCGCTACTTGCCGCATCGTTGCGCAAGAGCCGCGTGAAATCCTGTCGCACTACGTTATTTCCATGGCACAGCAACCGTCTGATGTGCTGGCCGTAGCGCTCTTGTTAAAAGAGTGCGGTATGACCTGGAATATGCCAATCGTTCCCCTGTTTGAAACCCTTGATGACCTCGACCGCGCGCCGATTGTGATGGAGCGTCTGTGGAATCTGGAGTGGTATCAACAATATTCAGCCCAGCAACAAACGGTGATGATCGGTTATTCCGACTCCGCGAAGGATGCAGGCAAGCTGGCGGCAACCTGGGCGCAATATAAAGCGCAAGAAAAACTGGTGGCGTTGGCCGATAAATTCGACGTATCGCTGGTGCTGTTCCACGGCCGTGGCGGTACTGTTGGTCGCGGCGGCGGCCCGGTAGAGAAGGCGATGGCGTCCCAACCTCCGGGGTCGGTCAAAGGGCGCATTCGTGTGACCGAGCAGGGCGAGATGATCCGCTACAAGTTTGGTCTGCCACGCGTTGCGTTCAGCAGTTTGTCGTCTTATGTAGTAGCAACCTTGCGTGCGACTATGGCACCAAACGCGGCACCTAAACCTGAGTGGCGCGATCTGATCGAGCGCATGGGTACTGCCAGCCTTGAGGCCTACCGTGCAGTGGTGCGTGGCCACAAAGATTTCGTTCCTTACTTCCGCAACCTGACTCCAGAACAGGAGTTAAGCTTGCTGGCATTGGGTAGCCGTCCGGCCAAGCGTAAATCCACTGGTGGCGTAGAAAGTCTGCGCGCAATCCCATGGGTATTCGCCTGGACGCAAGTGCGTTTGAACCTGCCAGCTTGGTTGGGTACCCGTCAGGCATTTGAATACGCGTTGCAAAACGATCCGTCATTGTTGCAGGACATGGTGAGCAACTGGGCGTTTTTCTCCAGCTTCCTCGACCTGTTGGAAATGGTGATCGGCAAAGCCGACGGTCCTATCTGCACCTATTACGAAGAGCAGCTGGTACCAGTTGAATATCGCGGTCTAGGTCAGGAATTGCGCGGTGACTTGTTGGCGCTGGAAGGCTTGATCAACCAGATGAAAAAGCAGGATGTGTTGCTGGCCGACGATCCAATGCTGCGCCAATCATTGGAAGTGCGTAAGCCTTACGTTGATCCGCTCAACTACCTGCAAGCCGAATTGTTGAAGCGTTACCGCAGCAGCGAAAACATCAGTCCGGATCTTGAGCGCGCGCTCAAGGTGACCATGGCGGGTATTGCTGCGGGTATGCGCAATACGGGTTGATAATCGCTTAGAGAAAATCTCTCGAAAACAGGGCAAAAGTGATCGCACTTTTGCCCTGTTTTCATTTTGGTGTTTGTTTATTTTTGATGCGGCTTTGCCGCGCGATCATTCTTCCTTTTATCCCGGTAAGCTTTTTCTTTCGTCGCTTCAGATTGAATAGTCCCATAGCCGCAATTTATACCCATCCTCCGCTTAATGATTTTCTTCATATTGTCGCTCTTGGATATGAGTAGATTCACTCAGGGGCGCGTCTTTGACACCTATATAAACGCCGTCTATACCTAGTTAACCCACCTGACAGCAGTCTGCGCAGTGATAACTTCTTGTCCATCGCTGAGCTTTTGCAACTGAATTTGACGGACTACACCAATGAGTAATAACTATCCTAACGGGCGTGCGCCTGGTTCTTTTTCTTCCTTACCTCATCAGCGCGGTTCATCACAGCCTTTAGTGCTGGGATCGATTGCGTTGCTGACGATTATTGGCGTCGGCTTGATCACCCTGACGACCTTGTCGATTGTCTGGAAAGTGCTTGTGCTAGTCGCGTTAATTGGTGCTGCTGCCGTTGCTTGGGGACAAGTCGCCCAAATGGCGAAACAAGAGAGTGATTCGCAATCAGCCCTGTCAAAAGCGCGCGGTATGCAAGAACTCGCACAAACCTATCAGCCGCTGTTAGAAAACTATCAGAATTTATTAAAAGAAATTCTACCGCTATGGCAGCGCCAAACTGAATTGGCGCGCAACCAATTGGAAACCAGTATCACCGAATTGGTGGGACGATTTTCCGAAATCCATCAGCGTCTGCAAGCGGCGGTTGCCAGTTCCTCTACTACTGCAAGCAGTATGAAAGGCGATAACGGTTTGGGTGGCGTGATTCATTTTGCCAACGATGAGCTGAGCCAAATTACCCAGACATTGCGTCATGCAATTGAGCAGCGCGATGAGTTGTTAACCGAAATTTCCGGCCTGTCGAAAATCACCGTTGAATTGAGTGGCATGAGTGCAGAAGTTGCGGGCATTGCCTCGCAAACCAATTTGCTTGCATTGAATGCGGCAATTGAAGCGGCGCGAGCTGGCGAATACGGTCGCGGCTTTGCGGTAGTAGCTGACGAAGTGCGTACGCTGTCAACTCGCTCAGGCGAAACCGGTGCGCGTATTGGTCGCCGCATCGAGCAAGTGAATTCTGCATTGCAAACTACATTGGATCGAACCGCTGAATACGCGGCAGAAGATAATTCCCGTCTCGCTAAATCGGAGACTTCAATTTCACAAGTGCTTGAGCAATTCCAACATTCCAGCGAAAACATTTTGCAGTCTGCACATATTCTGGAGCAGGAAAGTGCCGCTGTGCAATCGAGCGTTGAAGAAGTGCTCGTCAACTTACAGTTTCAGGATCGTGTCAGCCAAATTTTAGGGCACGTAATGGATGATATGGAAAAAATGGTAGGCGCTATTGCCGATCAGGAAACGCGTTTGCGCCACGGTGAACCCGTGGTGGCGATCGATACCAAAGAATGGTTGCGCTCGCTGCAAAAAACTTACACCACACTAGAGCAGGTTGATATCCATCGCGGTGGATCACAAACCAAAGGTTCCAATAATTCAGAAATCACGTTTTTTTAGGAGTAGTTAATGTCCAAAGTAATTCTTGTAGTTGATGATTCAGCCAGTGTGCGTCAGGTGGTTGGTATCGCATTGCGCGGAGCAGGCTACACCGTAGTAGAAGCAAGTGATGGTAAGGATGCATTGACCAAATTGGACGGGCAAAAAATTAATTTGGTGATCTCGGATGTGAACATGCCGAACATGGATGGGATCACTTTCCTGAAAGAAATGAAAACCAAGCCTAACTACAAATTCACACCGGTAATTATGTTGACTACCGAAGGTGCAGAAGAGAAAAAACGCGAAGGCCAAGCTGCCGGTGCAAAAGCCTGGATTGTAAAACCTTTCCGCCCTGAACAAATGCTGCAAGCTGTATCAATGCTGATCTAACGAGAAAAGTGAACATGAATATTTCGCGAAAAAAGAGCAAGGATACAACGACGCTGGTATTCGAAGGCGATCTGACTATCTATTACGTTGCGCAAATCAAAGATGAGTTATTTGCTGATTACGAAAAGCTGGCCGATAAAATTGCCCTCGACCTTACCTCGGTAACTGAAATAGATACAGCGGGCGTGCAATTGCTGTTATTCGCGAAAAAATTTTTCTCCTCAGTGCATCGCTCAGTCTTTATAACCAAAAGCAATGAGTCAGTAGAAAGCGTCTTGACGGCGCTTGATGTCAATAGCCAGTTTGCCCTGGAATCATAAGGAACTCGCCACTATGAATCTCGACGGTGCCTTGCAGACGTTCTTCGCAGAAGCGGAGGATTTGCTCAATTCCATGGAAGCTGCATTGCTGCGCATGGATGAGGGCGAGAAGGATATGGAAACCATTAACGAAATCTTTCGTGCTGCGCACACGATCAAAGGTTCCGCTGGCTTATTCGGGCTGAATGATATTGTTAGTTTTACGCACATTGTTGAAAACGTGTTGGATCGCGCGCGCGATGAAAAAATTTCGGTGACTGGAGATTTACTCAGCATCTTGTTGCCCTGTCGTGACCATATTGCAACGCTCGTAGAAAATGCGATGCACGATAATCCAAACGATGCAGAGTGCCTTGCGCACGGGAAGGCATTATTGGATTCACTCTCTCCCTGGTTGGAACCTTCAGCAAAACCTGTTGCCAAGGCTGCAGAGCCAGTCGATTCTGGCACTCCACCGTTTGGCATGTTCACGAATGAATCTGATCACGAAGCCTGGCATATTTCGGTGCGCTTGGGGCCGGACTTATTGCGCAATGGTATGGACCCATTATCGATTTTGCGTTTCCTGCGCACACTCGGTGAGATTACCCATATCGCAACTATCACCGATCATTTGCCGGAATTTAATGATTATGATCCCGAGCAGTTGTATCTCGGTTTTGAAATCACGTTGGTTAGCAATGCATCGCAGCAACAAATCGAAGACGCGTTTATGTTTGTGCGCGATGAATCTGATCTGAAACTGATTCCGCCGCGCAGCAATATCGAAGCCTATGTCAATTTGATTCAATCATTGCCGGAAAATGCACAGCGTTTGGGCGAGATTTTAGTAAAAAGTAACGCAATTACTTTTCAAGAGTTAGATGCTGCTCTGGCCACTCAAAAACAGCAGGCGAAAAGTGCGGGCGCCGTTGGTATGTTGGGCGATATCCTGATTGAAGAGCAGGCTGTTGCACCAGAAATTGTCAACGCTGCACTCGACAAGCAAAAGAAAAACAGCGAGAAAAAAACCAGCGGTGAAAATCGCTTTATCCGTGTTGATGCCGAGCGTCTGGATGTCCTTATCAATTTAATTGGCGAGCTGGTTATCAACCGCCAACGCGTTGATTTGCTGTCTTCTAAGATGGGTAACCCGACGTTGATTGAAGCGGTTACCTCAATGGGAAATTTCACCGAGGCAATCCGCGATGCGGCGTTGACACTGCGGATGGTTCCTATCGGCGATACTTTCCAAAAATTCAAACGCGTAGTGCGCGATACCGCCAAATCCATCGGCAAAGAAATTGAGCTGGAAATTGAAGGCGCAGAAACTGAACTCGATCGCTCAATGGTAGAAAAGTTGAATGATCCCTTGATGCATATTGTGCGCAATGCGATGGACCATGGTATTGAGGCTGTGGCGGTGCGTCAATCGCGCAATAAATCAGACAGTGGCACTATCAAACTTACCGCTCGCCATGATGCGGGCAATATCGTTATCGGTATTCACGATGATGGTGGTGGTTTGGATGTTGAGCGCATCCGTAAAAAAGCGGTTGCCAACGGAATTCTTGAAGAGGGAATTAATCTCTCCCGTCAGGAATTATTCCAATTAATTTTCCATCCCGGTTTATCCACCGCAGAACAAGTGACCAATTTGTCTGGACGTGGTGTAGGAATGGATGTGGTCAAACGCAATATTGAAGAGTTGCAGGGCGGTATTGAAATTGAAAGTGAAGTTGGTGTTGGTACCAGCTTTAGCATTCGCTTGCCGCTGACACTAGCGATTATCGACGGCTTCCATGTGACGGCCGGACTGATCGATTTTATTGTGCCGCAAAATACCATTCTTGAATGCGTTGATCTCAATTCATTGAATCACGTGCAAGGGCAAAATTGCGTCAATTTACGCGGTGAGCAAGTTCCCTATATTCGGTTACGTGAAATTTTTGCACTGCAATCCAATGATCACAGCCGTGAAAAAATTGTAGTAGTGCAGTTCGGTGAAAAGCGTGCCGGTATAGTGGTTGATGAGTTGCACGGTGAAATTCAAACGGTAGTAAAACCAATGGGGCCAATTTTTCAGGCACTCAAAGGAATCGGCGGGTCCAGTTTGTTGGGCACTGGCGCAGTAGCATTGATTCTGGATATCCAACAACTGATCGGTTTCGCCATTAATCGCGAACACTTACGTAACAATGCGTTTTCTTTGAGTGCGCAGGAGCAGGAATAAATGAACCAACCAAGTAGACAAAAAAAGAGTCAGTCAGTTGAAGTTATCAAACAATACCTGACCTTTCGCATCGGCCATGAAAACTATGGTTTGGAACTATCCCAGACCCGCGAAATTATTGAATACAGTGGTATTACTGAAGTTCCGCTGATGCCCAACTTTTTACGTGGTGTTATTAACCTGCGTGGTGAAGTGGTGCCAGTTATTGATTTGGCGGTGCGTTTAGGGCGCAAATCAATAGAAGTACAAAAACGCACCTGCATCATCGTAGTGGAATTGCAAAACAATGAGCAAAACCATGTGCTCGGTTTGCTGGCAGATTCAGTCAGTGAAGTAATCGAAATGAATGATGAAAATATTGAAGATGCACCTTCGTTTGGGGCCAACATTCGCGCTGATTTTATTCAAGGTATCGCCAAGCGCGACGATGAGTTTGTGGTATTGCTGGATGCAAATAACGCTTTGTCGATTCGCGAGCTGGCACACTTGGTTGAAGCACAGCTGCAATAACGTTTTCTCGTATCAATAAGCCAGATTCCTTGAGGGAATTTTCATGTTCAACAACCTCAGTTTGAAATTTAAGATTTTATTGCTTAGCGCTTTAATCGTTCTGGGCTTGTCTACCTTGGGGGCTACGGCTTATTTGCAAATTCGATCATACAATGCTGTGGTTGATGAAACTGCAACCCACAGCAAATTGCGTTCTGAAATATTGGTGCAGGTACAAGCCGCTGCAATTGAGTTCAAAACCCAGGTGCAAGAGTGGAAGAATATTCTGATTCGCGGTAATGAATCTGAACAATTTACCAAGTATGTAGAGGGTTTTGTAGCGGCAGAAACTGCAGTGCAAAAGCATCTTGCTGCAGCTTCAAAACTGCTGCAACAGGAAGGCGAATCGACCGAGGCAGTGACCAAGCTGCAAAAAGAGCATGCTGAGTTGGGTAAAAATTACCGTGAGGCACTTAAAAGTTATGATCAGGAAAATGCTGAGACGGGAAAAATCGTAGATAAGCTGGTAAGTGGGATGGATCGTGAAACCAGCAGTCAGATGCAAGCAATTGCCGATAATACGACGAAAGGGTTTGACCAATATCTTGTCGATTCTGATCTTAAAACTGAAAAAATCTACAGCGAGACCGTTCGTTTATTGCTGATTATTTGCTTTAGCGCATCGGCTGTTATTATCGCTGTGATGGTGTTTATTTTCCGCGATATGTTTAAAACGCTTGGCGGTGAGCCTGCTTATACGGCGGAAGTGGTGTCGCAGGTAGCAGAAGGTAATTTGAATATTGATATTCAACTTAAGCAGGGCGACAACAGTTCGTTGTTAGCCAGTGTTGCGAATATGAGTAAGCAATTGGCAGAAATTATTGGCGATGTGCGCAGCTCTGCTGATGCACTGTCTTCTGCTTCGGAAGAAGTGAATGCAACGGCGCAATCACTTGCTAAAGGCGCATCAATCCAGGCGGCAAGTGTGGAAGAGACGTCTGCCTCAATGGAAGAAATGTCTGCCTCAATTTCGCAAAACAGCGAGAACGCAAAAGTGACCGATGGCATGGCCCAAAAAGCAGCGCGCGATGCAGCGACTGGCGGTGAAGCGGTGATGGGCACTGTTGAGGCAATGCAAAAAATCGCCGAGCGCATTAGTGTTATTGACGATATCGCTTATCAAACCAATTTGCTCGCGCTCAACGCCGCTATTGAAGCAGGACGTGCGGGTGAACATGGGCGTGGTTTTGCAGTGGTTGCATCAGAAGTGCGCAAGCTCGCCGAGCGCAGTCAAGTGGCAGCACAAGAGATTGGCACGCTTGCATTGGATACTGTTAAACGCGCAGAACAAGCGGGCACCATGCTGAAAGATATGGTTCCAGCCATTCGGAAAACGGCCGATTTGGTGCAAGAAATTGCAGCGGCTTCATCTGAACAAAATGCCGGTGTATCGCAAATCAACGGTGCTATCGGACAAGTGAGCCAGACCTTGCAGCAAAATGCAGCAGCTTCTGAAGAGTTGAGTTCTACATCAGAAGAGATGAGTGCACAGGCAATTCGTCTGCAGGAATCGATGACCTATTTTAAGTTGGGCAATGATGGGGTGGTTAAAAAAATCAGTTCCATTAATAAGAAGCCAACACCGATCAGTAAACCAAAATCAGGCGGCAATAAAGCTAGCCAGATGAGCGACGATGAATTAGACAAAAATTTTGTGCGTTATAGCTAACCAATCCAGCAGTACCGGGTTCCTGAATATATTTACATTGAAAGTTAATGGAGTTGAAAATGACCGTAGCCAAAAAAATGATTTTTCTGGTGGCTGCCGCTTTACTAGGAATTGTAGTACTCGCCGGAGCAGCACAAATACAGATTAATAATGTGTTTGAACAGACAAATTACAGTAACGAAAATGTTATTCCCAGCATGAACTTGCTGTCTGATATTCAAAGTAACGTTTATCGTGCGCGCATTCGGTTAAATCGTTTTGTGTTGAATACCGATGCATCACAAATAGAGAAGCTGGAAACCGACCTGAATAAGGCGCTAAAGGATTCCAGTGACGGCATGAAAAAGTATGAGACCTTCACCGATCAGGAAAGGGACAAAGAACTCTTGGCAATTGATAAGAAAATGTTTGATAAATTTTCTGCTCATCTGCCCGCTATTCTAGCGGCCGCCAAAAAAGCACAAACCGCAGAAGCGCTATTATTGATGGAAAAATCTGGTGAGGATGCCAGAGCCTTGGCAACTGCACTGGAAGAGCATGCGGCTTACAATATTCAATTGGCTGATGATGCCAAGAATACCGCTTTGGCAACAAAATCCAGTGCGGCATTTTTGTCGGTAGTTATCGCCTCGATAACCTTGGTTGTTATTGCACTGATTGGATTTTTTATCGCACGCAACTTGTTGCGTCAATTGGGTGGTGAACCGGATTATGCGGCTGCGGTTGTTGCCCGAATTGCGACAGGCGATTTAACTGAGCAAGTGATTACCAAACAAGGTGACACATCCAGTATGTTGGCGGCGATTCGCGAAATGTCGAATACCTTGTCGCAAGTGTTGGGTGAAGTGCGTAGTTCGGCTGACGCTTTGGCTTCTGCGTCAGAAGAAGTAAATGCAACGGCACAATCACTTGCAAAAGGGGCGTCAGTGCAAGCAGCAAGTGTTGAAGAGACTTCTGCCTCTATGGAGGAAATGTCGGCATCCATCATGCAAAACAATGAGAATGCAAGCATCACTGATGGCATGGCTCAAAAAGCAGCTACTGATGCAGCAACCGGTGGAAATGCAGTTGCAAGTACAGTGGCGGCAATGCAGAAAATTGCCGACCGCATTGGCGTGATTGATGACATTGCTTACCAAACTAATTTACTTGCATTGAACGCCGCAATTGAAGCAGGGCGTGCTGGGGAACATGGTCGCGGTTTTGCGGTAGTTGCATCAGAAGTGCGCAAGCTGGCAGAGCGTAGCCAGGTTGCTGCACAAGAAATTGGTTCGCTGGCCGGTGAAACTGTTAATAAGGCAGATACCGCTGGTAAGTTACTGCAAGACATGGTGCCCTCTATTCGTAAGACTGCTGATTTGGTACAGGAAATTGCTGCCGCATCAACAGAGCAAACGGCAGGGGTTAACCAAATTAATGCGGCGATTGGTCAAGTGAGTCAGACCATGCAACAAAACGCAGCCGCGGCAGAGGAATTGAGTTCAACATCTGAAGAACTGAGTTCCCAAGCGATGCGCCTGCAAGATGCAGTGAGTTATTTCACGTTATCCAATCAGGATTCTCGCTCTACATTCAGTCGCCCAGCTAAATCGACTCCACCACCAAGTTCGCGCAAAAATGGCGAGAAGAAGGCAGATAAAAAATCCTTTACCGACGATGATTTGGATAAAGATTTTGTCCGCTATTCCTAAGGTGAAAAGTGGACAGGGAAGCAGTTGTTAGCGGACTCAGGTAATGATGATAAAAATTGTGCGTTGCGATCAGGTAACGGCATTGCCCAGATAAATAGATGATAGTGAGTCACGTTATGACAATGGAATCGGCAACGCCCATCCCATCGGATAAAGAGTTTCAATTGTTTCAGCAATTGATTCAGGAGAAGTTGGGGATATTTTTACCGGAGCAAAAAAAAGCATTGTTAAGCAATCGTTTATGGAAGCGATTGCAAGCCTGCAAGGTGAATGGATTTGGCGATTATTATCGCCTCATCCAAAGTCCTCAGGGAAAAACGGAATTGAATGTTGCGTTGGAGCTAATTACCACTAACGAAACCTATTTTTTCCGCGAGCAAAAACATTTCGATTACATGCAGGAAGAAATTCTCCCCAAGTTGCGGCCGGGAGCTAACTTTCGCGTATGGAGCGCGGCGTCGTCCACTGGTGAAGAACCCTACAGTATTGCGATGGTGTTGAAAGACCGCTGTCCAAGTGAATGGGAGCTGCTCTGCTCGGATGTGAACCGCACCGTAGTCGAGCAGGCGAAGATTGGGATTTATCCTGATATGCGCGTTAAAAATATTCCGCAAGAATATTTGCGTCGGTTTTGCCGCAAAGGTATTGGCCCACAGCAGGGCAACGTGCGAGTGATTTCAGATTTGCGCCAAGAAGTGCAATTTTTTACCTTGAATTTGCATGAAGAATTTCCGGATATTGGTAAATTTGATTTAGTGTTCTTGCGCAATGTATTGATTTATTTTGAGAATGAAAACAAGGTAAAGATCTTGAATAGGATTGCAGAAAAGTTAAATCCAGGCGGGATACTGTTTGTCGGTCACTCAGAAAGCCTGCATGGACTCAGTACACGCTTTGTGCCGGTCAAACCCGCCATATATCGTTTAGTAGGGCGGTAATTGGTATGGCCGTTGCGCCACTCATTAAACCACTGCACAGCATACATCCTGGTGAGTGGTATTTTGGTGCAGGTTACGAACGGCTGCACACGGTGTTAGGTTCCTGCGTTGCCATGACCGCATGGCATCCAACACTCAAGATTGGTGGAATGTGCCACTATTTATTGGCAAATGAACCCACGCACAAGCATCCGGATTCGCGAAGTAATGATTGTCGTTACGCTGTCCATGCCATGGCAGAAATGAAAAAGGCGATGCAGGCTTTTGCAAATATCGGCGAGTATCAAATTGGAATTTTTGGTGGTGGTGATATGTTTGCGTACAGCTCACCGACATCGATTGGGCTAGACAATATTGCCTTCGCACGCCAGTGGTTGCGGCGCGAAAAGCTGCAGCCGACACAAACAGATGTCGGTGGGAGAATCTCGCGTTCGCTAATGTTGGTGATGTCCACCGGTGAGATCCAGCTAAAGCTTTACCAAATGAATCAGTCTTGAATAATTGAAATAACAGTTTGATCGACAATACTTGGTTATAACCGGGCTGGTGCCAGCGGCGCACCGATAAATTGATCGATAGATAAACGCGCTGAAAAGTTGGGAAATTATGACAATTAATGTGTTAGTAGTGGATGACTCAGCTGTGGTGCGGCAGGTGCTTAGCGCCGTGCTCAATGAAGCACCCGACATTAATGTTTACGCCACGGCGTCGGACCCTATTTTTGCCCAGCAACAAATGCAAAAGAAATGGCCTGATGTGATTCTGCTGGACATCGAAATGCCACGTATGGATGGCCTGACTTTTTTGCGTCAGTTGATGAATGAAAAACCTACGCCTGTAATTATTTGTTCGTCGCTTGCGGAAAAGGGTGCCGAGCTAACCTTGCAGGCGCTGT
Organism: Cellvibrio sp.; assembly: GCF_039207905.1. Lineage (GTDB taxonomy): Bacteria > Pseudomonadota > Gammaproteobacteria > Pseudomonadales > Cellvibrionaceae > Cellvibrio. The sequence continues at coordinate 189,896 of NZ_JBCECX010000001.1, forward strand.
CTGCTGGTGCGATTGATGTCATCACTAAACCTCAGCTTGGCGTAAAAGATTTTTTACTGGAAGCAAAACATTTGCTTTGGCAAACCGTGCGCGGTGCGGCCGGTGCGCATGTTGCACGTCGTGCTAATGTTGGCGAAGCGAAAAAAGCGGCAGCGCCGATAACACCGGCAACCGATTTAGTTAGCATGACGGCCACTACCGATACGATTATCGTGATTGGTACTTCTACCGGTGGCACTCAGGCATTAGAAGAAATTCTCAGCAAGATTCCGCGTACTTGCCCTGGTATTGCCGTGGTTCAACATATGCCGGAAAAATTTACCGCTGCCTTTGCCAAGCGTTTGGATGGTTTGTGCGAAGTGGATGTGAAAGAAGCCGAGAGCGGTGATCGTTTAATTCCGGGGCGCGTGCTTATCGCACCGGGCGGACATCACCTTGAGGTGCAACGTTCAGGTGCACAATATATTGCAAAAGTGTTTCGCGGCCCAAGTGTGAATCGCCATTGTCCATCAGTTGATGTATTGTTCCGTTCTGCTGCACGAGCAGCTGGCCGCAATGCGATGGGAATTATCATGACTGGTATGGGCGATGACGGTGCAAGAGGCTTATTAGAGATGCGTCAAGTGGGCTGCAGAACTATCGCGCAGGATGAACAATCTTGTGTGGTATTTGGTATGCCCAAAGAAGCGATCAGTTTGGGTGCGGCGAAAGAAGTAATGCCATTGTCACAAATTCCCGCGGTGCTGGGGGGCAAGGCATGAAGTCGGTGATTTCCGAATTAAGCGTGCTGGTCACTGATGACAGCTTGACCCAGCGACAGTATGCCAAAGAGTTGTGTAGTGATTTGGGGGTTAAAGATCTGCACGACGCCGCCAACGGTGTTGATGCGCTCAGTGTATTGGAAGCCTGTCCGGTCGATGTGGTGTTGATTGATCTTGAAATGCCGATCATGGACGGTGTTGAATTAATCCGCTCAATCGCGCAGAAAAAAATTGCCAGCAGCGTCATTATCCTTAGTGCAAAAGATCCTATCTTGATTGCCAGTGTCGGCACCATGGCTGAAGCCGATGGTTTGCACGTGCTGGGCACGTTTCAAAAACCCTTACTTCCCGATGCACTTGAGTGCAGTTTTTTGCGTTTTATTCACGATGCAAAACAACAAGCACAAGAATCCAAACCTGCCCCTGAAAATGATGTCACGGCGGTAGAGTTGGGCGAGGCATTAGCCAACGGCGAACTCAGCCTGGCTTATCAACCTAAACTCACGGTGCATGGGTTGATGCTCAAAGGTGTTGAAGCTTTGGCGCGTTGGCGACATCCACAAAAGGGCATGATTTCACCTGGTGTATTTATCCCTCTGGCAGAACGTCATGGCATGATTGATATGCTGACTCGTCACTTGTTAAACGTGGCATTTCAGCACAAAAAGAATTGGCAAAATTATGGCTTGCGTTTCAATCTCGCCTTTAATTTGTCGCCCTTGTCGTTAGCTGATTCCGACATGGTGGATTGGCTGTGCAAGCTCACAGAAGATTACGGCATAGCACCGGCAGAAATTACCTTTGAAATTACTGAAAATGCATTGCTGGGTGAGCTTGCCAGTGCGATTCGCACTCTCGCGCGCTTGCGTTTAAAAGGTTTCCATATTTCGATTGATGACTACGGCACTGGTTTTGCGAATGCACAACAGTTATCGCGTGTGCCGGCAACGGAATTGAAAATAGATCGCTCCTTAGTGCATCGCTCTGCTGCGCGTCCGCAACAACACACCATTTTGGCTAGCACAGTTGATCTGGCCAAGAATTTGAATTTGACTACCGTTGCTGAAGGTGTTGAAACGGAAGAGGATTACAAAATTATTTATGATCTGGGTGTGGATTTGGTGCAAGGGTATTATTTTTCCAAGCCCTTGTTTCCCGATGACTTGCTCACCTTTATCAAGACGGGGCTAAGCCAAGTCCGCAAGCAAAACGAAATTAAATAAAAAATCCCGGCACAGGCCGGGATTTTTTTTGCGAAGTTTTTTTGTCAGGTCGGGCGAATACTTTTCCAAGGGCCGGTGATGGCAAGTGTTAATCCCGGTTGCTGGATATTCACAAACAGCGTTGTACCATCCGGTGAAAAACAGGCGCCGCAAAATTCGCTTCTGTCTTTGTGGGCATTCATCGCGAGCGTATAAATTTTTCCTTGTGGTGTCAGCCCGCGCAAATAATTGGTGTTGTCTTTCGCTTCGGAATAGCTATCTTCGCACACAATCAAATCACCCCAAGGGGCGATAGTGAGATTGTCGCAACCTTCCAGATAAGTGCGATCCTGGCTTTCATAAACCAGCGTGAGTTTGCCCGGTGCTTCGCGCTCGCGTTTTGTGCCTTCATAGGGGCTGGGTTGATAGCGCCAGATTTGTCCAAGCCCTTTGTTGCCACCGGTAGTTGCAGTAAAAAATACTTCGCGTTGGCGAGTGTCGGAGCGCATTGCAAATGCCAATCCTTCACAGCGGGCAAAAATAGCGGCGCCTTTTGCATGACCCCGGGCAGCGAGATCAGCAGCGGGGGCGGTGACATTATCCAGGTCAATCCAGTCACACAAAAATTCCTGTTCACTGGTGACGGTGCGTTTACCGGGATCGGTATCGTCGAGCCAATTGCGCGTGTTTGCTCCGGCCCAATCGCGGATGACTAACGCCTGCAGGCTGCCACCTTTGTGCAATTCACCGGGAGTGCCGGGAATAAAGCGATAGAAGAGTGCGTTTTTCGCATCTTCTGTTTGATACACAATGCCGGTAGTGGCATCAACCGCACAGGCTTCGTGGGCAAAGCGCCCCATGGCGTGTAGTGGTATAGCGGTAACTAAATCTGTCGCTGTTGAGGGTACTTCAAATACGAAGCCGTGATCCCGGCCAAAACCCTGGTCGATGCCGTAGGTGGTTTCTTCACAGGTCAACCATGAACCCCAAGGGGTTGCGCCTCCGGAACAGTTGCGCGAGGTTCCCACCAGGCTTAAATGGCTACGCTCGATTTTGCTCGTGTTGTGGTTGTATGCCAAGGTGGTGGTGCCGCCGTTGGCAGGCAGGCCTTTGCGGTAGAAATCGAAGGCTTTATCTCCAACGAATTCTTTTGCGCGCTTTTTATTGCCGCCGAACGCGTCTATATCGCCCCATGAAGAACTTAATTCATGGTTGCGTACCAGAAGTGTCCGGGATGGATTCTTCGGATCAGGAAAGGCTGCCATACCATCGGGTGCACCGGGCATAATCAGGCCATCGCTCATAGAGTCGCCGGTTCTTGCGATGATTTGGTAGCGAAACCCTGCTGGTAAATCGATAACCTTGCGCGGGTCTTTTATCAGCGGACCATATTTATCAATGCCCTGATGAGGGTCGAGCGCATAGGCCTCCGCTTGTACAGGTAGATGGCGAAAAGCAGTCAGCGCTATAGCAGCGGCTCCGGCGTTCTGTAAGAAGTGACGGCGGGTCAAGCTCATAACAAATCCTGTGTTGGCGATAAGTGGTGTGACAGATGGCGCTCCAAAACAAAGGGCCTAACCGGTTATTCATCCCCGATACAGCCTCGCAGCCTCAGCATAAGCTCCAATATACTTGGCAGCGGGAAACCATCATTTTAGTTGAGGCCAAGGTTATACTAAATCAGCTTTGCAATGAGCATGGCGGATCGCTGGTGTTAACCATCGGGTGTTATCTATTGAGTGTTAAACAATGAGCATTGTTCCACCGGTATTGCAGACTATTCATCATGTTGCGTTGATCTGTTCGGATTACGAGAAGTCCAAACATTTCTATACCCGAATTCTGGGGTTGCAAGTGATTGCTGAACATTACCGTGCAGAACGCGCATCCTGGAAACTGGACTTGGCGTTACCGGATGGCACTCAGTTAGAATTGTTTTCCTTTCCCAACCCACCGGCGCGCCCTTCGCGGCCAGAGGCTTGCGGATTGCGCCATCTGGCGTTTGTGGTGCGCGATATTGATGCCTACGTTGAGTGGTTAATTAGCAACGGTGTTGCGGTAGAAGCGATTCGCATTGACGAGTACACACTAAAACGGTTTACCTTTTTTCAGGACCCAGATGGTTTACCGCTGGAGTTGTACGAGTTGCCTGAATAGGTTTGATGTTAACAACATTATCTGAGCGAGATTATACAGTGCTGAAAAATTGGGTGCGTGGAAGATTGTTCGGAAGTTTGTGTGTGGTTTGCGCGCTAGCAATCAGCAGCCATAGCTACGCACGTGAACTGGTCATCGCCTTTGAGAATACACTGCAGCCATCTACATCACTGGATGCAATGGCGCGCTCGCAAATGTTGGTGCGCAATTTGGCAACCGCGGGCGTACCCCAAGCGATGTTTCTGATCAAAACTAAAGGTATTGATCAGAAAGATGAAGCGCGCATAGCTGTTTACAGTGATAAAGGCCATCTGTTAGTGAACGCCGGGCACGGCCACAGCCTGGTGACGAAAAGTGATTTGTATGTGTATGAAATTGGCATACTGAAAGCCAACCGTATTTTGGAAAATTACGCCGGCTATAAAAAGCACGTGCACTTTTCTTATTTGCACGAGGCGGGTGATGTCAACATCCAACGCGGGCTTGCAGAATTTTTACAAGAGCGTGGTTACCATCCGGCGTTTACCGGATTTAACTCATGGCGCGGTGCGGATCAGTATCTGGATCAGTTGTATCAAAAAAAGATCCGCAGTAATCGTCATGTTGATATGGCGGTATTGGAAAAAACCTACGTCGATTTTATTCTGCAATCATTAGCGCAACAGGATGCAACGGCATTTAACCTGTTAGGTTATTCGCCCAGACAAGTATTGGTGTTACAAGAAACAGATCTGGCGGCCTATTTTATTGTCGCTTTGGTGGATCGTTTGGTGGAGCAGGGATGGACTATTATTGCTGCCGAACGTGCGCTGGACGATCCTGTCGCCAACCCCATTAACGCAAATGGCTGGGGCGCGAATGGTTATGTGAATTCGATTACGCGGTTGCGCGATGAGCCAGTGGCTTATCCCCGTGTGTTAGGCGAGCGCAAAGCGGCGGTAGATACTTTTTTACAGGCCCGTATTCCGGGTTTGCTTGAGTAGTTAATCAGATTTCTACGTTGTTATTATTTCATGTTTTTTAATTAAGGACTGTGAGCACAGTATGTTGAAAACAGGCGCAAAAATAGCGATGTTGTGTACGGTCAGCCTGATGGCATCTATGGCTATGGCACAACAAAAGTCAGTCATTTTCAAAAACGGTTTTGAAACTGATACGGACAACAAAAAGTGGGCATTCCTCTACGGAGCCAAAGTGGTCACTGAGCAAGCGCGCAATGGTACTGGCGCGTTGCAAATTGAACAGGGTGAAGCATCGGTTCGCTCGCGGGTGAATTTGAGCGAGCAGGGCACTTTGGAGTTTTGGATTAAAACTTCATCGCCCGCGACGCAATATAAAATCAATGTGATGGTGGCACCGACACAAAACTCTGATACCGGTTGGGTACAGGTGGGCCAGATCCTTGGCAGCAATGACTCAACTGAATATCACGCAAAACGTATTTCAATTGATGACCCGGGCAAAAAATTCCTGCGTCTGGATTTTGAAGTCACCAACGGTCAGGTGTGGTTGGATGACGTCAGTGTGGAAAAAATCCTGCTGGATACTGCGCTGCAAAAGAATCAGGAAAAGGTGATTGCCGAAGTATTAGGCAAGCTGCGCGATGATAAAAACTATCAAGTGCAAGCCGATGCTTTGCGTACACTCGGTAAAAACTACGCTGCACAAATTGATGTACAACGTCAGTATCTGGAATATGCCAACGGTATTTATTCAAGCGTGACTTTGGTGTTGGCGACTTCCGAGCGCGGCAAAATGGCGAACCCGCTTGGCTATCAAACCTTCAAAGGTATTGTGAGCGATGTGCGCATGGTGGCATCGCCAATCCAAAAGGCGCGTATGGATTCATTGCTGAAACCTTTGGGTGATATCGCGACTGCAACGTTGAACGTGATGACCCAAGGCGCCTATGCTGCGTTTGCCGAGCCCTTTAAAACCATAGTCGCGACTACTTTTGATAAAGTCGCTTACGAGAATGCCGGTGTTGATCGTAAAACCCGCAAATTTGCCGAAGAAAATGGTTTGAAAACCTTCTCTAAAGCGGAAGGTTTCCTTGGTGAAGTGGAAAAAGAATTGAGTACGGTTGTCGCGTTGGATAAAGACTTGATTGATATCCAGCGCGAAGTGGATAAATTCCGCAAAGACCTGGACAAGCATTTGAAAGAATCGCTAATTGCCGGTGGCATGGGGCGTGGACAGGAAAACTATAATCGTGTGATGAGTAAAGACGAGCCCACCCGCAATGCGGCGTTGCAGGAAATCAATAATTATTTCCTGATGCATGCTGAGAGCTATCAAAATTATTCCAGCTCCAACACTGAGTTCGTACAATTTATGATGAAGGCGACCGGCACCATGGAGGAAACCCAGGTATATAAAGATCGCTTTAACCAAATTGCATCGTCAGTGATTACCTTTTATGACAAGTTTGATCGCTCAGTCGCAAAAGACCAGAATCCTTTCTCTGATGAAAAGGATCGCAAATTGTGGGAATCCCATGCTGTGAAGGTTCGCGCATACATTCAGGAGTCCAAAGCGGCATTTGCTAAAGCCTACATGTAATTATTTTTCTTCCAAATCCATCCACAGGTAAAGGATTACCTTGGAAGTCTTTGCATTCTTACAGAGATATTTCGCGGTTGATACGTGCTCCTGAAGCCAGGGAGTAATTTTACTCTGCTCGCCGTTGGCACAAGATCTATCAAAACCAGAATTAACCGGCTATGCTTCGATTGTTAAAAAACTTATAAGACCAATCGACATGTTAGCAAGCACTGTGTTGTCCTCTGTAGTTGCCCCTTGCCGCCGTAGTTCACCGCAGCAGGCTGGAGTGCATGGGCAGTTTTTGTCGCGCCTGCTGTGTTTCGTCTTATTATTGGTTTGCCTCATTCCTTCCGCTTGGGCGCAAGGCCTTAACAAGCAAAAAATTACTGCATCTTATTTATACAATTTCGCAAAAAATATTGAGTGGCCCAATCAGGCGGCCATGACCTCATTTGATATTGGCGTCTACGGCCCGACTAATCCGGCGTTGATGTCCGAGTTGGCAGTTTTACGCGACAGAATGAAGTTGCGTAATCTTCCTATTACTGTCACGCAAGTGAATCGGATCGAATCCCTTGGCAAGTACCACATGGTGTATGTGGAGCAGGCAAGCGTTAACACCATCGCCGGGATTTACGATGCGCTCGAAGGCAAACCAATATTGTTGGTCACCGATTCCTACAGCAACAAACAGTTGGTGATGATCAATCTGGTTACCACCGAGAATGATCGCCTGAAGTTTGAAGTAAATAAATCCAACATCATCAACCATGGTCTGACGCCGCTGCCGGAATTAATTTTAAACGGTGGTACCGAGATCGATGTTGCCAGGCTCTATCGTGAAGGGCAAGCCTCTCTGGTTGCATTGCAAAAACAATTGCACGGCCGCGAAAAAACCTTGAGCGAATTAACGGCAGCTATCCAGAATCAGGAAGCGTTGAATACCGGTTTGCAAAAAGAGATGGCGGAGTTAAGCCAGAACATCAAAAAAAGCGATAGCTTGATTGCCGAACAAAAAGTCCTGTTACAAGATCAGCAAACGCAAATCGAAACCAGTAAGAAAGAGCGCGAGGCCTTGTTGCGTGAGGTTGAGCTGCGCACCAAAGAGTTGGATGAACAGCAAACCCATCTGCGTACCATCTTGCAAGAAATTAATACGCGCGAGAAGCGCCTGACTTACTTGAACACCACCATCAAGTCGCAAGAGGAAACTATCCTCAAACAAAAGAACGCGATTGTGGATCTGGATGAGTTGGTTGATTCACAAAAAGTAGCGCTTCGCTATCTGTGGGGCTCGGTACTTCTGGGTACCTTGTTGATCATTACCGTCTTGATCGCCTATACCATTAAGCGTCGCGACAACCAGCGCCTTGCCGCGCACAGTCAGGATCTGCAAATGGCGCGTGATCGCCTCGCGATTGCCAAACGCAAAGCAGAAGACGCAAGCAAAGCCAAGAGTGAATTCCTGTCGTTGATGAGCCACGAATTGCGCACACCGCTGCAGGCAATCATCGGCTACACCGAAGTGGTTATCGAAGAGCTGAAGTTGGCGGACGATGAGCATCATCTGAAAGATTTAAACCGCGTAATTCTCAACAGCGAGCGTTTGTTAAAGCTGATTAACGGCGTGCTTGATCTGGCGAAAATTGAATCCGGACGCATGGATCTGGATTTGACCGAAGTGAAGTTGTCGAGTTTGGTCGATGAAGCTTTGGGCACTGTTGCGCCCTTACTTGAGAAGAATTCAATCAGCTTGCTGACGGATGTGGATGATGGTGAGACGCTGCCAATTGCTGATCCGGAAAAATTACTGCATATCCTGATTAACTTGTTGGGTAATGCGATTAAATTTGCTCCTAACGGACAAGTGCGGATAAAGGCGTACCACCAACCAAAACAAATTTATATCAGCATTGCCGATACAGGAATCGGCATCTCACTTGAGCAGCAAGCAAATATTTTTGACCCATTCAAACAAGCCGACTCAGGCACTACGCGTAAATTCCAGGGCAGCGGTTTGGGCTTGTCCATTACTCGCCAGCTGTGTGAATTAATGGGCGGTGGCATTCGGGTGGAGAGCGAGCTGGGTGTGGGCTCGAAGTTTATTGTGGAATTGCCTCTGCCGATGAAGCTGTTGTCGGGCGATGCAATCAAAACAGAAGGTGATGAACCCGCTGTTGAGGTCATCCCTGCGCTTGCACCGCCATCCGGTGAGCAAGTGGTGATGATTGATGATGATCCTGCGTTTCTGGATATTATGGCGCGCACTATTCGCGCCGAGGGTTATCAAGTCCATACGGCGAGTGATGCCGAAAGCGGTTGGCGGTTAATCCAATCGATTAAGCCTCATGTCATCACACTGGATTTATTTTTGCCTGACCAACATGGCTGGATTTTGTTCGAACGCATTAAAGCTGACCCGGATGTGTGCGATATTCCGGTCATCATCATCTCCATGATTGAAGAGCGTAAGCGTTTTAATCGCCAGCCAGCTGAGGAATATTTAACCAAACCCGTCCGCCGCGAGACACTCAAGCTCGCGATTCAACGCCTTGCCCCCCATAAAAATTCATAAACATCCCCTAAACTTGCGTTAAGCTCTTTGCTTTCATGCTCAGGTAAACTATCTTTAGCCTTCTCTTAGCGCGAAAAGTGCTTAGGCGATTTTTTTTAGACGATCAGCTATTGGTTAGGACGAATTGTTTGCGGTGAGTCAAACTCACCCGTAATTTGAGTGATATTGTCAGCGGAATGACGTCGGCCCTTTTAAATAGGTTGTCATTATGCGTGCAATAAGAATTCAAACGATCTCGCTGACTCTTTTTTTGGCATCCCAGGTGCATGGCCTGAGAGCTGAAACGGATACCCAATACGCCGCCGTCGACTTTTACAATCTTTCACTGGCCGAGTTAGGTCAGGTTGAAATCTCCATCGCTACCGGTAATAGCACTCCTCTTGATCGCGCCCCTGCAACTGCGTCTGTTATTTATGCAGCTGAAATTGAAGCCATGGGCGCACGCAGCCTCAATGATGTACTCGAAACCGTTCCCGGCCTTCACGTCTCCCTGTCATCGTTAAGTCGGCTTGATTCTATTTATTCTATTCGCGGGATTCACACCGGGTTTAATCCTCAAGTATTGCTACTTTTGAATGGTGTTCCCGTGCAGTACAGCTTGCAGGGTGGACGGCCTACATTGTTCCGCCTGCCGGTGACCAATATTGCGCGCGTCGAAGTTATTCGCGGTCCTGGTTCTGCCGTCTACGGTGCTGATGCTTATTCGGGCGTGATCAATGTGATCACTAAAGATGCGGCGGCTATCGATGCAACTGAAGTAGGCGCGCGTACCGGCTCCTTTGGTAGTCAGGATATTTGGGCACAAGGTGCGACTGAGTGGAACAATATCGCCATTGCATTCGGGATGGCCTATCAAAAAACCGATGGGGATTCTGATCGCGTCGTTAATGCCGATTTGCAAACTGCACTGGATAGCGTAATTGGTACCGATGCGTCATTGGCTCCGGGCGCGCTCTCTACTCGTTACGAATTATTGGATACGCATTTATCGCTTAGCACTGAACAGACCCAGGTCAATTTATGGAATTGGATATCGCGTGATGCAGGCGTAGGTGCGGGAGGTGCGCAAATCCTTGATCCATTGGGACACGACGACAGCAAGCTTTTTATGGTGGATGTAACCCATCACTTTAATAAAGATTCTTCTGTTTGGGACAACAGTATTCGCCTGAGCCATTTGTACTACGACATTGATACTGTTTTCCGCTTGTTTCCAGCCAATGCATTGTTGCCAATTAGCAAAGACGGCAACGTGGATTTCACCGATTATGAAGGTGTGGTGAGCTTTCCTGATGGCCTTTACGGTAATCCGGGTGGAACAATGGGTGATACTCTGGCTGAATGGGTCTCGCTTTATACCGGTTTGGAATCGCATCGTTTTCGTGTTGCAGTGGGTGCGAGGAAGCAAGAGCTTGATCCGCGTGAAACGAAAAACTTTGGCCCGGGTATCATCAATGGCAGTGAGTCAGTTGTCGATGGCAAGCTTACTGATGTCAGTGACACGCCTTATGTTTATCTGGCAGAAAGTACGCGCAACTTGCGTTATTTATCCTTGCAAGACGAATGGCAAATGACCAGTGGTCTCGCGGTTACTGCAGGTATACGTTACGACGACTATTCCGATTTTGGTGGTACCACCAATCCTCGCGTCGCTTTAGTGTGGACTGCAAACGAAAAATTGACGGCAAAATTGTTATACGGAAGTGCATTCCGCGCCCCCTCCTTCGCTGAACTCTATTTCAAAAACAATCCGGTTTCTCTCGGCAACAATACGTTGCGACCAGAGCGTATTGATACCCAGGAATTATCGTTTAACTTTCTTGCTGCGCAAACCTTGCAAACCTCCGTTACTTTCTACACTTACAGTGCAACGGACATGATCGAATTTATGCCCGATGAATTTGCTACCACCAAAACTGCGCAGAATGCATTGGATCAGGATGGTAAAGGTATTGAGTGGGAAGTTAATTGGAAGCCTCTGTCGCAGCTGCAATTAAGCAGTAGTTATGCGTGGCAGGATGCGGAAAATGTACATACCCGCGATACTATTGCCGATGCGCCCGGTCGGCAGTTTAAATTGAACGCAAACTGGGAATTTTTACCGCGCTGGCATATCAACAGCCAGTTGAATTGGGTTGGGGATCGCGCGCGCGCTGCAGGTGATTCGCGTGCGGAAATTGCGGATTACACTCTGCTTAATTTCACACTACATCGAAAAGAAATTTTGCGCGATCTGGATTTGTCATTTGCTGTGCGCAACGCCACCGACGAAGATGCGCGCGAACCAAGCAGTGGTTCCATCCCCGAAGATTACCCGCTCGAATCCCGCAGTGCCTGGTTAGGTTTAACCTATACCTTCCGCTAATTTTTTATCCTGTTTTTCATCGCTGGAAATTTTTATGAGCCAGGAATATAAGCACGAAGAGGTTCGTAGCCGCAACGAACCTTTTGTTACTCGCACGGCCACCAATCTCTGGTATGAAGAGCCAGCAGCAGATAATCCCTATCTTGCTGAAGCGAGCTATTGCCATGGTTATGACCTGGCAGAGCTGGCAGAAAAGCGCTCATTTGTTGATGTATTTTATTTATTGTTTCGCGGCGAATTGCCTACGCGCGCGCAAGCGCAATTATTGCAGCAACTGATGATTGCCTTGATCAATCCCGGTCCACGCCACCCGGCTACGCGCGCAGCAATGAATGCTGGTGTGGGTAAAACTGATCCGCTTCACATCCTTCCTATTGCAACTGCTGTACTTGGTGGCGCCTATGCCGGAGGCGGTGAAGTAGAAAATGCGATGCAATTTTTTGCAACACATAGCGGGGCAGACGCGCAACAAGTGACAACTAATTTGTTGTTAAGCAATGAAAGTGATTGGTCTGTTACCGGGTTTGATAAGCGATTCGGTGGTGTCGATCCTATCGCAAAAAAACTTGCTGATCATTTAGCTACTCTGGATGCAGCCGGTGCCGCGCTTGCATGGGGGCGCGAATTTTCGGCGGCGCTGGCAGCGCAAGGTATTGGTTGGACTATGGCTGGTGTCGCGGCTGCAGCATTTACTGATCTTGGTTTTAATTCGCGCACCGGTGCATGCCTGTTTCAATTATTGGGCGCGCCAGGTCTTTTAGCCCACGGTCTGGAAATGGCTGGTAAACCTATTCTTGCAATGCCTTTTGTGAGTGATGAAAATTATGTTATCGAACGATAAAGTCGCGCAGCAGCAGGCAACGATTATTGCTGACCTCGATCAGCGTCGTGGCAAAATTATTAGCAGCACTGGCGGATGGTTTCCCGGTAAAGGTGTATTCAGTCATGGCTATTCAATGCTGGAAGAATTGGTCGGTGAAAAAACCTATTTCCAGATTTTGATTCTCAATGCAACCGGTAAACTGGTCGAAAAACCTTTGGCGGATTGGATCGAGGCGCTTTACGGTTGTTTGAGTTGGCCTGATCCGCGCATTTGGTGTAATCAGATTGGTGCACTTGCGGGTGCTGCGCGCACATCGGTGATGAGTGCAACCGCGATGGGTTCGCTTGCAGCAGACTCGCGCATTTACGGTGTGCTGCCGCTACTGGAGAGCGTTACATTTATCCAGCAGGCACGGATAAATCAACAGCAGGGTTTAACACCGGCACAAATTATTGATAGTGCGTTTGCTGCTTGTGCCGGAAAGCCATACATCATGGGATACCGTCGCCCGATTGCAAAAGGCGATGAGCGTTTGGAAGTGATGGAAGAGGTTGGTCGCAAACTCGGCTTTGGTGTTGGTGAGCACATGTTGCTTGCTTATGAAATAGAAAAAGATTTGCTGCAGCGAATTGACGAAGGAATGAATATCAATGGCTACATGTCGGCTTTCCTGGCCGATCAAGGGTTCACTGCAGATGAATGCTACCAGATGTTTTCCATGCTGGTCGCCAGTGGGGTGACTGCTTGTTATCTTGATACTTACAAACGTCCCCCTGAAACATTTTTGCCGTTACGTTGCAACGATATTGATTATCAAGGTGCTGCGAAACGCCCGGTGCCGGATGCCGATTAAAAATAAAATGTGCAATAAAAAACGCCGCGAATTTCGCGGCGTTTTTTATTGAGTGTTAGATATTGAGTAGTAAAAAATTAGTGGTGCGTTAACACATTGCTGGCAAGATTGATCTTGGCCTGGGCTTCCAATATTTTGGCAATCGGCAGTGGGTGACCGATGTGATAACCCTGCACAAAGTCGATGCCCATGGATTTTAAAATATCGAGAATCGCTTCATTCTCCACATATTCTGCAACCGCTTTTTTTCCCAGCGCCTGTATTACTTGAATCATCGAGCGCACCAGGGTTTGGTCAATTGCATCGCGATGCAGGTTTTGGATAAACGAACCGTCCAGTTTGATGTAATCCGCGGGTAAATCTTTCAAATACGCGAAGCTGCTAAAGCCTGAGCCGAAATCATCCACAGAAAAGCTGCAGCCGAGCTTATGTAGCTCCGCGATAACCCGTTGGGTGATTTGCAAATTAAATAAACTGGCGCTTTCGGTCAGTTCAAAAGTAATACGCTTCGGATTAACACCGGTTTCTCTCAGATTTTCAAGAATTGTAGGGACGAGATTGTCATCTTTGAATGCCTGTGCGGAAAGGTTAATGGCGATATGGGTTAATTCCGGGTGTTCGTTGAGCGTCTTGATGGCGAGCTTGATAATCCAACGATCAAGCAAATGCATTTCACCGGCGGCTTCAAGTGCGGGAATAAAATTATCCGGCCCGGTAATGCGGCCATCAGTTTCAATCATGCGCACCAGTGCTTCGTAATAAGAAATGCGATTGTTTTTGATATCGAAGATCGGTTGGAAGTAGAGCACCATGCGGTCATCGGTAATTGCCTTGCGCACTTTCTGCGACATATTAATCGAATGACGCAATTCATCACTTTCGCTGTCGAGTGGGTCGTACAAATGAATGAGGTTGCGACCGCGACCTTTGGCAACATAGAGCGCGATGTCAGCGCGCATTAAATGCTCTTCCGCATTATTGGTGCTGCCGTCAATCAATGTAAGGCCAATACTGCTGCCGAGGTTGATGCGCTGTTCCTGTAATTGGAAGCTGAACTCGCCAATGATTTGCTGGATGCTGCGGGCAAAGTCATGCGCTTCCGTGCCTTTTATATCGCGCAATAAAATAGCGAATTCATCACCACCCAAGCGGCATAAAATATCGGCGCCGCGAATGCGTTTGCTGAGCAGGTGCGACATCTCGCGCAGTACTTCGTCGCCCTTCTGGTGGCCGAAGGTATCGTTGATGACTTTGAAGTGATCGAGATCCAAATAAACTAATGCGTGCTGGCGATTGTTGCGCACTGAGTCGGCGGTCAATTGCGCGAGCGTGGTTTCAAAGAAGTGGCGATTGTATAAACCGGTCAATGAATCGTGCATTGCCAGATATTTAAGCTGTTCTTGCGATTCGCGGCGCTCGGTAATGTTGTCCAAACAAATGGTGAGATTGCTCTGCTGCTTGGCATTGCTGGAGCGACTGATTTTTAATTGCGCCCACAGCTTCTGGTTGCGACTATTGCTCAAACAAATTTCAATTTCCGGGCAGGGTTTGTTTTGCTGCAACGCTTTGCGGATTTTGTTTTTGAACAGCGAAAACTGTGCGATGTCTTCATCGGCGAGAAAGTGTTCCAGCGATTTTCCGATGCAGTCGCTAATCGGAAAACCCATCATGGTTTCCCATGCGCGGTTCAGATAGCAAATAGCAAAATCGGAATCTAATTCCATCACTACCGATTGCAAATCATCGAGTAACTGATGGTGGCTCTCATACAATTGGCGGAAGGCGAGCTCGCGCTCCTGCAAGGATTTTACTTGCGTGGCAAATTGTTGGGTGCTGACTAAAAAGTCATCGCGATGGATAGCGATGTCACACACTTTGCGCAATTGCTCGGCGCGGAAAGGTTTGGGTAAAAAATCCACCGCGCCCAGTAACATTAATTCTTCCGCCTGATCCGTGGTGGTGTGTGCAGTCATAATTACCACGGGCTGGTTGGGATCAATACTTTGGATTTCAATCAAAATATCGCGCCCTGATAATTTCGGCAGCATCACATCCAACAACACCAAATCGTGGCGCCCTTGCACCCAGGCTTTCAATCCAGCATCACCTTCACTGGCGACTTCAATATTGAATGATGGTGCGAGCACGCGAGAAATGAGATCGGCGGTATCCGGCTCATCTTCGACGATCAGCAAGCGCGGTTTTGAATTGATGATTTGACTATGGGCAAGGTGCCTGACGACTTTTGGCAATTGCTCCAGATGTTCCAGTGGTAATAATTGATTAATGCCGTACTCGCGCGCGGTAACTTCGGCGATGCGTTCGCACCAGGTGCTGGCGATAATAATGATCGGCAAATCGGCGCGGCATTTGAGAATACCGCTTCTGACTAAACGCGACAGCCGCCAACCGTCGAGGTCAGCGGTATCGACATCAGCAATCAAGAGATCAACGGGTTGTTGGCGCAGTGTGCGCAGGGCTTTTTGGGCAGAATCAACACTGGTCAGATTATTCAAGCCAGCCGCAAGCAGGCTGGCAGTAATAGCAGCTAAAGCAGTGGGGTCGTTATTAACTACAAGGAGGTTAATAGGCGAATCAGGTTGATTGGGATTGGTGTTATCAATTAACACTCATAGGTCTCCGAATTAATATCCCTTTAGCCTAGCATAAACTGCGAGATGCCATTCGCCTAGGGATGTTTTTCGCTTAGACCATCCTTAAATTAACCCTGTAGCTAAAATAATCAACCTTGTTGCTAATTAGCCTCCCGGCGTTGCAGAGGCGCCATTCACTGCCAAGCCTTTGATGCGGTCGCCCATGGGTGGGACTTCATTGCGGTCGATGCGCACATCGAGCAAGGTCGGGCCGTTTTTGCTGAAGAGTGCGGTGTAGTCGAGTTCATCCAGTTGCGTAGGTGAATCGATAATGATGCCGTCAATGCCCATGGCTTGCGCCATCATCGCGTAATTGACTTCGTTCAGCTCCCAGCCAATCGACTCTTGCTGGCCGAGCATTTGGCCGTGCATCACCATGCCCATTGCTGAATCATTCAGCACTAAAAAGATAACAGGCAATTTTTGTTGGGCGGCGACCGTAATTTCCTGCGCGCTCATCAAATAAGAACCGTCACCGACGATACAAAGCGTAGGCGCGTTGCGGTTGGCGATAGCAGAGCCAATCGCTGCACCAATTGACCAAGCCATTGAACCGTAACCCATGGCGATGCGATACAAGCCTTCGCTATTCGCGCGGCTCAGGTAATGGGTTGCCCATGACCAGCCGTTACCTGCATCGACAAAAATGCGCGTGTCGTCGGGAAGTTGCTGCGAGAGATGGCACATCAAGCGCTGGGGTTTTACCGGGCTCGCATTGGAGTAGCATTTTTCCGGATCATTGAGTGTGAAGAATCCGCCGTTGGCATTTTGGGTTTCACCACCGGGCAATGTCTCCCAGCGACGTCCCCATTTACGCACTTCGCGCACGCTTTTTACCAAGCGATCAAAAATCACATCGATATTACCGAACACATGCAGGTTCGCCATAGGCGAGCGGGTGAAATGTTCGATTGATGAATCTATGTGCACGAGCTTGGTATTGAGCAAATCATTTTTCCAGCCGCTAGTACCTAACTCGCCGAGTTCGGTTCCCACCGCGAGGATCAGGTTTACTTCTTTGCTTTGCAGCAGGTTGCGTGCGCTTTCGTGTCCGGCAAAGCCAAACACACCGCGGTATTGTGGGTGATGTTCATCGACCCAGGTTTTGCCCATCGGCCCGGTAACAAATGCAGCGCCGGTGAGTTCGATAAATTCCATAATTTGCTTGCTGGCTTTGCCGACGCCATTGCCGATGTACATCACAATGTTGTCGACCTTGCCGAGCTTTTCGCACAGGCGGGCAATGGCTGAATCGTCGGCCATCGCAAAATCATGCACCAGCAAGTCGCTGTGGATATGGGCGTTGATGGATGCTGGTGCGCGCAGCACGTCAGCGGGCACGCTGATGTGAACTGGGCCGTTAGGTTTGCGATGGGCGGCCATGATCGCCGATACCAACTTGCTCTCCAGCTGTTCGTGGTGCGATACCAGCGTATTGAACTGGGTGACGTAACGGAACATGCCGACAGTATCTATAGCGGTGCAGCTGGATTCCTGCAGCGCGCGCTTGCCGAATTTAGGCAGCGGGGTCTGGGCGGTAATCACCAGCATCGGTAATTCATCGGCGAGTGCCGAGGCAACGCCAGTAATCAGGTTGGTCGCACCCGGTCCGGTAGTGGCGCAGACAACGCCCATTTTGCCGGTTTCACGGGAATAACCATCGGCCATAAAGGCAGCGCCGCACTCGTGGCGGGCAACAACTAAACGCGGGCCGCCTTGGCGCTCGCTGCGGGCAAGGGAGTTGAGCAGCGGCTCAATGGCGCCGCCCGGTACACCGAATACGGTATCGATATTCAATTGCTTGAGGTAATCGATAATCAGGTCGGCGTAGGTCGATGGAATCAGTTGTGCCTTTGGCTGCTGATCCTGTTGCGGTTGTTGGTGTGATTGGGGGTGATGTTGAGTTAATTCCTCTAGCGCATGTGCCTCAATCGATGGGATGGTGTCCTCAATTGATGGTTGCTCCAGTTTTGCGGTGAGGAGTAGATAGGGTTGCTTGCTTGCTTGCTGCATGGAGTGTTCGCGCCTTGTTTCCAAAAGTGCGTGATCCGTCACGGATGGGTGTCGCCTAAATATGCTGCATAATATATACCAATGATGAAAAATGTGCCAACTAAAAAACAGTCAAACAGGTCATTAAATGCTCTTTTTCTTGTTTTTGGTTTTCAGCCTGAAAAAACAACTTTCTTTTGCGTATAAAAAAAGCCCCGGCAAGCCGAGGCAACAGAGGTAGGTTTTGCCGATCATGCCAAGCCAATGATTGTGGGTGGCTTGGCAATTGGCACGATCAGGCGACGCTTTTAGCCTTTGCGGGCGCGTCTTTATCGAGCTGTTTTTCGGCGCGCTTGGCACCGATGGATTCAACTTTTTTTTGCTTCTCGTAAAGGAAGCGCAACACCGCCGAGCGGTAATGGTTGTATTCGGCGTTGTCAGCCAGTTCGAGGCGATTGCGCGGGCGTTCCAGGGTGACATCGAGGATTTCACCTACGGTAGCGGCCGGGCCGTTGGTCATCATCACAATGCGGTCGGACAGCAGCACCGCTTCATCCACATCGTGGGTAATCATAATCACCGTATTGCCCAACTCATTTTGGATTTCCATCAGCGAGTCCTGCAAATGTGCGCGGGTCAATGCATCCAGTGCGCCGAAAGGTTCGTCCATCAGCAACACCTGCGGCTCCATTGCCAGCGCGCGGGCGATACCCACACGCTGCTTCATGCCGCCTGAGAGTTCGTCCGGGCGCTTGTGAATCGCGTGGGTCATGTGTACCAATTCCAGATTGTGCTCAATCCACTCGCGCATTTCGGCTTTGGTTTTCTTGCCTTTGAATACGCGTTTTACGCCCAGTTCGACATTTTCATACGCGGTTAACCAAGGCAGCAGCGAATGGTTTTGGAAAACTACGGCGCGTTCAGGGCCGGGTTCGTTCACCTCGCGGCCATTCAACACTACACCGCCGGTAGTGGCTTTATATAAGCCAGCGACAATATTAAGCACGGTGGATTTGCCGCAACCCGAGTGACCAATTAGCGAAACAAATTCACCTTTTTTAATTTTCAAATCCACATTTTGCAGCGCGCAAAACGGACCTTTCGGTGTTGGAAATTCGATGCCCACTTTGGTTAATTCAAGATGGATCTGGCTCATGTTTTTTTCCTCTGAATATTTTTACGTTCTCTATTGCTTAGGATTAACAAGTGATTAGCGAACGACGGCGCTCTTGTCCCAGTTCACATAGGTTTGTAACAACAAAATAATACGGTCGAGTAAAAAGCCAATCAGGCCGATCACCAAAATGGCGAGACAAATGCGGCTTAATGAATCGGATGAGCCATTCTGGAATTCATCCCACACAAATTTTCCGAGGCCAGGGTTTTGCGACAGCATTTCCGCGGCGATCAATACCATCCAGGCGATGCCGAGTGAAATACGCAAGCCGGTAAACATCATCGGAATTGCAGAAGGTAAAACTATTTTAATCACGTGGGTAAACCAGCCGAGGCGCAACACGCGGCTAACATTAATCAAATCTTTGCTTACACCAGCAACGCCCACAGCGGTGTTGATCATGGTCGGCCAGAGTGAGCATAAACTCACGGTGAGTAATGAAATAATGTACGACTTGGAAAACATCGGCGAGTCAGAAACATAAACAGCGCTCACTACGATTGTCACCAACGGCAACCACGCCAGTGGCGATACCGGTTTAAACAATTGGATCAGCGGATTGAATGCGCTGTAGAGCGGTTGGCTTAGGCCAATCAAAATGCCGAGAGGAATGGCGATGATTGATGCAACAAAAAATCCGGAAAGCACAGTCACCAGACTGGTTTTAATTTTGTCAAAAAAAGTAGGGCGGCCATTAAAACTGCGCTCATCAATTTTAGCTTGTGGATCATTCGCCAGCAATTCGGCATTGCGCTTTTCCTGACGCTCATAAAACGTTGCTGCGCGCGCTTGTTCGGTTTTGTATTCGTCAACCAGGTTGCCCCACTGCTCATACACTTGCTTGGGTTGGGGGAAATCACCGAGAGACGTATTGATGTTAGGAGCGGCGGTGTGCCACAACAAAATAAACGCGAGTACACCGACAGACGGCATTAATATCGCAAGTACTACATCGCGCCATTTGATGGCTTTTAATTGTTCGAACTTCAAGGTGGCTAGTTTGCTGCTCATGAACATTTCCTCTGGTTACCCGCTCGCTCGTAAACGCTTGTTGGTCACTAAGTGAGAGCGGGCTTATTTTTCATTGCTCGGGTACAGGGTTGGTCAATCAGATTTTGTCGTCACCTTTCAAACCAATTTTGAATTTGGTGAGGTAATCATTAGGTTTGGTTGCATCAAATTGCACACCGTCAATCCATTCCGTTTCATTTGCTGCACGAATGCCGTTAAAGGTTTTGAAGTCGGGGAAATCGCTTGCGGCCATTTTTCCTTCAGCAATTAGATCCGCTGCTGCTTGTTGATAAATCTCTGGAGCTACGGCTTTTTTGCCCATTTCCATGTACCAGCTATCTGGTTTTGCTTCTGGGATTTGGCCCCAGCGGCGCATTTGGGTTAAGTACCACACGGCATCGGAAGTGTGCGGGTAAGAGGCGTTATAGCGGAAGAATACGTTGAAGTCGGGCGTTGGGCGTACATCTTTGCGCTCGTATTCAAAAACGCCGGTCATAGAGTTGGCGATAACTTTGTAATCAGCTCCCACATAATGCGCTGCAGAAATCATTTTCGCCGCCGCACTGCGGTTGGCATTTTCTTTTTCATCGAGCCATTTCGCTGCGCGAATCATTGCTTTAACAACACGCACGCTGGTGTTGGGATATTTCTGGATAAACTCTCTTTTTACCGCAAATACTTTATCGCCCATTTTGTTGTGCACAGCGATGACCGGCACACCAATTCCGCGAAATACGGCTTGCTGGTTCCAGGGTTCACCTACTGAGTAACCTTGAATTGTGCCTGCTTCCATAGTGGCTGGCATTTGTGGCGGTGGAGTAACGGATAATAAAACGTCGGCATTTAATTGGCCGGTGGTGTCACCCTTGTGCGGTGCATATACGCCGGGATTAATTCCACCTGCCGCTAACCAATAACGCAAACCCATATTGTGGGTGGATACCGGAAACACCACACCCATTTGCATTGATTTGCCTGCGTCTTTCATTTCGGTAACCACAGGTTTTAATGTGCTGGCGCTAATCGGGTGTACTAATTTTCCATCAGCTCCTACCGGTACATTCTTTTTCATTTTTTTCCAAACTTCATTGGAAACGGTAATCGCGTAAGTGTTTTGCGCCATGGTAAATGGAATTACCAATTCTGCTTGGGTGCCGTAACCAATATTGGCGGCAACCGGTTGTGCCATCAACATATGTGAGCCATCCAGCTCGCCGGAAATTACTCGGTCAAGTACAACTTTCCAGTTGGCCTGTGCTTCCAGTTCTACCGTCAAACCTTCATCGTCGAAGTAACCATTTTCGTAAGCGACCGCAAGGTCAGCCATATCAGTCAGTTTAATAAAGCCAAATTTCAAATCGGGTTTTTCTGCTGGGCCGGTAGCTGCTTGCGCGGCGGTTATTAAAGAAAATGCAGCGGCAAGGGCAAAGGTTTTTTTTGCCAAGGGCATTAGCAATCGTGAAATTTTTTTCATTGTAGTGGCGGTTACTTTCATTTCAGACTCCAGGCTGTGGATGCAAACATCGGTCATAAATTTAATTTTTATTTTTCTGAAAAATTTAAGATAAAAAAATAATTCAGAAAAAATTGGAAAAATTGTTTGATGTAATGAGTCAGTACAAATAGGCATATTCAAACACTGTGCCAAGGTCGGTGGTGCACTTTAACGGCGCAGGGAATTTGCTGTGTTGGTATTGATTCTTTTATTTTTTATTGCTTTTGCACATTGTTGGATCGCAGTAAAAGTGACTGCATATTTTTGGTGCCGATATTTGGTGGGTGGTTGTGCGCTGGTAGGTGCACTATTTGTTTTTTCTCGCGCTTTTTTCGAGCAATCTGCAGTGTCAACTCGTTAAGTGATTCTGCGTAAGGGGCAAAATGGTTATCCAGACAAAGATGAGTGAGATTAAAAATCTATTCTGCTTCAAGGGCTTGGCATAAATTTAGCGGGTGACTTGTGGCGCGCGGAATCGGCAAATGGCTCCTATACTCAAAGGGACTAACCGATCGGATTCGAGCCTAATAACAATGAATTCACTCCGTTTTTTGGTTGTATCACTGGCATTTACCCTTATTGCCTGTACCTCTGTGGTGCAGAAAGTCCCGTTTTTGGCAGATAAAGACCCTCTGGCGACGGCTTTGTCGGGTAGCTCCATTTTGGGAAGGCCTTATCAGGCTAGCGAGCTACCGGATGTCGATCTATTCGGTTTGACCAAAGAAATGCAGGTCTTCGCCGAGACAGTCACCGCGAAAGCCAATAACACCGATGCCAAAGCCGAGGCGCTGCACAAAGCGCTGATGACCTCCACCAATTACGGTGGGCGCGGCATCGTCTACAGCGCTTGCAACACCATCACCGGCAGGGAGGCATTCGAAACTCGCCAAGCCAATTGCCTGAGTTATACCTTGTTATTTGTTGCTATGGCTCGCCATGTTGGTTTGCTGGCGGAGGTAAATGAAGTCATCTTGCCGCCCACGTGGGATATGCGCGCGGGCGATACTTATTTGTTTATGCGGCATGTGAATGCCAAAGTATTTTTGCCGCGTCCGCAGCGCACCTTTGTGCGCGTGGTAGGTACAGCTGATGTGAGCGATATAGTGGTGGATTTGGAAATGCGTCGTTTTCGCCCGCACTATAAACAAAATATTATTGGTAAGGATTTGGTTTCCGCCCAATATTATTCCAACCGCGGCATGGAGTTGGCTGCAGAGGGTAAAACACGCGATGCGTTTTTGTATTTGCGTAAAGCTTTATTGATGAGTGAAAAGCCGAGTTATATCTGGAGTAACTTTGGTAGTTTTTATCGTCGCCAGGGATTGTTTGCTGAAGCAGAAGCGGTTTATTTGCATGGGCTCAGTATTAATCCGCGCGATTACACCATCATGCACAATATGGCTGGCTTGTATAAAGAGATGGGAAATATACAAAAGCATCAGGAGTATCAGAAGCGCGTGCGTATGCACCGCAATGCCAATCCCTACTTCATGTTCAAGCGTGCAGAAGAGGCGATTGAAAAAAATGACTATGAATCAGCATTGGTGTTGATAAAAAAAGCGATTAAAAAAGAAGAGAATGAAGAGCGATTTTATCAGCTCGCCATTACCATTTATGAAAAACGCGGTGATAGCGAGGGCGCACAGCATATGCGCGATAAGTTGTATCAGCTCAGTACAATACGTTTTTAATAGAGCGGTGTTTTTTGGTTAGTGTTTAACAATAACCAGTTGCACGCTACCGACTTTAAAGCCCCATTTGCGTAAAATGGATTCATTAAGCAGTGTTTTTTCATCCACTTGCCACATCCAATCTTCCACATTCAGTTGTAGCGGTTTGCCGTTGTATTTTATTTCCAGCACATAGTCCAATTGCATCGCATTGCCTTTGACTTGCGCGCTGCCAGTGCCAATCACATCGCCTGCGGTTGCTGCATAACCTTTGCTGGTAGGTGTAAGAGTCCAATTTCGATATTGAATTTCACCATCATCAAATACAAATTTTTCTTCCAGTGTGCCAATCCCCTTATCCCAATGCGCATTGATTGCCGCATTAAAATAACGCGTAACTTTGCCACCGCGATCTTTGACAACACCATGAGCACTCAATGAACCTTTAAAAAAGTGGTGCAAATCCAGCGCTGGCTGATTGTTGGCGTAGTCATCAATTGAGGTGGTTGAGCAGGAGGCAAGCATAAGTATCAAACCTGATAACAGCAGAGTTTTCCAGTAAGTGTGCATAGTGTTAAACCTTGGATAATCGGGTCGGCGAAGCAACGAGTGCGTGCAGATCTGCCTATGAATACGGGCGCTCCATTTATAAAGATCACTGGTGGATATTGGGAGATCAATTCCGGTGTAAGGTAAAGGACTGTAATTGTCCTGATGTATATATGGACTCATTTTCCCGCCCAGCCTAGTCTTCGCACCAATTACAACAACGACATGAGGAACGATAATGAAACCACTACTTCTAGGACTTTCACTCTGTGGCCTGCTGGCCAGTAATGCGGTTATGGCCGGTGAATGGAAATCCCTGTTCAATGGCAAAGACCTGACCGGATGGGAAGCTTATGTGAGCTATCAGCCGGAGACTAACGAGTACAACCTTGTTTCCAAACACAAGCCGCGCGGGCTAAACAATGATCCGAAAAAAGTATTTTCGGTGGTCGATGGTTTGCTGCGTGTATCCGGTGAAGAGTGGGGTGGTTTGACCACGCTTGATGAATATGAAAACTTCCATTTGAAATTCGACATCAAGTGGGGCAAGAAAAAATGGCATCCGCGTTTGGATGTAGTGCGCGATAGTGGTTTGCTTTACTACGCTGTTGGTCCTCAGGGTGCGCAAAGCGAACACTGGATGCGCAGCCATGAATTCCAGGTGCAGGAAGGTGACAGCGGTGATTACCACAGCCTCGATGGTGTGATCATTGATGTGCATGCAGGTGATGCGAATCAGGGCGATTGGAAATTCTATCGCTATGATCCCAAAGAGCCGCTGCGCAAAGATATTGCCGCGCGCGTGCTAAAGCTCGGCAATTATGAAAAACCAAGCGGTGAGTGGGACACCATGGAAGTCATCGCCGATGGCAAAACGCTGATTCACAAAGTGAACGGTAAAGAAGTCTTCCGTGGTTTTAATTCGCGCGAAAAAATCAATGGCAAATATGTCGCTTTGACGAAGGGCAAACTGCAAATCCAGTCCGAAGGGGCTGAAGCATTTTATCGCAACATCCTGATTAAACCTCTGGATAAACCCGCCGCTGAATACTAACTGTTTGGGGTTGATTAAATCGCCCCATCCGTGCAGTCTGGGCTCATGTTACTTTCGCCAGCAATATTAGAGGTGAGTCATGAGTCCTTTTTATACCTTCTCCGCCCAATCCCTGAACGGAACCCCCGTCGCACTGTCTGACTACGCAGGCAAGTTGGTATTGGTGGTCAACACTGCCAGTAAATGCGGATTCACCCCGCAATATGCAGGGCTTGAAACACTCTATAAAGAATTTGCCAATGACGGTTTGGTGGTCCTCGGTTTTCCCTGCAACCAATTTGGAAAACAGGAACCAGGGGGCGCAGAGCAAATCGCGCAGACCTGTCAGATCAATTACGGCGTGACTTTTCCGATGTTTGCCAAAGTGGATGTTAACGGCCCTGATGCCCATCCACTATTTAAATGGCTCACGGCAGAATTGCCGGGTTGGTTAGGGCAATCGATTAAATGGAACTTCACCAAATTTTTAATTGGTCGCGACGGTAAACCGATTAAACGTTTTGCCTCGATTACTAAACCGGAAAACATGGCCGGATTTATTCGACAGCAATTGCAATCCTGATGAAATTTTAAATTATCCAAACCTACAATAACGATGAATACCAAAAAGACAATTCTAATTTCCACTATCACTTTTGCACTGGGGTTTTACGCCAGTGAATATCGGCATGGGCGCCAAGTTGATAATGTGCAAGCTAATGTCACTAGCACTGTCCCTGAAGCACAAACAATCGATAGCGTTGATTTTCCCTCTATCCATGCTGAACCAAATCAAACGGTAGCTGCACAAGATAGTTTTGCACCAAGTGCTGCATTATCGCCGATCGCGCGAGCTAACCAATTAATTGCCAATGGTGCCTATGGTGAAGCGGTGCGCCTGCTAAATCAGTTGCTGGATGAGAATGCGAGAAACACCGAAGCGCTCTGGTTATTGGCGCGCGTGTATGAGCAGCAAGGGCAACATAAAGAATCGGTTGGGGTTTGGTTTCGCTATATTAATGCCGAAGTAGACGCACAGAAAATTGATAATGCATTAGATTATCTGGCGAAATATTTAATTCGCCTCACCGATAATCCATCCATTTTTGGTGAAAGTTATGAGTGGTTAATGGCGCAGCTAAATGACCTTATCAAGCTCACGCCGGATAACGGCGAGTTGCATTTACAGCTCGCTAAAATGAATCTAAAAAAAGAAGATAATGAGCAAGCACAATATCATGCATTGATGGCCGCTAATCAGCCAGAAACCCGTGCGCGGGCAGAGGGAATCCTCGCCAAGCTGGATGGGGATTCTGCGGGAGATGATAATAATCCACCGGAAATAACAGTACCTTTGATTCGCTTCGGCAGCCAATTTTTAGTGCCGGTAAAAGTAGAGGGAGTTCCAGTTAAGTTATTGTTAGATACCGGTGCATCGTTAAGTGGGTTAACGGCCAATTTTATTAATCGTCACTATTCATTAGTGAAATCCCCCAAGCCAATTCAATTGAATACGGCAAGTGGTTCGGTAGAAAGTTATTTGTTTGTGGTAGATACGTTTACACTCGACAATATCACCTTCAATAAACATATGCTCGCCCGTTTGCCCATGGAGAATATGGATCAATTTGATGGCCTATTAGGTGTTGATATCCTCGGCCGTTTCGATTTTTTTATTGACCAAAACAAAGCGGTGTTGCGTTTGCGGAAGCGGTAATCAAGCGCCGATCTAAATGGAGTTTTGGAGAATAGAATGCCAGCTAATGATAATAAATTAAGTTTCGCTTACGTGTTGGTCAGTCAATTTTGTATTGTATTTATCGGTTGCCTTATTGTGATTGCTGCCGAATTGCCGTGGCGCTGGTGGCATTCATCACCTGTAGTGGATTTGTCGCTAGGTATATTTGCTGCTGTAGTGACTTATGCGCTGATGTATTTTGTTTATCTTTATGGTGGTCGTGTTGCTGAGCAGTTAACTATTGATGTCAAAAAAATGGGGCGACACTTTATTGGTTACTCATGGGGCAAGCTGGTTATCATTTCTATTTTGGCGGGAGTTGGTGAGGAGTTATTGTTTCGTGTTGGTTTACAAGCCTGGTTTGCAACACATGTTAATATCTACCTTGCCATCCTCATCCCCGCACTCATTTTCGGTTTGTTGCATTTTATTTCCTTTGTCTACTTTGTTGTCGCGACCTTGATGGGTATTGTGTTCGGCGTTGCGTATCATTTCAGTGATAGTCTTGTGCTTGTTATGCTATGGCACGGTGCCTATGATTTAATTGCTTTGGCTGTGTTGGTTAAATATCCTCATATCATTGGGGTGAGTTTTGAGGAAGAAAATGCAACTTTAATAAGTTAGTCTTTGGAAAGTTCTGCGTTATATCTGTATCAATAAAAAAGCCGCATTTGAATGCGGCTTTTTTGTTTTTCCAAAGAAGTAGAATTTTATTTGCTGTGCTTTTTACGGCGTAGTGCTAAGCCTAACAGGCCAAGGCTTAATAAAATAATGGAAGACGATTCAGGAACATCACTGGTGATGCGTGCATCGCGTACATACCAGGTTTCATGGGTTTCGAATAAAGATCCTATATCAAAACCGTTAGTGATTAAGCCTTCGGATGCATCGATTAAATCGATATGATTAAAGTTACTCCAATACTCTGATGCAAAACGGTATATCGAGTGATCGCTAAAACCGGAAATCGGGTCAATTATCGCGTTACCAATAATAAAATCAGTCCAATCCGGGCGTAATGCCCACTCTGCTTCGGTAGCATAACGCCAGCCTTCGCTTGCGCGATATTCAGGCGCTTCGATATTACCTGGACCCCATTCCTCAGTGGCAATCGGGCCGGCATAAACCCAGTCAAGGCCGTTAAAGTTAAGCAGGATATTTTCATCCGGGATAATGGTTGATGCATCAATAATAACGGCATTGGCATTAGATCCCAGCAGAACGCTTGCTGTGAGCGTTAATGCAGTAAAAAACTTTTTCATGGTAAATCTCCGTGTATGAGTGTTGTGATTTATTGTTTACTCTGCTGCAACGGAATTTTCCGTTGCAGCTTTTTTACAACTTTTGGGTGTTTTTAGAGTTTGGTAATACGTAACCAGTTAATGCTCCAGCCACCTTGTTGTGCGTAGATGCCGAGATTGTAAGTGCCTGCATTTACGCTGACGGTTTGGCTAACAGTGGTGAAATTGCCCCAGTCACCCGTGGCAGGAATACTTGCGTTGCCCAATACAATTGAACCACCGTTTAAATCCAGTGATAACAATGAACCGGTTGGGCTAGCTACGCGATACTCCACCAAATAATTTCCGGTAGCTGGGAAGGTGATATTGGTGAATGCCATCCAATCTCCTGCATCGATTGCACCTACAACTTGGCCACCGCCGACATCACTAGTGCTAAACAATTCCAGGCCAGACATAAACGCAAATGTTTCTGCTTCGATATGTTGACTGAGCGCAGCCACAGAGCTTGCACTGGATGAACTATTTGCAGGAGTACTGGATGCTGCACTTGATGAGGCAGCGGAACCGCTCAATACAAACTCAGTCCATGGGGTATCCATTGCGCCAATTTCCTGCGCAACGGTCATGAAATATTTCACGGTCGCACCTGCAGGTAATCCGGTTAAATCGTAAGTGTTGGAGTTATCCGCGTTATGTGC
>NZ_JBCECX010000001.1:218446-270284 GCF_039207905.1 Cellvibrio sp.
GTTATGTGCCATGCGAATATTTTGTTGACCACCGCCATTCACGATGAAATGAATATCTGCCCAGGCTGCATTGTTAGCAAAAAACTTCACGCTATTTGCAGTAACAATCACGTGACCATAATTTCCATTGGCTGCCGATGAGCTGGACGCTTGCGAGTTACTGGTGGTGACTGCACTGCTTGAACTTAACGACGGGCTTGAGCTAATAGAAGAGCTTGATTTAACAGATGAACTGCTCAGCGCAATTGAGCTGCTTGATTTAAGTGGAGTAACGCTGTTGGTGATTGAGCTATTCGCACTGCTGACAGATGAACCGCTGGTTGGTGTGCAGCTGGTTGATGACGGAATGCCATCAGGTACTTCACCGGTGCGTTTTATACGGAAGCTTCTCGCAGGCACATTCAAGGTCATACCATCAGAGAAGACAACATATTGAGGGCTGCAACCAAAGTTGTAAGCGATGTACGTCAAGCTGCCGTTTTTATTAAATGCTACTGCAGTTGGACTGGTTGCTGTCAATGACCCTGTGCCTGTTGCAAGATGGCCTAATTGTTTGAGCGTATGCACCCAGTGATAAGTGTGCGCTTTGGTTTCGCCTGCTTCTGGAATGTAATTAAATCCGTAGGCATTCATATCTTCCACAGCAGCCTGGCCGTCGGTCATCGCCCAAATATTCCACCACACATCGCGCCATTGATCGTTAATCAAACCGGATGGTTTGCCGTTGCTTGATTCGGCCATGCCGAGGTCAACATATTTATCCAAATAGTCAGCGTGTTGGCCGATATGGAACACCAACGGGCTCAGTGGCAAACCTTGAATACCTAAAATGTGTGCGTAAGCACCGCTAAACCAGGTGGAGAATACATGGCCGTTGCCCCAAATAATTGATGTGGTCATTTTGGGATAGGCTGCATCGAAGTTATCGTAATCGCCGCTTAAACCACGGAAGCGATCCAGGTTGTTCCAGTATTCCCAATAAGCTGCTGTCGATGATGCGTGCAAATAAATGCCGCGTTCAGTAAGCGCGCGATTGTTGGTGATTTGGCCGTACAACACCATTGCACCGTAAGCGTTAGCGGCTTCAGAAGTGGATTCGTTATTGTTGCCCAATACAAAGTTGGCGTGACCTGATGCCCAAGAGAAACCGTAAGCCGGATCAAAGTTGCGCAGGTAAGGGAACATTGCATCGTCGCGCGGCGCGGCGTAATCGCGAATTAACAATTCCACCATCGGGCCGTAATTGGTAGCGCTACACCAGCTGGCATCGACGCGGCAAATTTCTGCAGCGGCGCGAACAAAATAACCGTAGTGGAAATGGTGATCATTTAATTGTTGTTGCGCACCGAAGGATTCATCGTAACCAAGTAAAGTATTCCAGTTGCTGTCGTAAGAAAAATATTTGGTGGTATCGACAGTGCCGTTGGTATTTGCGCGGAACCAATCTTGCAATTCACCTTTCAACCAATTGATTAATTGATCTGCTTCAGCAGTCATGCCGATAGAGCGAGCGATTGCAGCGAGCTCTGCAACCTTGCCGTAATTTTTACCGGCCCAATAGGTATCGATTTTATCGTTCCATGCTGCTGGACCTTGGCTGACAAATTCGGTCACAAACGCTTTTAATTGGTTTGAATCGTAGTCGCCAATATTTTCTGGCAAGTAGGGCAGTACACCCACAAATGGAATGGTGTAACTAAAACCATTGGTTGCCGCAAATTTGGTTACACCGCGCGCGCTGCGCACTTTGTAATTGCTGACTGCTTGCGTGGAGTTTTTCCAGGCCATTGGCAACATGCCGGCCATAGTGGTGACGGCAGCATTATTGAATTGATATTTGTGCGTTACTGTCACTTTGCTGGTGCTGCGGTTAACGGTGTAAGTGATGTTCACTTTATCCACGCGCTGCGCTGCGTACTGCGCAAAATCCTGGATCATCGCAGTCGATGGAACACCGGACACTTGCGGCAGCAAGGTTACCGTCATGCGTTTGCTGGTGTTGTTTACGCCGATGGTGGTGCTGTTGATGCCGCTAAAGGTGGTTGCATCGTGACCGGTGATCAGGAAGTTGTTGTGGTTGCCCGCAACATTGGTCCACACACCGATGGTATTGCCGTTTTGATAAAACACACCTTTCTCACCGCCATCCGCAGCTTTGGTGCGCAGTTGCAGGTTGCCTTTTAATGCAGTGAAGTAGGCATAGGGCGATCCATGCACAAAGGTCGCTTCCATCACCGGCGTGCTGCCGCTGTTCCATTGCACGGTGACCGAACCATCGCTGTAATCTTTGAGATAGGCTTCGAGGTTGTTGTACTCGGTATTGCCTACCGCGATGCCATCAAACACTTCATTGAATGGATCGGGAATAGAATATTGGGTTGCAGTCGGGCTGGTGCGCAGGCCACCGGGAATTCCCAAAATACGCACACCGCGCTCGGTAATGCGCGCGGTCATTGGATCGGGGGTGATGTAGCCTGCGCCATTAGGGTCACCCACTTTCATCTCGCCCATAAAGGAGATCGAACCCCACCAGCGGTGGGTCATGGTGTGCTTGCCGGTAGCCGGTGCTACTTTTTGTGGATAAAGCGGAGTCGGTGCACCAATCGGGTTGCAGCTACTTACGCCGGGTTTGACGATGCCCGCGTTGTAGATCCAGTTGCCGTGGTCGACGGCACATTTATAGCCAGCAGGGTTGGCGGCATCGGTGATGTTTCCCGCTCCATAGTGGGTAATCGTTGCGGAGCAGACAGGTGCGAGTGCGACTGCCCCCCATACGAGTAAGGCATTCTTTAGCATTTTCATGATGAGTCCCAGTGTTATTGTTAGATAGGGTGGTACGTGCGGTTGGCAAAGTGAGCTTTGGCCGACGCGCCACACTAAATCAGGGTGTCGGCGAAATCGTCCCAAGTTAAAAATAAAGCCAATGTGGGAGGGTTCACTTTATGGAATATAAAGAGTGAAACTCCTTTATCTAAGAAATAAGCCTGAGAAAATTTCTGCTTATGCTTTCCCGCTCAAGACTTCTTTAAGCGGGATGATAGGTAGATAATGCCGCCCTCTGGATCATCAGGATAAAACCCGCATGAAGATCATCAACCTCGCGCAAGCGCCCGAACATATTCCCACCATCGCCGCTTGGCACCACGCACAATGGGGTTATCTGAACCCGGGTGGAACCCTGGAAACCCGCATCGAAAAAATGCAGCGCTATTTAAAAGGTGCTGCAATACCCGCGATGTACATTTGTGTGGATGGTAAGCAAGTAGTAGGCACTGCTGCCCTGGTGGAGAGCGATATGGACAGCCACCCGGAGTTATCGCCCTGGCTGGCGAGCGTTTATGTGAATCCGGATTACCGCAATCGCGGCGTGGGTGCCGCGCTGGTCAAGCGTATTGTCAGCGAAGCCAAAGCGCTTGGGCATAGTCCGCTCTATCTCTTTACGCCGGACCGCGAAAAATTCTATCGGGATCTGGGCTGGCAATTTATCGCGCACGAGCCCTACCGCGGCAGCAATGCCACTTTGATGAAGATTGAAATCTGATCCGTACTGCAAGACCAACAAGGAGCTGAACAATGGGAAAGCGTTTTGACGAGATATCGGAAACCCTCAAAGATTTTATCGCACGGCAAAAAATATTCTTTGTCGGCACCGCCACTGATGACAGCCGGGTCAATATCTCACCCAAGGGGATGGACTCGCTGCGCGTACTCGACAGCAATCGTGTGATCTGGCTCAACGTCACCGGCAGTGGCAACGAAACCGCCGCCCACCTGCAAACCCATCCGCGTATGACCATTATGTTCGCTGCCTTTGAGGGCGCGCCTATGATTCTGCGCCTCTACGGTGATGCGCGAACCATCAATCACGGTGATGCCGACTGGAATGAGTTGTATCGCCAGTTTCCAGCCAATCCCGGTGCGCGCCAGATTTTTGATCTGCAGGTTGAACTGGTGCAAACCTCCTGCGGTATGGCAGTCCCGTTTTTTGATTACAACGAAGAGCGTGAACAGTTAAACAACTGGGCAACCAATAAAGGTGAAGCGGGGATTAAAGCCTACTGGCAGGAAAAAAATAAGTTGAGCTTGGATGGGGTACCTATAGAAACACCCGCAAATTAAAAATCGGTAACCCATAAAAAGGCCAGGTTCAGAGGATGAACTTGGCCTTTTTATTAATGGCGATAAGGAAATAAGCAGCAATGGCCGACAATCCAATTACCACCAGCGTAAACAAGGTTGCCTGCGAAGCCAGTAAACCTGTCAATGGAAGTAAAAACAGCGGATGCACAAAATAAATGGCCGTTGCATAGAGCGCGATATTTTTAGTGTTGCTAAATAAGTTGATCTGCATAAATAAAATAAACAGGGCAGGGCAGAGAATGATCAGCGAAAAGAAATTATCGAAACCACCATCGCGACCCGGTGCTACATAATTAAAATAAATTTCGGCTGAGAGTAATATCGTGCCAATAAGAGTCCACACTTGTGCGGTGGTGATAGAGATCGATTGATGCAGGTTATGTTTGCGGATCAGATAGCCTATGCAGAAGAATGGCAACGAAAAGAACAGCGCGTTGCGATGGACAAAGTTGATGTTGATAATGTTGTCCAGTCGCGGATTGCCAACAAGGTGATAGTTCCCCGCATATTGAATAATCACACCCATTGCATATATGGCAAGGCTAATGAATATCAGCGCAGGTGAGTTGAATCGTCGCATAAAAAGCAGGATAACCGCAGCACCAATCATTCCGGCAACGTACCAAAGATGGTAGTAGCCAACAATAAGTTGGATGAAAAACATCTTGAGCGTTAACTCAGCCGGTTTAAACCAGAATATTGAGTAGACGAGCATCCAGAAACCGTAGAGCAATAGGCAGCGCTTAAACCAAAGCACGGTTTTATTACTCTCCAGTGTTTGGTAAAAATAAAAACCGCTGATTAATAAGAACACTGGCACTGCAATTCTGAATATTCCATAAGCCGTAAAGTAAGACCAATCTACACTGATGTCGCGTAAAAATTCGGCATGTATTCCCACTACCATAAAAGCCATTGATAACTTCAAAATATCAAGTGCGACATTTCTGTCCAAGGAAGTTCCCTCCACATTGCTGATGTACTGCATCTCTCATTCGTGTTCGCATTTTTTATGCCAATGAATAAAAGATTGTGACTGTAAATGCCGCTAGTTTACCTGAGGGATTTTAGGTGCCATGAGTTGCAGGGTGTTTTTGGTGACACTATTTCATAATGGTGATGCCGGTTTGTTTTTTACGGGCATAAAAAAAGCAGCTCATTGGAGCTGCTTTTTTCTATTGTGCAAAATGACTAGAAGAATATCCAATAAATCAGGGCGAGATATAGGCCGTACTGCAATACGTAGTAGAGCGTCTTGTTAAATGCCTTAATTTTTTTCCCCAGTATGCGTACCTGATACAGATAGCCAAACGCGCGGTTTAAAAATCCCACCTTATCGCCTTCGATATTTTTTGTGGCCGAGCCAGCTACCACCAAGCGGGAAAATAGTTCATTGAACCAGTCAACTATCACAAAATCGACGGGGCGTTTAATGTCCAGGAAAAAAATAATCCGGTTTTGATCCGTTTTATTTTCAGCGTAATGGATGAATGTTTCATCAAACATAACCGCTTCGCCGTCGCGCCAGGAATATTTTTGGCCATCAACAGAAATGTAACAATCATCTGAGTTGGGGGTAATTAACCCAAGGTGATAGCGTAGTGAGCCAGCATAGGGGTCACGGTGTTTGGTCAGACGCGCACCGGGCGGCAGCATGGTAAACATTGCCCCTTTTACATTCGGCACCTGGTTAATCAGCTCCAGTGTTTTTGGGCAGAGTTGCTCAGCTGACTTCAGATTGGCGCCATACCATTTCAGGTAAAAACGTTTCCAGCCAGTGCGGAAAAAAGAATTAAATCCAAGGTCATCCAAATCATTCGAGGCTTTAATCTGGGCGGCATTGTCCAGATTGATAGCTTCATCGCGAATGATTTCCCAATTGTCCTGAAATATTTTCAATTCCGGGAACTGTTTTACATCGATATAAACAGATTGGGTGTTTTTGGAGAAGAAATAAAACAGGCAATTGACAGGAGCGAGGAAGTTAGAGTGGTCGGTTAATTTGCGGGTAAATCGATCATGCTGTACGGCGCCTCTATTTTGTACATAGATGGCCGCGATGATGAAAACTCCCAGAATAAATAATCCCATAGGCGAGACTCCTGAACATCGTAGTAACCGCGCGTACGATAATGATAGCCATGAGTAAATTCAACATTCCGACCAGTTATTTTTTGTAACTAATGACATTAGTCAGCCCCGTTATAATTATTTCAGAGGTATGACGAAATCATTAATTATTTTGTGCAGCAAAAGATCACGCTTTGCTCAGACATTTGATGGCAACAGCCGCAGCGGAGGTTCTATTTTCAACGCCAAGTTTTTTGAAAATTTGTTCCAGATGCTTGTTAACTGTGCGCGGACTCATTTCCAGAATCTGGCCAATTTCGCGATTGGTTTTACCATTGGCGATCCATAACAGCACATCGGCTTCACGGCCGGTGACGGAAAATTGCTGTTTGAGAGAATGCGTATCATCTGCCGGTTTGTGTGGGTTGGTAAGGCGCAATAAATATTCCTTGCCGTCAATCAGATTTAGCATCTCCACTTTCAATCCCTGGGTGAGCTGCTGCAATACCAGCTGTCGACCCGCCTCCGGTTTATGGCTGATCCATTCGCGCAATTGTTGTTCAGTGGCTGAGGTAAGTGCGATTGAGTCTGCCGTTGCCCCTGCGCCGTCGAGTAACTGATAAACCTGTGGTGTCGCCCACACCAATTGGCCATGTAGGTCGACGGTGAAGAGATATTGTCCGGCGGTATCCAGTGCGGCACGTGCGCTTTGGGTGATGCGGGCGTTGGCGAGATGTACACGCATGCGCGCAATTAATTCATCGGGATTAATCGGCTTGGTCACATAATCTACGCCGCCTGCACTCAACCCCATGACCACGTGTTCGGTATCACTCAGGCCGGTCATAAAAATAATCGGCACATCGGCAAGTTGTGGATTGAGTTTTAATTGTCGGCAAGTTTCAAAACCATCCATATTCGGCATTATGGCATCGAGCAAAATAATATCCGGGCGAATGTTTCGGGTAATCGTCAGTGCTTGCGCACCTTCCAGCGCAACCAGTACGGTGAAGTTGGATTCTTCCAGTACATCGTTAAGCATATGAATACTATCGATAGCATCATCTACCACTAATACTACTTGCGACTGGGCTTTAGTGTTCATTGTCATTGCTCACTGTAATTGTTGTTGCTAATTTTTTTGAGAACTTGTGTTTGCTGATTGTTGCCTATTGGTCTTGAAGGGTTTCTGTGTCTAATTCAGCATCAACTAATGCCAGTATTTTTTCAAATTGGAAATTACTGGTGAGACTTTTTAGTTCGTGGATAAAAGCAGGATGCGCTGCGCCTGTTTTTTCCAGCTCCTGAATTTTGGTCTGCAATCCTTTTTTGTGCCCGATAGCTGCGAGGTGGGCGATATCATCCAAATGGTTTTCTGCTGGTAATTCATAGGCTTCAATCAAATTAATTTCAGTCGGGATCAACTCCTGCTTTTCATAGCGCCACACCAAATTAAGCAGGCGGCCAATGTGATCCAATAATAAATTAATGCGCACAGGTTTAATCACATAGGCATCGTGTAGCGGAGTAATTTCAGTATTGTCGTGCAGGGGTAAATCTTTGCCTTCGCTTGCATCGGCAGAAACCATAATAATGGGCGAGTTAAAACCTGCTTCGCGCAATTGTTTTGCCAGCTGCCAGCCATTGAGTCCGGGCATGGAAACATCCAGCATGATTAAATCCGGACAATTGCCGTGATCAATCTCTTGTGCGAGTCGATCAAGGGCGAGTAGGGGATTATCCAATTCGATAATAGAAAATCCGATTGGCTCTAACATGGCGCGCGTCAGTTGGCGATGGGATGCTTCATCATCGACCAACATTAATGTGCGGGTAGCACCTTCGTAACCATAAATAGTTTGCACCGGCGCAGTAATAAATTCGGTTTGTGGTTTGCTAATACTTGCCAACATTAAACTGGCTTTAAAGGTGCTGCCTTTGCCGGGTTCACTGGTGACTGCGATATCGCCACCCATAATTTCGCTGAGTAAGCGAGTGATAGTTAAGCCCAAACCTGTGCCGGTTGCTGTTGAGCCTGCGCGGCGTACGCGCTCAAACGGGCGAAAAATGCGCTCGATATTTTCCGCTGCAATACCTTCGCCGGTATCGGTAATGGTGAATTCCGCCACCTGGCTGCGATAACGCAATTTAAAAATCACGCTGCCTTTGTCAGTGTATTTAATCGCGTTGGATAATAAATTAATCAGGATTTGACGCAGACGTTTTTCATCGGTGCGTACTAATTCGGGCAGGCGGTCTTTGCATTCATAAATAAATGTCAGGCCTTTCGCTTCTGCCTGTAAGCGGAACATATGAACCAGTTGCTCTACTAATACCGCAATGCGCACTTGATCCTGATGCAAATCCAAACGGCCCGCTTCGATTTTGGAAATATCCAATAAGCCTTCAATTAAATCGGCAAGGTGTTCACCGCTGCGACGAATTACTCCCAGCGCATCTTTGCGATGCTCCGGCATGCTGGGATCTTTTTCCAATAGTTGTGCGTAACCCAAGACTGCATTCAACGGCGAGCGCAACTCATGGCTGATACCGGTGAGGTATCGGCTCTTGGCTTGGTTGGCCGCCTCTGCTTCTTCTTTTGCACTTTGTAATGCGCGGTCAGTGCGTTCATGCGCTTCAATTTCTTCCATTAGCAAACGTGTTTGCCGTTGGGATTCTTCTTGCGCAACTACGCGGCTTTCGTGTGCTAATACAAATAACCAACTCACTACACCCGTGATGATCACTAATAAGAAAAATACTTTCCACAAAGTCGCTTCAAGTAATGCAGCCGTTTCCGGTGCATGGATAGGCGTTTGGAAATAAATCAGCGACAATAAAATCGCAGAGAGGCCATTAATTACCATGACCAAAATAATAAAGTGGCCGAGGCGTGAGTTGATATTCTCGCTGATACTCTTGGGTAAAAATGCTTTGATAAAGTCGCCGACCTGGGTTGCATAGCTGGCGCCGGGTTTGCAGTAATCATGGCAGCGCGCATCAAGTGAGCAGCACAGTGAACAGATATGCCCGGCATAGGCAGGGCAGTAAGTCATGTCTTCGGTTTCAAATTTGTGTTCGCAAATACAGCAGGAAATAGTAGCGTGAGCACCGTCAGAGTGCTCAGCCCCGGTAGCGAGTTCTACCACGGGACGTGAGAGGTAATAGCGCCCTCCGGTGGCAAACGCAATTGACGGCGCTGAGATCAGAGCAACACCCAGCGCAATAAAATGGGACAGCGCTTGTGCTATCTCTCCCAGGATACCGGAATGACAAACAATGCCGACGATTGACGCAATCAACATTGAGCCGAAACCGACCGGATTAATGTCGTACAGGTGTGCGCGTTTAAATTCGATATGTTTTGGGCTAAGGCCAAGTGGTTTGTTGATCACCAGATCTGCAACCAATGAACCCAACCATGCGACAGCGACTATGCCGTAGAAGCCGAGCGTTTGTTCTAGCGCGCGATAAACTCCCAGCTCCATCAATAACAACGCAATGGCTACGTTAAATACTAACCAGACCACGCGTCCCGGATGGCTGTGAGTCAAGCGCGAGAAAAAATTTGACCAAGCGATAGAGCCGGCATACGCATTAGTAACATTAATTTTGAGTTGGCTCAGGATCACAAAAATACCCGCGACCGAAAGCGCAACCTCGGGTGAACTGGCGATGTAACTGAACGCCACCATATACATGCGTGTTGGGTCAGCGGCTTCCGCAATACCAATGCCGTGATTGAGCGCAAGTACAGCGAGAAATGATCCAGCCAAAATTTTAATGGTGCCGATCACAATCCAGCCCGGGCCACCTGCAATCAATGCACCCCACCAGCGTAAGCGCTTGCCGGGTTTTGGGGGTGGCAGAAAACGTAAAAAATCCACCTGCTCACCGATTTGCGCGATCAGTGAAAAAATGACTGCGGAAGCTGCGCCAAACAATAAAATATTAACGCCTGCGCCCGCTTGTTCCTCGGTCTGGATACTGCCGGAAAATGCCGTCCAACTTTCTACTGCACTGGCGTCGGCATAAATAATAAAAACAAATGGCAAGAGTTGCAGAATGATCCACAGTGGCTGCGTCCATAACTGGAAGCGGCTAATAAAAGTGATGCCGTGGGTGACGAGCGGAATTATCGCCAGCGAACTGATCAGATAACCCCAGGCCAATGGAATTCCGAATAATAAATCCAGAGCCATCGCCATGATCGCTGCTTCCAGCGCGAAAAAAATAAACGTGAAAGAAGCGTAGATGAGCGAGGTAATGGTTGAGCCTATGTAACCAAAACCGGCACCGCGGGTGAGCAAATCGATATCGACACCGTATTTCGCGGCGTAGTAACTGATAGGAATGGCGGTGAGGAAAATGATCAGGCTGACCGCCATGATTGCGGCCACGGCATTATTAAAACCGTAGTGCAGGGTAATGGCACCACCGATGGCTTCCAGTGCGAGAAATGAAATTGCTCCCAGCGCTGTTGTTGCTACGCGCGCTGCTGACCAACGCCGTGCGCTTTTGGCAGTGAAGCGCAATGCGTAATCTTCCAGTGTTTGGTTTGCCACCCACTGGTTGTAATTACGCCTCACGCGAAATATGTGCTGCTTGGTTGTCATTGCTTACCCGATAAACAATCTGTTCGTCCGGGAACGTCTCGTTAAAAAGTTAATAGAGTGAGTCAGTGTGCGCACTATTTTTGTTGCGCATCTTTTGCGTGCGTTTTGGGCGCATCTCGATTCTTTTTTGGTGCATTTTTTATTTCTACTAAACAACACAGCGCCGTTAATGCTGGCGTTTAAATGCTGACGACTAATCACTACTCAATTGCTGTACCAACTTTCATCTCCCCACCATGCGTCAAATGACGTAGTGGTCTGTGTCATTTATCGAATGGTTTCAAACAGGGCGCACGCCTAGATTGTGAAACGTAGAGACAGCTTCCGCTTCAAAGCTCTCTCGGTGACTTAAACAGTAAGAACAAGGGTAAGTAAAACAAACTCAGTGGTAACAGCCTGCAAATCCCTATTACAGCTTGTGATCGATATAAACAACTCTTAATTACCTGAGGAACGACCATGAACAAAACCATGCTATCTCCCCTCCACCAAAGCCGTACGGGAGTGAAAACCTGGAAAAAATGTTTGTTAACACTTGCCGCTACTCTGGCATTCGGCACTGCACATGCTGCTGATGTGAATACCACTGGCCTTGCAGTGACTGATAAAACCGTAAAAGTCGGCATCCTTCACTCGGTGACTGGCACCATGGCGATCAGTGAAACCGGTTCTGTGCAAGCAGAGAAATTGGCGATTGATCAGATCAACGCAATGGGCGGTGTACTCGGTCGTAAAATTGAATACATCCAGGAAGATGGTGCGAGTGATTGGCCGACTTTCGCAGAGAAATCCAAAAAATTATTGGTGAACGATAAAGTCGCGGCGGTGTTTGGTTGCTGGACTTCTGCATCGCGCAAAGCAGTGTTGCCAATCTTTGAACAATACAACGGCATGTTGTATTACCCAACCTTTTATGAAGGTCTTGAGCAATCCCCGAACGTTATTTACACCGGTCAGGAAGCAACCCAACAAATTATTGCGGGTATTGATTGGGTAACCAAAACCAAAGGTGCCAAATCATTCTACCTGCTCGGTTCAGATTACATTTGGCCGCGCACTTCTAACAAAATTGCGCGTAAGCATATTGAGAAGCTGGGCTTGAGTGTGGTGGGTGAAGAATATTATCCACTTGGCCACACCCAATTTAACTCGGTGATCAACAAAATCAAATTGAAAAAACCGGATGTGATTTACGCAATTGTAGTGGGTGGTTCCAACGTGGCCTTCTACAAACAATTGAAAGCCGCCGGTATCGATATGACCAAAGAGAAACCACTTGTATTGACCATCTCTGTAACTGAAGACGAAATCCTCGGTATCGGTGGTGAGAACATGGTGGGTGCTTATGCAGCGATGAAATATTTCCAAAGCTTGCCGAACGACAACAACAAAAAATTCGTTGCTGACTTTAAAGCTAAATACGGTAAAGACATTGTAATCGGTGATGTAACACAAGCTGCTTATCTCGGCCCATGGTTGTGGAAAGCTGCAGTGGAAAAAGCGGGTTCATTTGATATCGATAAAGTACGCGCCGCATCACCTGGCCTTGAGTTGACAACTGCACCGGAAGGTTACGTGAAAGTTCACCCGAACCATCACCTCTGGTCAAAAACCCGCGTAGGTCACGCACGTAGTGATGGTCAATACGATGTGGTATTCGAAACCAAAGACCTGATCGAGCCGGATCCATTCCCGAAAGGTTATCAATAATAAAAATGACAACCAGCCGAAAGGCTGGTTGTTAGTTAAAAACCACAATGCTGGAAGAGAGGAGGATAGTTTGCTTTAAAACCATATGAGGCATGGATGCCGATTTGAGCCTACAAGGACGTATTCACGGCG
The DNA here is from genome assembly GCF_039207905.1 of Cellvibrio sp. Lineage (GTDB taxonomy): Bacteria > Pseudomonadota > Gammaproteobacteria > Pseudomonadales > Cellvibrionaceae > Cellvibrio. The sequence continues at coordinate 231,115 of NZ_JBCECX010000001.1, forward strand.
TGTTTTAAAGTGAACTATCGTCCTCGCATCGAAGTGAAAAACCAGTAATTTTTTTTGAATCGAGATGAGGATACAGCCATGTTTGCTGAATACAGTACCTCGGAGTTGTTATCGATCTTTGCCATGCAAGGCGTAGCAGGATTGATTTTATTTTCAGTGTTTGTACTTATGGCCTTGGGGTTAGCAATTATTTTCGGCCAAATGGGTGTAATCAATATGGCGCACGGGGAATTTATGATCCTCGGCGCTTACGTAACCTATTTAACCTCACATGTATTCTCAACCTACCTGCCCGATTTTTTCAGCATGTATTTTATTCTCGCCATGATACTCGCGTTTATTGCCGCCGGAGCGCTGGGGGCATTAGTCGAATGGGCGATGATCCGACATTTATATCACCGGCCACTGGACACATTGTTGGCAACCTGGGGCTTAAGTTTAATTCTGCAACAACTCTATCGCACCGTATTCGGCGCACGTGAAGTCGGTGTGACTTTGCCGGATTGGTTAATGGGTTCATATCAACTGACAGAGACAATCGAATTACCTATTAATGGATTATTCGTTATGTGTCTCGCCATCGGAATTTCAGCTGCTGTAGCGATTTTAATGTATCGCTCGCGCTGGGGAACGCAGGTTCGTGCAGTAGTACAAAACCGCCCTATGGCCGGTGCAGTCGGAATTAATACTGCGAAAGTTGACCGCATTACCTTCGCGCTTGGTTGTGGTATCGCCGGTGTTGCGGGCAGCGCATTTACCATGATCGGTTCAACTGGGCCAACCTCGGGGCAACTTTATATTGTCGATACTTTCCTTGTGGTGGTATTCGGTGGTGCATCCAGTTTGCTCGGCACTATCGCCTCTGCATTCACCATTTCGCAGGCGCAATCAACCATGGAATTCTTTATGAGTGGATCTATGTCCAAAGTGCTTACGCTCTTGTTCGTAGTGTTCATTCTCATGTTGCGTCCGCAAGGTTTGTTCACCTTGAAAGTGCGTCGTTAAGAGGAGTAGCTGATTATGTCCCATGTTTTATCAACATCAGGTTTCGCTTCACTCTTTCCCAAAAAGGAAATTCTGGGATTTGTTGTGCTCGCACTCATATTGTTTATTGTGTTGCCGCTGTCGCTGGATATTTTCCGTCTCAACCTGATTGGTAAATATTTAACCTATGCATTCGTCGCTGTTGGTTTGGTGTTGTGTTGGGGATACGGCGGAATTTTAAGTTTGGGGCAGGGCGTATTTTTCGGCTTAGGCGGCTATGCCATGGCGATGTTTTTAAAGCTGGAAGCCTCTGACCCGGAAAGCACAAAAATTCAATCGACTCCTGGCATTCCTGATTTTATGGATTGGAACCAGCTCACCGAGCTGCCCCTGTTTTGGGAACCCTTCCATAGTTTCGGTTTTACCCTGGCAGCGATTATTTTATTGCCCTGCATTTTTGGTTACATCGTGGGTGTCGCCATGTTCAAACGCCGTGTAGGCGGTGTGTACTTTGCGATTATCACCCAAGCACTCGCGGCAATCCTGACGATTTTAATTATCGGGCAACAGGGTTACACCGGCGGTGTTAACGGCATGACTGACTTGCGTACTTTGCATGGTTACGACATCCGCACCGACAGCGCAAAATATTTCTTTTATTTTGTCTGCGTGGTGATGTTGTTTATCTGTTTGTTTATCGCGCAGTTTATTCGCAAAAGTAAACTGGGGCGCCTGCTGGTTGCCATGCGCGATAAAGAAGACCGTGTACGTTTCTCTGGTTACGATGTTGCCAACTTTAAAATCTTTGTGTTCTGCATCGGTGGCGTATTCGCGGCAATCGGCGGCGCTATGTTCACTCTGCAAGTTGGTTTTATGTCACCAACCTTGGTGGGCATAGTGCCATCAATTGAAATGGTAATTTTCTGTGCGGTCGGTGGGCGCTTGTCAATTGTCGGTGCGGTTTACGGCGCGCTGATTGTGAACTTCGCCAAAACCTCCTTCTCGGAAAGTTTTCCTGAACTCTGGTTGTTTGCAATGGGTGGATTGTTTATCGCGGTGGTAATGGCGTTTCCTAATGGCTTGGCCGGTTTGTACAACACCTATGCTGCACCGAAAGTAGATGCCTTGATTGACAAAATCTTCAGCAAAAAAACATCAACACCTGCTGCACCTCCACCGCCTCCTGCAGTGCCGCCGGCGAAAACTACTGCAAGTAAATCTGAAACTCCGGTAATTCCACAAGGAGCCATCCATGAGTAGCAATACAGACTTTGTACTTGCCGTTGAAGGCCTGACTGTTTCGTTTGATGGGTTTAAAGCGGTAAATGACCTGACGTTTTACGTCGATGAAAATGAAATTCGCGTAATTATCGGACCGAACGGCGCAGGTAAAACGACCGTGTTGGATTTAATCTGCGGCCGCACCAAAGCGACCGAAGGCTCAATAAAATTCCGCAATCGTGAATTAACCAAACTGCGTGAACATGAAATTGTAAAAGCGGGTGTGGGGAGAAAATTCCAGAACCCGTCTATTTATGGTGATCTCTCGGTATTTGAAAATTTGGAAATTTCATTTCCGCGTGGTCGCTCAGTATTTGGTGCTTTGGCATTCAAGCGTGATGAAGAAGTTATCAGCAAAGTTCACGAGGTTGCCAATATGATTTTCCTTGGCGATCAATTGGATCGCCAGGCTGAACTCCTCAGCCACGGTCAAAAACAATGGTTGGAAATCGGCATGTTGCTGATGCAAGACCCGGACCTGTTAATGCTGGATGAACCTGTTGCCGGTATGTCGGTTGGCGAACGTCAGCAAACGGCTGAGTTACTGCGCAGTATTATCAAAGACCGCTCGGTCATTGTGATTGAGCACGATATGCAATTTGTTGCGCAGATCGCCGACAAAGTGACGGTGTTGCACCAGGGAAAAATTCTCGCTGAAGGTTCAGTCGATAAAGTGAAGAGTGATCCCAAAGTGATTGAAGTCTATTTGGGTCATTAATCGACAGCGGGCATTGATCCCGCCATTGAGAGGAATTGATTATGTTATCTGTATCCGACTACCGCGTAAGTTATGGCCAGAGTGAAGTGTTGCACGGATTAAATTTTGAAGTGAAACCGCGCGAAATTGTGGCTGTTATGGGGCGCAACGGCATGGGTAAAACCACGTTAATGAAATCATTGATGGGTGTTATTCCCAGCTCTGGCGGCAGCGTAAAACTGGATGGCAAAGAAGTGAGCCAGCTAAAAAGTTTCCAGCGGGTTGCCAATGGTTTTGGTTTTGTACCACAGGGGCGGATGATTTTTTCCAGTATGACGGTAAAAGAAAATATTGAAACCGGCCTGACTACCACTAAACGACGCTCGGTGCCGAAAGAACTTTACGACATGTTCCCCGTGTTATTGGAAATGCGTAATCGTCGCGGTGGGAATTTATCGGGTGGGCAACAGCAGCAATTAGCAATTGCGCGTGCATTGGCAAGTGATCCCAAAATGTTATTTCTTGATGAACCTACCGAAGGTATTCAGCCATCGATTATTCGCGAAATGGGCCGCACACTAAAAGATATTCGCGATCAACGCGGGCTGTCAATTGTTGTGTCGGAGCAAGTATTAAGTTTTGCGTTGGATATCGCTGACCGTATTCTGGTAATCGAAAAGGGCCAGATAGTACATGAAGAATTGCGCGAGACAGTTAACGAAGCCAAAGTGGCTTCGTATTTGTCGGTGTGATTTTTTCGGTTAACTGTTTTTGGATGTCAATGTTCCATTGGTTTTATAGAGCACTTCAGCTTCAGCCAGCTTTCGCTACGTCTCGGGTGATCGCTGGCTTTTTTCTTTTCTCTCCTCTCATTTATTACTTACTATTTAAATTTTGATTAATCATTTCTGTCTGGTGGTGGCTCGTGTCCACCATCCGGCGGTTCAGGCATATTGTCAGGTTTGCAGGCGAGGGTGCTGCTTTCACCAGCCCGTGGCGGCAAGCTACAGATGCCGCGAATTAATTCATCATTGCGGCCCGCGAAACTGCACACATCATTTTCCGTCAATCCTTTACACGCAACAATTGCCTCTTCTGGTGGGCCGAAATGCTTGCCATCCCGTTCGGGGCGCTGGTTTTCAGCGGCGTATACCGGTTGCAAAAAAACATTTAAAAAAATACCGGCAATGCCTGCGATTTTAAATAATTGGATGGATCTCATGGTTACCTCATTGTTGAGAGCAATTACTAAAGTTATTCATGAGATAAGTAATAGGAGTATTGGTTCTACCCACAGGTTATCTGTCACAGTCTTTGCACAATTAGGATCTGTGCGGGTGTCTATACGTCAAATGGCGTAGGTGCGCGCGCTATTTGTCGTATTGTGGGCACTGCTCCCGAGCCAGATACTGACCCTGTTCCGCGACGCTTTGTCCAACCCACACCAGGAGTCAGTACCATGGCTGAAACGATTATCAAAATCGATTTAAATAAATCACCTTACGAAAATGAAATGATCCATAACCGCTGGCATCCGGATATTCCCATGGTTAAAACCGTGAAGCCTGGCGATGATTTTATTATTGAATGCTACGACTGGACTGGTGGCCAGATCGAGAATAATGACAGCGCGGATGATGTGCGCGATGTGGACTTAACCCAAGTGCATTTCCTTTCCGGTCCTGTGGGTGTCGAAGGTGCTGAACCGGGTGATTTGCTGGTAGTGGATATTCTTGATATTGGTGCATTCCAGGAAAGCCTGTGGGGCTTTAACGGATTTTTCTCCAAGAAAAACGGCGGTGGATTTTTAACAGAACATTTTCCTGAAGCGCAAAAATCGATTTGGGATATCAACGGTATGTTTACCAAATCCCGCCACATTCCCAACGTGGAGTTTGCCGGTTTGGTGCACCCGGGTTTGATTGGTTGCTTGCCATCAAAAGAAATGTTGTTGGAGTGGAATAAACGCGAAAAAGAACTTTACGATACCGAACCCGAGCGCGTTCCTGCGCTGGCAACGCTTCCCTACGCTGACACTGCCCATATGGGCAAGATGGCTCCCGATGCTGCAAAAGTGGCAGCTGCCGAAGGAGCGCGCACAGTTCCACCGCGCGAGCACGGTGGTAACTGCGACATTAAAGATTTATCGCGCGGCTCAAAAATTTATTTCCCGGTTTACGTCAAAGGCGGTGGCCTCTCTGTTGGCGATTTGCACTTCAGCCAGGGCGACGGTGAAATTACTTTCTGCGGCGCGATTGAAATGGCGGGCTGGATTCATCTGCGCGTGAATTTAATTAAAGACGGCATGGCGAAATACGCGATCAAGAATCCAATTTTCAAACCCAGCCCGATTGCGCCGAAATACGATGACTACCTGATCTTTGAAGGTATTTCTGTTGATGAATATGGTGAACAACATTATCTCGATGTGCACGTCGCTTATCGCCAAGCCTGTTTGAATGCAATTAATTATTTGACCAAGTTTGGCTATTCAAAAGCACAAGCCTATTCGATTCTAGGTTGTGCACCGGTGCAAGGGCATATCTCCGGTGTGGTGGATATTCCGAATGCTTGCGCCACCTTGTGGTTACCGACGGACATCTTTGATTTCGATGTGAATCCATCTGCTGAAGGCCCGACCAAAAAAGTGTCGCCGGGAATGGATGTGCCTTTGTCGAAAGATAAATAACCCCCTCCCAGCCTCCCCCTTAAAAAAGGGGAGGGGCTTTTACTCCCTCTTTCCACAAGTGGAGTTGCGTAGCTGGGAGGCTAGGTTTTTTCGCTCCCTCCCTTTTTTAAGGGGAGGGTTGGGGAGGGGTTTGTTCCGGTGGAGTTAAAATGTTTCAGTGAAAAAGTGGAGTAACTTATGCCTGTTTACGATTACAAATGCGCAGACCACGGTTTGTTTTATGAGTTGGCTTCTGTGGATGATTCAAGCAAACCGGCTGCATGCCCAACTTGCGCGCAATTAAGTGCGCGGGTCATTATGGTTGCACCTGAATTTTTGGATATGAAAAAAGAAAACCGCGCAGCCCATGCACGCAATGAGGCGGCGATGAATGCGCCCATATTTTCAACACCGGATTATCGTGCGGAACAACAGGCGCGCCGTGAGCACAAACACGGGAAAGGTTGTGGCTGCGGCGATAAGCCAATCCGCAAATCGAATTTAATGTACACCGCAGGGGGGAATAAGATGTTTCCATCAATGCGCCCCTGGATGATTAGCCATTAAAATGTTGCCCATATAAAAAAGGGCTTCAATGGAAGCCCTTTTTGATTTGTAGCGATTAGGAATCAATGTTTTGTGCGAATATTTTTCGGTGTACGTAAGGTGTCGATGTAGTCATTGAGTGTGCCGAATAGATCGACCAGTAGCTCGGGTGCCTGCATACATTTTGCAGCGCCCATGATCCCTTGATAGCTACTAAAAATGAACATCGAAATTTTTACTGGATCTATATCTTTTCTTACGATGCCATTGGCTTGGCCATCTTCCAGTGCGCTCACAATAGTCATGTGAGCATTTTCAAAGACTTGTTCCAAGCGTTGGTGAAATCCATCATCAATAGCGGCCATTTCCTGATTGAGGTTGTTCATCGGGCAGCCATTAAAAGATGCTGCGTTCTGGAATGACTCTGCTTTGAAAACAAACATCTGTTGCAGTGTGGTCAATGGATCATTGTGCTGCTGAAAAAACTCAGCCCATGCAGTTTGGAAATGGCCCATTAATACTTCATCAACAACCGCATAACCCAGCGCTAATTTGTTGGGAAAGTAGTGGTAGAGAGCGCCCTTAGCCAATTTGGTTTTCTGCAGGATGGCGTCGATGCGCATCCCTTGATACCCATTTTGGAAGATTTCCTCGCGTGCCGCTTCAAGTATGCGGGTACGAGTTTGCTCGGCGTTGCGTTCAGTAGCCATAGTTGTCTCTTGGGTATGTATTCATTTTTTTGTTATCACTTTTTCATGACATCCCAGTGAACAGTTTAAAGAAATGTAGCGCCGTTAAAACGACGGCGCCTGGATTTTTACTTCATCCGTTTTGATATTGCTCGCTAAACCTGCAGCGAAGAACAGCAGGCAGGCATTAAGCTCAAATGTCTCCTCAAACCACAGCGATAGACTCTTGTCGATGCTGAATAGTTCCTTGTCAAATGGCCAGCCACAAGCATAAAACACACAGGCTAGTATGCTGATAAGGATGGTTGGTGCGAGCAGGATTTTACTGAAGTTGCGCAGAACCAATTTGATGCGGCGCGACATATGCAGGGCAAATCCCAGAATCATCACCAGGGCGATCACACGCAATACTTTTTCCAATACATCCCAAGCCGCGCTTGCGCCGAGTTTATCGATATCAACTTCACGCAGAAAAAGTGCAAAAGCGAATAGCGCGAGACCTACGCGAATATCGCGTTTTAATCCCGACTCATGTGAAGTGAAGGCGCGTACACCTTGAATGATTGCGGCCAGCACCAAAAAGGCGCCTTGGCCTAACTCCAGTCCTGCATTTTCCGCAGTGACCAAAGGATTAATTTGCCAGAGTTCAAAACTCAGGGTGGTGGCGATTGCCAGCAAGCCAATAATCAGGAACGTCAGTGCTATTGATCTGACGCGATTGTTATAGCTCATCAATTCCAGCGAAAAAGGCTGAAGATCGGATAAATGATAAGGGGTGCGTAATTCCAAACGTGGGAAGCTTTGTAATAGTGGCAACTGTGCAAGTGATGATTTGAGAAAATTTTTCATTAACGGTGTGCTCCTTGAGCGATCTTTTTTTGGTTCTTAAGGCCGCGGTTAGGTACCTGCAACCCAAAGCTAGATTGGTGCCCATAAACTGAATCCACACTGAAATCAGCAGCTCACACAATCTGGTTTGAAGTTCCTTTTTCTCCATTATTTTAATGGCATTGCGCCATTGGTCGCCTTGGTATGGTTTGACAGCACCATAGTAGAGCAACAGACCATTTGGTCGGTTGCTATTAGATAACAGACCAACTGGTCTGTCAATTCAACTTTTGTCAAAATATGTGGCGGCAAGTGCCCGCCGGACGTGGGTTCTATGGGTAGAACTACCTAGGTTCATTCGTTAACAGTCCGGGCATGCTGGGGTATCCTGCACACTTTTGGGACGCTTTAGGCGTTATTAGAGAGAATTTCATGAAACCGCGCAGCAAATTGAGGCCCTTGTTTGCCCTGCTGATTTTCGCCCTGGCGATGGCTTTGTTGAATGGCGTTAATAAGCAACAGCTGTTGGACTCGGCCGATGCCCAAGAGCAAATTGCACTTGTTGGTGATGGCAAGAGCATTGCCGCTGGCGATGTATTGATCGCCGAGGCATTTCGCAGCGGGCGCTCCAATGTACAAGTAGGAGCCGAGGGTAGGGTTGCGCGCATCTTGTCTGATGATAACGAAGGTAGCCGCCATCAGCGATTTTTGTTGGAGCTGGAGTCCGGGCATTCGCTGTTGATCGCGCACAATATTGATCTGGCTCCGCGCGTGGATAATTTGCGCGAGGGTGAGTTGTTGGAGTTTTACGGCGAATATGAGTGGAATGAAAAGGGTGGTGTGATCCATTGGACGCACCATGATCCCAGCGGTAAGCATGCCGGTGGTTGGTTGAAATATCAGGGCCGCGTTTATCAATAGTGCGCAAGTGCGACTAGAATAGGCCTGTTGATTTTTATTGTTCATTCTCACTGGATTACTGACGAGTTTTTAATTTATGCGGCATCGCGAAAGACACAGATTGCATCATTCCGGTTGGTTGCGCGCAGCGGTATTGGGTGCGAACGACGGTATTATTTCTACCGCCAGTTTGATGATGGGCATAGTGGCTGCGAAGGCAGAGCCTTCTGCGATTGTGCTTACCGGTGTCGCCGGTTTGGTGGCGGGTGCAATGAGTATGGCAGCAGGCGAGTATGTGTCTGTGCGTTCGCAGGCGGATACTGAAGCAGCTGATCTCGCGCGCGAAATCCATGAATTGGAAAATGATGTTGCTGGCGAGCATCGCGAGTTGGAAGAGATTTATGTTGCGCGTGGGCTGGAGCGAAATCTTGCACATGAAGTAGCGAAGCAATTAATGGAACATGATGCACTGGGCGCACACGCGCGCGATGAATTGGGTATCACCGATATAAACAGTGCGCGCCCACTGCAAGCAGCATTAACCTCGGCCGCTACTTTTGCGACCGGCGCATTTATTCCGCTGCTTGTTGTATTGCTGCACCCGGTGGAATATTTATCCTTTGCGATTGTATCTGTCTCGCTGCTTGCGCTGGTTTTATTGGGAGGTCTTGCAGCGAAAGTGGGTGGAGCGAATATGTGGTTAGGCGCAGCGCGCGTTGGTTTTTGGGGCGCAGCTGCGATGGCATTAACCGCAGCGGCCGGTCATTTATTTGGTGTTGTGCTCTGATCGGGTACAGCACTATTTCAGCTTGAGTTGATGCAGTTGCTCAGTGTTATTTGTCGAAAATAATTCTGATCACATCGCTCATCGCGCGATTGATTTGCGCAAACTTTTCGCGGCTGGCGAGAATTTCTGTTGCGCTCTGTGTGTAGCGCGAGCCATCGATATCTTCTGCGCAATGTTCAATTAATGCTTGCGCCGATGCGGGTGTCGTTTCCAAATGAAATTGAAAACCGAACACCTGATTGTTGTAAACATAAGCCTGGTTTGCACAGCCTTCACTGCTAGCCAGATGCGTAGCGCCGGGTGGTAAAGCAAAGGTATCGCCATGCCAATGAAATACATTTGGATTGCGCGCAAAAACCTGTGCGATAGGGTGGTCGGCAGCATCGGGATTAATTGCAATCGGCAGCCAACCAATTTCCTTGTGTGCATTGCGTGTCACTTTTGCGCCCAGTACATCGGCAATTAACTGTGCGCCCAAACAGATTCCCAGCACAATTTTTCCGGCTGCTATCGCATTTTTTATCAGGATTTTTTCATCGGCCAACCAGGGGTGAATGGCTTCGTCATAAATTCCCATGGGGCCGCCCATTACGATCAGTGCATCAAAGCTGCCCAATTCCGGTGCGTGATCCCCGCGATACCAATGGGTGGTCGTCAGGCTGTAATGACGGTTGCGAAAGTCATCGGCCATGCTGCCAATATCTTCAAAAGGGACGTGTTGCAGACTGTGTATTCTCATGGATGATCCTTGGGTTAAGTCAGCTCTAGGCGCGAATGGGAATGATTATGCAGAAATCTCGCCATTTAGGGTGTATTAATTCCATACAACTGGCGCCAAAGCCGCTGATTGTCTGATGTTTGGTGTATACTCGGGCACAGTTCGTGCGTGCAATTAACATACTCTTTGCGCACTCCTTCCGCTGTTTCACCCGCAGGCTTCAAACCCTGGTGCCAGGTTAAACCCCATGCATATTGTGAAAGAGCGTTTACTACAGGCGAGTCTGCGCGACTTGCCTTCAGGTCTGGACCATTACACTCCAGGCTTGCAATAACTTTTGGTGAATAGATTGATCGGAAATTTCTTTAAAAAATTGATAGGTTCAGGTGCGGAAAAACCTGAAAAGAACGAGGCAAACTCCAAGCCCGCCAGTGATAAACCAGCCGCAAAAAAACATCCACGCGATCGCAATAACCAAAATAATCGTGGCAACCGTAATCAGCGTCAGGGTCAAAAATCCGAGCAGGCAGCAGGTGCTGCGCCGCGCGAAAATCACCCTAAGCCTCGGCAGCAGGATTCACGCCCGAAAAAGGCCGTCAAAATTGATCACGGCCCTTGGGATATTTCTGAGTTCCCGGTGGAGGAAGTTGAGGGCAAATCCCGCTTCCACGATTTTGATCTTGCGCCGCAATTGATGCGCGGTATTGCGAATCTCGGCTTTAAATATTGCTCGCCGATTCAAGCGCAATCGCTGCCCTATGCATTGCAAGGCAAAGATGTTGTCGGCAAGGCGCAAACTGGCACCGGTAAAACTGCCGCGTTTTTAACGGCGATTATTGATGACCTGTTGAAAAACCCCATCACTGAAAAACGCTATGCTGGTGAAGCGCGTGCACTGGTAATTGCGCCGACACGCGAGCTGGTTATCCAGATTGCGGAAGATGCCAAGAATCTGTGCAAATACACGGATCTGAAAATTCATACACTGGTTGGCGGTATGGATTACACCAAACAACAGCGTCATCTGCATGAAGATTTGGTGGATATTCTGGTGGCGACTCCCGGTCGTCTGCTCGATTTTTGCGGCAACAAAGATGTGTATCTCGATCAGCTGGAAGTGTTGGTAATCGACGAAGCTGACCGCATGCTCGATATGGGCTTTATTCCGCAAGTACGCCAAATTGTTCGTCAAACACCGAAGCGTGAGGATCGCCAAACGCTGTTTTTCTCCGCCACCTTTACCGACGATGTGCGCAATCTGGTAGATCAGTGGACCTACAAACCAGTCACTGTGGATATCGAACCCGAATCAGTTGCCAACGAGCGCGTTGACCAGCATGTGTATCTGGTATCGACCGAAGAGAAATACACGCTGCTGTATAACCTGATCCAACAGGAACATGCCGAAAGCATGATCGTGTTCGCCAACCGTCGCGATGAGTGCCGCGATCTGCAAGAAAAGCTGCAGCGCCACGGTATTAAGGCTGGATTGCTGTCCGGTGAGATCGCGCAGAACAAGCGCGTTGCGACTCTTGATGCATTCAAGTCCGGCGAGATTAAAGTGCTGGTGGCAACCGATGTTGCTGGCCGTGGAATCCATATCAGTGGCATCAGCCATGTGGTGAATTTCACCCTGCCGGAAGAGCCGGAAGATTATGTGCATCGCATCGGCCGTACTGGTCGTGCGGGCAAAACCGGTACCTCTATCAGTTTTGCATGTGAAGATGATGCGCTCTTGCTGGAGCCGATTGAGCGTTTGCTCGGCAAGCCGATCAAGTGTGAGCAACCACCGGAAGAACTATTGTTAAACCCGCCCGAAAGTCTCCCGGCACCTGCGCGTTCGCGTACCAATGAGCGCTTTAGTAATCGCTCCGTTGGTAATCGTCCGGGCGGTAACCGCAGCCGTCGGCCACGTCACTGATCCATTTCTGCTATCGGTAAACGCTGAGTTTTGATTTCGCCCGGTGCTGCACCGGGCACGCCATCCCCGGGAATGGTTATGTCGTCTGCCAAATCCGCCTTGTTAACCCTGCATTTGGGCGCGTTCCTGATGGGGGCGACAGGGCTCTTCTCCAAAATCATCGAATTACCCGCATGGGACATCACCGGCTACCGCACCTGGATTGCGGCAGTGGTGTTGTTTGTATGGGTGTATTGGCGCGAGCGCAACCTCGGCCTTAAATCCCCGCGCGACTACGGGCGCATGCTGATTCTTGGCGTTCTGCTCGCACTGCATTGGGTAACGTTTTTTTATTCGATGCAAGTCGCCAATATCGCCGTGGGTATGATCTCGCTCTATGCCTATCCGGTGGTGACGGTTTTTCTTGAGCCCTGGATAAAACGCACCAAACTCGATTGGCGTGATGTGGTCAGTGGCTGCCTGGTTTTGGTGGGGATTTATTGCCTCGTACCCGAGTTTGATATCAGCAATAACATGACCCAAGGGGTGATTTGGGGCGTGATATCTGCGCTTACCTTTGCGGTGCGCAACTTGTTGCTGAGTTATTGGTTTAGCGATCAGACTGCGGCGCGTTCAATGAGCTATCAGGTATTGATAGTCGCATTGTTGATGACCCCCGTTTTGCTGCTCTCACCCCATCAACCAAGTAACCACGATTGGTGGTTATTAATCTGCCTCGGCATTGTGTTTACCGCAATCACCCATACATTATTGGGATTCTCGCTGCGCTATTTAAAAGCCAAGACCGTTGGTTTGGTTGCCTGCTTGCAGCCGGTCTATGCTGTTATTTATGAGATCGCGGTGCTCCACACTTATCCTGATTGGGGCACACTTATTGGTGGCAGTATTATTATGGCGGCGGCGATTTATGAATCGGTGCGCGAGCACAATAAAGCCAATGCCTTGTTGTGACTTGCACGCATAATCTTTCGGGGGATTTATGGCTCACTCATTAATGCCGGTTGTATTTGTTCCCCACGGTGGTGGCCCCATGCCCTTGTTGGGTGATCCCAATCATCGTGAACTAACGCAATTCATGCGCACTATTGCGGCCGACTTACAGCGCCCGAAAGCGATAGTTGTTATTACCGCCCATTGGGAAGAAGAAGTGGCGAGCATCACTTATTCGCCCGCGCCGGACATGATGTACGACTACTACGGCTTTCCGCCGGAAAGCTACGAATTCAAATATCCTGCGCCGGGCGATCAACCCCTCGCGAAACAAATCCAACAGCTATTGCAGGATCAAAATATTCCCGCGCGCTTGGATAATCATCGCGCTTACGATCACGGTACCTTTGTGCCGTTGATGTTGATGTATCCCGCCGCCGATATTCCGGTGGTGCAATTATCGCTGCTCGCATCGCTTGACCCGGTTGCGCACGTTGCGATTGGACGGGCGCTCGCACCACTGCGTGAGCAAGGGGTATTGATCGTTGGTTCGGGAATGTCGTTTCACAATATGCGTGCGTTCTTTTCAAATGATCCCTCCATCAAAGGTCGCAGTGAAACCTTCGATAATTGGTTGGACGAAACACTGACTGCACCGCACTTGACGAATCCCGAGCGCGCCGAGCGTTTGCGCAATTGGGCCCTTGCACCCGAAGGCCGTTTTTGCCATCCACGTGAAGAGCATTTACTCCCTCTGCACGTATGCTGGGGTGCGGCCAGTCAAGGCTCGCCGGTAGCGCAGCAAAACTTCAATGGACTGCTTTTTAACACTGCCATCTCCGGTTACATCTGGCGTTAAAGCGCAGTTTAATCAGCAACTTGGCGCATTTTTCAAAAACTTGACTACACTCAATGGATATCTGCAAAACCCTTGAGTGTTAGTCATGAAAAAAATTCTGGTAGTTGAAGACAGCGAAATGGTGATGAAGATTTTGCGTCACCTGGTGCAAAGTTCGTCCCTCGCTTACGAAGCCGTTTATGCCACAACCCTCGCGCAAGCCACAGCGCTCTACGAACAATATCCGCAGGATTTTTTCGCCGCCTTGGTCGATTTAAATTTGCCCGATGCACCCAACGGCGAAGTGGTTGATTTTGTCCTCAGTAAAAAAATTCCCACCATCGTACTTACCGGCAGTTACGATGAAAAACGCCGCGAGCAATTATTTAACAAAGGTATAGTGGACTACGTTACCAAAGAAGGTCGCTATGCCTACAGCAAAGCGATTGCCATGATTAATCGTCTGGAAAAAAACCAGCAAATAAAAGTGTTGGTGGTGGACGATTCGGATATGTCGCGCAAGCACATGGCGAATTTATTTCGTCGCCATTTATTCCAAGTACTAGAAGCAGTTGACGGCGTAGATGCGATTAAAGTCTTGCTGGAAAATCCGGACATTAAATTATTAATCACCGATTACAATATGCCCAAAATGGACGGCTTTGAATTGGTGCGCAACCTGCGCTACAAATACGACAAAACCGATTTGATTATGATCGGCGTTTCCGGTGAAAGCAGCGAGGCGCTCTCGGCTAAATTTATCAAACACGGCGCCAACGACTTTCTGCGTAAACCCTTCCACCCGGAAGAGTTCTATTGCCGCATTATTCACAACATTGAATATCTTGAGCTGGTTGAACAGATCACCAACAACGCCCAGCGCGATCATTTAACGGGTTTATATCACCGCTCCTACTTTTTTAACGCAGCGCGCGAGCTGTATAAGCATGCGCAGGAAAAATCATCGCCATTATCAATGGCAGTAATCAATATCGATAGTTTTAGTGAGATTAACCAACGGCATGGCAATGCGTGGGGCGATGCAGCGCTCAAGCACATTGCGTCCAATCTGAATAATATGCTCGGCCGATTCTTATTGGCACGTGCTGACAGCGATGATTTTTATGTGTTGATGCCGGGGCTTGATCACGAAAAAGCGGCGGCGTTACTGAGTAAAGTGAAGCAATTGCTTGCCGCTGAAGATTGTGTGATTAATGGTGAGTCATTGCGCTTCTATTTTAGTGCGGGTGTGACGGGTCAATTGCATCAAAGCCTGGATCAGCAAATTGCCCAAGCGAATACCTATTTGCGCCATGCAAAAGAAGCAGGTGGGAATATGGTGGTAGATGACGGCGATACCGAAGAATAAATCTGTAAGGGCGCTATTTATCGCGCCCTTTTTTTAGCTAACTATTTTTACAGCTGTTTCACTTCCCTTACCCAATAAAGTGTCGCTCCCGCAACTGCGATGGGCGTTACAAAAATATTAAGTACTGGCACCATGCTGCCTAATAAAATAATTCCGCCGTAGGAATAACTGGTCAGTTGTTGCTTGTTCAGCTTGCGGCGCAACTCGCGAAAACTTAATTGATGGTTGTCGGCTGGGTAATCGGAATATTGCACCGCCATACACCAGCAACTCCAAATTACTCCAATCAACACACCTAACAGATTTGCGCCGGGAATAAAAAATAACACCACAAAGAGAGCAAAGATCAACAATCCACGGCTAACAAAGTACCAAAGTTTTACCGCCTCGCGCTGCAAAGTGCGCGGAATCAATTGCCCCCAAGGTTCATCTGGTGGTGCGGTGCCAGTTAACTCGGTTTCAATTTTTTCTGCGAGCAAACCAAAAAAAGGCGCGGCGAGAAAATTGGTGATGATGTTGAAGCTATAACCGTAGACAACTAAAAACACAAAGCCAACTAATGGCCACAGTAGCCAGGTCAACCAATTTAACCATGTGGGTGACCAAGCTTGAATTTGCGTAAAAAAATCGCCAAAGGCATGAAAGAGGGCGATGGTTACTACAACAAAGATAACCAGATTGATCAGTAGCGGAATCAAAATAAACCGCCGAAACCCCGGCTTTACAATGAGTCGCGCGCCCTCAAAAAAATAATCGATGGCCTTGCCGGGAGAACCTTGCATTGGTGGTTACCTTTTTAAGCGGGTGAGTAGCCAATCGCCACCCGCAAACAGCGCACCGGCGATCGCCCCGTAAACATGTGATTCAACGGCAATCGCTACCGGGATTAATTCCTGCAGGTCTGTCGCTTGGTAACCTGGTAAATTTTCCTGAATTAATTTACCGGCGATCAGGATTAATCCGCCGATTTTAATCCACATAGGGTAAGCGCGGGTTTGTATCAACCCGGCCACAATCAACCCATGGATCGCGCCCGACAAACCAGCATAAGGCGAGTATTCAGGGCTAAAGAAAAATACGCCGACACCGACACCGAGGCAGCACCACAGCAATAGCAGGCTATATTTTTTCAGTGAGAGGTCATTAAAAAAAACAAAGCTACACAATAAAAATGCAGCAATATTCATCAAGGTGTGTGGCCAACCGAAATGTACGAGATTAGCAGTGAGTATGCGCCAGTATTCACCAGTGATTACTTTGTCTGCTTCAAGGTTGAGGAACGGGAATAGATAGATATCGAGCGCTGTGAGCAAAAGCATCAGCAAGCTCAATGCAATACAAAAGATAAATGTGGGGGTGACTTTTGGCATTAATCATCATCAATGTTTATTGGACGATCATAGTAATCGCCAATGTTTGCAATGTGAAGTGCGCCTCGGCCAGAAACCTTTGGCAGAAATTTAATCGCTTAAACTAAAACTGCCATCTTCCGCGAGAAAGCCCAAACCGATTGATCCCGGGCCAACGTTCAAACCGCTGGTTAAGCCCATAACGCAGGGTAATACGCGGATGTTTTTTTGTTGCGCCACTTTGAGTAATTCTTTGTACGCGGAAAATTGATCCAGCACACTTAAGTCGCCGGCAACACTCACAATCACATAAGGCGACAACAGGCCGGCGTTGATGTATTTAATCGCATGGTTGAATAATTTATCGACCGCATTTTCAAAGCCGCGAACTTTTGCGGCAGGTTCAGTTTTGTCATTGCGTCCTTGAATAATCGGAACTATGTCGAGCGATTTTGCAATAAACGCGCTGAAGGCACTGATGCTGTCTTCGCCTTTTTTACGCGCGCGATCGCGCACATAATGTACGCTCGGCGGGACAATAAATGCATGAATTTTTTCACGCATGTCGGTCGATAATTTCAGGATTTCGTTTTTGGGTTTTCCCTGTGCAATCAAATCAGATGTATAAGCTGCAAGGATGCCCTGTCCGCAAAATAGCGTGCCGGTATTGAATACGCGCATTGCAAATGAACCTTGGCGTGCGGCATTAGAGGATGCACGTACCCCGCGATATTCACGCAAAATACTAAATGATGATTGCAGTGCGTTGTCGTAAATAAGGCTGCGTTTTCTGCTGACGGTTTGCACCAGGGCGAAGTCAAATTTGTTAACAATTTTGGCGAGGAAAAGCTCGGTGATTTGCTCGGAAGTGTAGGCGAGTGATTCCGCATCATGCTCGCGTGTCAGCAAGCCTTTGTTATAAAAGTTCAGGAGTTTGGTCGGATCTTTATCGTCGGTATAAATTGTTTTGTCAACTCTAATGGATGTCGGCAAGAGCCAGATTCCACGCTCATCAAGAAAACTTTTAGGGAGATCGCAAGCTGCATCAACTACTAACACCGTACTCATGTATCCTCCCAAATATTATTTTTTATCAGATTTTTCCAGACAAGTTGCCGCAAATATACGCTTTGCGGCGCTTCATAAGAAGCTTAACCTGGGGCGAGCATAACAAAATGCGCCAGAATAGAGCTATTAAATTTAACGCAAAATACAAAAAATTCTAAGGTGCCAGAGTCGACAAAAAGAGAGCGGAATGCGGAAGTAAGCGCAGCAAGTGAGGCGGGGGCGGGAGAAAGCAAAAAAGCGAAGTTACAGCGATATTTATCGCAATAACCCCGCTTTTTGTTTGAGTAACAGTTTTGCTTGCGAAATTACTTCGCGCCAGCTGCTGCTAACGCAAGAGCATATTCTTCACCGTTACGATGATCCTTTACGACTTGCAGGAAAGTTTTACCTTCCGGGCCGACGGCATTGATGTCTTTACCCGCTTCGATAAATTGTTTTACGAAGGTGGCAAAGTTTCCGCCAAGCATGCCGCGGTAGGCTTTTTCCAGCAAATGGTAGTCAGCATTCACACCTGCAGGTGCAGGGTAATCCAAAAATGTCGCGATGCGCGCGTCATCAAAGGTTTCGCCGAGGACTTTTTCTTTGTCTTTACGTAAGCTCATGTTAATAATCTCTTAACCATTTAGTTTCTTAATCAACAATTCGTTCAAGGCTTGCGGATTCGCTTGGCCTTTCGATGCTTTCATCGCTTGGCCGACAAAGAATCCGAGCATTTTTGCGCGTTTATCTTCGGCAGCGGCGCGATAGCCTTCTACTTGTGCGGTATTAGCCGCGAGTATGTCGTCGATAATTTTTTCCAGTGCGCCAGTATCAGAAACCTGCTTCAAACCTTTGGTTTCGATAATGGTGTCGGCATCACCTTCGCCATTGCTAATCGCTTCAAAAACTTGTTTGGCGATTTTGCTGGAAAGAGTGCCGTCTTTTACGCGCACTACCAGGCCTGCTAGCAATTCTGGCGTTACGGGCGAGTTATCGATGCGCTGTTCGGTGCGGTTCAGGTAAGCACCCAAATCAGCCATGATCCAGTTGGCGGTGAGCTTTGCTTCACCAGAAACTTTGGTGGATGCTTCAAAGAACGCTGCGGTGAATTTATCCATAGTGATTTGGCCAGCGTCGTAGCTGCTCAAACCATATTGCTCAACAAAACGTGCACGTTTTGCTTCCGGCAATTCGGGCATTTGTTTGCGTACAGCGTCGATGTAATCATCATCCAGGATCACCGGCAGCAAATCAGGGCAGGGGAAGTAGCGATAATCATTGCTGTCTTCTTTGCTGCGCATGGAGCGGGCTTTTTTGGTGTCGCCGTTGTATAGGCGGGTTTCCTGGCGAATTTTTCCGCCGTCTTCGAGCACATCAATTTGACGTTCAACTTCCAGCTCAATTGCCTCTTCCATAAACTTGAATGAGTTCAGGTTTTTGGTTTCAGTGCGGGTGCCGAGTTTTTCCTGACCTTTTGGGCGCACAGAAATATTCACGTCAAAACGCATTGAGCCTTGCGACATTTCGCCGTCACAAATTTCCAGTGAGGTCACAATCGAGTGCAATTTTTTCGCGAAGGCAACAGCTTCCTCAGCGCTGCGCATATCTGGCTCAGTTACCACTTCGATCAGCGGAGTGCCTGCGCGGTTTAAATCGATTCCGCTCATGCCAGCAAAATCTTCGTGCAAGGATTTGCCTGCATCTTCTTCCAGATGCGCGTGGTGAATACGAACGCGTTTGGTGCGACCTTCACTCAATTCCAAATCCACAAATCCTGCGCCGACAATTGGTTCGGCGAGCTGTGTGGTTTGATAACCTTTCGGTAAGTCGGGATAAAAATAATTTTTACGTTCAAACACTGAGCGCTTGCCGATTTCTGCATTTACTGCCAAGCCAAACATGGTGGCAAAACGAAATGCTTCTTCGTTGGCGACTGGCAGTGTGCCGGGCAATGCCAAATCAATTGCGCAAGCCTGGGTGTTTGGTTCAGCACCAAACGCAATGCTGGCACCGGAGAAAATTTTAGTTTTGGTGGCGAGTTGTACGTGAACTTCCAACCCGATTACTGTTTCCCATTGCATAGACAGGGCTCCTTACTCAATGCCGGGGGCAGTTTGTTGGTGGAAGTTGGTTGCTTGCTGGAATTGGTGCGCTGCATTTAGCAGTTGTGATTCCGCAAAGAAATTACCAATCAATTGCAAGCCAACTGGTTTGTTGTCCACCAATCCACAGGGGATGGATAAACCGGGTAAGCCCGCCAAGTTAGTGGCGATGGTGTAAATATCTTCCAGATACATCGCAACCGGGTCTTTGGTTTTTGAACCAAATTGGAACGCGGGTGATGGTGATGTTGGGCCAATAATGACATCAACATTTTGGAATACATCGACAAAATCTTGCTTGATCAAGCGGCGCACTTTTTGTGCTTTTGCGTAATAGGCATCGTAGTAGCCAGCAGAGAGTGCGTAGGCACCGACAAGAATGCGGCGTTTCACTTCTGCACCGAAACCTTCACTGCGTGAACGCATATAAAGATCATTTAAATCTTTTGGGTTTTCGCAGCGATGGCCGTAACGCACACCGTCAAAGCGCGACAAGTTTGCCGAACATTCTGCTGGCGCAATTACATAATACGCAGGCACTGCAAGATGGGTGTGTGGCAAGCTGACGCTGTGAATAGTTGCGCCGAGACTTTCGTACACTTTAATTGCTGCTTCAACCAATGCACCTGTCGCCGGGTTTAAACCTTCGCCGAAATATTCTTTCGGTACACCGATGCGCAAACCGTTTAATGGTTTGTTTAAATCGGCGGTGTAGTCGGGCACATCGCATTCAACGCAGGTTGAATCTTTTGCGTCGTAGCTCGCCATATCGTTTAACAAAATCGCTGCGTCTTCTGCAGTGCGCGATAAAATTCCCGCTTGATCCAGACTCGATGCAAACGCAATCATGCCCCAACGCGATACGCGGCCATAAGTAGGCTTAATGCCGGTTAATCCACACAATGCAGCCGGTTGACGAATTGAACCGCCGGTATCAGATGCAGTGGCCGCTGGTGCTAAATGTGCTGCAACAGCTGCGGCGGAACCGCCGGAAGATCCACCGGGAACACAATCAGTTGCCCAAGGATTTTTTACTGGACCGTAATAACTTGTTTCATTTGATGAACCCATCGCGAATTCATCCATGTTGGTTTTACCCAACATCACCACACCGGAATCTAAATAATTGTCGACGATAGTTGCGTTGTAAGGTGCAATAAAATTGTCGAGCATTTTTGATGCACAGCTGGTGCGAACACCGGTGGTGCAAAAAATATCTTTGTGTGCGATAGGTACGCCACACAATGCAGGTTGATTACCTTCTGCGAGACGTTTATCGGCCGCTTTTGCTTGAGCCAACGCCAGTTCAGGTGTGACAGTAATGTAACTGTTGTAGGTTTTATCGAGCCGCGCAATGCGCTCAAGGTAATGCTGGGTCACTTCGGCACTGGAAAAGTCTTTGTTGCGCAGACCTTTTACCAGTTCGGCAATGGTGAATTGATGCATTCAAAAATTCCTAAATTTTTTTACCGTGTTTTTTGCGTAGGGGCGCTGCTTGCTGCGCCCATTTTCCGTCAATACAAACAGTCGGGCGCAGCAAGCGGCGCCCCTACTTTTTTGTTATTCGATTACTTGCGGAACCAGATACAGGCCGTCTTGCACTGCGGGTGCAATCGACTGGAACATTTCGCGCTGGTTAGCTTCGCTCACCACATCGGCACGCAAACGTTGCACGGCGTCGAGTGGGTGCGCCATAGGTAATACGCCATCGGTATTCACGGCTTGCAGTTGGTCAACCAGTGCCAGCACATCGGAAATACTTTTTGCCGCTTCATCGGCAGCTTCGTCGCTAATCTGGATACGCGCCAGCGTGGCCAGTTTGGCGATATCGGAACGGTCTACAGCCATGGTGGTTTAGCTCCAGCAGATAAAAATCAATAGTGCGGTTAAGTTGCGGCGAACTGGCAGCAACCCGCCAAAAATGGGCGCCCAAGGTACCACATTTGCGCCTTGCCCTGAATCCCTGCGGTTGATAGAGTGCGGCCGATTTTGCCAGAACGGGCATCTCTGTGAACAAAAGCGCGCACTGCGTTTTAACGATTCCCCTGAAATGTGTTTGGTGAAGGTGCTGCTGCACAAAAAATAACCGCAGGTGTCATCAAACAAACGTCGGCGAAATTGGCGATTAATTTGAACTTTACGGTTAATTTAGGTCGGATAAAAAGCGAAAATTCACTTATACTGCGCGCTTCTTAAAAATTTGCAGGGATTCTTCGCGCACTGCGAAGAAATTGTTCAGGGAGCTGCGTTTGCAGAATTGAATCCTGATGCCATGAGCGCGCCGTCGCAAGAGTGGGCACAAACGTCGATAACGACACGAATTCTATTTCAACATATTCTAATTTAAGGCCCCGTCCCGTCATGATGAAACTTTTACGTGGAGCATTTTCCAACGATCTCTCAATCGACCTTGGTACCGCAAATACCCTGATTTATGTGCGCGGTCGCGGCATAGTGCTCAATGAGCCATCAGTGGTTGCGATTCGTCATCACAACGGCACCAAGATTGTGGAAGCGGTAGGCGTAGAGGCCAAGCGTATGCTGGGCCGTACACCGGGCAACATTACTGCTATCCGCCCGCTGAAAGACGGTGTTATTGCCGACTTCCAGGTTACCGAAAAAATGCTGCAACACTTTATCCGCAAAGTTCACGAAAATTCCTGGTTTAGCCCATCTCCCCGCGTTCTGATCAGCGTTCCCTGCCTCTCCACCGAAGTTGAAAAACGTGCGATCCGCGAATCAGCATTGGGCGCGGGCGCGCGCGAAGTGCGTTTGATCGAAGAGCCTATGGCGGCAGCGATTGGTGCTGGCCTGAAGGTATCTGAAGCAAACGGTTCGATGGTTGTGGATATCGGTGGTGGTACTACCGAGATCGCGGTTATCTCCCTGAACGGTGTGGTGTATTCAGATTCTGTGCGTATCGGTGGCGACCGTTTCGACGAAGCTATCGTTAACTATGTACGTCGCAACTACGGCAGCGTGATTGGTGATGCGACCGCTGAGCGTATCAAACAAGAAATTGGCTGTGCATTTGCCGGCAGCGAAATCCGCGAAATCGACGTACGCGGCCGTAATCTGGCGGAAGGTGTACCGCGCAGCTTTACCCTGAGCAGCGATGAAATCCTTGAAGCATTGCAAGATCCATTGGCTGGTATCGTCCAGGCGGTTAAAAGCGCGCTGGAACAATCGCCACCGGAATTGGCTTCTGACATCGCCGAAAGCGGTGTTGTCCTGACTGGCGGCGGCGCGTTGTTGCGCGATATCGACCGCTTGTTGTCTAACGAAACCGGTCTTCCTTTTATTGTTGCTGAAGACCCGCTGACCTGTGTGGCTCGTGGTGGTGGTATTGCGCTGGAGATGAATGACAAGCGCAATATTGACCTGCTGTCGTCCTGATATGTTTTGCAGCCCGTGCTAAGCGGGCTTCAACTCCACGGGAGAACTCACCATTAAACCGCTCTTCGCCCGAGGCTCATCCGCCACCAGTCGCGCCTTTCTGTTCATCCTGATTGCGATGGCGCTGGTGGTCGTTGGCCTTTACACCGATCGCCTCGAACCCTTGCGCGAAAAACTTGCGCAGGTGGTCGCTCCTTTTTACCAGATTACCGACGTACCCAGCCGCGTGAACGACTGGCGTAAAGACACCTTTGTTTCGCAAGCTGACCTGAAGCTTGAAAACGACGCCCTCAAAACCGAGTTGCTGATCCATCAACGCAAGCTGCAACAACTCGCTTCTTTGGCAGCAGAAAACGTGCGCTTACGGCAATTGCTCAATGCCAGCCAAATGCTGCAAGACACAGTGTTGATTGCCGAGCTGATCGGTGTTTCCCCTAATCCGCTGAGCCATAAAGTTATTATCAATCGCGGTACCAAAGATGGCGCTTTTAAAGGCCAGCCAGTACTCGATGCATTTGGATTGATGGGGCAGGTGATTGAAGTCGGTGAGACATCGAGCACCGTATTGCTGATTTCCGATTCCACCCACGCGATTCCGGTACAAGTAAACCGCAATGGCGTGCGTGCAATTGCCGAAGGTTCGGGCGATTTGAATAGCCTGAATCTGCGTCACGTTTCTGCCAATACCGATATCCGTGCCGGCGATTTATTAGTTAGCTCGGGCATGGGCGAGCGCTTTCCTGTTGGCTATCCAGTCGCCGAAGTGTTGCAGGTAGTACGCGATCCGGGCAAAGCCTTCCTGACCGTAACCGCAAAACCTATGGCACGTTTGGATCGCAGCCGGCATTTGTTATTGGTGTTTGAGCATCGCGACCAAGCCAGCGTTCCAGGAGCTTTGGATTTGTCTGACGACGATGATGCCCCTTCTTCTGCTGCACAATCCTCTGCTGCCAGCTCGGCAGGCGGGACTAATTAAATGCCCAGCCAGCCCGTTAATCTTTATCTCATCATGGCGATGAGTTTTTTTATCGCGCTGATTTTGTCGGTCTACCCGCTGCCAATGGATATGCGTTGGTGGCGCCCCGAATTTGTATTGGTGGTGGCGATTTACTGGATTTTCTTTATGCCGCTCACCGTCAGCTTCACGCTTTTGTGCGCACTTGGTTTGTTTCAGGATTTACTGGAGGGCGTGCCCTTTGGGCAACACAGTCTCGGGCTGGTGATCGTTGCCTATATTTGTATTCTGTCTTACCAGCGCGTGCGCAACTTTTCGATTTGGCGTCAGGCGGGCTGGATTTTCGTGTTGGTAGGCATCGCGCAATTGACCGATAACTGGGTGCAGGGCATGGCGGGCAGACCGCTGTCAGGCGTCCAGTTTTTGTATCCGGCGATTACCAGTGCGCTGCTGTGGCCAGCGTTGAATTGGTGGCTTAACGGTATGACTCATCGCTACCATCACTAATGGCAGCCCGGCACAATAATTATTTTTGCAGTATTGAGGGTGAGCACAGTGGTTTTCGATGTTGTTCCAGATCTGTATCTTGCATCCCAATCTCCCCGTCGGCGCGAGTTGTTGCGTCAGATTGGCGTACGCCATGATGTTATCAGCGCCTCAGTGCCTGAGCAGCCTGCAGTTGGTGAATCCGCAATCGATTATGTCCAGCGCCTCGCGGGTGAAAAAGCTGCCGCTGGCTACGCGCAACTCCTCCAGAAAAATTTACCACTCGCGCCGGTATTAGGTGCGGATACGCTCGGCTTATTGGATGGCGATATCCTCGAAAAGCCGCGCGACCAAGCCCACGCCGAACAGATGTTGCGCCAGCTTTCGGGTCGTACCCATCAAGTCATCACTGCCGTTGCACTGCACTCATCGGCGAAGCAGGCGCTGCGTCTGTCGATCACCGATGTGACCTTCCGCGAACTCAGCGATGCCGAAATTACCGCTTACTGGCATACCGGTGAACCGCAGGATAAAGCCGGCAGCTACGGTATCCAGGGCTTGGGCGGTGTGTTTGTGAAAGAGATCCGCGGCAGTTATTCCTGCGTAGTGGGATTACCTATTGAAGCCACTTGTGAGCTATTACGTGAATTTGCTGTGCCTTGGTGGTCAGCGGGAGTTAGCCCATGAGCGAAGAAATCCTGATTAACGTCTCTCCGGTAGAGACCCGTGTCGCTCTGGTTGAAAACGGGGTGGTGCAAGAGTTTTACATCGAGCGCAGTCATGGCGAGAGCTACGTCGGCAATATCTATAAAGGTAAAGTTGTGCGTGTATTGCCCGGCATGCAGGCGGCATTTGTAGATATCGGCCTTGAGCGCACCGGATTTATCCATGCGGCCGATATGATGCCCGAACCGCCCGAAGGCGAAGTGCGCCGCGCCGAAGTGCCGGATATCCGCACCCTGGTGCGCGAAGGTCAGACATTGCTGGTGCAAGTGGCGAAAGATCCGATCAGCACCAAAGGCGCACGCTTGACGACGCACCTGACGCTTTCGTCCCGCTATCTGGTGTACATGCCCAACTCCAGCCATATCGGTGTTTCTACCCGCATTGAGGATGAGCAAGAGCGCGAGCGCTTGCGTCAAGCGGTTGAGGCTGAAGTCGCTGAGCAAAACATCAGGGGCGGATTTATCGTCCGCACCGTGGCCGAAAGCGCCGAGATAGAGGCGATCACCGCCGATATCCCGTTTTTACGCCAACTTTGGGACGATTTGAGCGCGAAATTGCCGAGCTTGGGAGTTCCTGCGGAACTTCATCGCGATATGCCGCTCTATCTGCGCGCCCTGCGTGATATGGCACGTGCCCCAATTGACCGGGTGCGGGTGGATTCGCGCCTGACTTGGCAGCAAATGCAAGAGTTCGCGGCCAAGTATGCGCCGCAGTTGGTGGAGTTGATCGAGCTGTACAGCGGCGATCGTCCGCTGCTGGAACTGTACGGTGTGGAAGAGGAAATTCACCGCGCATTGGAACCACGGGTGCCGTTGAAGTCCAATGGTTATCTGATTATCGAACAGACCGAAGCCATGACCACGGTGGATGTAAACACCGGCGCGTTTGTTGGCCATCGCAATCTGGAAGAGACGATTTTCAAAACCAATCTGGAGGCGGCATCGTCGATTGCGCGGCAACTGCGCTTGCGTAATCTGGGTGGCATTATCATCCTCGATTTTATCGATATGAAAGACCCGGAGCATCAGCGGCAGGTATTGCGCACCTTGGAAAAAGCGCTGGAAAAAGATCACGCCAAAACCCGCATTACCGGCGTATCCGAGTTGGGTCTGGTGGAAATGGCGCGCAAGCGCACGCGTGAATCCCTCGGGCAAATGTTGTGCGAGCCCTGCCCGGTATGTCAGGGGCGCGGTCAGGTTAAATCGGCGGAAACTGTATGTTACGAAATTTTCCGCGAAATTTTGCGCATGGCGCGCACTTACGACAACGCGAAGTTTTTGGTGCTGGCGTCGCAATTGGTGGTTGATCGTTTGTTGGATGAAGAGGCGGCTTATGTGGCCGACCTTGAAGCCTTTATTAGTCGCACTATCGAGTTCAGGGTTGAGGCGCTCTTTCAACAAGAGCAGTACGATATTGTATTGGTCTGATTTTCTGCACAGCCATCCTGTGCCCTGGAACAAGTAACGAATGACACGCGCTTTTGGCAAGTTGGTGAAATGGTTTTACTTCGTGATTGCTATCGCCCTGATTTTATTAGCGGTGTTGGTGCAATCCGGGCGGAGCTTTTCCCATTTGTTGGGCGACTATGACCAGAACATTGCTTCTTATTTATCCTCAAAGCTGAATGCGCAGGTAACGATTGGCAGTATCGAGGCCGACTGGGGCGGATTGAAGCCCGGTGTCGTCATCCAGAATTTCAGTATCAAAAGTCACTCCAATCAGCCGATCGTTGCCTTTAAACAGGCGCGTTTGCGTTTCGATATTGTTGAATCCCTGCTCAACTTCCGTCTGGTGTGGAGCAATCTCTCGCTCAGCCAGGTGGATATGACCTTTGCGCAAACTGCCGATGGTTTCTGGCAGATTCCCGGGTTGCCCAAGCGCGCCGATGCTGACCAGCCGGAAGTGCATCTGGATGCCTTGGTCGACATGTTATTGCTGTCCACCAAAATTGAATTCCAGAGCAGCCACCTCAGTTTCCGTTTTGTTTCGGGTAAAGAGGTAGTGCTGGACTCGCCTTATTTATTGTTTGAAAACTCGGGAGATTTCCATCGTCTCTCGTTGCAAGTGGATGTGGATGAGCAATCGCGCAGTGTTTATCTGGTGATGGAAGGTGAGGGTGATCCACGCGATACCGATGATTTCCGCAGTCGCGGTTATTTGCAGCTGAATCGATTTCCTACCAGTGAACCTATTGCCGCCGCCAACGCGTTCCTGCTGAGTGGCGCTGATGCATCCAGCATCCAGAGTGAAGGCATGGTGGATGCCAATATCTGGTTTGAGACCCGCGCGGGCGGCAAAGGCTACGATTTAACTGGTCGTCTTGGCTTGCAGCGCTTGTCGCTCCCCTTGGGTGAGCGCCGCATATCGCTGGATAATTTTTCTACCGAGCTGAGCGGTTATTGGCTGCCGGGCGGACAGTGGCAGCTGGGGTTACAGCAAGTCAAGGCCGGTATCGGCGAGCAGAAAATTGCTGATGTGAATCTCGCGGTTGCGGCGGCTGGATTTAATAAACCGCTGAAAATTAGTTTGGATAACCTCGATCTCGCCCGTGTGCATGACATGGTCGGCAGTGTAGGTGCGCTGGGCGAAGGGCGTTTGCAGGAAGTATTAAAGGCGCTTGATCCGCGCGGCCAACTTCATAATCTGCAGCTTATCTTGCCTGTGCACCAGCCTAAAGAATGGCAATTGCGCGCTAATCTTGAACAGGTTGCCACTAATGCCTGGCAAGGTGTTCCGGCGCTGGCGGGGGTTGATGGTTATGTGCAGGCGGGGCAAAAAGGCGGTTTTGTCGATATAGATTCGCGCCAATCTTTTTCCATGCACTACTCGCCCACCTATAAAGCGCCAATGGAATACGACCGCGCCAAAGGGCAGGTGGCGTGGCATCTGCAACCGGAAAAGAACCAGATTTACGTCAACAGCGGCCAATTGGAATTTCAGAAAGGTGATGAGTTGGCGCGCGGTTATATGTGGCTATCTTTGCCCTGGCAGCGCAATACCGGCGATATCGACCTCTACCTGCAGATCGGCGCCAAACAACTCAACGCCAGCCTCTATCAGAAATACACTCCCGCTGTTGTGCCTGAAACCCTGCTTGATTGGTTGGAGCAAAGCGTTGGGGCAGAAAACCCCGGCATTGCTACCGAAGCCGGTTTTGTCTATCGCGGTACGCTCAACACCAAAAATACCATGGCGCGGACTTATCAGTTGTATCTGGATATTGAAGATGCGGAGCTGAATTACCACCCGGGTTGGCCCGCACTCACCCAGCTTGATGGTCTATTGCTGGTAGGCGATATGAATATTGCTGCCAGCGTGACCGACGCCGGTATCTACACCAGCCGTGTCAAACACGCCGAAGTGCGGGTTAATCCGCGTGCGAAAGGTAAGGGTTCCTTGCTCAAGGTTGACAGTGAGATCACCGGCGCTGCCAGCGATGGTATCCGCGTATTGCGCGAGGGCATGTTGCGTCAGTATCTCGGTAGCAGTATGGATTCCTGGAGTATGCAGGGCGAGATGCAAGCGCGGCTCGATCTGGATATTCCTATCGGCACTGGCGAGGAAAAACCGGCGGGTGCACATCAACAAGTCAGCGTGGATTTGCAGGTGCCGCAGTTTGAATTGCAGAACCTCAATCTCGTCGCCCATGAGTTAACCGGGCATATCAATTACAACAGTGACACGGGTATTAGCAGCGATACCCTGCATGCCCGATTTTTTGACCAGCCAGTCGAAGTCACGCTCGGCACTCGTAAACTCGATGATTCCAGCCAGACCTTGATCGATATCAGTGGTGAAGTGGATGTGCAGCAGCTCGCTTATTGGAGCAAGCGCCCGGAGTTGATGTTCCTCAAAGGTAATCTGCCCTACAAAACATTGGTTGAGTTAAACCATCGCCCGCGTGCTGAAAAAAGCCTGGTTGAATTAAGCCCTGAAGAAGTGATTGATCCCCAGCTGTCGGCGACAGAGTTTGCGCAGAGTGCGTTTGCAGCAGTCACGATTAACAGTGATCTGACCGATGTAGCAGTTGATTTGCCCGCGCCCTATGGCAAGCCTGCCGCTGAGCAGCGCCCGTTAGAGGTGAAAGTTTTACTGCATGAAAATCAGGCGCAGATTGATGTGCAATACAACGCTGATATACAAGCTCTGTTCCGCACTGATCGTGCGAATGAAAACCGCTTGCTGAATGCTAATATCGCGTTGGGAAGTGAAGCTACATTTAGTACCCAGCCACAATTCCTGGTTTCCGGTTATCTGCCAGGTATCGACCTTGATGCCTGGAAAGAAGTGCAGGCGCGCTATAAAACCTATACCGAACGACTGGCTCCGGTTGTTGCGCAAGGTGTGAATGCACAGCAGTCTGCCGTACCCGCGCTGCTTGCAAACCCCGAGGTAGAAGGTCAGATTGCCGGCTTGCCATTCCGTGCAGAATTGCAGTTGGGGCAATATGAATTAGGGTCTTTGAAGCTCGAAAACCTCAATGTCGCAGCTGTACCGGTACGTATCGGCTGGCAGTTGGACCTGAAAAATACCATCGTTGAAGGTCGGCTCCTTATCCCCGATAGCCGCTTCAAGCCGCTGCAGGTTGATCTTGCCCGGTTGTCATTGACCAAAGAAATCCTTGGCTTGGCTGAAACTCCTGATACAGCGTCTGTAGCATTAGGAACCGGTGAAACTGCCGAGTCAGCTGCACCGACCCAAGTATCGGAGCCTGTTGCACCAAAGGAAGTGATCGACCCGCGCAAGTTACCGCTGGCCAATATCACCGTGGCCTCCCTGATGTTGGATGGCAACAATTACGGCAACTGGTCGCTGCAGTTACGCCCCAATAATTTGGGGGTGGTGATCAACAATATCCGCGGCAGTATTCGCGGCGTGACCATTGCAGGTGTTGATGGTTCGGCAGAAGGTGCCAAGCTGATTTGGCAGGACGGTCCCGAGGGCGTGCAATCCCGTTTTATTGGCAACCTTGAAACCGGTGATATGGCTGCCGTGCTGCGCGCCTGGGATAAGCCCGACACCATTGAGAGCCATGCTGCGCGCTACCGTACTGATCTTTATTGGGCTGGTTCACCGCAGGATTTTGGTTTGGTGAATCTCAATGGTGAGATGAGTATCTGGCTGGAGAAAGGACGCTTCAAACGCGATGCCAGTGCAGGCGATGGTATTTTGCGCCTGATGTCGGTATTGAATTTCGACTCACTCGCGCGCCGTATGCGCCTCGATTTTTCTGATCTCTACAAAAGCGGTCTGGCCTACGACGAGATCAACGGAAAAGTCCGCTTTAACCAAGGCATTCTGGTCTTTGAAGAGCCTTTGCTAGTGCGTACGCCTTCAAGCGGCTTGCAAATGGCGGGTACCATTAATTTACGTAAAGAAACTATCAACGGGCGCTTGGTCGCCACCTTGCCAGTTGCCGGTAATCTCACTTTCTTTGCGGCGTTAGCCACCGGTTTACCAGCGGCTGCCGGTGTTTATCTGGTCAGCAAACTGTTCAAGAAACAGGTCGATCAAGCCACCAGTATCAGTTACACCATCAAAGGTGGATGGGATGATCCACAAATGAGTTTTGATCGCCTGTTTGAAAGCGAAAAAAGCTTACGTGACAGCGTAAGCGAAGAAGAATCCAGCCAGACTGAAACACCTGTTCCGCAGGAAGCCAGCGCAGCAGAAGTCGAAAACTAATCGATCTTGCGCCCGTTTTTGATTCTTGACTCCTCCCAATTTTCTCTCCTCCCGTTGTAAAGAAGCCCTAACGGCACCTCGCCATCTTTGAAGAATTTCTGTCGCTTCAATGCAGATTGTGCAAAAAATAATGATTTCTTGATGTAAAACGACAAATTATACAATTGATATTGATAATAATTCTTATTTTTAAATAAAATGCGCGCCACCTGTCGCCTCACTGTATATGACAGCTCCGGTGACCCACACGTTGACCTACCCCCCGAAGGAAATCCCGCATGTTATTTATTAAAAAACCGATGGCTGTGGCTATCAGTGTGCTCTGTGGTGTTGTTATCTCAGGTTCGGTAATGGCTGCCGAGACTGCACAGGCGGAATCTACTGCTGCATCAAGCAACAGTAAGCCGGCAAAAGCAAAAAAGGCGAAAGTTGAAGAGGTTATTGTTACTGGCAGCTATACCACCCAATCTATGAATGGTGCGACCGGTCTAAATATGACCCTGCGTGAGACTCCGCAAACCGTCACCTTGGTCACCAGCCAAATGATCGAAGATAAAGGTTTGGTGGATATGGAGCAGGTACTTGACCATGTTCCCGGCGTCAGTAAATCGGGCGATGCATCGGAATACAGCATCATGTATGTGCGCGGATTCGAATTGGATACTGGGGTGCAAGTGGATGGCATGATTACGACTCCGGCGAACTCTACTTATTCAGGTGATGCTAGTCAGAGTATCGATCCGATCCTGGCTGAACGGGTGGAAATTTTGAAAGGTGCGGCGGGGATTTTGGGGGGGCAAGGTGAACCATCGGCGACAGTGAACATGATTCGTAAGCGCCCTACAGAAGAATTCCAAGCCTCTGTAAGTGGGGCATTGGGGAGTTGGAATACATACCGCACCGAGGGTGATGTGGCTGGCCCATTGAGTGAATCCGGCAGCGTGCGTGGCCGTTTTATCGGTTCGTATATGGATGGCGACTCCTACATCGACCGCTACTCACGCGATAAATCGGTAGTCTACGGAATAGTAGAAGCAGATGTTACCGACAGCACTCTGGTATCCGTTGCTATCGATAAAACCAAAGTGAATTCACGCGGTGTTTACAACTGGAGTTCCAACCCGGCGTTTTACACTGACGGTACTTTGATTGATCACGACGTCTCTTTCTCTACCGGCCACGAGTGGGCGCATCGTTTTATCGAGCAGTGGAGTGTAATGCCCTACGCTGAGCACGAATTTGAAAGTGGTTGGAAAGTAAAAGCATCTTACCGTTATGCCAAAGCAACCCAGGATGTGAGCAACGCTAGCTATGGCGGTTTTGTAAAAAAAGATACCGGTGACCTGGTGGATCGATTAACACCATATTCGTTGTTTTCGGGCCGTAAGTCAGATACTGAGAGTTTTAACATAGTTACTAATGGTGGTTTCTCGCTTTTGGGGCGTGATCACGAAATCGTATTTGGTTACAGCTACAGCAGTAATGAATTTGATTTGCAGTTTGATTATGCCGATATGCCGGTTTACAACCTGAATAATCCAAACCCGGCCGCACCTGATTATTCTGGTCCATCATCACCATACGATGCACAGCACTCGCTTGAGGAGGGGGAGCAATCAGGTACCTACGCAACCGTGCGCTTCAATATCGCTGATTCGCTGAAATTTATGCTGGGTGGTCGTGTAAGTGATTGGAGTTATGACAACTGGGATCTGCTCGACAACACTGGCGTCAGTACGTCTGAAAATAATGTGTTCATTCCTTACACTGGTCTTGTCTACGACGTGAATAGTTTTCTCTCCGTATACACAAGCTACACCGGCATTTTTAAACCAGTCGGCAATTATGGAGCTGATGGAAATCTGCTTGAGCCCACTGAGGGTACTAATACCGAAGCGGGTATCAAAATGGCATTTTTTGATAACACCCTGAATATTTCCGCTGCCGTTTATCGCGCGAATAAAGATAACGTTGCTGAATGGGCTAATCAGGGACAATTACCAAATGGTAACTGGATTTATAAAAGTATTGACGGTGTAAAAACCGATGGTTACGAAATTGAAATTGCAGGCGCGTTGACTGAGAGTTGGGAAATCAGCGGCGGCTATACCGATAATAAAGCGGAAGACGAAGAAGGTAACCCCCGCCAAACTTATCTGCCAACCAAGCAATTCAAAATTACTAACAGCTACAGTTTTGCCAATGGTTTAACGCTTGGGGCAAGTGCTCGTTGGCAGAACTATTCCTACGGTGTTGCTACAGTCCCAGCTGCGATCAGTTCAACGGGTAAAGCAATTTCTGTAAGGCAGGAACAACCATCGTATTGGTTGGTAGATGTGATGGCTCGATATTCATTTAACGATGCGTTCTCGGTATCACTTAACATCGACAACCTGTTTGACGAAGTCTACAACCGTTCTATGTGGGGCTATTCCGATTTCGGTGATGCTCGTAGCGCGACCGTGGGTATGAAATATCGCTTCTAATTCTATACTTGAATTTATTAAGCGATAGATATCTTGCGTACAAAGCCAGCTCGTTTTGAAGCTGGCGTAAACAAAGCGCGCCGGCTACTACGAGAATGATACAAATTTTTTGTTAGATATTAGCGTTTGGACGGCGCAGGGCAAGTTGAATCGCGCACGATTAATTGCGGATAAAATCCCTCGCTCTCTACATCGCGGCTATTGCGAATGGTATCAATTAACAAGCTGGTAGCGCGCTCGGCGATTTTCGGGTTTGGCTGCTGCGCGGTGGTGAGGTTGGGCCAAGCTTGACGGGAGAAGGGGCTATCCTCGAAGCCGACAATCGATAATTGTTGCGGCACATCAACGCCCTGAATACGCGCGGCAAACAATGTACCTGCTGCAATTTCATCGTTACAGGCGAATACGGCGGTCGGCTTTAAATTCGAAGCCAGTAATTGGCGGGTGCGCTTCACACCGGATTCAAACGAATATTCCCCCGGTAAAATCAGTTTTTTATCGAGCGCAATTTTGTTGGCTTTGAGTGCGGCTTTGTAACCTTCCAAACGTTCGCCACTGGATTTATGCGCTTCTTCACCGCCGAGGAAGGCAATGGCTTTATGCCCCAAGTCAATCAAGTACTGGGTGATTTTGTAAGCGGCAGTGCGGTCATCAATAAAGATGCAGGGGCCTTTTTTATCAGGCGGTTGGGCACCAGAGAGAATGCGTACAAAGGGAATTTTGCGTTTACCGAGTGCAGACAATACGTCCGGCATTTCTGACATAGGCGGTGTAAGCACCAAACCGCCGACTTGGCTGCGGTCAATCATATTCAACACTTCGTCGATAATATCGTCAGCCTTTGAGTTGCACGGGTGAATCACCAGTTCATAACCCTGCCGGCGGCACTCGCCCAAAATCCCCTTCTGCATATCAATAACGTAGTTGCTGTTGGGGTTGTCGTAGATAAAACCAATCGATGAAGCCGCACCGCGCAGCAGGCGCGCTGACAAGTTGGGCTGATAGTTCAGCGCCTTGACCGCCTGCATGACTTTGTCTTGCAGTTCCTGGCCGACAGTGCCTTCTTTATTCATGACGCGCGAGACGGTTTTGAAGGAGACACCGGCCAGTTTGGCAACATCTTTGATGGTGGCTTTAGCCTTAGGGGCATGTTTATCGGCACTGATTTTCATAAGTTATTGGGCTTTCGGGCGAGTGGTTATCAACAGTTATTTATCATATTGGTGCTAGGGTAGAGCTTAGGCTATCCAAGCGCAATGATTTCGCTGCTCGCGTGTTTTTATTTGTCACCGGCAGGTAACGCGCAAGTGGGCGCTTGGGTAACGTTACTGCAAGTTGTGTAAAGAATTTTGCGAGGCGGAATTCACTAGTGGCAACATGGTCTATCGTTAAGGAGTATTCGACCAATACAGGGATCTGTGGGCGAGAGAACTAGCACCACAACAATAAAATAATGAGGTATCCCAGTGAAAAAAATAATCACTCTCCTGCTTTCCTGTTCCCTATTGGGTTTGGGCGCATCTCCGGCGATGGCGCAACACAAGCTGCAGCAAATCTGGCAAACCGCCAATTTACCCACTCCGGAATCTGTTCTGGTCGTCAATGAAGAGAAATTCACCTATTTGTTTGTGAGCCTGATTGATGGCCAGGGCGATGCTGTTGATGGTAAGGGCGGCGTTGCA
The DNA here is from genome assembly GCF_039207905.1 of Cellvibrio sp. Lineage (GTDB taxonomy): Bacteria > Pseudomonadota > Gammaproteobacteria > Pseudomonadales > Cellvibrionaceae > Cellvibrio. The sequence goes on from NZ_JBCECX010000001.1 coordinate 266,185, forward strand.
AAGCTCGCCATTGACGGCGCAGTTATTGATAAAGACTGGATTACCGGCCTCAATGCTCCCAAAGGTATGGCAATTTACAAGAATCGCTTGTACGTGGCTGACCTGACCGAATTGGTTGTGATCGATATTGAGGATCAAAAAATACTGAAAAAGATTCAGATTGCAGGTTCGGTCTTTTTAAATGATGTCACAGTGAATTCCAGTGGTGTGGTGTTTGTTTCAGATACTCGTACCAACAAGGTCCATCGTGTGGATGACGATACACCGAGTGTTTATCTGGAGAACATCAGTAATGCCAATGGTCTGAAAGCTTTTGGCTCAAATTTAATTGTGGGCGCAGGACCGGAATTGTTGCTGGTAGGGCCTGATAAAAAACCACTGATCCTCGCCAAGGGATTCGCTCAGGGGATTGATGGTATAGAGATGACCAAGCGCGGCGAATTTATTGTGTCCTGCTGGCCGGGTCTGATTTATTACGTTTACGCCAACGGCAAAATTGAATTGCTGATCGACTCGCAAGCGCAAAAAATCAATACCGCTGATATAGGTTTTGATCCTGCTACCCAACGGCTGTTTGTGCCAAACTTCTTTAAAAATACAGTCACCGCCTATCAATTACAGTAACCTCTGGCGACTGCATTCAACAGGACTTCAAACACATCGGCACGATGGGTTTGAAGTTCGTTGTTCATCCCGGCAACTTATTTTGGTGTGGTTTGCTGAAGCTTTTCCAGTTGTGCGCTAGTTGCTTCACCCTGGTATTTTTCTTTCCAGTCCGCGTAAGGCATACCGTAAACGCGCGTGCGCGCATCTTCATAATCCACCTCGATATCATCTGATTTGGCGGCCGCGACATACCATTTGCTCAGGCAGTTACGGCAGAAGCCGGCGAGGTTCATCAAGTCGATATTTTGCACATCCTTGCGGCTGTCCAGGTGTTCAAGTAGCCGGCGAAAAGCGGCGGCCTCCAATGCTTGTTGATGGGCGGGAGACAGTTCATCAATTTTCATAACTTTAACCTTTAGCTTCTGGATAAGTGGCCGATTAACTGGCGGGCGCCAGTGTGGGTGATCGTTAATAGCAGGTCAAATGTTGCTAAATCTTGCTGCCGCCTTGAACCTCAAATCAACCTGCCTATACTCAAACCGTGTCGACAGCGTTGTCGTGTTTATCTTGTTGGTTTTTTAAGCGTTCTTGCCGCTTTAATTCAAACCTGTTTCTGTGTTGGGGCCGTTTCTACGTTGGGGGTAAGTGCGTGAATATTATTCTTGGGATTATTGTCGTCCTGGGTTGCGTCATCGGTGGCTTTGCTATCCATGGCGGTAATCCTATGGCGCTGATGTCGCCGATCGAAATCTTGATTATTTGTGGTGCGTCACTGGGGGCAATGATTATCGGCAACCCGTTATCAGTAACTATCGGCGTAGTTAAGTCTGCCGGCGCGCTGATGACTCCCTCAAAGTTCAATAAAACGTTTTACCTTGAACTGCTCACATTGTTATATGACATCCTCAATAAGACCCGTCGCGAAGGCTTGATGGCGATTGAAGGTGATATCGAAGACCCTGATAGCAGTCCACTGTTTACCAATTATCCGGCGATCCTGAAAGACCACCATATCGTGGAGTTTATTTGCGATTACCTGCGCATCATGGTCGCAGGCAATATGGCACCGCATGAGTTGGAGTCGTTGATGGAACAGGAGTTGGACGGGCATCACCAAGAGGCGTCCGTCATTCCCGGCGCTATCCAGAATGCGGCAGATGGTTTGCCCGGTTTCGGTATTGTGGCGGCGGTGCTCGGGGTAATTATTACGATGGGTAAAATCGGCGGCCCACCTGCAGAGATCGGTGCTGCGGTGGCAGCAGCGTTGGTAGGTACACTGCTCGGGATTCTCATTGCATACGGTTTTATCGGCCCCTTCTCCAGCTACCTCAGCGGTAAAGTGCGCGACGAATCCCGTTCTTACGAGTGCGTCAAAGCAGTTCTGGTTGCTTCCATGAATGGTGTTCCGCCACAAGTTGCGGTGGAATTCGGTCGTAAAGTGTTATTCCACAGTGTTCGCCCGAGCTTTAAAGAGCTGGAAGAACAATATCGCGCAAACAAGAAGTAAGGGTCCTGTTGTATGGAAAAGGGCGCGACTCAGCAACCCATCATCATCAAAAAGAAGAAGGGGCACGGCCATGGGCATCATGGCGGCTCCTGGAAAGTAGCACTCGCCGACTTTATGACGGCGATGATGGCATTCTTCTTGTTGATGTGGTTACTCGGCAGTACTTCTCCCGAAGAGCAAAAAGCAATTGCAGCCCACTTTAATGAGCCGGGCAGTGAATATGTGGTCGGCGAGGGGGGAGCGGATTTGGGGCTTATCAGTCAGGATCAACCGCAAAAACAAACCGAGTCAGATGATCCCAATGATGAAACCGCCAACGATCAACCCGATCAGAGCGATAACATCAAAGACATGACTGACGACCAACTGAAAAAAGAAATGGAGCGTATTGAAAAAGAACAGTTGGAAGAGTTGAAGAAACAATTGGAAACCGAAATCAATTCACTTGATTCCGTGTTCCAGCAAATCAAGGATCAAATCCTGATTGATTTCACCGCGCTGGGTTTGCGTATCCAGATCGTAGATAAAGACCAGCGCCCGATGTTTGATGTGGGCAGCGCGAACTTACAAAAATGGTCGTCGGATGTATTGAAAGCGTTAGCGCCGATTTTGGACAAGGTGCAAAACAAAATCAGCATCACCGGTCATACCGATGCAACACCTTATGGTGCCGGTGCGAAATACACTAACTGGGAGTTGTCGGCCGATCGCGCCAACGCTGCTCGCCGCGCTTTGCTGGACGGGGCTTATCCGGAAGCGAAGGTGGCAACAGTGCAGGGTATGGGTTCTGCTGCTCCGCTGTTAGTCGATAAACCGGGTGAACCTATCAACCGTCGTATCGCGATTATTGTGCTGAAGAAAGCAGTTGCTGAAGCACTTGGCAGTGGAGTTGGGATCGACAGTAGTCAGTTGATGAAAAGCAGTGAAACTTTTACCGCACCAGCACCGGCAGGACCGAAAATCCTATCGCCAACAGAAGTGGATGATGCAATTGATGCAGAAAGTGCCCGCTGATAGTTAGCGGTAATTATCGAGGCATAAAAAAACGGGCTGAATAATCAGCCCGTTTTTTATTGGTCACTTTTGCTTTTAGTGTGAATGCGCTTTTGCTGCAACCGGTTCGGCTTCAAGCTTACCCATTCGACGCAAAATATGGTCGGCCATACCGCCTGCTAATTGTTGTTCGCTGAGGAAGATACGGCCCACATTTTCTTTCACCCACAACTCTGCTTCTTCTTCGTTGTGCGTTCTGATCACTGTCTCAATCTTTGGATTCAGTTTGCGTGCGATATCAATCATTTGCCGCACATGGAAAGTGTTGGATGTTGCGGCAACCAATACACCCGCTTGTGCGATATGCGCCTGGATCAATACGGTTGGATCTGCTGCATCACCACAAACAGCAGGAATATCTTTTGCGCGCAATTGTTCAACTACATCGCGATTGGCTTCGACAACAACGTACGGAACCTTGTGCTCGTTGAGGATTTTCGCAATGCGACGACCAACGCGGCCATAACCGACCAGAACGACTTGTCCGGCTAAGTAGGCATCGTCGGTACTCATTGGTAATACGGCGAGTGGATCGTCGCGCAGTTCCAGTGAGCGGGCTAACTTCGAGCGTTTGCGGATTATCCGCTGCAAAGGTTCGATGCTGGTAAAGATGACCGAGTTAAGCGCGATGGAGGCGAGTGCGCCCGCCAAAATCAAATTGTGGGCGGTGGTATCCATCAACCCCAATGCCATCGCCAAGCTGGCGAGAATGAACGAGAACTCACCGATTTGCGCGAGGCTCGCGCCGACAGTCAGTGCTGTATTAAGCGGATAACGGAATGCCAATACCAGTGCAACTGCCGCAATGGTTTTACCGAACATAATAATCGCCACCACGATCAATACTTTGAGTGGTTCATTGACCAAAATATGCGGGTCAAACAACATGCCGACTGATACAAAAAACAATACTGAAAACGCATCGCGCAGCGGG
>NZ_JBCECX010000002.1:0-177456 GCF_039207905.1 Cellvibrio sp.
AGAATTGGAAGGCGGCATTGAGGCCGGACCACATGGTGAAGTCGCCTTCGGCAATCAGGTCTTTTTCAAATGGGATGCCTGCTTCAGCAAGCGCTTCTTTATAACCTTCGAGGCGATCAATGGCGTGCGGGTTGTCTTTCAGACCGGAAATCACACCGATGCGTTTATGCCCGAGCGAAATCAAATAATTCACCATGGTTTTGGCGGCGGCGCGGTTGTCGATACGGATGGCTGGGCCGGTGGTGTATTCGCAGCCACAAGCGTTAACGCAGGGGATATCGGGTGGAATATTGTTCTGGCTTTTCTCGGAGCTGGGGCGCAGCTGCACAATACCATCGGCCAAGCGAGTTTCTACGCGGCGGATGTATTCGATCTCCCGCTCGCTGGTGCCACGGGTATCGCCCAGCAGTACCGCATAGCCTTTCTGTTGGGCGCGGTCTTCCAGGGCGCGGATAAAGAGCGAATAGAAGGGGTTGGCGATATCAGGTACCAGCACTACTACTGCGTAGGCGCGGGCGGAGCGGAAGTTGCGTGCCAGCATATTGGGGCGGTAGCCGACCTGTGCGATGGCGCTGTGAACCTTCTCCAGGCTTTCGGCCGAGACTTTTTCGGGGTTGCTCAAGGCTCTTGATACAGTGGCAACAGAGACGCCAGCCAGGCGAGCAACATCGCGAATATTGGACATAAATACGACCTTTGGAAGCCGATAATCGTTGGCTTAATATTGAATTTATTGGAAATCTGCTTATTTGCGGGAAAATTTACTACAGGTCGCCAAAAGAGACTAGAAAAATAAGATGTAAACGGTTACATTAGCCTGCTAAGTCAGTGCTTATGGTCGGCGATGCTATAAGTTGATTGTGGTCCTGCTGCCGATTACCGTTTTACCTGAGTCTCAGTCCTCTGCTAAACCTAGTTGTTGATGCGTTGCTGCACGGAAGTAATGGGATCAGAAACAAAAGCGATCACTGTTGATCCACATAATAAACCGGAATGTATTTCATGATTCTTCCTCTACTCGATATAGCAATTATCTTGCTATTTATTTGCTCGACGATTTTTGTTGGCTTCTGGGTTTCGTCCCGCGCCTCCAAAGATATGAACAGCTATTTCCTCGGCGGTAATAAACTCAAGTGGTACATGTTGGGTTTGTCTAACGCATCGGGCATGTTTGATATCAGCGGTACTATGTGGCTGGTGTATTTGTTATTCGTGTACGGCCTGTCGAGTATTTATATCCCTTGGTTGTGGCCGACGTTTAACCAGATTTTCTTGATGGTGTTCCTCGCCACCTGGTTGCGTCGCTCCGGGGTAATGACCGGTGCCGAGTGGATTATTTTCCGCTTTGGCGATGATCGCGGTGCACGCCTGTCCAACATTATCGTGGTGGCATTTGCGCTAGTGGGCGTGATTGGTTTCCTTGCTTACGGTTTTATCGGTATCGGTAAATTTGCGTCAGTATTTTTCCCGTGGAAACTTTCTGACGATCCGCACATGAACGATGTGTATTACGGCTTGGTTATGACCATCATCACCACCTTTTATATTATTAAGGGCGGTATGTTCTCGGTGGTATTTACCGAAGTATTCCAATTTATTGTGACCACGGTGGCGAGTATCGGCGTTGGTATCATTGCGATCCACAGCGTATCGCCGGAAATGATTGCCGCCGTTGTGCCGCCGGGTTGGGATAGCATTGCCGTTAACTGGAATCTCAATGTGGATTGGGCTGGTCGCCTTGATGCTGCAAATGCAAAAATTGCCGCTGACGGTTACTCGCTGTTTGCCATCTTTTTTATGCTGATGTTGTTCAAAGGCTTTTTGTTGAGCCTTGCTGGTCCTGCGCCAAACTACGATATGCAGCGTGTGCTCTCTACTCAATCACCGCGTGATGCAGCCAAAATGAGCGGCTTTGTAACCGTAGTGTTGATGTTCCCTCGTTACATGTTGATCGCTGGTCTGACCGTATTAGCGTTGGCGTTCTTTATGAATGATTTGCGTGCGATGGGTCCGAATGTCGACTTTGAACAAATCCTGCCATTCGTATTGAAAAATTATATTCCTAGCGGCCTGCTCGGATTATTGATCGCTGGTTTGCTTGCGGCATTTATGTCTAACTTCGCTGCAACCGTAAACGCGGCACCAGCTTATGTTGTAAATGATATTTACAAGCGCTACATCAACCCGAACGCGGAACCAAAACGCTATGTGCATTTGAGTTACGTGGTATCGCTGTTGTTTATCGTGATTGGTGTTGCGCTCGGCTTCTTTATCCCGAGTGTGAACACTGTGTTGCAGTGGATTGTGAGCGGTCTTTACGGCGGTTACACCGCATCCAACGTGCTCAAGTGGTACTGGTGGCGATTCAATGCCTACGGATATTTCTGGGGCATGACTATTGGTATCGTGTTGGCATTGTCGCTGGCAATTCCGCAAGCCAATACCGCTCTTGCGCACGCATTGAACGCGTTTGGTTTTGAATTGGATAAGATTGATTTTATCTACGCTTTCCCATGGTTGTTGTTGATTTGTTTGATCACCTGCGTGGTGACCTCATTGATCACTGCTCCATCGGATATGGAAGTGCTGAAAAAATTCTATCTGAAAGTACGCCCATGGGGCTTCTGGGGACCGGTACACGATCTTTGTTTGCAAGAGCATCCTGATCTCGCGAAGAACACCAATTTCTTGCGCGACATGGTGAATGTGGTGGTGGGAATCGTGTGGCAAACCTCATTGGTTGCAGCGCCGATTTTCCTGGTGATCCAGCAATACGACAAGTTCGCTATCGCAATGGGTGTTGCCGCGTTGGGTGCACTGTTTTTGTGGAAAAACTGGTATCGCCACTTGCAGGATTATCCAACCGATATTCCGCCTGAAATGCTTAAAGGCACCAAAGACGAACATTTGTTAGCAAAACCCTGATAGTTATTTTTTCGCTGCGGCCGTGTTGCCGCAGCGAAAAAAATTTAACTACGGGTGTAATCGATTACTTAATTAAAGCGAGTTTGTGTTGAAACACAGATCGCAGCCAACACCAACCAAACTCATCGGAGTATTTGGAACATGAGTAGTTTTAAAGAAAACGCCAAAGCGCTGTTACAAAAGCACGAGGCATTGATCACCAAAAAGAATGCAGTAAAAGCGGATGGTAACGGCATTTACGATTGCTACGAAAATCCAATCCTCACCGCAGAGCACGCGCCTATTTTCTGGCGTTATGACTTGAACGAAAAAACCAATCCGTTTTTGATGGAGCGCCAAGGCGTTAACGCGGCGTTCAATTCAGGTGCGCTTTATTGGAATGGCAAATACATTTTGGCTGTACGTGTTGAAGGTGTAGATCGTAAATCTTTCTTCGCCATCGCAGAAAGCCCTAACGGTATCGATAATTTCCGCTTCTGGGATTACCCCATCACCATGCCGGAAACTGATCGCCCTGACACCAATGTGTACGATATGCGTTTGACTGCACATGAAGATGGTTACATCTACGGTTTGTTCTGCACCGAGCGCAAAGATTTAAATCATCCTAACGATACTTCTGCTGCTGAAGCCCAGTGCGGTATCGCGCGCACCAAAGATTTAATTACCTGGGAGCGCCTGCCTGATTTAATTACCTATTCCGGCCAACAGCGCAACGTGGTTTTGCATCCGGAATTTATCGATGGCAAATACGGTTTGTTCACTCGTCCGCAAGATGGTTTTATCAGCGTTGGCGGTGGCGGCGGTATTGGTTGGGGTCTGGTTGAAGACATGACCAAAGCCGAAGTGAAATCAGAAGTGATTGTGGACGGCAAGGTTTACCACACCATTAAAGAAGTAAAAAATGGCCAGGGTCCTGCGCCAATTAAAACCGCAGAAGGTTGGTTGAACCTTGCACACGGTGTGCGTAACACTGCTGCCGGTTTGCGTTACACACTCTATATGTTCATGACTGAGCTGGAGCGCCCTTGGGTTGTCAGCCACAGTCCTGCTGGTCATTTTATTGCGCCGCACGGTGCTGAACGTGTGGGCGATGTTTCTAACGTGGCATTCGCTAATGGCTGGATCGTTAACGAAAAGAATGAAGTGTTTATTTACTACGCATCATCCGATACGCGCATGCATGTTGCGACTTCAAGCGTAGAAAAACTGATCGACTACTGCAAAAACACACCAGAAGATGGTTTGCGTTCTGCTGCTTCTGTTGCGGTGCGCAATGAATTGATCAGTGCGAACCTGGCTGTATTGAAGGATTTGGTGTAACGCATGAATGCCGCGAGTCTCCCAGTGCGTTTTACATCATTGCAACAAGAATTCCGCAACGAATTAATTGCCATTGCCGACTGGTGGGCCAAGTATTCGGTCGATCAAGAGCAAGGTGGTTTTTACGGCGAAATAGGTGTAGATAACAACCCCGTAAAAAATGCGAGCAAAGGTATTATTTTAAATGCGCGCATTTTGTGGTTCTTTAGCGAAGCTGCGCAGGAAGTCGATAACCCGGTTTATCGCACTTGCGCAACCCGTGCCTACGATTATTTAACGGCACACTTTTTCGATAGCGAACACGGTGGTGTTTACTGGGAACTGGATGCGGCGGCGGTGCCCATCAATACCAAGAAACAAGTCTATGCGCAGGCATTTACTATTTATGCTCTCTGCGCTTACTACCAACTCACGGGCGATGCACAAGCACTCGCCCGTGCGTTGGAGTGCTTCAAACTCGTTGAACAACACGCAATTGATCGCGAGCGCGAAGGCTATCTTGAAGCCTTCACGCGCGAGTGGGGCGTGATTGAAGATTTGCGCTTGAGTGATAAAGATTTAAATTATCCAAAATCGCAAAATACCCATCTGCATATCCTCGAAGCCTATACGACTTTGTATCAAGCGCAGCCCACGGCGGAAGTCAAAGCCGCGCTCAAATACAATATTGAAATGTTTGATAAATACATGATCGATAGAGATACGCATCACCTGCGTATGTTTATGGATTTGGAGTGGAAAGATTTTTCACCCGGTTATACCTATGGCCACGATATTGAAGCGAGTTGGTTGATTGCCAAAGCGTTAGAGTCTTTGGGTGATGAGGCTTATTTAGCTGAACTGACTCCGACATTGATCAAGATTGCACAGGTAACTGAAAAGGAAGCTATCGGCGAGCAAGGTCAAGTAATCGACTCATTTGATTTCTCTACGCGCCGCACTAATGTCGATACCGTTTGGTGGGTGCAGGCAGAAGCGCTGGTTGGCTTTTTGTACGCTTATACCACTAGCGGTGAAGAAAAATTTTATCGCGCTGCTGAAAATGTTTGGAAGTTCATTAAGGATTACCAGATCGACCAGGAAAATGGCGAATGGTTTTGGCTATCAAAACTGAATGCACAAAATACCAATCACTATTACAAGGTGGGATTTTGGAAATGCCCATATCACAACGGCCGTGCAATGATGGAGGCGATCCGCTATTTACAAAAACTGGCTTGATGGCTAGCTGCTTGGTATAGATAATTCTGATAAAGAGCGCAGCAGGAAAAATTATAATATCTGCTGCGCAGTAAATGTTTTATTGGCTTTAAAGTTGGAAAAAAACTATGAAAAAAATAACAGCGTTGTTTGTTTGTCTCGCCGCCAGTTTGTTACTAATGGCATGTGTCTTCAATTCTGATCCAAAACCTGCAAGCGAAAGCTTTGTTAAAGTATCCGGTGTTAAATTCCAGAAAGATGGTGAACCCTATTATATTGCCGGTACCAATATGTGGTATGCCGCTTATTTGGGTTCCCCCAGCAAGGTCGGTGACCGCGCGCGTTTGGCCAAAGAATTGGATACGCTCAAATCCATTGGCGTAAATAATTTGCGCGTGCTGGCGGTATCTGAAAAGAGTGATATCAATTCAGCAGTAAAACCTGCTACCACCAACGGCTTCGGCAATTACGATGAAAGTTTGCTGCAAGGCCTGGATTATTTATTAGTAGAACTTGCCAAGCGTGATATGACCGTGGTGTTGTATTTCAATAACTTTTGGCAATGGTCTGGCGGTATGACCCAGTACATGAGTTGGATTGAGGGCAAGCCGGTACAAGATCCCAACGTGACCAACGAGTGGGAAGCCTTTATGGCGAAATCTGCCAGCTTTTACCAAAGTGCAAAAGCGCAGGAAGAATATCGCAAAACTATTAAAAAAATTATCACCCGCGTGAATACTGTAAGCGGCAAAGCTTATGTAGATGATGCAACCATCATGTCCTGGCAGTTGGCGAATGAACCGCGCCCAGGTAATTCAAAAACCACTGCTGCAGAAAAACAAATCTATGTTGATTGGGTTAATAACACTGCTGCCTATATCAAGAGCCTTGATCCGCACCATTTAGTGAGCACCGGTAGCGAAGGTCTTAAAGGTTCTGTTGAGGATGAAAAAGTATTTGTTGATGCCCACTCATCGGTGAATGTGGATTATGTGACTTACCATATGTGGATCAGAAACTGGGGTTGGTTTAATAAAACCAAGCCTGCTGAAACATGGGATTCTGCTTGGGCAAAAGCTAAGGATTATTTAAATTCCCATATCGATACTGCCGCTAAATTAAATAAGCCAATCGTATTGGAAGAGTTTGGTTTGGATCGCGACATGGGGTCATTCGATATTAAATCGACTACGCAGTATCGCGATAAATTTTACCAACAAGTATTTGATGTGCTCTTGCCGCGTATGCAAAACGGCGATGCGATTGCTGGCTATAACATTTGGGCATGGAATGGTGCTGGCCGCACCACGCGCAGCAATTATTGGTGGCAAGAAGGCGATGACCTGAACGGTGATCCACCACAAGAAGAGCAGGGTATGTACGGTGTGTTCGATACCGATACTTCAACTATCGCGATTCTGGAAAAATTTAATTCGCAAATACACGATATTAACTAGTAAAAATAAAGTAAGTGTAAATTTAGCGAACCGTAAAAAACTGCAATATCAATTGCAGTTTTTTTTGTAAATCATTTAATTTATATGATTAGTAATACTGATAAATTAAAACAACGACAGGTATATTTTTATGACTAAAAGACTTCTACTCACGCTCGGCATTATTGCCTCCTCATTCTTAATGAGTGTTGGTGTGCAAGCACAATTTAAAACTGCCTCGGAATTTCCTCCCAAGCACGATATAGGTCAAACCCCCGCGATGGGCTGGAATAGCTGGAATACCTTCGGCTGTAATTTGAATGATCAGCTTATTCGCGATATGGCCGATGCCATGATCGCCTCTGGCATGAAAGACGCCGGTTATGAATACATCAACATCGACGATTGTTGGCAGGGCGAGCGCGATTCGCGCGGTTATTTAACGGCGCATCCTGAGCGCTTCCCTCATGGTATTAAAGCGGTTGCAGATTATGTGCACTCTAAAGGTTTAAAAATCGGTATCTATTCTGATGCGGGCAATAAAACGTGCGCCGGTTACGCTGGTTCGCGTGGATTTGAATATCAAGATGCACTCACGTTTGCTGAGTGGGGCATCGACTACCTGAAGTACGACTGGTGCAACACGAAAGATATTAATCCCATTGGCGCTTACACGACTATGAGTCAAGCGCTGGCTAAATTAGAGCGTCCAATTTTATTCAGTATGTGCGAGTGGGGTGATAATGATCCTTGGCTTTGGGGCAAAGAGTTGGGTCACTCATGGCGTGCGACGGGTGATATTTACAACTGCTGGGATTGTGCCTTCAACCATGGTTCATGGGCGTCGTTAGGTGTTTTGAAAATCCTTGATAAGCGTGAAAATATTCGCAAATACTCAGGCCCTGGTCACTTCAATGATTACGACATGATGGAAGTGGGTAATGGTATGACCGAAGCGCAAGACCGCTCGCACTTTAGCCTTTGGGCGATGCTGGCATCACCGTTGATTGCGGGTAATGACTTGCGCTCAATGAGCGAAACTACGCGCAAAATTCTCACCAACAAAGAGATCATTGCGCTTAACCAGGACAAACTTGGTTACGAAGCTCTGCGTATGTTGGACACCGGCAAGCTGAACGTATTTATTAAACAGTTGGAAAACAATGAGTGGGCCGTGCTCTTCCTGAATCGCACCGATAGCACTATGGATTACACCCACGATTGGGAATACTACCCAATGAAAGATGATGATAAAGGGGTATCGTTAAATTTCTCTGAAAAGAAATTCACCTACCGCGATTTGTGGAAAGGAAGCAAAGGCAATACGTTAAAACCACTCAAACTGAAAATTCCCGCTAACGATGTAGTGGTATTGCGTTTGACTCCGCAATAATTGCTACGTTTTTCACGCGATAAAAAAGCCAGCGTTTGCTGGCTTTTTTATTTTTAATCGCACTCTATTTATGAGAGGCAATACGACGGCGGGTGAAGAAAACTGACATTGCTCCTATCGCCAGTAATAAACCAATATTGGGTTCTGGTACTTTTGTATTTGGAGTTCCCGAACCAAATAAAAACATATTGGATAATCCACCTCCCTTCCCATCAACGCGTTCATAAGAAAACGAGCCAGACGTTTCACCTGGTGTAATTACCCAGGCGAACGCATCAGGATTACCGCCCCCTTCACCGACGTGCATAGTAATTATGGCGCGGCCGTAGTTATCCCAGAATGATTCATCGATGTACCAACTCCCTGTCACATCCGTGCCCCAGGAATCGGTATCTACAGAAAACAAATCGTTATTGCCCTCTGCAGTTAACTCGCCCTCTTTTATCCAGCTGTAACTGGTTCCAAACAAGGCATTGAGGTCGCCCGAGTCATTCAGGTTGATTGAGTTTTGCGTTCTGCACTCAATCGCATCACCCAGCGTAGCTACGCGCTGGTCATTCGGTAAACAAGTAATCATGCCCGCGCTGGCAGCAGAAGCGCACAGTGCGGTAAACAGACCAACAAAGTTGAGTTTCCATGAGCCAAACATAATCATGTTCTCCATTAAATATGACACATGTCCTCCCACATCACGCAAAGTTAATGCCGTCGCCAAAATCATTATTTAAAGCAAGTGCTTAGATATTTTCTGAGTGCATTAATGGCGTTTAAATCACAAAATTTGTCAGCTTTTTCGACATTTTGGCCATGTAAATCCGTCAATAAGATGCCGCTTTCCTGTTGGAGTCGCTTACAAGCCTGTAAAAGTTGAGTAACGTTTATTACGTCCGACTCGTTAAATCAGAGGCTAACAGCTAGCGTTAAAACAGATGTTTTATTTCGTTAAAAAGGAAAGGGCGATATGAAAGCAACTCTGTTTATTTTTCTGTTTTGGGTATCAAGTGTTTGTGCTGAAGGCTTCAATGATAATTTTGATACCAAGCCACTGGATCTGGAGTGGGGATCATCCATTCAGCAGGTTAAAGAAGCTTATCCTGGTGGGTTGGTGTGGCCGAGCCACAATAACGAAGTTGAAGTGAATTATTCGCTCTCAAGTGAAAGCAAAATCTACTGGGGTGGAATTCCTGCCAAAAATGTCATCATCTCTTTCACGCCAGAAAATAAATTATCTACTGTTTATGTCCTGTTCGATTACGTTGATCATCAGGAAGTGAGTCGACGTAGCGTTGAAATATTTGGTGTTATCGACAGGGTGCAAGAAAAAGACGGGCTGCGGAAAGTTGCTTGGTACTCGCCGCATGGCGTGGAGAAAAAGCTCTTTGTGAATAGTGCGCCACATGTTGAATACGTTTATTTTGTGGCTCAGAAAAAGTAGCCATCCTTTACTATCCTCCTGGATTTTATTAACTCCCATGAGGACCTGATTTTTGTGGTGTTGCCGTTAATTGACGGTAACACCTGTTTCTTTGCTACTCACTTCTTTATGTTGATAATGGCGACAAATAATCAATTTTTGTAAACGTTTACATTGATATTTTTACATTTATTGTCATTTAAAATTTTATTGTGGCGTAAAAATCATTTTAATTTCATTGGTAAAAAAGCATAAAAAACAAGTGGTTGTATGATTTTTTCGGTATTTTTGGCAAAGAACTTGAGAAAAAGCGACAATCTAAAAACGCCAATTAAGTAATATTTATATCGTAAGTAACATCATTGAATGTGTAAACGGTTTCACTTATTTTTGCGCGGTGCTCGCTTCAGGGGCACCACCTGACGAGTCGCTGTGGGCCGGTCTCGGAAGGAGCACATAACCATAATTAAAAGTGAAATGGAGACATCATGACTACACGATTCAATAAGACTTTATTGTCATCGGCCGTTACGGCTGCCGCTCTTGGAGCTTTTTCACCCGCTGTATTTTCCCAGGATTCAGCGTCTGTTGAAGAGGTTATTGTTACCGGTACCCGCGCATCGCTTGAGCGTTCGATTGATGTAAAGCGCAACGCCGCTTCGGTGGTAGATGTGATTACCTCGGAAGATATTGGTAAGTTGCCTGATACCACCATCGCCGATTCCCTGCAGCGTGTTACCGGTGTACAGATCCAGCGTTCTGCTGGTGAAGGTTCGCGCATCAATATTCGTGGATCGAGCAACGTTGCGTTGTTGCTGAACGGCGAGCAATTTTTGTCGGCGGGTAACCTCACCGGTGTGCAACCGGATTTGACTGATATTCCTTCCACCATGGTGTCGGCAATTGAGGTTCTGAAAAGTACTACCGCATCGACATTGACTGGCGGTTTGACCGGTACAGTTGATTTGCAAACCCATCGCCCACTCAATTTGAAAGAAGGCTTAACGCTGACCGGACAAATCAACGGCGGCACTGGTTCGCGCACCAAATCAGATGACTACGGCATTCAGGGCTTCGCTGGTTTTAATGCGGACACTTGGGGCGCAACCTTCAACCTTGCATATTCTGATTTAACTCTGGGCGATGATTACGCTGGCTCCAATGGCGATGACAATGCGCTCTGGTACGGTTTGCCCGATGAAGCGAGCGGCATGACCAGCTATATGGATGACGCTAACGGCGACGGCGATAGCACCGATAAATTTTTACAGAGCGAAGGTTTTCAAGCTGGCCAACGTGTTAATCAGCGCAAACGTTTAGCACTTAATACATCGTTCCAATTTGAATTAACCGATGCATTAACCTTGAGCGCGGATGCGTTCTACACCGACATGGAACAGAGCCGTCGCCAACGCAGTTTCCGTATGGAAGGTGCATGGAATTGGAATTGGGCAAACCCGGTATTTGGCGAGTTGCGTGAAGCACCTGAAGGTGCGAGTTACGGCGATATTTACTCTGTGCAAGAGTGGAATATGAATATCAAGCGCGTGAATCCAAATTCCAACGAGCGCCTTGATGACAGAAAATCACTCAACACCAATGTGGAATTAAAATTCGATAACGGCGGCCCTTTCACTGGCTCGCTTCGCTACATTCATGGCGATGCAGAAAATACCTCAACTGCATTTGAAGTTGATGCTTATATAACCGATGGCAGCCAACAAAATGGTTACTCAACTTATCCTGATGGCCGCGAGGAATTAATTAACGTCGGTGGTTACGCCGGTTCTCCAGCATTGGATTCAAATGGCAATACTGCAATGCGTTTTGACAGCGTGACTGGAACTCTGGTGCCTGTCGGTAATGCGGTTGTTGGCAGTGTGAAGTACACCAACAATGGTCTCGCCTTTAATTTACCATCTGATCTCGGAGCAGATATTTCGCAATACGGTTTGGTGTCTAATTATCTTTCCGGCCAAAACGGCGATGCTTCATTGGATGTGTTCCGCTTCGACGGTTCTTATCAATTAGATGCGGGTATTTTGTCATCGATTGATGCGGGTGTTCGTTTGGGCAAACGTGAAGTTGATTTTAAAGATTGGATCAATATCGCGTTATTGAAAAACCAAAACGGAACACCTTACGGTATTCGTTGGAAAGATGCTGATGGCGGCGCGCCGGTTACCGGCGAAACTTCTTATTACAATATCAAGTTTGAAGATCCGCGTATCAGCCAATATGTGGTGCGTGAAGATAGCTTCCCGGGTGTAACTGGTGTTGGCTCTATGTACTTCCTCGATACTTCCAAAATGGATGGTCGCGCATTTACCAATATGATTTTCCCGGATAACTTCGACTACGCTGATCCAGGTCAGTCATACGCAGTAGAAGAAAAAACCCAAACGTTCTACACCCAATTCAATCTTGAAGGTGATGTGTTTAATAAACGCTTCACTGGTAATCTTGGTTTGCGTTACATCAAAACCGAATTGGAAACCACTTCCCATGAAGTGGGTGATAAAGAAGATGGTGTAACTACCTATAACTATCAAGGCACTGATTATTTGATGGGTTCCGGTTGGGATCAATTGGATAAAGGCACTTACGTAACACCAAATGATTACGAAGATTGGTTGCCATCGCTCAACCTCGCGGTTGATGTCGCCGAAGATCATGTGGTGCGTTTCTCGTACAACAAAATGATGACCATGCATGACCTCGGTAATTTGGGGCGCGGTTTAAAAGTCTGGCGTTTGTTTGATAGCGACACAGGAATTTTTAAAGTAGATCGCGCTGATCAAAACGGTAACCCGCTGCTCGATCCACAGCGTACTACCAATATCGACTTGTCTTACGAGTGGTATTTTGCCGAGGGCGGTTTGGTTAGCCTTGCCGGTTTTTATCGCGAAAATAAAACTGCACTTAAAAGCGATGTTTACTATCGCGATGACCTGCGCGATTCCGATGGCCAGATTACCAACACCAATGTGCGCACCACTTTCCTGACGACTGTGCCGGGTGGCCGCAGCAAAGGATTTGAAGTGGGTTATCAGCAAGCGCTGACATTCCTGCCGGGTGTGTGGAGCGATTTCGGTTTCTCCGCTAACTACACCTACTCACCAAGTGAAGGCAGCCAACCTGGTTTCTATGGTGAAGCATTACCGGAAGGTAATAACTCCAAGCATCAAACCAACGTTGTGCTCTGGTATGAAAATGACAAGCTGAATGCACGTCTTGCTCATAACTGGCGCAGTGAGCGTTTGGAATGGGTTGCCGATGTGTGGGGAACACCTATGGGTGTTTGGTCAACGCCGTCTGAGGATTTGAGTTTGTCATTGGGTTACGACTTCACCGAAAGTTTAACGCTGCGTTTCGATGCAACCAATTTGCTTGAAGATACCACCACGCGCTACATGCAGTGGGAAGATCAAAAAGACAAATTCTTCTTTAGTGAGCGTCGTTACAACTTGTCATTGCAAGTGCGCTACTAATAGTTGATGCAATAGTTTGTTGTGTGAAATGCCATGGACGGCATTTATCTTCTGGCTCGCCAGAAACCTATGGAGTGTTTTCCTCGTTGTGTGTCCTATTTAGCCCCGCTGATTCAGCGGGGCTTTTTTGCATCTGTGTTTTAATGTTAAGGAAAGTCATATGCACGATACTGCTGAGCCCATTAAAAAAATCCTGATTGCGGGCGGCGGCACCGCTGGATGGATGACTGCATTAATTTTGGCTCACAGCTTGCGCCAGCAAAAAGTAACGATTGAATTAATTGAATCGCCAGAGGTTGGCATCATTGGTGTTGGTGAAGGATCGACGCCGGCGTTGAAAAGTTTTTTTGATACGTTGGATATCGCAGAAGAGGAGTGGATGCCGGCTTGTCATGCAACATTTAAGTGTGGCATTACCTTTAAAGATTGGTCGACCAAACCAGGCTTCGAAAGTTACTTTCATCCATTCCCAACTCCGCTGGAAGAATTAGCCCTGCCGGTATTTATGCACTGCGCGCAGGCACGTATGCGCGGTGCAAATATCAATGCACATCCGGATCGTTTTTTTCTCGCGGCGACTCTGGCGAAAAATAATCTTGCACCCAAACAGCGGAATCAGCAGAAACCAGATCCTTTATATGGCTATCATTTTGATGCGACTTTGCTGGGACAGTTTTTGCGGAAAAAAGCTCAGGAGTGGGGTATCGGTTATCGGCAAGATCATATTCTAAATGCCGCGCTAGATGCTGATGGCAATATCAGTCATCTGCATGTGCGTTCTGGTGATGTAGTTGAGGCTGATTTTTTTATTGACTGCACCGGATTTCAATCATTGTTATTGCAGAAAGCGTTGGCAGTTTCATTTAAGTCTTATGCGAATAATTTGTTCAATGACAGTGCACTCGCGTTACCATCTTCTATTAGCAATGAGTTGCCGAGCGAAACTATTTCCACCGCCTTATCGTGCGGTTGGGCGTGGCGAATCCCGCTTACCAATCGGTTTGGTAACGGCTACGTTTATAGCAGCGCATTTTGCACGGCAGATGCAGCAGAAACTGAAATGCGCGCACATCTCGGATTATTAAGCGCGGATGTGGATGTTCGTCATTTAAAAATGAAAATAGGGCGAGTGGAAGAACACTGGAAAGCAAATTGTGTAGCAGTCGGTTTAGCGCAGGGATTTATCGAACCGCTAGAGGCAACGGCATTATATCTTGTGCAGCAAACCACCATTTTATTGGGGCAATCCCTGGCTAAAAATGAGCGAGGCTTAATAGCGCAGCAGAAATTTAATCAAGAGATTAATGGCTATTTTGATGGTGTGCGCGATTACATTGTTACCCACTATAAAACCAGCTCGCGTACCGACAGTGAATATTGGCGAGCGAATACGGCCAATCCGCGCGACGTGTCCGCTACAATGTTGCAACTTTATGAAGCCTGGTTTAGCGGTAAAAACCTTGCTACCACTGTAGCGCAATTGAAGATTGGACAATATTACGCAGCACCCTCCTGGTACTGTATTTTTGCCGGGATGAGTATCTGGGGAAATCCGGCGCGGCTGCGTCCACCCCATGCAGATGAAGTGCACTATGATCTTGCCGATCTGGATCAGTTGATTGCCGATACGAGCCGGAATTTTATAAACCATCGTGCCTATCTGGAAAAACTTGAAAAAGCTGGAAAAACTGGCAAACCGGAATAGGGCGGAAGGATAAAAAATTAGCCTGTTGCCCGGTGTTAAACTTTCTACCTATGTGTTGCATCCGTCGCTGAAATAGTTACCGCTACGGCTTTAATGTATAGTGAGGGCGTCACCATTCAAGGGAGAATAGCGGTGCAGCTCTTTGCTTATAATCCAATTGGCCGACCCGACGAGTTATTGATTTGGGTTGGTGTGCTTGGGGTTGCGACTCCGCCCGCGGTTGCATTTGAAGTTTTCGGTGAAGCAATCCAGCCTCTTGCGCAAGCGGCGCCCTTTGAACCGTTAGGTGATGAAGTGTGTGATATTTATGATCGCGCGCTCAACCACCGCGCATTGTTTACCTTGCCCTGGCCCGCCACCAATGAGCGATTCACTATTACTGTTATTGCAGCTGGGCAACGTGTTGCGCTGACCAGCAAGCGCCCGCCACAGTCTTTGCCGGCAAAAAATGCGAGTAGTTTTAATCTGCTGTTGTCCTCCTGTTATTACCAGCCGAACGATAAAGCCCAGGCGTTGACCGATATCATCAAGGCAATTAAACCCTCACCGGATTTCACCGTATTAGCGGGCGATCAGGTTTATCTCGATTTACCTTCGCAACAAAATTTACCGGATGACCGCATTCGTTTGGCGCAGGTTCTGGGTAAAAAATATCAGGCCAATTGGTTTTCTAGCGATCTCAAACAACCGGGGCTTGCCGATGTACTTGCACATGGGCCAGTGCTTTGTGTGCCGGATGATCACGAATTCTGGAATAACTTTCCCTATTTTCAGGTGCAGTTGAATAATACCCATCGCGAAAAAGACCGCACCAATTGGCGCGAGGTGGCGACGCAATTGTATGAGCGCTACCAAATGTCGCCTGCGCAAAGTAAAGGTTTTTTTCGGCAGGACATTGAACCTCTGTGCATGTTGTTTCTGGATGGTCGCACCCATCGAGCAGCAGATACCATGTTCAATTCGGCTACCTCGTTAGCAATTGAGCAATGGAAAACGGATTTGTTGCAGCGCAAAAAAAATCGCCAGCCTGCGGTTGGCTTATTAAGTTCCGGTCAGGCGCTGGTGATTGAAAAGCCCGGTATTTGGGATCGTAATATTGCCGATATGGAAATGGTTAACTATGAGGATTTCGCCAACATCAAAAGTGCACTGCAAGAATTATTTGCAGCAGAAATTCCGGTGCTGTATATCACTGGCGATGTGCACTGGGGGCGAATTTTAGAAGGAAAAAACCAGCGCGGAAAAGTGTTGTTTTACGAGGTGATCGCATCGCCGTCGCGGTTGATTGATACCCTTGGCAGCGACCAGAAAAACCAGCTGATCAATAAATTCAGTAGCGAGAAGCGAACGTTTCCGCGTCACCCCGAAGTACCGGAAGATATTCCTGATTTGAAACTGACGAATATCGACTTGGCTATAAAACATCGGCAGGTGGGCGATCACGTTGCTATGTTGCGTTTTAATGCAATTCCGGGCGGATTGGAATTCAGTGTGGATTATGTGTGTACCGATCCGGTAGAAAAAAATCGGCGCGATTTTTCCACCACTAAAGGCCCTTATAAATTATTGGGGCTGTAGTGGTTAGTGTTGTCAGTTTCATAACGTATCAAGTTTATAAAATACTACCAGCAGCAGAATTTTGTTGAGGAAAGGACAATGATCAAGCAAACACTCTCCACCCAATCGCGTGTGCAAAGTGATATCTACAATATGGAACGAATCAAGCGCGAGGCCAATCTGGATTGGTTGGCGCGCGCTTATGAAAGCTTTGCATTGGAAGATGTGAGCCAATGGAGCTTTGTTGTGTTAGCGGGAGGTAAGGATGTTGCCTCATTCCGAATCCGCGTGGCGCAATCCCATTTGCGCGGCGATATGTTGCCCTCCTTCTGGTCGGAGTGCGCGCTTTTTAGAATCCAGCCAGATGATTTTCCTTCAGGTGCATTTTTTAATTTGCCACTTTTCCAGCCTGCCAATGCAACCTATGCACCTACACGCAATGGTTTGATTGAATTGCCGTTCAAGCAATTACCAACGCAAAAAGATTATCCCAACTTGGCGTTGCTTGCGATTC
The DNA here is from genome assembly GCF_039207905.1 of Cellvibrio sp. Classification (GTDB taxonomy): domain Bacteria; phylum Pseudomonadota; class Gammaproteobacteria; order Pseudomonadales; family Cellvibrionaceae; genus Cellvibrio. Next base: position 16,959 of record NZ_JBCECX010000002.1, read on the forward strand.
CTGTTGCGCAGGAGCTGGTTTTGCAATCACTTGCTGAATATCAGCGCGCGCGCGTGAGCTACGATGCCGTGGAAAATATTTTACCCTGGCTGGCCTATGTGTGGGGCGCGGGTAACGCGACCAATCCACTGATGCAGCAAATTGGTTTTCCATCAGCCATGATGTTAAACCAGATTTTTGGTGCAAATGGTTTTGATCTGGCTCCCGGTGTTAATGCAAGTTTGTCAGCGCCGGAAACGTTTTGGAGCGGGGTAAAACACTGGCAGGATTATTACAGTAAAACGCAACAAAATGGTTTGTTACCTAAAATGCGGTTTGTACTTGATCATATGTACGATATCGATGAAAGCTAAACTTGAACTGTAAAACTCAAGCATAAAAAAACCAGCAGTGATGCTGGTTTTTTTATGTCCGGATTTTATAGCTGCAGTTTAGCGCGCTTTATTGCTCTTCATCCGCCACCAGTACCAACTCCAGGCGATTATTATTTTGCGCGAGCGCATTCCAATCGCGGGCACTGATGGTGGGGATTCGCTCTGGATAAGTTTCCGGCCCGGGTGCGGCGGTGATGGCTATCTGGATGGTCGAATTTACACTGCGCGTCAGATTGCCCAAAATCATTGTCACTTCACGCGTGTATTCATCCAGTAAACGATCAATGGAATAAATCTCGCTGGAGAGCATACAGTCGCCCAAGGTTTTATTGTTAGGTGCTAGTTGCGCCATGCCCATGTTATCGACAGTCACACAAAAATCGCCAACATAAATATGTACTGTTGCTGTGCCTTTAAATCCATTGCTGGCGATGCGGTGCAATAACTCATGCAGACGCAATACCGGTTTTGGATCAATAGTACTTTGGTGAAATGCCAACGCAGCACTTTGGTTAAAGGTCCAGGCAAGATCGTTGAGTAAATAATTATCTACCGTTGCCAATTGTTTTACTGGTTGCCCAATACCTGCATTGACGATGGCGGGACTAATCATTTCCGGTTCGCGATTGGCTTGGTCGGCAACGAGTTGGAGTTGTTTGCCAAGCGCGGCTTGCTGTTGCTGATTTTGATCAAGCTGATTGTTAATGCTCATTAAAAAGTAGGCGATCACTGCGAAGGCCACAACAGAAAAGACAATCGCAACTATTGACCAGCCGCCACCGGATTTTTGTGGCTCGGGTATAACATCTGGCGCAACGGGTGGCGGTAGGGCAGCAGGCTGCTGTTGCAAAATATCGCTGAACTCCTGCCGCAAATTTTGTCGCAACCCATGCAGTTCCCGCACTACGCGGGAGGTAATAAAGCGGCGGTTATCTTCGAGGCTGTGCTCCATATGGCTCAAGCGTAATTCGAGATTGCGCGACTGTTCCAACGATGCTGCACGGCGATCTGTTGAAGGAATTTCAGTTGTTTGTCCCGTCACTTGATTTGCAGCAGCAATAAGTTCAGGGCTTTCAACTATTTCACTGTCGTCCGGTTTGGCTGTTGGATAAATATGGATGGCTTCCATTACCTTGGATAAATCTGTGGCGTTGATCCGGTCTTTGCTTACCACATCCAATGCGCCCAGCGCGCGCGCCTGACCGGTGTAAACATCTCCGCTTTTGGAGGTGTACATAATCACCGGGATCATCGCGGTATCAGGGTTGGATTTAATAATTTGCAGCGCGCGAAAGCCGTCTATGCCCGGCATCAGGTGATCCATAAAAATCACCGCCGGTGCGTGGCGGGACAGGTAGCGCAATGCGGCCTCACCTGAGTCGACAATATCGATATCGAGCGGATAGCGGCGGAGCATTTTTTTAAGACGGTATTGGGCGGTTGTGGAGTCATCCACAATCAGTGCGCGTTTGATGGTCATGACAGTAAAGTCCCTGCGCGAGCAGCATTAAAAGTGTTCGTTATTTGCACAGAGACTAACAGAAAAGTAGGTCAGCGGGGACTACCCAAATCACAACCCGCACACCGACGGGCTAGTGACGCCAAAAAAATGCGATGGCGGCCGCAATCCATCCGCTCGCGGCGAGCAGTTTCCAGATTTTGTCGGGATAGCGTTCCAGTAGTGGTTGCGCGCGCGGTGTGAGCCATGCGGGGTTGGGGCGTTTCAGATCTTGCAGCCATTCCGAGAGTGCATCGTAGCGGCTGTTGGGATAAATGCTCAGGGCTTTTTCCAGTGCTTTGTCGAGCCAGTAGGGCACTAGCGGATTGTGTTTCATGGCGGAGATGTAAGTTAGCCGCTGGAAGCTTTTTAAATCCATGGCTTTGCTGTAATTGCTACCGTAAGGCTGTTTGCCGGTGAGCATTTCATAGAGCAGCACTGCAAGCGAGAACTGATCGGACGCGGCACTGATTTTGCCGTTGTAGCGATATTCCGGCGCAGAGTAATCGAGCGTGCCCAGAATGCGGTCGCGCTCCAGGGGCGAGCTAATTTCCTGTACACCAGCTACCCAGCAGGAGCCGAAGTCGACAATCATCGGGCCTTTGGTGCTGATCACAATGTTGTCGGGTTTTAAATCCTGATGCAGGGTTTCTTTGCGATGAAACGCGCGTATGCCGCGAATTAAACCTTCGGTTAATTCCACTGCGTCGAGTATCGATAAAATACCGCGCTCTTTTAATAGTTGGGTGAGTGTCGGGCCGGGAATATATTCGGTGAGATAATACAAACAAGAGCGCGATTCGGCGGCGGGAATAATGCGTACCACACCGGCGCTTTGGATGCGCGCGCCTATCCAGGCTTCCATTACAAAACGCTCGATGTAAGCTTTATCGTCCTGATAAATTTCCGACGGGGTTTTCATCACCAGCAAATTATTTTTTTCGTCCTCAACCAAATAAACCTGGCTTCTGGTCGACTCATGCATAATTTTTTTGATGCGCAAACCATCGATGCTTTGCCCCGGCGACAAAATGGGCGGGAAAGGCAGGCGCGATAAAACCTGCACCGCATCATCTTGTCCGGCAGTGCCAAGATGGTCTATGCGCACAACTTGAATGCTGAGATTGTCTTCGCTGTTATAGTGCAGTGCGAGTGGTAGCGCTTTATCGACCAGCGTTTCAAGATTGTCGCGCTCACCAAGAATAAATTGTTTAAATTCCGCAGCGGGAATCTGCTCGTGTATGCCGTCGCTGGACAAAATAAAAATATCGCCGCGCTGCAGTTCCAGACTGTGCATATCCACTTCAAGGTAAGGATCTGCGCCCATCGCACGGCTTAAATGGGTAGTGTGTTTATCAATACGCTGGGTGTGGTCACGGGTGAGTAACTCGAGATTGTTATCGCGCAAGCGGTATACGCGCGTGTCGCCTACGTGAAAAATAAATCCGGTATCGCCTTTTAAAATCAGCGCCGAAAAAGTAGTGAGATAACCTTCACCGTAAATCGAATTTTGGCTGCGTCCCCACAAACTGGAATTCAAGCTTTGAATCACGCGCATGGCGGATTGTTGGGTGCGCCAGGTATCAGGCGTTGCGTAATAGTCGCTGAGGAATCCGGCGATAGCTGTTTGGCTGGCTTCGCGCGCTGCTTTGCTGCTGCTCACCCCATCGGCAATCGCGATGGCAATGCCTTTGGTGGTAAGCAGATTGCCCTCGGGGATGCGGGCACCAACGGTGTCCTGATTTTCCGGTTTGCGGCCGGCCTCGCTTTTTTGTGCGAAGCTGATGTGCAGTGCTGATTGCAAATGATCCATAGCGTTTCTTTATTCTTAAAAAAAGAAATTGCCGACAGCATAACTGTCGGCAATCGGGTTGTCGTGGTTAGACTAGCGAAAATTAACTTACTTCAATTTTATGCAGCGAACCATCTTCATTGACCTCGACTACATGGCCTTGAGGTTCTTTCAGGAATTGCACAAACACCAGACCGATAGTCGCAGTAATTGCCAGCATCCAGAAGAAGGCGTGTATATCGATAAAGGTATTCATGGTTAAAAAGAAGAGCGCGCCCACATTGCCGTAGGCACCGGCGAGGCCTGCGATTTGCCCGGTCATGCGACGTTTAATTAAAGGCACTACCGCAAACACGGCGCCGCATCCTGCTTGCACAAACAGCGAGCAAGCAAACACTGCACCGAAGGCGAGATACAGCGGCCAGCTGGCATTGATTTGTGACAGCAACATATATCCGCAGGCAACACCGGCGAGAATAATGCTCATGCTGAAGCGACGGCCAAATTTATCACTTACCCAACCGCCGCCAGGGCGAGCCACCAAATTCATAAAGGCGAACGAACCGCCGAGCATCGCCGCTTGGGTTACGCTCAGGCCTTCAAAGGTTGTCATAAAAAATGCGGGCAATACCGAGACAACGGCAATTTCGGAACCGAAAGTAGCGAGGTAGGCCCAGCTTAAGATAGCGACTTGTTTGAACTCGTATTTGTCATGCTCGGCTACGCTGCCTTTTTTCAGCATTTCTTTATTCACGCGCAAAATTTGCGAAAACTGGAATATAAAGAGGCCAAGTAAAACCACATACAAAACATAAGTCGTTGCAGTACTTAATAAACCGAGATTCGCCGGTGACATCTTCCACGCAAGCACTGCGAGGATTAAATACATAGGCACATTCATAATCACGTAGAACCAGAAGTCTTTTTTGTTGCTGACTTCCAATCCACCCGATTTTTTAGGTTTGAAATAAGTAGAGCCTTTAGGTGTATTGCGCACGGTGAGATAAAAAGCCACCCCGTAAATCATTGCGATAATTGCCGCGGTACCCATCGCGTAACGCCAGCCATCCACACCGCCAAAAACATGGATTGCCAAAAAGGGTAAAGTAAAACCGGCAGCCGCAGCGCCGAAGTTACCCCAGCCACCGTAAATGCCTTCGGCCAAACCAACTTGACGTGCGGGAAACCATTCACTGACCAAGCGAATACCAATTACAAAACCGGCGCCGACAAAACCGAGCAAGAAGCGGAAGAGCGCGAGTTGTTCAAATGATTGTGCCGAGGCAAATGCAATCAACAACACGCCGGAAAAAATCAGCAGGCCGGAATAAATCGCGCGCGGTCCAAATTTATCAACCAAACTGCCCACCACAATTCGCGCTGGAATTGTCAGCGCAACGTTCAGTGTTAATAACGCCGCCCATTGTTGCGGTGTCATCGCAAAGGATGCGGTGATCAGTGGTTTAAGTGGCGGCAAGCTAAACCACATAACAAAGGTGAGAAAAAATGCGAACCAGGTGAAGTGCAAGGTGGCAACGGATTTGTTGGAAAAGTCCAACAGGTGTAAGCGATGTGTGCTCATGGCAGTTATCCGGCAAAAAATTATTTGGGCTAACACGGAGGAGTGACAAGCAGGTTTTTGCAACGGCTATGCCAACACATAAATGGTGCGCCGAAACTGCTGGATTTATCGCCATGGACACATATTTGTGCAAATTTATGGATTTTGAGTGCGCCAAATAAAAGCCCATTTGTGTTTTGTTGAATCCGAATGGTGCATTTATTTTGTGCACTAGGGGATTTTGGATATTTATCGGGTGATTTCGACGAGTTGTCTCTCGGAGTGGGTAATTTGCAATGTGATGGGGCAGGCTTCTGGTTGGATTTCTCATTTATTCGGCTAAGGATCTTATTTTTACTGGGGTTTTGCATTTTGCTTGTCCAAATAAGGGCAATTTAAAATTGTCGTTTTGCTCCTTTTTGGGAATATATGATGGTGCACGATGTTCTGTTTTTGTGCGTTTATGTCATTTTATTGGACTTGTTTTAGTCTGGTGCAGATTTTTACAGGGCTTGGGTTTGGTTTGGCGTAGTTATTGCTGAAGGCGCCCCATGGTTTATCGTGGAGGTGTTGGTGGTGAATAAAAATAGTGCAAATCCGGGTTTGTTTTCCTTTGTCGGCAAAACAAAAATATTGCATCTAACCTGGATGGCTTTTTTTGTTACGTTTCTGGTTTGGTTTAATCACGCTCCGTTGTTGTTGGCTATTCAGGCCACTTTTGGTTTGAGTGAGCAGCAGGTTAAAACCTTGTTGATTCTCAATGTGGCCTTGACCATTCCTGCACGCATTGTTGTCGGTATGTTGGTGGATTCATTCGGTCCGCGCAAAATTTACTCCATCCTGTTAGTCATTACCGGTTTCCTCTGTTTGTTTTTTTCCCTCGCCACCAGTTTTGAAATGCTGGCGCTTGCACGCTTCCTGTTAGGTTTTGTTGGTGCCGGGTTTGTGGTTGGCATTCGCATGATTAGTGAATGGTTTCCTGCTCGCCAAATGGGATTGGCCGAGGGCGTGTATAAAGGCTTGGGCAATATAGGTTCAGCGGCTGCTGCGATCAGCTTGCCGACAATAGCCCTGCTTATCGGCGGCGATGATGGTTGGCGTTATGCGACCGGTTTGACAGGGTTAATCGCGTTTGTGTATGCCGTTATTTATTATTGTTCAGTAACAGATACACCAGCTGGATCAACTTATTTCAAACCGAATAAATCTGGTGGCCTTGAAGTTACCAGCAAAAAAGATTTTGTTTTGTATCTGCTGGTCAATATTCCAATGTATGGTGCATTGGCGTTGCTTGCCTGGAAGGTCAATAGTCTTGGGTTAATATCCGCTGCTACTTTTTATAGTATTGCCAGTATTTTGCTGGTGATCTTCATTTTGCAGTGCCGCAAAATTTATAGCCTTAATGTGCACATTTTTTCCAAACCCGTCGATAAACTCCAGCAATATAAATTTAAACAAGTGGCAATCCTGAGTATCGCCTACGCGGTGACTTTTGGTTCGGAATTGGCCGTGGTTTCCATGTTGCCTATGTTTTTCCAAAGTACCTTTGCGGTTCCTGTTGCGCTTGCTGGGGTATTCGGTGCTTGTTTTGCGGCGGTGGATATTGCGTCTTGCCCGTCAGGTGGTTGGATTAGCGATAAATTTGGCCGCAAAAAATCACTGGTCATTTTATTGATCGGTGCGGCGATTGGTTTCCTGGCAATGTCGACCATTACCAGTGATTGGCCGATTGCATTTGCAGTCGCTGCGATGATGTGTAGTTCGTTCTTTTTAGGCTCGGCGGCGGGTTGCGTGTTTGCGGTGGTCCCTTTGATTCGCCGCAGTTTAACCGGACAAATTGCCGGCATTGTGGGTGCCTACGGCAACATAGGTGCAGTGGTTTTTCTCACGGTGTTTTCCTTTGTCAGCACACCGGTATTTTTCCTTACCATTGCTGGCTGTATTGCACTCGCGGCAATGGCCGCACTGCTGTTGGATGAACCCAAAAGCAGCATGTTTGAAATGTTGCCCGATGGCAGCGTACAGATGGTAGAAATGCACTGAAAAAAATCCTAAGTATTCAAGTCCGGAAGCCGCTGTAATTTTTTGCGGTGTTGCCCCGTATCAGTAAAAACCAGGCGCATGTAAATCCAATTGCGCTCAGGATTATTCTTGGCTATAAGGTTCAGCAGGTTGAACTTCCCAAGGAGATGCGCCATGAAGCGCCTGGTTGGTATTCTTATCCCCCTCACGTTGCTGTTGTCGGCCTGCGCTGCCCGGCTCGCCCCCAGTTATGATAAAGCGATTGCCGATGGTCTGGTTGCCAGTAGCCAGCAATTGATGACCCATTTTGCCGCTACCTCCGCGGGCACGACTGCTAGCAGTTTTGCGCAGCGCGATGCAACTTACAGTAGCCTTATTGGCAATCTTGATGCGCTCGCCTTGCAAGCCAAATCCCGCCCTTCGCCCAAAGTGAGTGTCAGCGATAAGGTGAATAAATACTTGGCCGAGCGGGGGATTAATCTTTCTGATACCGGTGAGGTGCCGAGCGCGGCGGCGCTGGAGCAAATTTCCATCACCCTGACCAAAATGCGCGATGTCGATAAAAAGCAGGGCGTCACCGCATTTGAGGTGGCGGCGTTTAAAGGGCAGGTGGTTATTTATCTCGATCAGGCACTCACTTACGAAAACTTTCTGGAACGCGAGGGGCTTTAAGTCATGGGTGTACCTATAGATATTTCAGGATTAGTCGATCAACTGCGTGCTGCTGCATCGGATGTAGCCAAAAAAGATATTTCAGTGTTAAAAGGCTTTTCCGAGCGGCAGATAAAAGCGATTGCCCAGCAGGCACAATTAGTGGCAATGGGCATTGCGAGTGGCCAGATCACGGAAGAAACCCAGGAATTTTTTCTGGATAGCTTGAAAACCATGGCGCAAAGTTTTGCTAATACATTGCAAGGATTGGCAAAAGTCACTATCGAAAAAGTGTGGAATGCGATGGTTGGTGTATTATGGGGCGCGATAGGTACCGCGACAGGAATAGATATACCCGCGCTTGCCTGATTAATATTATTGAAATTCAAGACTACATAATCGCGCGTTAGTCGCGATAACAATAAGGCTATAGCCACAAGACTACTACAGTGCTTTTGAGTTTTTTCTACACAGTTTCCAACAATAAGTACCACGAGGTTTTAATGAGAGACTTAAACACTGGCGCAATGACTTTCGCGTTGCTCGCATTTATTGGCGCAGCACAAGCTGTAGCACAAACCACTGATTATGTTACTGACAATGTTTTCACCCAAGGTATCGAAGGACCAGCGGTAGATGCGCAGGGCAATTTGTATGCGGTGAGTTTTGGGCAAGATGGCACTATTGGCATTATCGATAAAAAAGACAATGCGCAACTGTTTGTGAAATTACCAGAGGGTAGTACTGGCAATGGTATCCGTTTTGATCGCAAAGGCCTCATGTACGTTGCCGACTACTCCGGTCACAATGTATTGAAGATCGACCCGAAAACCAAAGCGATTTCTGTGCATGCGCACAGCGATAAAATGAATCAGCCCAATGATATTGCTATCGCAAAATCCGGAATTATTTATGCCAGTGATCCAAATTGGAAAGAAAGCACTGGCAATCTGTGGAAAGTTGCAACCGATGGTACTGTCACTTTGTTGGAAGCAAATATGGGCACCACCAACGGTGTAGAAGTGAGCACCGATGAAAAACATTTGTATGTAAACGAAAGTGTGCAGCGCAAAGTGTGGAAATACGATATCGATAAAAAAACCGGCGATGTGAAAAACAAGCGACTGTTAATTCAATTCCCCGATCATGGCCTTGATGGCATGCGTTGCGATGCCGAAGGTAATTTATATATTGCGCGCTACGCAGCGGGTGAAGTGGCGGTAGTATCGCCGCATGGTACTGTGATTGAGCGGATTAAATTGAAAGGCCAAAAACCAACCAATGTTGCATTTGGCGGTGCAGATGGAAAAACAGTATACGTGACTCTGCAAGAGCGCGGTGCAATTGAAACCTTTACTACCAGCCGCGCCGGACGCGAATGGTTGTTGCAGCAGTAAATAAATTTAGTCACGCAAATAAAAAAGCCTCCAATTGGAGGCTTTTTTATTTTCACTTACGCAACATTTCGTTTCAGGCTGCGCATGCGGTTGTGGCATTGTTGCAAGGTGGCATAGATAAAATTCAATGCACTGGTTGCATCAACGGAAGATGCTTCATCGAGCGCTTTTTTGATGAACTCAAGCGTTCTGTCTTCAAGTTCTTCCAGTTGCACAATATAGGTTTGTGATTTGCTGGCTTTGCTCGATTTGATCGAGGCAAGTACGTCAGCGTAAGTTTTTCTCACTGTACCTACAAAGGTATGGCCAGTTTCAATTTCACCTTCACGTGAATAAACGAAAGGTTGCAAACGAGCCAGCGCACCTTGGCGTACATCAATCATATCTTGCAATACGGATTCGTAGCCTGAGCCGCGCAGTTCATTTTTGGCATCGGTATAAAACTCAACGCCGTCGTTTAATACTTTAATTAAATCTCTGATTGCTGAAGTTTCGTTAGACATGATAATTCTCCTAACATAAATTAAAGTGCATGGTTTATGTTTCACATTAGTTTTAATGTTCAAGGGAGTAATTGCAGTAAGTGTGCCAGCACAGGAATAATGCAGTTAAAAGTAATTTTTAAATGAATGCGGTGCCATGTTCGGTTTTTATCAGGTAGTTTTTACAACCAAAAATTGCAAATGGCATATAGGAAACTATTTTTTGTGTGTGCTGATTCACTTTGGTGGTTTTATATTGGATTATAAAAATTGTTTTAACCGCTTCAGGTTATAAAGATATTTTTATTTTTTCCTGGGAATAAATTTTGGTGCGTGAAATAGCTGCGCTTCTATAAATAACGATGGCGCGATTTAAACATTGTTGGCGGTAGGCCGAACTTATTTTATATGTTGGCTTTCCCACATTTCACGCGCGTCATAACTCTCTTTTTCCGGGCGTACACCGCGCCCCATTCGAATTTCAACCATTGCGGTGGTTTCTGTGGCAGGAATGTCGATTGTCTGTTCAGGAAGTTGTGTGCTGGTCTTACAGCCTAATAAACCGCAGTTGCGTGTCACTATTGGTCTGCTCGACGAACCGAAATCATCCGGCTCATTCAGGGTTTGGAATTTACGTTGCTCCACCACAAACCAATCGTAACCCCGTACGAGCGTTAATTCGGCAGCACGCAAGAGTGCATATTTTTGTGCAATATTGCGCGCGCTGCCGTTTATTTTAAATTGCACGCGGTAGTGGTTATCCGCCAGTGCTATTTCTTTGTAACCTGCATTGCTGCCTTTGGCTGGGCCATAAATGGAATGGGTTGCGCATCCGCTTATAGCAACCACCAAAAAGAGCAGCGCAATCGTCTTCATAATAAACCTATTGTGCGAGAGTATATTGGTGTTAATGCTAAGTTAACTCTAGAAAATTAATTTTTTTCCCAGCCTTGATCAATAATGTTGGTTTCTGCCTGCGCATCAAATGCTTCGCCGTGCATCATGCTATCCAATACCTGGTCGAGTATCGATGCACCGTTGCTTGCGGTTTGGTAATCAAACTGTTGTTGCGCATCCTGAATATTCACCGTGACTTTGGATTCCCATTTACCGTTGATACGGCAGGCAATACCTTCAGCACTATTGGATGTTTCACTCACGCGATATTGACGGCAGTAATTCCCCTGTTTGTCGACGAAGGTTAAGCGCGGTTTGATACTTTTGCCTTCTGCGAGCATCTGCTCGGTTCCACTGGCAGTGGTATCGAGAGCGGCGGCAATTGCGCTCCAATTATCGGTGGAGGAATCTGTTTGGGTGGGCAGCAAATGAATAAAACCATAACCCATCACCAAGACGAGACAGGCTGCTACTGCTGCGTGTAATTGCAGGCCACGCGGCATTTTTTTCCACCAGGGAAAATCAACAACATTGTTTGCGCGTGATTGATGTCGTTGTGAATTGGATTGTTCCTGCGCTTGAGTTACTGCCGACAGTAATTGCACTGTTGCTTCTGGCAGCGGTTGCGCATCTATCGCGGAATAGTGTTGTGCAATTTGTTCATCGACCATCGCTAACTCGGCAAGGCGATTGGCAAGGGTTTCATCTTCGCTAATTTTTTGGCGAATAAATTCCATTTCATTTTCAGGCAATTCTGCATCGAGGAAGGCCGATAATTGTTCGTCAGTGATTGTCATGGTGTTGTCCTCACGCGCCCGGTTTTGCGGGCGCTGTGACTGAAGATGGATTTAAAAAACCAGCGAGGGCAACGCGTGCACGTGCCAAGCGGCTCATTACTGTTCCAGCTGGAATACCCAGGGTTTCAGCAACTTCTTTGTAGGACATTCCCTGTAGTGCAACCAATGCCATTATCGAGCGCTGGTCATCAGGCAATTTGTCCATAGCAGCATCCACTTGTCGCAAGGTAATCTCGTCGTAAATTGCCTGGGAGCCATCGATTGCGGGTTCCTCTGTCTCCTCAAGGGAATACACATTGCGCTGGCGAACTTTGCGCGCGCGATATTCATCAATCCAAATATTACGGCACACACGGAATGCCCATTTGGCTAATTCCACATCCTCTGGAACCCCGCGGTTCAATAGGCGCTCCAAGGTGTTTTGCAATAGATCATCGGCATCGTGTGCTGTGCCCGTTAACGAGTAAGCAAAGCGTCGCAAGGCGGGCGCTAGCAGGGTTAATTCGTCTCTCATAATAACAATGTCATTGTGGGGATCTCATTTTTGCCAGTATGGGTTATTTTCCGAAAGCTGACAGTCATATTGAGTAAACGGTTGCGCACGAATTTTATTCCCGGATAAATGGAATTTTTATGCCGCCAAAACGTTTTCCCTGAAGTCAGGCGCTATTTTGTGTTACATCTATCGTATTAAGGGGAATTTTATGAAACCAGTTTACGTTAGTTATGCATTGCTAGTGTGCTTTTGCGCACCTGTTTATGCACAGGTGCTGGATTCCCATGTTCTGGATACTACGCTGCGCAATACCGATGCAATCGCCGATGAGGTTGCCAGAGATGTTATTAGCCGCGAGTTGATTGACCGCGACCTTATCAATACTGATCTGATCACGCGCGATTTACTGGATACGGAGGTCGTCAACACGCAGCTGGATAGCACCTTGCGTGCGGTTGATGATGTTGCGGGCAAAGTGCAGGGCAAGCTTGAGCCTGTGCTTGATCCACTGACAAAGCCGGTGAACGATTTACTTGGGTCAGCACCATTGGATGCAATCGCCAATTCACTCCCGGTACTGACGCGCAATGGCGAGACAGCTTTTGTGGATGTGCAAGTAGAAGATGGTTGGCGTGCGGTCGCCCATGAATGGTTGATCATGCTTGATAAAACCGAGCTGGCAGTTTTGCAACCGCTGCATGCTGATATTGTCGAGCAAACGAATTTTGATGGTTTGGATTTGGTGCTGGTGCGATTCCGCGTTCCTGCAGTGTTGGATTCACGCGGTGCATTAAAACAAAAATTACCTGCACACCTGCATGAGCAACTTGACCGCAACCACATTTATGCTGCGCAAGCGAATGCAACTTCTGCTTCAGCAAATAATACGGAAGATTTTTCACCGGTATGCGATGCGCCGGTGAAAATCGGCATGATAGATACGGCAATTAATAAGGATCACTCTGCATTTGCGCAGAGCAAAATTATCACGCGCGATTTTTTGGGCGAACAGTTTGATGCACCGCTTGCACACGGCACTGCGATTGCGGGATTACTAGTTGGCAAGGGGGAATCATTGCGAGCGCTATTGCCTAAGGCAACGCTTTATTCTGCATCGGTTTTTTATGCGCGCAACCAATATGCGCAGGGCGCTACCATGATGGATTTGGTGCGCGCATTAAATTGGTTGGCAGAAGAAAATGTCAGCACCATCAATATGAGCCTTGCCGGGCCAGACAATCAGATTTTACGCGCGGTTGTTAATAAAGTATTGCAACAAGGTATTGCGATAGTGGCGGCAGCTGGTAATGAAGGGCCTGCAGCGCCACCGATGTACCCTGCTGCTTATACGGATGTTATTGCGGTGACGGCTGTTGATCGCGAGCATAAAATTTATCGCTGGGCGAATCGCGGTGATCATATTGATTTCGCCGCTCTGGGTGTTTCAGTTACTACAGCGCGCAGCGATGGCGGTTTCGGGCGGCAGACGGGTACATCTATCGCAGCACCCGTAGTTTCCGCATTTGTCGCTTGTGAATTGGCGAAGCAAAAAATAACTTCCGCCGAATTGCCTTCGGTATTAGCAAAAAAAGCGCGTGATCTCGGCGATGCGGGGCGCGATCCCGTATTTGGTTTTGGATTTTTAGGTGCGGCTCAAAATGTCACGGCAAAATTAACCGACGCCAAAGTTTCGGAATAATCCGCTACCGCTAAATTTGATTCGTAGTTTCCTTTTTCGATTTTGCTGGTGGCGGTTATTTTGGGAGTCAAACTCACTTCCCACTCAAGAGTGGCAACGCGATGATTATCGCTGCGTTTAGTTTCCAGTTCAGGCGTTATGCTGGAGTAATCGCGGTCGTGCAAACGTATGCCCAATTGCACTTTGTTGGGTTTTCCCCAAACCGAAAATTTATGGTTAATACTGCCGCGCAAACTGAGTGCATCGTAATTGAATTGCGCTTGCTGGGCATCTTCCTCTTCACTGGTAATTCCCGCTGCAATAAATGTGGTTCCCTGATTGAAAAAAACAAATACATCGCCCGCCAAACCGGTGTTGTGTGCATTGCGGCCTGCATTGCCGGGGAAGTCTTTATCTTGGTAATTGGCGGCGGCACGCAGGAATATACGGTTGTCGATTAATCGTGAAGCATAAATGCTGGTCTGTTGTAGCTGCAAAAAATCGTGGCTGGCTAAATCAGCATCTGCTTTATGGTAACTGGCGCCGAGCGTGACTACACGCAGGTCATAACTGGTATCGACGAACAGCTGTTGAATTGCCAAATCAAAATTGTCGTTGTCCTGATAGTGTTTACTCAGATAGTAATAACCACCTTTAATATTGAGCTGGTCATTCGCTTGCCAGCGCCCATTAAAACGCGCATTTAATATTGCGGCCCAATCGCTCTCGGTTGAATATTGATCCAGTTCGATAACACCGAGATTGGAATCATATTCTGTTCCCGCTTCAAGTTTAATGCTGCCTTCCGGTGCTGCAGCAAAAAGCGGATGAGCAAAACTGATGGCCCCGATCAATACTGGTAAATAGATATTTTTTTTCATGATGTATGCTCCACCTGAAATTTCCTGCCATTAACGGCAGGAAATGTTTTTTACTTATGTGAGCGCCGCAAATAATTGCGGTGCTTTGGTAACGGTTATTTAAATACCTAATCCCAAACTATTGTTCAGTGCGGTAGTTACCGTGCTTTCTACTGTCGATTCGACAGTATCCGCAATGGTGGCCTGGATGCTGTTGTTAATGGTGTTATTAATAGTCCCGTCGATGACATTGCTGACAGTACCCTGCACATTTTGTTGTACGTCAGTTGCAATCAATGAGTTCACTTGATTAGTTACTGCGCCGTTGATCGTTGAGTTGGCACTCGCCACAGTATTTTCTACCTGTGTATTCAGACTGCCCGCAACATTGGTTGATGCAGTCAGTGTCTGATTTAATCCATTGGTAATATCCGTTCTTGCTTGATCTCCGCTATTGGCGAGCGGATTAGTGGTTCCATTTACCAGTTCAGTTGCTTTTTGCGTTTGCAGTGAACCGCTGCCTGCAACAGAAACTGCACTGGATAAATTATTGGATGTTGTTGTGGTATTTTCTGTATTGCTGGTGTTCGGATTTGTTTCATCTGCCGCAGCTTGTTGTGGTTGCAGCAATCCGGACAGCGCCACTGATCCTGATGGTGAAGTGGTTTGCGCATTAACTGATGCTTGCGAATTTGCATCAGCTGATACGCTGTAGGAAATATCACTTGCCCAGCTCATTGAAGAAGTCAGTGCGCACAGACTGATAAATAATAGTTTGTGTTTCAGTTGAACAGTCTTGGTTTTCATAGGGAATGCCTCGTTGATTTAGTTAACTTACAAACTGTTAACGGGCGAGGCGCAGGATTTATTCCCGACCAAATGAAAAAATTTAAAAAATAAAAAAGCCGCATCAAATAATTGATGCGGCTTTTTTTATCGCTTGCTCTCTAGATGCTTTCGTTATCCGTTTATTAGCAGCCTTGGTTGCCTGCACCTGCACTGGTGCCAAGGATATTCAGGAAGCGTTGATACTCGTTGATCCGGCTTTGCACTTGCGCAGGGTTGCCACCGTTGCATTCGATTGAGCCGTTAATGGTGCGAATGGTTTCGCCGAAGCCGAAGTTACCGACCATTGAATCGTGTGCAGGGCGATAGCCCGCTCCGGCTTGGGTCATCCAGAACCAGAGTGCGGTTTGCCATGCGACTGTAGCGTTTTGTGAAACCAGATCGGGATTAGCACGCAGATCCAAACCTAAAGCAGCACCCGCTGCACAGTAGTTACCGTTCCAGCTGAGTTGGATTGGGCCGCGACCGTAGTAGCGCTTGCCGGGTGCGCAAGGGCAGGTGTTTGGATTGTTATCCCAATCGCCACAGTATTCGCCCTGGGCGATTTCGTTGATGTATACCAAGCCGCCGGTTTCATGGGAGAAGTTGGCGAGTGCAGCAGCAGCTTCACGTTTTTTCGCGGCCAAATCGCCAGTGCCAGCAAACGCAGGGTAGGTTCTGGATGCGGCGACCAAACCGGCGTAGGTATAGAAGCTATTGCGGCCGGGGAACATCTGATTGAATTGCGATTCGCTAACTACCGCGGCGAAGCCCGTGTTGGTGTTCGAGATCGGACGCACAATGATGGATGAGGTGCGGTCATTGAAATTGCTCAGGCAGCTGTTATCGCCAGAGACGACTACCGATGCGCCGCTGTAATCCCAGTTGTCGAACAACACGGCTTCATAACCCGCGGCGACTTTGACCGAGGAGATGGTGTCGTTGCGCACGCCCATTGAGGTCATTACGTTGCCATCGAATGAACCGGTATTGAAGCCCCGGAACCAGCCGCCGTAATTGCAGTGTTCATACACGGTCAGCAAACCGGTGGTGTTGCTGTTGCCGCCGTTGGATACCACTTCGATCCAGTTGAAATTCCAGCCACTGCTCTTGGCGAAAACGCCGAGGTTGTAGGTGCCCGCGTTGATATTCACGGTGCGCGATACAGTCGTCCAATTCTGGTAGCCGCCAGTCGCAGGGATATTGAAATCCCCCAGGATAATGCTGCCGCCATTAAGGTCGACCGCTGCAGTTGCGCCTGATGGGCTGGCGACGCGCATGCGGATGGTGTAGCTGCCGGAGGTCGGAATCGAAAGTCCGCCATATACCAGCCACTCATTGGGTTCGATCCAGCCCACATTAAAACCGCCGCCCGAATCGGTTGTTGCTTCTATATCTACGTTGTCGTTGCGAAAGGCTCCGCCGCTGTTGCCGGCAGTGGTATCAAAGAAGTTGGTGTAATTCTCAGCTTGGTAGACAACGGCATGGCTGGGGCTGGCCAATGCGGCCAGCAGCAGGCAGCCGGGAATTCCCAGCCGGAGTTTTTGTAAACCGGTTAATAGATTGAGCATCGTTATTATCCTCAGGGTTGATGGCAAAGTTCCCGGACTCGTGCTGGCGAGGGGTTGGATAAAGTCCGGCTGTGTTTCATGGGGGTATCGGGCGGGGCGATAGCCGTTTGCAACGGTCATTATTATCAGAAGGTGATTCGTCCCCGGCGGTGCAAAAACCTGTTGCAGTGGGTGCAGCAGGATGCAGTTTTTGCTCGCTGGCTAGATCATCAAATAATCGCTGCACGATAGCCAGTCCCAGTTTGGGTTTGCGGTTAACTGCAACTTTTCGGGCAAGGTGCGACTTTTTCTTTCTTTTCTGGCAGGTGAAGGGGAGAAAAAAATCGAACCTGCTGTGCGTTTTTTAAGCGGTAACAATTGGGTCAAGGCTGCGTCATAAAAAAGTGCGGTCACTGTATTTTGACGACAAGTTGAGGCGCTTTCACAACCGCTAGTGCAGAAGTGGGTGCTCCAGAATAAAGCAGCTTATTTGTTATCCAGGTTCGACTTTTCTTTATGGTGGTTAAGGCTTATACAAAAAGTGCGGGTTTACTATCAAATGTGACCGGTTACGCACATTTGTGGCGCATTAAATTTTATTTTGGGGCGCGAAAAACTTTCACAATTGGCGGGTTAAATATCCTGTTTTTGTAAATTATTTTCTTTGCAGTTCATTTTTTTGGTGATAGCCTATAAAAAATGATCGTTTTTTCTGCTTTCGATGAGAAAAAAGCATGTATAAAGAAAATAATTTACAAAAAATGCTAACCGAGAGAGTGCTTGGCCCAACCGGTAAAGGTTTGGGTGATGTGAGTTCCCAGCTGCCAATCACTGATACTGCCCAATTAGGGTGGAACCTCTTGCAGGAGGACGTCAGTTTGCCTGTTGCGGTGCTTAGTCATAGCCGTGTGCAGCACAATCTCGAGTGGATGAGATCCTTTATTAGTACGTACGGGCTGAAACTCGCACCTCATGGTAAAACCACCATGAGTCCGGCGCTCTTTCACCAGCAATTGGCTCATGGCGCTTGGGGCATCACCCTCGCGACTGCGCCACAAGTTCAGGCCGCTTACCGTTTTGGTGTGCGCCGCGTGATCATGGCGAACCAGTTGGTTGGTCGCGCCAACATGGCGATCATCTCCCGCTTGCTGCAAAACCCCGAGTTCGACTTTTTTGTCATCGTTGACTCGGCGGCTAACGTAGAGCAGTTAGGTCAATTCTTCAGCCAGACCGGTCAGCGCTTGAAGCTGCTGCTGGAATTGGGTGTTGATGGCGGCCGTACCGGCGTGCGCAACGAACAAGACCGCGCGGCAGTGTTGGATGCAATCGCTGCCTACCCCCAATCGCTCGCTTTGGCGGGTGTTGAGGTTTACGAAGGGGTGCTGAAAGACGAAGTCTCGATCCGCGAATTCCTCCGTCGCGCTGTACGCGAGCTGATGACACTGGAAGCCAATAACCTGTTGACCAGCGATACCGTGATCCTCACCGGTGCGGGTTCCGCCTGGTTTGATCTGGTTGCCGAAGAGTGGACGAAGTTAGATATAGGTCGCCCACTGGATATCGTCCTGCGCCCCGGCTGCTACCTGACCCATGATGTGGGTATCTACAAGGCCTCAGAGGCGCGTATACACGCCAATAACCCCGTTGCGCGCTCAATGCAGGCCAGTTTGCTGCCTGCGCTGCAATTGTGGGCCTATGTGCTCTCCATCCCCGAACCCGGCCTTGCAATTCTCGGCTTGGGTAAGCGCGATGCTGCGTTTGATGCTGGCCTGCCCATCCCTGCAAAACACTACCGCCCTGGCAGCGAAGCACCTGTCGCTGCACCTGCCGATTGGCAGCTCACGGCGATGATGGATCAGCACGCGTTTATGAAGGTGTCGGCCGATGCAGACCTGCAAGTGGGCGATATGCTCGCGCTGGATATTTCCCACCCCTGCCTGACGTTCGATAAGTGGCGGCAGCTGTTGGTGATCGACGATAACTACACGGTGATCAATGCCGTGGAAACGTTTTTCTAAGGGGCGGTGATGGAACAGATGCTCAGCCCCGGCCATTGGCTTCTTGTGTACGCCGCCATCAGCATTATCGCGCTGGTGTTGTTGATTGCCCGCTATCGCCTCAACCCGTTTATCACGCTCACGCTGGTGTCGCTCGGCTTGGGTTTGATGGCCGGTATTCCCGCCAAAGATGTGGTGTTCGTTTACGAAGCTGGCGTTGGTAAAACGCTTGGCCATATTGCGTTAGTTGTTGCGCTCGGCACCATGCTCGGAAAGATGATGGCCGAGTCCGGTGGTGCTGAACAAATCGCACGCACTATGATTCGCTGGTTCGGTGAAAAAAATGTGCACTGGGCAATGGTGTTTATCGCGTTCCTTGTTGGCTTCCCGATTTTTTTCGAAGTTGGTTTCGTTTTATTAATTCCGATTGCATTCAACGTTGCGCGTCGCACCGGCACCTCCATGTTGTTAGTTGGCTTGCCGATGGTGGCGGGTTTATCCGTGGTGCACGGTTTGGTTCCCCCGCATCCGGCGGCGATGATTGCGGTCGGTGAATATCAAGCCAACGTTGGCCGCACTATTTCTTACGCGCTCTTGGTGGGAATTCCCACTGCTATTATCGCGGGGCCCATTTTTGCAAAATGGATTGCACCGCGTATTCAACTGCCGCCAGTGAATCCACTTGAAGAACAATTTATCAATGCGGATACTGAGCGCCAGTTGCCGGGTTTTGGTATTACGCTTGCGACAATTTTATTGCCGGTATTTTTAATGTTGTTAGGCGGCTGGGCAAATTTAATTGCTGCACCGGGAACTGCATTGAATGATTTTTTATTATTCATCGGCAACTCCGTTGTTGCGCTGTTGATTGCAACTCTGGTGAGTTTTTACACGCTCGGTATCGCACGCGGATTTAATCGCGACAGCATTTTGAAATTCAGTCACGACTGTCTCGCCCCAACTGCCGGTATTACTTTATTGGTTGGTGCCGGTGGTGGTTTGAATCGTATTTTGGTGGAGGCGGGCATCGCAAAAGAAATCGTTGCTTTTTCATCGGATATGGCATTAACCCCGTTGATGATGGGTTGGTTGGTTGCTGCATTAATGCGTATCGCAACCGGTTCTGCCACTGTAGCAATGAGCACTGCTGCCGGTATTGTTGCGCCGATTGCACTGGCTGCAGGTTATCCGCATCCGGAATTGTTGGTTATTGCAACCGGCGCCGGTTCGCTGATTTTGTCGCACGTGAATGACGGTGGTTTCTGGTTGATCAAAGAATATTTCAATATGACGGTTACCCAGACGTTAAAAACTTGGACAGTATTGGAAACCATTATCTCTGTCGTTGCGCTCGGTTTTGTTTCGCTGATCGCCGCATTTATCTAATTGGATTTTTGAAACGCTATGACGGCTTTGTTCGATATTGTGTATCACATTCGTGCCAGTCGGGATCGACTGTCAGCGACTGAGCAAAAAGTGGCGGATGCCATTTTGGAAGATATTGCATTTGCATCGGCGGCGAGCATTGACCAGCTTGCAATAAAAGCGGCAGTGAGCATCGCGACTATTTCGCGTTTCGCCAAAGCAGTTGGTTGTGAAGATATTCGCGATCTGAAATTAAAGCTGGCACAAGCAAGTGCAGTCGGTACGCGCTTTTTGGCTGAAGTTCCCGCGGTAGAAGAGAGTGCTTTTTATGCACAAATTTGCAGTGATGTTGAATCTACTTTGCGCGCAAACCTCGCGCGCTTTGTTGAAGAAGATTTTCGCACGGCCGCTGGATTATTAAATTCCGCGCGCCTGATTTACGTCGGTGGTATGGGTGGCGGTTCCACCATGCTGGCGGAAGAGGTGCAGTTTCGTATTGCCCGCTTGGGTAAAGCAGTAACTGCTTATCACGATCCGGTGCTGTTGCGTATGTTTGCAGCAACGCTGACCGAAAAAGATGTATTGGTGTTGTTATCCGTAACTGGCGTAACTCCGGAGATGTTGGAAGTTGCTGATATTGCGCGTGAATACGGAGCGAAAATTATTGTGTTTACATCGAGCAATTCACCACTGGCCAGTAAAGCCAATATTGTGTTGCCGGTAGTTACTGAAGAAACTGATTTTATTTACAAGCCATCGGCATCGCGTTACGGCATGTTGTTGGCAATCGATATTCTTGCCACTGAATTGGCGCTTGCGCGTAAAACGGAAAGCAAAGAATTGCTGCGTCGGGTGAAGTTTGCATTGGATGAATATCGCGGCGGCGACAATCGTCTGCCATTGGGCGATTAAATTATTGTTAACCAGAATATCTAATTAAAAGCGTGACCGGGGAGCCCTTGGGTGAAGTTTGATTTAATTATTCGCAATGCGCAGATTGTTGATGGCACTGGTGAGCCAGGCTACAGCGCTGACCTCGCCATTAGCGGCGGCAGTATCGCCGCAATCGGTGATTTGTCGGCAGCTGATGCAATCGCAGTGCGCGATGCGCAAGGGTTGGTATTAGCTCCCGGATTTATCGATGTGCATACACACGATGATCTGCAAGTAATTCATGCTCCACAAATGTTACCAAAAATTTCACAGGGAATTACCACTGTTGTGGTTGGCAACTGCGGTATTAGCGCGAGCCCGGTGACGCTGGTTGGTGCGCTGCCAGATCCAATGAATTTGCTTGGCGCACCAGAAGATTTTACCTATGCCGATTTTGCTAGTTATAAATTTGCGGTGAATCAGGCGCAGCCTGCCGTAAATGTAGCGGCGTTAATTGGCCACACTGCATTGCGTAACAATCATATGGATCGCTTGGATCGCGTTGCTGACGAAAATGAAATTGAATTAATGCGTGTGCAGTTGCGCGAATCGTTAAAAGAGGGGGCGCTAGGTTTGTCATCTGGTCTTGCTTATGGTTCTGCAATCGCCAGCACTACAGATGAAGTAAAAAAATTAGCCGAAGTGCTCAATGAAACCGGTGCGGTTTACACCACGCATTTGCGCACTGAGTTTGATGAAATTATTTCTGCTTTGGGCGAAGCTTTTGAAATTGGCGAACACGCCAAAGCGCCAGTAATTGTGTCGCACTTGAAATGTGCGGGCGCAGGTAACTGGGGCCGCAGTGGCGAAGTATTAAATAAACTGGAGCTGGCAGCAGAGCATCATCCGGTTGGTTGTGATTGCTATCCCTACAGCGCAAGTTCTTCGACTTTGGATTTGCAGCAAGTCACCAGTGATTTCGATATTGTGATTACCTGGAGCGAATCGCATCCAGAGCAAGGTGGAAAAAAATTGGCAGACATTGCCAGTGAATGGAATTTGAGTTTGCTGGATGCTGCAAAAAAATTGCAACCAGCAGGAGCGGTTTATCACGGCATGAGTGAACAGGATGTGCAAAAAATTCTTGCACATCCACTAACCATGGTTGGCTCAGATGGTTTGCCAGTTGATCCGCTTCCGCATCCGCGTTTGTGGGGGGCTTTTCCGCGTGTGCTGGGGCATTACAGCCGCGATTTAAAATTATTTAGTTTGCCTGAGGCGATTCGCAAAATGACACGTATGTCTGCTGATCGTTTTGGTTTGGATGATCGCGGGCGCATCGCTGTAGGTGCTGCTGCCGATTTGGTTTTGTTTGACCCGATAAAAGTGAAAGATGCTGCGACGTTTACTCAACCGCAACAATTGGCGGAAGGTATTGAAGCTGTTTGGGTAAATGGCATTTTGAGTTACGCACAAAAAACAGTAACCGGAATGCGCGCGGGAAAATTTTTAGCAAGACAGCGTGATTTGCGAGTTGGGTTTTATTGATAGTTTTTTATCAATCGAATCGTGCAATTTTCTAGCTGGATGAATTCCGGCATTTGTTCGGAGACCGTGCGCAGCATGGATGCTGTGCCCGAGCCTACAGGGATGTATTCACGGCGTGTCTCCGAACAAGTGACGGAGTTCATCCATGGTGCATATCAAATAGGTTTAAAAAATGTCAGAAATAAAGCGTATTGGTGTTGAAGGTGGAAAAGGTACTGGTGGGCAGCATTTGCCATTTGCGCGCGCAGCAGGCGCTGACGGTTGGTTGTTTGTATCCGGTCAAGTTCCAATGGTTAACGGCGAAATTATCGATGGTGGAATTGTTGCGCAATCGCACCAAACCATTAAAAACGTACTCGCTATTCTAGCCGAGGCCGGTTATGGCCCCGAGCATGTTGTGCGCTGTGGTGTATGGCTCGATGATCCGCGTGACTTCATGTCATTCAATCGCGTATTTATGGAATATTTTGGTGCTAATCCTCCGGCGCGTGCATGTGTTGTATCCAGCATGGTAGTGGATTGCAAAGTAGAAGTAGATTGTGTGGCTTACAAAAAACCTTAAATAATTAGAAAACGGTTATGAATAAATACTTATTGTTAATCACCTGCTTGTTCTGTTCAGTTTGGGCAAATGCACAAACTGAACAATTGTCATTGATGCCTTATCCGCAATCGGTAGAGCATCAGCAGGGACAATTAGTATTAGGCGGCACTTTGCATTATGCAGTAGAAGGCAAAAAATCTGCTGCAGTCAAAAGTACGCTGAAGGATTTTAGTGCACGAATTAAAACGCAGGTTGGTACAACTCTCCGCTTGAAAGAGTCGTCAATCGCTAAAGCCCAATTAATTATCCGCATTGAAGATGCAAAACCAATATCTAATCATATTGATGATTGGAATGAGTCTTACCAGCTCAATATCACCGCAACAAAAATAGACCTGAGTGCCAAGCAATTAATGGGCGCGCAGCGTGGATTGGAAACTTTATTGCAGCTGGTTGGTACCGACTCAAAAATTCAATTGCCGTTAGTCACCATTAATGATCATCCGCGCTTTAAATGGCGTGGATTGTTATTGGATACATCACGGCATTTCTTTTCGGTTGCAACTATCAAGCGCCAGATAGATGCAATGGCTGCGGCCAAATACAATATTTTCCACTGGCATATAACGGATGACCAAGGTTGGCGGTTGGAAACAAAAAGCTATCCAAAGCTGCACAAGTTGGCATCTGATGGTGAGTATTACACCCGTAAACAAATCCGCGACGTAGTTGCTTATGCACAAGCGCGTGGAATTCAAGTATTGCCGGAAATTGATATGCCCGGTCACGCCAGTGCTATAGCGGTGGCTTATCCTGAATTGATGTCTGCACCTGGTCCATACGCTATGGAATATCGCTGGGGCGTGCACAAACCGACATTGAATCCGGCCAATGAAAAAGTCTATGAATTTGCCGATGCAATTATTGCTGAAGTGGTCGAATTATTTCCGTTTGAGTATTTGCATATTGGCGGTGATGAAGTTGATCCCGAGCACTGGAATACCAACCCTGCGATTCAATCTTTCATGAAGGAGCAAGGTTTAAAAGATCATCGTGCATTGCAAGCCTATTTTAATCAGCGCTTGCAGAAAATTTTGCAAAAGCATAAGCGCAAAATGATCGGCTGGGATGAGATCCAACACAAAGATTTACCTAAGGATATCGTTATTCATTCATGGCGCGGCCCTGATGGTGTAAGTGATGCGGTCAGTCATGGTTTTCAATCAATATTGTCAACTGGCTATTATTTAGATCAGCCGCAATATGGGTCTTATCACTATCGTAATGATCCAATTCCGCCCAAGCCGGTGGTCGTTGTGGAACTTGCGAATAATGAAACAATTAATAGCTGGCGATTTGAAATGCCGCGCAAACGCGGTAAACCGGTAACGGGAACTTTTACTTTTATCGTCGACGATAAAAATATCAGGCAAGCATTTGTTGATTTCACCGGCAAATCACGCCGCGAAGTGTTGCTCAAGAATTACTCGCAAGAAAACGCGCGTTTTTCAGTGGACACCTGGATGGGGCCAGTTGAGTTTCGCGTGAAATTTTCTGCAAATACTATCTCTGGTGATGCAGTAGTTGGTAATACGCCCTATGTGATTAGCGGCGAAAAAATAATTAATAACTTTTCTTTACCAAAAGCTGAAAAAACAGCAAAAAACTCTTCACAAAAATCCTTACAAGTAGATGCACAAAAACAGTTACCAAAAACCGAGCCTGTGGCCCATTTGAGTGCACAACAAGAGTCATTAATTCTTGGTGGTGAAGCTGCACTTTGGGTTGAGATAGCTGACGAGCAAAGTATTGACCTGCGTTTGTGGCCGCGTGCATTTATTGTCGCAGAAAGGCTCTGGTCGGCGCGGTCTTTGCAAGATGAAAAGAGTATGTATGTGCGGGCAAATTTTATTGAATTGTGGGCGGAAAAATCAGTTGGTTTATTGCATCGTCATCAGCAACTTGTAGCACTGCAAAAGTTAGCTGGTAAAAACGAATTAGCACCAATGAAAATATTTGCCGATTTACTTGAGCCTGCACATTACTACCATCGTCAGCATGAGAAGTCGACTTACGAAACCTATTCCAAAGCCGATCCGCTTAATCGATTGGTGGATGCATTACCCGCAGAGAATGAACAACTGCGACAGTTTAACCAGCGCCTGGATGCGTGGTTAAAAAATCCGCAAATGAATGTGGATTATTATGCGCTTCGTGCCGAGTTTGAACGTTGGACAAGTAATCGAGCCGCGCTGCAACCCGTGTTGGAGTTGCATCCGGAGCTGGTTTCCTTGGCCAACAAAACGGAATTAGTTACTCGCACAAGTTTGGAGCTGCTTGATAAGCGTGTGAAGACATCAACAATCACCCAAAGTGAGCGCATAAAGGTAATGGATTTGATCCGGCAGGCACAAAATATGGATCAGGAATTGGTTGTTGCAGCAGCCTCTTCGTTGGAAAAAATCATGAGTTCGTTTACACAACCCTGATCAATGCTTCGCGCTGGTCGGGAAAATTGTAAATACGATTGACAACGTTGTCCTGCTGGATGTAAGTTGGTAGTGCCAAGAGCTCGATCTTTTGGTTCAGGTGACGAAGAATAATTCAAGGCGCGTAGTGCCAGATAACCCCGGGAGCTGTTGCAAGGTTGGACTCTCAAAAACGCCGTAATCATAACGGCATGAGTCTGCGGCATCAGTAATGGTTATCACTACGTTAAATATAAATACGTTATCTATGATGACCTGCGCTATCGGTAGACTGATATGGTTGAAGTAGCCCTGTTTAATATCAATGATATTCCGCTGTTGTTCAGCGGCTTTCTAGCATTGGTACTTGCTTGCCTGTTGTTTTTTTCCCAACAATCCGGGCGTATCAAACAAATTTATTGGCAGTTTTTAGCGCTTTTCTTTTTCCTGGGTGCACTACGCACTTTCGACACCTTGGTGTATTGGAATATTAATGTGCGCGATACCTTGTCATTGGTATCAGCTAATTTTTTCTTCATATTCGGTTTTGTCTTTTTTTTACAGGGACCATTGTTGTTTTGGTTTACCCGCGCATCCATTTTTCGCGATTTTTCTTTGCGTCGTATTGATGCACTGCATTTATTGCCCGCGGCCTGTTATCCATTTTATATCTATCAGATTTTTCACCGTTTGGCTCCAGAGCAAAAAATTCAGTACGTGCACGACTGGGCCCATGTGATTAGTGATCCTTATTTTGAAGGCTTGATCTGGGTACAGAGGCTGGCACTTTTTGGCTATAGCGCATTGTGCGTCTACCAATTGCATCAGTATCAGCATCATTTGCGTGCGCATCATTGTTTGTTAAATAAGGTTGATGCTCAGTGGTTGAAGTTATTGGTGGTCGGATTTTTTGCGATCAATTGCTGGACCATGTTTACCTTGCTGGATACCCGTTTCCTACAATGGTTAAACCCCAGTTTTTTGGGAGAATTTGAAAGCTTCTCACTGCTGATTTATATGAGTGTGTTGGTGGTGTACCTGTTGAAAAACTCCAATGGTTTTTCCGATATCCAAGTAGAGCACACCATTGCACCAGAGCCTTCACCGGAAGAACCACAGCAGCAATTGGTAGAAAAACTGACTGATTTTATGGAGCACAACAAGCCTTATCTGGAACCGCATATTACGGTTGAGCGCTTGGCAATTAAGTTAAATGTATCGCCCAAATTGTTGTCGTGCACGATCAATAACCAGATGCATATGAATTTTTTTGAGCTGATTGGAACTTACCGTGTTGCAGAAGCAAAGAAGCGTTTGGCGGACTCTGATCTGCGTCAAAAGCCAATTAGCGAGATTATGAAAAGCTGCGGATTTAATAGTAAATCGGTTTTCAATCAGGCTTTTAAGAAAACCGTTGGGGTAACGCCGAGCCATTATCGGCAACAGCATTTGCATTAAGTATGTGCGGCTAAGGTAATACTTTTGGTAGTTCGGGTTTTAGTTTGAGGTTACTGGTAGCGTAGGTTTTGATGGGGCTGGTACTAATTCAGCTTCATTACAAATAGGTGTAATGAGTTAAGCGGTGGAGATACCTGTGATAAACATCAGTAAACATACAACTAGATTATTCGCTCAGCGTCTGGCATTGGTGCTGGGTGGTTTCGCGTTTGCTATTGGCTCAATCCATGTGTGGGCGAATCAAGCTGTTGCCGAAACAAAAGTAATTGGTTATATCGCCAGTTTTACCGATATGAAAGCTGCGATTGATAAAACAGATTTAAGCAAGCTAACCCATATTAATTTGTCTTTCACTAACCCTAACGCCCAGGGAAAATTAGTTGAAAACGGTGTGATGACCTGCATGCCCGGTATGTCTGGTGGTAATGTCAGTGCAGCAGATGTGCGTTATGTTATTAATAAAGCGCAAGCGGCCGGGGTGAAAGTATTGGCATCAGTTGCCGGTGGTGTAATTCCCACTTGTTCAGGTAATTGGGAAACATTATTGCGGCCTGCAAATCGGCAGATGCTGGTCGATAATTTGATTGGCTTTATGGAAGAGTTTGGTCTTGATGGTATCGATGTTGATATCGAAGGTGCCGTACTTACCAGTATTGATAACGCTGGTAACTACACACCATTTATCGAAGCGCTTTCCACTCAATTGGTCGCACGAAAAAAGTTATTGACCTGCGCAACTGCATCTTATGTTGGCGGGATGATTCCAATCTCATCAATTCCGTATTTTGATTTCGTCAACATTATGTCGTATGACGCAATTGGCCCGAGCTGGGGCCAGGCGGGGGTACAGCATTCAACTTATGCAATGGCGCAAGACCATATAGCGATTTGGAAAAGTCGTGGGCTCACTAAAGCGCAATTGGTATTGGGTGTGCCTTTCTACGGCTATGGTTTTGGTTCGTACAAATCTGATTACACTTTTGCCAGCATTCTGGCGGAGTTTGGTGCTGAGGCAGGTAATAACGATCTGATTGGTAACGCTTGCGCAGGTTGCAATTACATCACCTACAACGGATTGCCAACGATCAAAGCAAAAACCAAACTCGCGCTTGAGCAGGGCTCGGGCGTTATGATTTGGGAGCTATCGCAAGATGCGAGCGGTGCTAATAGTTTGTTAAGTGTTATCGATACCGAAATCAAAGCTACATCTCCCACAACTTCATCCTCAGCAACCTCAACTGCAGTTTCATCTGTGGCTGCAAGTTCGGTCGCAGCTGCGGTTTCTTCTGTAGCTGCTTCTTCTGTGGCGACTGATAAAAAATCATCCGGAGGTTCGGGTGCAATAGGTTTGTTGGAAATTTTTATGCTTTCCCTGTTAGTTCTCTCGTTGCAATGTTCTGCATTGGTTCGTACAGGAAATCGTTAAAATGAAACACGACTGCTTACGCAATGTGGTAATCGTTGGAGGAGGCACTGCCGGCTGGATGACAGCGGCAGCGCTTGCAAAATTTTTGCATCCCCAGCAATACCAAATTACGTTAGTAGAGTCGGATGCTATAGGTACAGTGGGGGTAGGTGAAGCCACTGTACCGCATATTCGTTATTTCAATGATGTGCTTGGCATCGATGAAAATGAGTTTATGAAAAAAACCAATGCCACTTACAAATTGGGCATTGAGTTTTCCAATTGGGGGAAATTAGGCGATTCCTATATTCACCCATTTGGCGTGTATGGACTTCCGCACAACGATATCAGTTTCCACCATTATTGGTTGCGCCTGCATCAGCAAGGCGACGCCGGTTCAATTGGAGATTATTCCGTCGGGGTAGTTGCGGCGGCGGCAGAAAAATTTGCTTATCCTTCAAGCGACTCTGGTTCACTCTTTTCTAAATACGGCTATGCATTTCATCTTGATGCAACACTCTACGCGGGATTTTTGCGCGAATACAGCACTGCTCGCGGAGTAAAGCGTATTGAAGGGAAAATTACCAATGTTTGTCAAAGAGCGGATGATGAATTTATTGAATCAGTGCAATTGGTATCCGGTGAAATAATTGCTGGCGATCTATTTATTGATTGCTCGGGTTTCCGTGGCTTATTGATTAGCGATACGTTAAAAACTGAATTCGAAGACTGGAGCCATTGGTTGCCTTGCGATCGTGCTATCGCCGTACCCTCCTCCAGTACAACTGCTCCTTTGCCTTACACCAAAGCTATTGCGCGTACTGCAGGCTGGCAGTGGCGCATTCCTTTACAAAACCGTGTTGGCAATGGGCAAGTCTATTCGAGCAGCTATATCAGCGATGACGAAGTTGCCAATAACCTATTAAGTAGTTTGGATGGCGAGCCTTTAGCAAATTTAAATTATTTGCGCTTTAAGGCTGGTCGCCGTGTTAAATCCTGGAATAAAAACTGTGTTTCAATTGGTTTATCCAGTGGTTTTCTGGAACCTTTGGAATCTACCAGTATTTATCTGATTCAAGTCGCGATCATGAAGCTGGTTGAATTTTTTCCCTATGTTGGTATGGAAGCTGCGAATTGCGATGAATTCAATCGCGAACTAGCAAATGAGTACGAGCGTATCCGCGATTTTTTAATCCTTCATTACCATGCTACCCAGCGCGATGATTCTGCGTTCTGGAATTATTGCCGTACCATGGAAATCCCCGTGAGCCTCGCGACAAAAATAAATTTATTTCGCGAACAAGGTCAAGTTGAGCGTTACCGTCGCGGAATGTTTTTAGAGCCGAGTTGGGTTGCTGTATACATGGGGCAGGGCGTGATTCCCAACAGCTATCACCCATTAGTTGACGCACTTGACTCGACACAATTGCAACAACGTTTGCGCTCTATTCGTGAGTCAATTGTATCCGGTGTGCGCGCAATGCCAAATCATGTGGACAGTATCAAGCGTTATTGTCACGGTGATCGCGCTGAAAAATCCTGGCCACCTGCGGCTATGAGTTTATACGGAGTATTTTCGTAATGAACCTCAACGCGATTAACCGTATTGTGATCCTCGGCGGTGGAATGACCGGCTGGACGGTTGCGGCTGCGTTGGCAAAAGGGCTGCAAGGAATTCAGAAAAGTATTTTATTAATTGATAGTGCCCCGCAAGCCGTATCGGACTTGCAGTGCGAAGCGACGACACCTGCTTGCGTCGCCTTTCATCAGTTTCTCGGTATATCTGAAACGGATTTATTATCGAAAACAGGCAGTAGTTTTCTCTTGGCCACCCAATTTAACGATTGGTCAGACAATCAACAAAATTACTTTCTACCTTTTAACGATCACGGTTTTATGCTTAACCGGATCGAATTTCCACAATATGCAATTAGTCGTTATCTCAGTGGCGCCCCGCTGAATTTTGATGATTTCTCATTGGCGTCAGCAGCAGCGAAAGCTGGCCGTTTCCTCCATCCCTCTAAACAAGAATCTTCGCTGTTTTCAACGTTCAATTATGGCTTGAACTTGAATGTCACCGCCTATACCGATTACCTGCGCGATTTTGCAGTTTGCTCAGGTGTAGAGCATATCTGTGCGGATGTGAGTTCATTTAGTTTGGATGCTGTCGGAAATATTGAATCTATAACGCTGGCTGATTATACGCAATTTGAACAAGCGGCCAGCGCAATTACTAATGGTGTGGTTAGTGGTGATCTCTTTATTGATTGTTCAGGTGTTCAGGCAGCGCTTATCGAAAAAGCACTGAATATTGAGTGGCATTCTGCAGAGAAAAGTTTACCGGTCACCCATGTGCTGAGTCATGTCGGTCCAGTTGCACATACCCAAGCAGTGCCATCTCATCGCATTTTGAAAACGGTTGCATCCGGATGGATGCAGCAAATTTCCACTCAAACCCAAACCGAGCAGCAGTATTTCTATCACCGTAATTTTGTAAATGCTGCGCAAGCTTGTGCTGAACTGGGTGTAGATCCAGCCAATGTGACTATCCAGCAACTCAGTGTTGGCCGTCGGCAATTATTTTGGGCAAAAAATTGTGTTGCGATTGGCGATTCAGCGGGAAATATTGGTGTGCAAGGCGCAGGAAAACTGCATCTGATCCAAAGTGCTGTACTACGCTTAATTAGTTTATTTCCGCAGCAGCTGAGCTCTGTGTTTAATGCAGCTGAATATAACCGGCTTACTCACCTTGAGTATGACCATATCGAAGATTTTCATGTATTGCATAACCAGCTAGCGAGCACACAGAGTTCAGTGTACTGGCAGCAAGTAGCGAGAACGAAATTGTCAGATCGCTTATTGCATAAGCTGGAGTTATTTAAGCTGCGCGGATTGATTGCATTTTATGAAGGAGAAACATTTTCTCCTGGCGTGTGGACATCGTTATTACTTGGCAATGGTTTTTGGCCACAAAATTATGATCCGTTGATTCGCAATATGGACTCTGGCTGGATTGAACAGCAATTGGGCAAGATGAAAAACATGATTCATTCCGCTGCTGAGTCAATGCCATTGCAAGCTGATTATTTGAATCAGAAAAAATATAGTTTTTTTCAATCGACGCGTATTGCGGCGATTGCTAATTAGTCATGTGAACCATAACGCATGAAGTAAAGAACATTGGTTATTGCTGCACGTGGATCCAAAAGATCTGTGGTTAATAACTCTTGTAATAGCACCTGTTTGCAGTAGGGTTTTTCGCGCAAAGTTCGACTTTTGGTAAAAGAGAGTCCTATTTTTTGTGGCGTATAGAATCACTAAATGGTGGGTGTTAAATTCGGACATTGTTCCGTCTTAAAAAAAAGAGGAGTGGTGGTGCTTTGTCGCCGTTTTTTGCGAGCGCAAAGCAGATGGAGTCTTCATTGAGATGCGTGCAGCAATATACCGCTATCGTTTCAATGGGTTTAATACGAGAGAAAACAACTAAGGGGTTGGATATGTTTAAAAGTAAAAACAACATGACAGAAATGTCAGGCAAAGGATTTAAAAAATCCTTGCTTGCAGTATCAATTATGGCGCTGAGCGTGCCGACGTTTGCACAAACCGCTCCGCAATCCGAGAATCTTGAAGAAGTTGTTGTTACCGGTATGCGTACCAGTATCAACAGCGCACAAGAAATTAAACGTAACGCAGATACCGTAAAAGACGTTATCACTGCAGCAGATATTGGTGCGCTGCCGGATAAATCTGTTACTGAAGCATTGCAACGTGTTCCTGGTGTAACCATTGAGCGTTTTGCATCATCCGATGACCCCAAGCACTATGCTGATGAAGGTACTGGTGTATTGGTTCGTGGTCTGGACCGTGTGCGTTCAGAAGTTAACGGTCGTGATGCATTCAGTGCTAACCCATGGGGTGGCCTGAGCTATGAAGATTTCCCGGCAGAATTGTTAGGTGCAGTAGAGGTTGTTAAAAACCAAACTGCTGACCTGATTTCTGGTGGTATCGCGGGTACTGTTAACCTGGTTACCCGTAAGCCGTTCGATTCGGATGAGCGTATATTGTCTTTCAGTGCAAAGGCAAATTACGGTGATTTCCGTGAAGATGTTACTCCTTCTTTCTCTGCGCTTTTTGCCGACAACTGGGAAACCAGTGCGGGTAAATTTGGCTTCTTGATTGCTGGTTCCCAATCAGAATTCCACACACGTGGTGATGGCGTTGGTTTGGGTAACTTCCACTCGCGTGGGCCAGTTCCATACTCATATGACGTATGGGGAACTCCAACACCAGGCCTTGTCTTCCAAGACTCTGAAGGTCGACCAATGTACGATGGCCCATGTGTACCAAATGCTCAAACTTGGGGCGCTGGTTGTGGTGTAACCGCAAATGAGATCACTGAAGAAGAAGCAGCTAATTATGTTCCGCCATTTGAGGGTGGTCCACTGACAGGTCAGCCTGATGGTGTGACTTATTACACCCCGGCTCAAATTCACATGAGCACTGCTCAAAATGATCGTGAACGTACTGGTTTCACTACCTCGCTGCAATGGGCTAATACTGATGAGACTATCACCGCAACTTTGGAGCACATTAACTCCAAAGCATCTTTGGAATGGCAGGAGCGTCGCGTAGGTCATGCAGCCCAAGGCTTTAAAGGTTTTATGGCTGATTCTCACGATTGGATAGATCGTTCCGCAGATGGCTATGAGCGCACTTTTGACGAAAATGGATTTTTAACATCAGGTGTTGGTATCAGTAATAGTATCGAGGTGCCACTCTTCTACATCACGCGTTGGAATTACAACGAAAATACCGTGGAAGATACATCGTTTAATTTAAAGCTGACTCCTAATGATGCTTTAACCGTTAAGCTGGATTATCAACACATTGATTCAGAAAAAGTGGTGCATAACTACAACATGTCAGGCCAGACTCGCGGCGGTAAGGGTGTTCTGGGAACCCTGTTGCCTTACTACCTGGACTTGCGTGGCGATAAGCCCACTATTGAGTTCTTGAGTGACACTGACTTTACCGGTTGGATTGGTGAGCCATCGGCGCTGCAGCCAGAAGTATTTATCGGCTCTGGTATGCAACAAGAAGAGCTCAATAACGCCAAAGGCGACAGCTTCAAAATTGATGTTGAATATGCGTTGGATGGTGTATTTACCGCTGTTAAAAGTGGTGTTTATGTCACCGATAAAACGCTCACTGTGCGTGATACCGAATATGCAGGTTGGTCTCCGATTTCTACCGCTTGGGTGAATGAGCAGCGTGTTGCCTCAGCTGCTGCAAACCGTCCAGAGTTGTATGACCGAGTTGATTTCTCTGATTACTACGAAGGTAAGGTTTTGAAGGGCGGTGTACAGAGCTTCCTGTTCCCAGGTCTTGATCTGGTGAAAAACTATGCCAAATCTTTACGTGAAGGTTGTGCTGCTGGTTGGTCTACTGTGGGTGACGCCAATGGTAACGCCGCTGATGCTAGTGGTGGTTGTGCTATTCCTTACGAGGATATGGAGGGGCGCAATAGCCACTTCGCCGATTATGACGTAAGTGAAACAAATGAAAAGCGCACCGAGTTTTATGTTCGTGGAGACTTTGAGTTTGCAGATCTTGCTGTGCCTGTTAAAGGTAACGTCGGTCTGCGTTATGTAAACTACAAACTGGAATCAAGCGGCTACATGGTGATGCCATCAGAATCAAGCCGTGGTAGCGCACAAACCGCTGCATTCTTGCAAGCGCAGTACCCAAGCATTTATGCGTTGGCCAATGGTAGCTCGCAAGCGAGCACGGTTGATGGTACTGATTACAATACAGTGCTGCCGAGTCTTAACCTAACGTTCGGTGTTGCTGATGACGTAGTAGTTCGTTTTGGCGCTTCCCAAGGGTTGTTCTATCCTGATTTGCTGCAAACCCGCAACCGCGCAATTATTGGTTTGACTGTTGATTCGAAGCTGCAGGATGAATCTTTGCCAGCAGATGAAACCACCAACCCGGTTATCGGTATTGATAGCGTTGCTCTCGATGCATCAGCCAGCAACCCATACCTGGAGCCTGAAGAGTCAATCAATCTGGATTTGACTACCGAATGGTATTTTGCTCAAGCTGGTTCGTTGAGTGTTGGTTTGTTCCAAAAAGAATTGGACAACATTATTCGCAACAGACAATTTGATTTGGCTATCCAAAACGGTGGTGCCGAGGATGTCGTTTCTGCTTACGGCCCAGCTAACACTGGCTCGGGTACGATTCGTGGTGTGGAATTCTCTTACTCCCAATTCTACGATATGTTGCCAGGCGCCTGGAGTGGCTTAGGTCTGCAGTTTAACTATACCTACATCGATCAAAATGGTTTGCAAGATCCTAACGGCGCAGTAGCACCAAGCACCAGATTTAACGCAGCCGGGGAACAAGTGATTGATGAGCGCAATACATTCCGTGTATTCAGCGGTTTGCCATTGCAAGGTTACTCTGATCAGAACATGAACATTGTTGGTATGTACGAATATGAGGATATCTCGCTCCGTTTGGCATACACTTGGCGTTCAGAGTACCTGACGACTACGCGTGAATCAGAAGATTTCTCACCGGTTTTCGTTAAGTCTGGAGGTATGATGGATGCAAGTTTGTACTACACCATCAACGAAAATTTGAAAGTTGGTGTTGAAGGTACCAACCTTCTGAAGTCCGAGACTGAAACTGAGTACCAATTGAATCAGGAAGGTGATAGAACCAAGGCTTTGAGTTTTGTGACCGACCGTATGTTCGCACTGAGCCTTCGCGCAAATTTCTAATTCGCAACTTGAATTAGAAATAACCGGGTAGGTTTGCACGGAAAGCGCGCAGGTAATTACTGCGCGCTTTTTTTATGGTGGATCAATAATTGTTAACCAAACGGATGCTGACTATGCAAAATAATACTTTGAGATCACTCTGCATTGTGGGCGGTGGAACTGCAGGTTGGATGGCAGCATGCTTACTTTCTTCTGCACTGAAGGGTAGTAAAGTACGCATCGTTCTGGTTGAGTCACCTGATATCGCCACTATCGGTGTTGGAGAGTCCACTGTTCCTTCTATTATGGATTTTTTAAGTTTTTGCCGGATTAATCCAAAAGAATTTATTGAAGCTGCCTCGGGCAGTTTTAAATTGGGTATTCGCTTTGATAATTGGCTTAAGCCATCGCATAATTTTTTCCATCCTTTTGGAAAGGTTGGACAGAAAATAAATGGATATGAATTTTATCAGGCTTGGATAAAAACCCTTCGAGATGGGAACGAGACTCGCTGGGTTGATCATTCACCATCTGCCATCATGGCAGAGAATGATCGTTTTATGCTGGATACTCCGCAGCAAAAAATGCCGTTACCTAACTACAATTATGCTCTACACATAGATGCAATATTGGCTGCGCGCTACCTGCGCGATTTTGCTCAAACCCAAGGTGTAGAACGAATCGAAGCTACCGTTAATAAGGTATTGGTAAATGAGAAGCAATTTATTCGTGGTTTAGAGTTGAGTAATGGAGCATCTATTGAAAATGATTTTTTCATTGATTGCACAGGTTTTAAAGCATTACTAATTGAGGAGGCACTTAACATCGGTTACGAGGATTGGACGCATTATTTACCTTGTAATCGTGCTGTTGTAGTACAGACAGAAAATACTGGCGATCCCCATCCCTATACAGTTGCTACTGCCCGTGAATCCGGGTGGACATGGAGAATTCCATTGCAGCATCGAACTGGCAATGGCTATGTTTTTTCAAGTCAATACTGTTCTGATGATAATGCTACTGATACATTACTCAAATCTGTGGATGGTAAATTATTAACTGACCCCAGAGTGATACCCTTTAGAACGGGGCGGCGCAAAAAAGTATGGCATAACAACTGCCTTGCTCTGGGGCTTGCCTCTGGATTTCTGGAACCATTGGAGTCCACTGCGATTCATTTGGTTTATCAAACGTTAATTCATTTTATTCAACATTTTCCCGATCTTGATTTCGATAGCAGCGTAGAGCAAAAATTTAATCAACATATCAATGCTGATTATCAGGAAATTCGCGATTTTATTATCCTGCATTACTGCACAACTGAGCGTTATGATACCGCATTCTGGCAATGGTGTAAGACTATGCCGGTACCTGATTCCCTACGTGAAAAAGTCGAACTATTTCGCGATAGAGGACTATTATATAGCCAACCGAGTCAGTTTTTTGGTACCGATAGTTGGTGTTCAATACTCGAAGGAATGCAAATCCGTCCTCGAAGCTACCATCCATTGATAAATGCATTTGATAGTTCATACTTGGCTCAGGTGCTGCAAAAAAATGCGCAAGGTATCCGCGATGTTGTACTAAAAATGCCTGCGCATGGAGATTTTATTAAACATAATTGCGCTGTTAAGTTATAGCAAGTTTGATTACGTCTTTATTGATGAGCAACAAAAATGACTGCTTATAGAAAAATACCAGAATTCAGTAATATTTCAGCGGAGCAATTTTTCCAGGAAATTGTTCCGTTACAAAAACCAATTGTAATTCGAGGTTTTGCTGATCATTGGCCACTAGTTTCTGCTGCTAAAAATACGCCGCAGGCTTTTGTTGCGTACTTAAAAAAATTTTACACCGGCAACAAAGCAAGCATACTGTTGGGGCATCCAGAGATAAAAGGACGCTTTTTCTATAATGATGACATGACGGGCGTTAACTATATCAAAGGCGATGAGCGGCTGGATTTATTTTTGGATCGTTTGTTAGAGTTGGCAACTAAAGAGATTTATCCCGCCGTTTCAATACAAAATATATTGCCAAGTCACATATTGCCGGGATTGGTTAATGATAATACGTCGAGCTTTTTTCCTGACATTGAACCGCGGTTATGGATGGGAAATCAAGGAACTGTAAGCGCTCATTATGATGGCTCTGATAATGTTGCTTGCGTGGTAGCAGGGCGTCGAAGATTTGTTCTTTTTGCTCCCGAGCAAGTTGCTAATTTGTATCCGGGCTCCCTAAATGTAACGCCTGCGGGCGCGCCTGTTAGTCTGGTAAATCTACACGATCCTGATTTTGAGCGTTATCCTCTTTATAAAAAGGCGCTCGAGAATGCGTATTCAGCTGAGCTTTTTCCTGGCGATGCTATTTTTATCCCTATGCTGTGGTGGCACCATGTTGACTCGCTGGAAAAAGTGAATGGTTTGATGAATTATTGGTGGAATGGTTCCGCAGTCAAAGATGCAATAAAACCAACAGTGATTGATAGTTTAAACATGGCTGTTTTATCAATGAGACAGTTAAATCCTGCGCAGCGCAATGCATGGAGAGCAATGTTTGATCATTATGTATTTAAACAAGGTGTTGATCCTGTTTCATATATTCCCGAACATTGCTTGCATGTGTTGGGGGAAATAACTCCCGAGGCAGAGCGACAAATAAAAAATTATTTAATAGAAAAGTTAAAATAATACATGTGACCTGCAAAAAACTATTAGCTAATTCATAACCATACTGTATATATCTAATGCTGAGTTTGTAAAAAATGAAAAATGAACAAAATAAACCAAAAAAAATTCTCATTGTTGGTGGTGGTACAGCTGGCTGGATGGCTGCAAACTTAATTGCGACTCGTTGGAGTGATGTTGATGTTTGTTTGTTGGAGTCAAAAGAGATTGGCATTATTGGTGTGGGTGAGGGAAGTACACCGCACTTGAAATTCTTTTTTGATACGGTAGGTCTTGATGAGTCGGAGTGGATGCCTCGTTGTAATGCCACTTATAAAAATGGAATCTCCTTTGCTGGTTGGTCATCCATTCCCGGTTACGAATCCTATTTTCATCCCTTTCCTGCACAAACGGATGACATGCTTACTGTCCCAGTTTTTTTTAACAGCATCAATGCGCGCATGCAGGGAAATAACGCCGATGCACACCCGGACCATTATTTTTTAGAAACCTATCTGACTAAAGAAAACCTTGGCCCCATTCCGAATGAAAATTTTCCATTTGGTGTGGGCTATGGATACCATTTTGATGCAACTCTCTTGGGGCAGTTTCTTGCTGAAAAAGCGGTAGGCCGGGGAGTAAAAAGAATTTTCGGTACTATAACCGAGGTGGTGTTGGGAGAAACTGGTGCTATAGCATCTGTCAGGTTGGATGATGACAGCCTTCTTGATGCCGACTTTTTTGTTGATTGCTCTGGTTTCAAATCACTGCTGATGCAAGGCGCACTGAAAGTCAGCTATAAGAGTTTTAAAGATAATTTATTCAATAACTCTGCCGTAGTAATGCCGAGCGAAATAGCGGGAATCATTCCTCCTGAGACTAGATCAACTGCATTATCGAATGGCTGGGCGTGGAAAATTCCGTTAACCAATCGTTTTGGTAATGGATACGTTTACAGTGCTGACT
The DNA here is from genome assembly GCF_039207905.1 of Cellvibrio sp. GTDB lineage: Bacteria > Pseudomonadota > Gammaproteobacteria > Pseudomonadales > Cellvibrionaceae > Cellvibrio. The sequence goes on from NZ_JBCECX010000002.1 coordinate 55,896, forward strand.
ACATCACACCAGAGCAGGCAGAGACAGAATTAAGGACGCACCTGGGATTGTTGGATAGCGATGTTGCAGCCAGACATTTGCAAATGAAAGTGGGGCGCGCGGAAAAACATTGGGAAAAAAATTGCGTAGCGGTTGGTTTATCCCAAGGATTTATTGAGCCACTGGAAGCCACTGCACTTGCACTTGCACTTGAGACTATCACTCGCTTCATGAAGCACTATGAAAATGGTGGATTTACCAATAAATTTGAAGGTATGTTTAACCAGGAAATCAACGCGAAATTTGAAGGCGTCAGGGATTATATTGTTTGTCATTACAAAGTGAATCAAAGAAATGACACCGCTTATTGGCGGGATAATGCAGCCAATACCAATTTGTCTGAGAATCTCAGCAAAGTGCTGCACTTCTGGTGGAACAGTAAAGATTTTGCAAAAGACATGTACATGAATAATTTGATCGGCAGTTATCAGCCTAAATCATGGGCATGTTTATTGGCGGGTTACGGTATTTTCCCTTCGCTTAAGAATAATGAAATCAATGTTCATTACAGGTCACCACATGATATGGATCAGTTGGCCGATTTTATTCGTCGCTGTGGCTTGAACTTTAAAGTGCACAACGAGTTACTTCTGTAATTTTTTACTTTCGAAAAACACTAGAATAAAAAATGTTATCCATATTTGTATCACTTTTTTCAAAAAGCACCATTTATAAACTATTTGATTGACGACTTTTGGTTGGAAAGTTCGATGTCCGGTCGTCAGGTTCGACTTTCCTCCAGTCCGTAACTCATCATTGCCAGCCATTTTTTCCGATGTTAACTTTCAATCACTGACTAGGTGGGCGTCACTAACCGGTGATTGCCTGATGTTGATTTAATGTTGATGTTCTGAAATGGTGTGCGGGTGATGGCGTATTTTCAGTATGTTTCTCATCGATATACCACGCTAGTGTGGCTGCTGAATATCTGTTTGTTTTTTGCTTTCTTTTTCTTGCTGTTTTTTGTTTCACTTCCCCGCTTTTAGTTTATTTTTTCCCGTGATTTGCCAGAGCTTTCTCTGGCTTTTTTATGCCCACAATCAACACTTGATTTAAATGATGTTAATAAAAAACTGCACCTTACTTGGTTTGGCCATAAACCAAACTTTTGGGATGCAGCTTAAGTGATTACAGTTTGTTATTTAAATTGTGTGCCAGATTATTTCTGGGGCGTTGTTTCTACTTTTTCCGGCACTAACATCTTACGCCATTCCCCCAGACCTCCCGGCGCATTAACAATGAGTTCACCGCGCTCAGTCAAACTTGATGCATCCGTTGGAATTCGCACCAAATCATAGCCAGCGTCCTCTGAACGAGAGGCTGACCAGGTCGATGCAAACCAACCGAATGGATTACTTATAACTTCAGCTGAAACAATCAAAGCTTGAGCTTCAGTTATGGCGCCATCAACAAAATCTACAAGAACTTGTTGTCCGCGATTAAAGTCTACCGCGCCCAATACAACCTCTTCCGGTTCTACTGGTACCTGTCCTTCAAAAAGGATGCTACCAATAATGACCTTATCGGTTGTTTTGAAGCCGCCGGCACCTTTACGTGCAAACATATCGATGCCTACAAATTTTGGTAGAGCATTCATCTCGAAGCCTTCGGGGAACTCAGGCTCCACTGTGATGGTCATCCACTCACCGTATTTCAACTCGTCACCTGTCATATCGATTGGTGAGTTGTGATGGCTCCAGTTAGCGTCCTGGAAGAACATCTGGAAGTTGAACTCAGTGTTGCGCAGTGACTCAGGAATGAATAGGTTAACAGTGACTTTAAAACCTTCATTCAAATTCAATGAATCCAACGATGTCAGATTGTTTTTCTGCAGGCTGATACGCTCAATACCATCTTTTGATGATGCTGCAACAAGCTCGCCGTTCTCTGGTGTCAGTACTGGTGATGAGGAAACACCATTATCATCAGGCCACGCAGTGTTGCCCCAACCATCGGCGCTGCTGGTAAAATCTGAACGATATTGAACGCCAAGTTCGGTTTCAGTTGCTCCACCGCCCGCGGCACTAACAATCTGCAGGTTCTGAATCAGAATTGCATCACCTTTGGTTTGACCCGCGGTGAAGTTATTGAATTGAATCCCAAGGCCATTACCGCCTGATGCTGCAAAAGATGCCAGTGTTGCTTCATCTGGTGTGAAGGTGTAATCGTTCCACTGGCCAGGAGTTAGATTCCACGTGCCCCCCCAACCACCACCCGCCCAATTGGTCGAGTTTGCTGCAAATACACCCATGCCGAAATTGGTAATAGAGGCGGGTATGTAAATACGTGCGGTCATAGTGAACGGTTGGGTCAGATCAACGACCAGTCCGGTACGGGTAATTTCGAACTGATCATCTTGTGGCACCATCGAAAGCGCTTTGGCGGATTCCCCATCCGTCGTAGTAATTACTGCGGTTTTACCTTGCCATTGGGAGTTTTTCCAACCATCTACGCCTTCGCTAAAATCACTGGCATAGACAACTGCAGGTCCAGTCCCCTCAAGCAGTTTGAAGTTATCAAACTTAATGGGGCCTGCAACCGAGGCAGGTTTATCCTGGGCGACTAATTCCACACCAACAGCTGCTACCTGGGTCATATCAAACCCATCAGACATCCAGCCGGTTTTTGGCATGCTCGCACCAATTTTGTAGGTGAAGCTGTTCCAACCTGTTGTAGCGTTTTTCACTTCATTCCACTGGATATTGGCGTAATTATCATTGATGTCGCGCAGGTAAAGCTGATAGCCCATAGAGCCTGCTGCCCCATTGGTGAGGTAAGCGTCAGCAAAGCTGATATCAAAACTCAGTTGCGTATTTTTCAGATTTTTTGTTGTACCAAATGGAAAGAGGTACGCAATCTTATCGCCTGGTCCTTGCCATTGTGGATTAGCTGACAATGCGACATCCGTAAAAGCACCACTTAGTACTTGTTCAACCTTGGCGCCTTTCTCAACCACATCACTACCTCCAACCTCCGTAAAGAGGACGGGTGCACGCTGGCTGCGAATTACATTAACAGCGTTGGAAATTTTTGCTGCTGTGTTATAGGTTTTCCCCTTGGCAGCCAAACCAAAAATGAGATTTTTTTGGGTATCTGCAGCAAGCAGTTCGCGTACGCGGTTTGCATCGAAAGCATTGAAATCTTCACCGCATCCAGGTGCTTCAATCACCAGAGGTAACTTGAACCCTGCTTTGCGGAAATCGCGGATCAATGTTTTGGTGTAATCCATATATTCGCGATAGCCAGAAGAGGTAGGGTCAAACACTTCTTTAGGACCCCAACCACGGGCAAGGCTAATCATCATGATGGACTGATACTTATCTTGTGCAATGATGGGACGGAATTTGCCGAACCAGGTTTCTTTGGTCAGGCGCAATAACTCTTCCCCGTTGTCCTTACAATAGAGCGCCGGATCATTTAACGTCACGTTAACAAACAGGCCTTCCGTTAGCGCACGATTCAGTGCGGCCTCCAGATTTTGTACCGGCGTTTGTGGTGTCAGCACCAGGCGTATGGATCCAGCTGTCACTTTAGCCAACTCACTTATGGCGTTAAAACGCTCAGTAGAATCAGCACCGTAATCCAGTTCAATCCCTACTGGCAGCACTTGGTGCTTACCGTCAGTCCACATAATATTTGTGCCATCAGTGCGCAGTACGGGCGCGTTTTCTGATGGGCGGGCGGCTAGGGGGTCTTCAACCACCACCTCGGGAGTCAGTTTGTGCGTTTCAGAGTCTGAACGACTCAACATGTCCCCACCGCCTCCACCACAGGCGGTCAATAAACTTGTACTAATAACAGATGCTAATAATGTCGCTTTTGTTCTCATAGTATTCTCCAAATATCTTCAAACGGAGTTATTGTTATGCCGCTCGATTAATTAGAACGTCAGATTTACACCAGCGGAATAGCGGGTTTCTTGTACCCACAAGCTGTGAAATTGACTTTCATATTGGGTATAGCCTTTACGGCTTTCTCCAGTCAGGTTAGTGCCGCTAAAGAACAGGTTTACGTGGTCATTAACGTTATAAGAAACTGACAGATCCACGTAACCAGTAGGCTCTACCCAGTTAGCCAGATTGAAGGCATTGCCCGCTGCGTTATTCAGCCCTGCCAGTCCGGCATACTCTTCACTGCGCCAGTTGTAGGCGAGACGAACATTGAGGCCCGCGTAGTCGTACCATAAGATCAAATTGGTTTGATGTTCAGAGTTAGATACCAGTGGCAATTGGCTACCTTCGATATCCGTGTCTTCTGACTCGGAATGCGACCAGGTATAGTTAAATTCGATACCGGTGCGATTCAAGAAATTGTCGAACATGGAGAAAGGTTGTTTGTAGCCAAGTTCAACACCGTATAAATCTGCCGCGCCAGTATTGCGGGTTGACCAAACGGTTGAGTACTTGTTGCGATCCATACCGTCCATATCGAGGAAATGGCGCTGCTCTTGGTAGGATTGCACTGCGGTATCCACATCAATAAAGAAGACGCCCAAACCTAAGATGGCGGACTCATCGAAGTACCATTCTGTGGAGAGGTTGTAGACACTGGCCAGCCAAGGTTTGATATAGGGGTCACCTTTATCCGTGCCGCCACCGACACAGCCGACATAGTCAGGAACAAGTCCGCCAGTATTGGGATCAAGGATCTGAACTTGATTACCGTCCTCATCGGTTTTCACACAGCGTGAATACCAAAGCACCATTGACGAACCAATGGTATCCAGATCGTTATTAGTCATAGTGCGTGCCGCACTTAAACGCACAATCACATCGTGGCGTGGAAACAAGTTCAAGTTGATCGATGGCAGCAGTTCGAGCGACTGATGCTTGATCATTTCAGTCTCATACACGTAAGCAATTTTTTGCCAGTCGTCATAACCAATAGAGTTGAATGAGTCGAGCACCTCTGGCACAACGCTCTTACCCACTTCACGGCTCGTATTTACTGCCTGCACACCAACATTGGCGTTATAAGGAATACCAAACAGGCCTACATCATCATTGGCAAAGTTGAATTGCAGGTAAGCATTCATGGAGTCTTCAGTAACCGAATAGGTTTCGCCCGGCTCATTTACTGTGCGTGTGCCGGGGTATAAGCGATTCATGAAGTCATAAGGTGAATCCCAATTACTTGGTGCGAGCGCGGCCACACCATTTTCAAAACCTTTGATGGGACCAAAATCGTAGAACACACTGGTATCGGCAGCGCTAAAACCGTTATCTACCAAACCACCAATATCGATCATGTTCGCGTCAGTTTCCGAGAACACGAACTTGTACCAGTCAGGATACTTTTGCCAAACGGCATTGCCGGGTAATAGTTTGTAGCGTTTATCAGCAGGAACACGTGGGTCGTTGTAATTCGAATAACGGCCAGTAGGTGTTACGTAATAAAATTTGTTGTAGTTGGCGTCACGGCTGCCATAACGAACGCCGACTTCCATTGACTCTACGTGCTCAGCATCAAAGATAGATTTCCAGTCGACACGCACCACATTTAGATCAGCATCGGCATTAAACCCTTCGGCAAAACCCTGATACTGCTTCAGAAAGTTGGCGTCAGCCACATCACCCTCGTAAGAAAACTTGGGGAATTCACCGCGATAATCCACTGTCATGTGGAATCCATCCACCGGGTCCTTCCCAGGGATACCATCCTCATCAACCCACAACCACCCGGGAGTGCCCTGTTGAAAGGTAGCTTTGCGTTGTTGCATTTCCGCTTTGGAGTGAATGATGCGGAGCTTGGCTTCGAACGATTCGTTATCGGTATAAGCGACTTCGAAATTAGTGTTGTAAGCAGCGGTTTTTTCGATGGTATTTTTTGACACAGATTGGAAATCTGCCGCCCATACATTCGCGAGTTGAAGGGTATTGATATCAATCGTGCGAGGATTGCCTTGGGTATCTGTAAATGAAATGCTGGAGCCAGGGGAAACAATCGAACCGGGCTTCACCGCATTAATGATGTCCTCGTACCTGTCTTTGGCTGGGGCATTATTAACACTCCAGGAATCTGGAGTGCGCTTGGCGTTGAATTGAGCTGATACGCCACGATCAAACTTATCCATTTCGGTATAAAAAATATCGCCGCGTACACTCCAGTTTTCATTGATCTCGAACACACTGGTCAGCGATCCACCGAAACGCTCGCGCTCAACAAACTGACTGTTTGCCGCAAATTGCTCTGGAACGATATACCAATCGTTGAGCAGATCACCGTCGCCGTCGAGATCATACATATCGGTGGGTGTTCCACCTGATTGATCGAGAAATGCAAAGGTTTGGCCTTCCCACATGGAGTAGTTGGCGTTATAGCTCTCAGCCGAATAAAGCGAACCGATAATTGAGAAGTTATCGCCATTGTTGAAGCCTGCTACCAAGCCAAGGTTATAGTCTGGATCGCGACGCGACTTATCGCCCTCTTCATTGTATTCGCGCCCTGAGTATTCACCAGTGGAACCCTCCGCACGAGCGCGTAGAGTGAAGCCCTCTTCCATTTTGCTGGGATCCCAGGTTTTAAGATCAACCACACCAGAGATACCGCCAGACAATATCGAAGCGTCCTGTGACTTATACACATCAACGCCAGAGATCAAACCTGCTGGAATATCCGAAAAGTTAGCCTCAACTTTGTTAATACTCCAAGGGCTCAAGAATTGCTCGCCATTCAAGGTAGTCAATACTTGCGGCATACCGCGAACGTTCAGCGATGTACCTTCGCCCGCTTCACGTTTAATCTGAACCCCGGTCACACGCTGCAAAGAATCGGTGATAGTTGTGTCAGGCAACTTACCAATATCCTCTGCCACGATTGAATCGACTACATTGGTTGATTCGCGTTTGATATCAATCGCCTTGGCCTGCGATGCACGCACGCCTTTTACGACAATCTCTTCGACCGCGCCTTCACCGGCGGCTGGAGCAGCTGGTTCCTGCGCATAAACTTGGGCGCCGTAAAGCGCACAGCCTACTGCCAGAACCAGCGCTTTTTTTCTGGTAGTAATACCGCTAGGTTTGATCATCTTGAGCTTCCTCGTGTTGTTATCTTTTTTAAAAATTGTGTTTGCCGAGCAGATTTTTTACATGAGCAAAAGACAGGAATAGCAAAGCCGTACGGCGGGTATGAACACTGGGAAAGGGAAGCTGAAAACCGGAATAACAGTGTATAAATTCTATCGATCTGACTATTCAGTCTGTTCTGCGGCAAGGTCAGGTTTGACGCAGGGCGGATCGATAAAACCGAAAAAACTCATTACAACTATTATTGTTATGGCACCTAAGTTTTGCCCACGGAGGCAACTTTGGAACCCTTGCGGCTAAACAACTAGAGCTTTCTTAATTATTCAAATCTATTAGTATCTTCGCGTTAATATTCAAAAAATATCTTATTAATGTTATTTCTTTGGGTGTAGTGGCAGGCGGATCATGAATCAAAATGTAATCGGTTTCAACATGATTTTGTGACCAGCAACAAGTGTTTAAACGAAAAAACTAACAATTCTTTACAGGCAAAAACATCACCTTACTCAATTTTCAATAGTGAATTTGAATGAGGGTTTGCGGGAGGTGAAGCGACAGATCAATCACAGATATTTGAGGCGACAACTTTATTAGGAAATTAAGGAATAAGGCGCCAATGTGATTCGGAAAAAATATTCTATGTCGCCAGCCATTAACGACTGATGGGTAATCACTTCTTATCTGGTTTGCGGGCATAAAAAAACCGGCTTGCGCCGGTTCTTTTTCTAGCTGTCGAAGCGAATTACAAGCGCAAGCGAATACCTGCAGCAACCCGGCGCTCTTGTACTGACAATGAGTGGAATTGATCCTCAAATTGCGCGTAGTTGCGATAGTTGGTTTCAGTCAGGTTGGTGCCTTGAACATATAAGGTTACGTTTTCGATAACGTCATAGTTAACAGAGACATCCAAATAGCCTGCCGCTTCAGTCCAATTTCCCATGCTGATGGATGCTTCGTTAGTGTTCAAACCAACACGGCCCTGGAAAATATCGCTGCGCCAATTGTAGGCGATACGGGAACTCAGCTTTTCACCCTGATACCACAAGATCGCGTTGTACTGATGCTTGGAGTTGGATTGCAGTGGGAAACTTTTGCCTTCCAGATCTTCATCACCTGAGTCGCTATCGGAATAGGTGTAGTTGAATTCCATACCGGTGTTGCTCAAGAAGCTGGGCAGGAAATCAAAGGATTGCTTGTAGCCTATCTCGAACCCGGAGAGATCAGAACCGGTTACGTTTTGGGTGGTCCACACGTTTGCGGTGCGACGAACTACGCCGTCAGAGTCTGGATAAGCACGCGCTTCCTGAAGTGTTTCAGTGGCGGTATCCACCTGGATTAGGAACACGCCCAAGCCCAGGATGCTGCCTTCTGCGAAATACCATTCAGTAGAGGCGTTCCAGTTATCCGCGCGCCAGGGTTTAACGCTTGGATTACCTTGGTCGTTACCACCGCCCGGGCTGGTAACCACGTTGTATTTGCCGTCGGCATCTTCACGGGTACCTTCAGGGGTATAGACTTTATATTCCTGATACCAGAGCGTTTCATCTTCGCCCACGTTAACCAGATCGTTACGGCTCATGGTTTTGTTGTAGCCAAAACGCACGATAACGTCATCAGCTGGGAAGAAGCTGATATTGGCTGCAGGCAATACATCGGTGAACGAGGTTCTGGTCGTTTTGGTGCCCAGTTGTTTGAACATCACCTGCCAACCTGCCGGTGGTTTGCCCATCGCTGCTTCGGCACCGCCGCCGTAGTAACTGCCGGCCGCCGGAGTAGAGCCAGCCGCGTAGGTGCTGTTCACTACTTCGCGATCGGTTTGCACAATGCGTAAGCCTAGGTTACCCGAGTAAGGAACACCGAATACGCCATCAGTATTTTCGAAATTGCCTTGGAAATAGGCCGACGCCGTATCTTCAATAACGGAGTAGGCTTTCGCCGGATCTGCAAACTTGGTGGCGCCAGGATAGATTGAATTCATGAAGCCATTTACGTCATCCAACGACTTGGGATTCAAGGCTGCAACACCGGATTCAAATCCAGAGAAGGGGCCGAAATCGTTGTAGGAAATCAATTGTGATTTCAAATCATCAAACGGTGCTTGCCCCAAATCGCCATTGCCTTTGAAGTCGTACCAATCCGGATAACGCTGCCAAACAAAATCACCTGGTAGCGGCTCGAAGTGGAGTTCCGCTGGTACATTTGGATCTGCCCAGGTGGAGTAGCGTCCGGTTGGAGTCAGGTAGTCGTATTTAACGGTTTTTACATCGCGGCGATCCAGACGCACACCAAATTCAAAGGATTTAAAATCGGCCGCTTCAAACTCGTAAGTACCATCAGCGCGCAACACATCCATGGTCGCTTCATCTTTTTGCCCAATCGCAAATGCCTGGAACAGATTCAGGCGGTCAGTGCTGGACAGGTCATCTGCGTAGGAAAAGGTTGGATATTCCTTCCGGTAATCCACGGTAACCATAAATGGATCGACCGGATCATCCTGGCCATCGCCATCGGCATCAACCCAATACCAAACCGGTGTGCCTTGTTGGAAGGTGGCTTCTTCGTAGGTTTTATCGGCTTCGGAGTGCACATAGCGCACCGAGCCTTTGAATGCATCGCCCGAATCAAAGGCCAGCTCAAAGTTGGTGTTGATTGCATCGGTGTGATTCTGTTTACTTTTAGTTGTCGCTTGGAAATCGGGAGCTTCAACGACAGCAACTTGCAGCGAGTTGATCACGCGCTCAGGGGTGTTGCCGCTAGCGGGAATTACCGCTTCTTTAGTGGTGATTGAGCCTGCGCGCAACACGTCATAATTAGAGTCACGGCTGCCGTTGAATTGAGTTTCTACACCGCGATCATATTGATCCATTTTGGTGTAAAAAACTTCACCGGTGAAGGTCAGGGAATCACTCAGGCGCGATTGGAATGAGGTCGCAAAACCTTCACGCTCACGCTCCATCACATAAGCTTTTACACCGTAACCGCCGGGAACCAAATAGCGGTCGCTGGTGGTATTGCCATCACCGTTTAAATCGAGCGGATCGCCACCGGAATTCACAAAGCCCAAACGTGAGTCTTCATACATTTGGTAGTTGGCAGCATTGGTAAGTGAGCTGAACGCGCCGAAGGTAAAACCTAAATCGCCGTTATTCCAACCAACAAACGCGTTGACGTCATGGTTGGCATCTTTGGTGATTGAGCCTTCTGATGTTTCCAAACCGGCGGTAGCAGTCCATCCCTGTTCCATATCCAGGGCGCGACGGGTTTTTAAATCCACAACACCGGAAATTCCGCCCGCAGACGTTGCGGCAGACTGGGATTTAATAACATCCACACCGGAGATCATGGATGAGGGGATATCTGAATAGTTGGCGCCAACACCAGTGATCGACCAAGGACTAAGGAAAGATTCACCATTCAGAGTGGTCAACACTTGCGGCATACCGCGCACGTTCAGGCTGGAACCTTCGCCCGCAGTGCGTTGGATTTGCACCCCGGTTACACGTTGCAAGGAGTCAGCAATAGTGACGTCCGGCAATTTACCAATGTCTTCGGCGACGATTGAATCCACAATCACGGCAGAATTACGTTTAACGTCTACCGCCGCTTTTTGTGATCCGCGGATACCGGTAACAATAACCTCATCAACCATTTTATCGTCCGCCGTTGAGTCCTGCGCAATTGCTGGAGTGGCCAATGCAGCTACCGAAAAAGCAGCCACACAAGATGACAAAATAGTTTTCTTAAAATGTGGTGAACTCATGAAACTCCTCGCAGTGGTTAAACCACATACCGCTTCAAAATCAGGTCGAGCAAATCCCATGGCTATTAAAAATAGTCATTAGCTACTCGCTGACGGTAAATGCTTATTTGAAGGGTGATGTGATTGCTAGTTGAACAGGTTAATTACCCGTATCTATTTATGATTACTCTTATGTTATGTGGTGCGACAGGAAAAACGCGCAGCTAATAATCACTTATTATGTAATCGATTACAACTTCTTTTACGCTGAAAAAGGCGAGAATTTCAAATATAAAATTGTAAAGAGGTGCAATTTTTCAGTAAAAAATCAGTTAATTTCTGTTAATTATCATTAACTTAATGATTTTTGACCGGTCGCATGTTGGTGTGAGGGGAGTAGCGGTACACGTGGGTTAAAAGGTAACCGTTTACATTTGTGCTATAAAAAACGGCCTGGTTTTAATCAGGCCGTTTTGGGGGCTTGCTTAGAGTTGTTGTTCGATAGCTGCAGCCAATTTTGGTGAATCCGGCTTGGTTAGGCTGCCGAAGTATTCGACCAGCTGACCGTCTTTACCGACCAGATACTTATTGAAATTCCATTTTGGTTCCTGCGCCTGCTCGGCCAAGGCTTTGAATAAAGGGTTGGCCTCTTTGCCCGTCACATGGGTGGGCGAAAGCATGGTGAAGGTTACACCGTAATTGAGATAGCAAATCTCTGCCGCCTTTTCTTCATCGGCATCTTCTTGCTTGAAGTCGTCACTGGCAAAACCGACGATCACCAGACCTTTGTCTTTGTATTTCTTATGCAGCGCTTCCAGCTCTTTGAATTGGGAGGTGAAGCCGCAGTGGCTAGCCGTGTTAACCACTAACACGGTTTTATTTTCCATTAGCTCACAAATATTGACTGAGTCTTTTGAATGCAACTTGCGGTATTCGCCTTTCATGTAATCGGGGCAGGCTGAAACGGCAGTGCTTATCAGGCTCGCCATTGCGACGCCAAACAATGTTGCCAAAGGTTTGATAAATGATTTCACAGGGGAACTCCTCGTGCGACGTGGTGGATACATAACCCGAGCAGTGTATGCTTTTTTTGGTGAGGTGAAAGGTCAGTGAATGCACATTAACCAATCATTACGAGATGATGTTATCGCAGCAATAAAAAAGCGAACCTGTCGCCAGGTTCGCAAGTTCCGGGGAGGAAATTAAAATCGCTAACCGTTAAAGTTTGGTGATCCGCAGCCAGTTAAAATTCCAGCCGCTTTGCGGTGCATAAATGCCCAGGCTGTAGGTACCAGCATTAACCTGTACGTTGTGGGAAACCGTTGTCCAGGTTTGCCAGCCACCAGTAGCGGGGATAGCGACTTGCCCGAGCTGGATTGCACCGGCATTTAAATCCAGAGACAAAGCAGCACCGCTTGGGCTGGCAACGCGATATTCCACTTTGTAGGTTCCGCTCGTCGGGAAATTAATATTCGCGTAAGACATCCAATCGCCCGCTTCAATCCATCCAACATTTTGCCCACCGCCAGAATCGGTTGTGGTTTCAATTTGTACGCCACTCATGACCGAATAAGATTCCGCTTGAATCAAACGTGTAAACGGCGCGGCACTGGAAGATGAACGACTGGAGCTTTGTGGCGTACTCGAACGGGAACTGCTTGAGGCAGCCGCACCTACAACACCATAAGGTGGCGATAATGTTTGGCAGGTTTGGATGCCGACACAATCAGCGTTATTTTGCCAACCCCAACCGGAAGTAATGTGCGTACAAATAGGATAAACAGTTCCCCACCAATTACATTGTTGCGCGGTTGCAACGCTGCTTGAGCTTGCCGGGCGCGACGATGCCGCTGGTGTCGAACTGGTGCTATTGCCATTAATATTTTGCACATAGCTAATACCCGCAGCGCGCAAGCTTGCGACTTTTTGCGGAATTTCGCTCGCGGGAACTATGTTATTTTTTTCAAAATAAACCCAATCGAGATCTTCGGAATATTCACGGAAATTACTGTTGTTGATAAAGCCTCGCGTATTGCAACCTGCATCAAAACAGTCATTGCTGATCCACAACTGGAACATCAAATACATTGGATAATCCGGCGCGACAGCACCGTTAAATCCGGTTTGATAAGTGCCATCGATATAAAACGAAATGTGACCATCAGTCACTTGCATCACCAAGGTATGCCAACCCTGCAAACTGCCTTGGGTGCGCGTGACACCGTGATTACTTTCATCCGACCAATCGACAATGCGGTAAGTACCTGACCACATGCTGGGCGTGGCAGAACCTGTCCACCATCCGCCGTTGGGTAAGTATTCAAAATCGATTTCGCTGTAGGGTTCAGCACCTTCGATGTAATCCGTTAAACCAAAAAAAGTTTCGATCGCAGTGTCGCCATCAGGGCCGACATTGGGTGCGTCGTTAAAATACATGCGCGCCGCCCAAGTGCCGTTTTTATAAATTTGTTCAACCCTTGCCACTTCCGCTTGTGAAACGCTGCCAGTTGTTGCGCGGTTATTAACAATAGTGCTGCCATTGATATTGGTGCTTGCCTTCAAACGCATAAATTTGTTGGTGGGCGATGCAGGGTCGGTAACAAACGAAATATTGTTTGTACTCCAGGTGCCATTTGCCAAACCTGGCCCTCCTTCCCAAGTGCGCAGGCGCCAACCGTTATTGGCCAGTTGCGCAGTCGTTGTGTAGCTGAAGTCATCAAACAATATTTGTTCGCTTTGTGCGAAGGTGGGTTGAATAGTCGATGTAAGCGCGAGCGCAGCAAATGTCCCTGCGCACCACTTAGGTAAAAAACCTGCTGTTATGGATTGCATTATTGTTCTCTCTTGATGAGGTTTTTATTTCCTGATGGGAATAAAAACCGGATTGTGATGGGCTAGTACCAGCTTTGATTTTTATTGCGAAAACAAAGCTTCATCTTCACGCTAACACCCGTTAAAAATCCCAACAAGCGCACCGCTAAAGTCAAACCCTAACACCCTAAAATCAAACCTTCCCACAAAATGTGAATCCGATTTTCGTAAATTGCATCACAATAACAATGCCAATACTGTCATCGATTAATCGCGGAGCAGTGTTTTGCAATGTATTCCTCTTGTGTGGGAATCGCATTGGCTGCCCGATTAATGACTGCTTTAATTTCGCGCATTATTTTATCGAATTCCGCCTCAGTGATTTGATCTGCCAATGGGTGATAATGTTGTGCCTGTAAACCTTGGCCTTGCATGACGGCAAACCAACTCACCTCATCAAATAGCTCATTGTTGTCGCGGAATAATCGCCCGCTGGATTGATAGAGGTCGATTTTTTTCTGCAGTGTTTCCGGCACTTGCATATGGCGGCAATAATTCCAAAACTCCGAATCGGTGCGCTGGCTCACCTTGTAATGCAGGATGATAAAATCGCGCACAAAGGTGAATTCGGATGTCAGTAATTCGTTGTACTTATCGATATTGGTCTGGTCGAAATCAGCCATGGGAAACAAAGCGATTAACTTGGAAATACTGGATTGGATTAAATGAATACTGGTGGATTCCAATGGCTCCAAAAATCCGCTTGCCAAACCCATAGCAACACAATTTTTGTTCCAGAATTTTCTGCGCATGCCGGTTTTAAAGCGAATAAACCGCGGCTCTGCCAATGGCTCTCCCTCAATATTTTCCAACAGGATTTTTTTTGCTTGCTCATCACTCATGTATTTGCTGCAAAATACATGACCGTTGCCCGTGCGATGTTGTAGCGGAATTTTCCATTGCCATCCCGCGCTGTGCGCAGTCGCGCGAGTGTAGGGGAGTGGTGCTGTGACATTCCTGGTCGGAACCGCAACGGCAGTATCGCAGGGTAGCCAGTGCGACCAATCGTCATAACCAGTGTTCATTGCTTTTTCGATCAGCAAGCCGCGAAAGCCGGTGCAATCAATAAATAATTGTGCGTGCAACGGTGTACCATCTTTTAATTTTACGCTTTCGATGTAGCCATCATCACTGCGCAGCACCACTTTTTCTATTTCACCTTCAATGCGTTCGACGCCGCGTGTTTCGGCAAAATTACGCAGATACTTTGCATAGAGGCTTGCATCAAAATGATACGCATAAGAAATTTGTGATAATGGTGAGTTGGGAATATTGGCCGGCGGCATAAAGCGTCCGCGCAGCGCAGCTTGAATGGCGATGGAATATTCACCGGGATCAATCGATTGTTTGTTGGCTGACATACGCAGCCAATAATGATAGAAACTCAAATAGCCCATGTTCATACCGTAAGGGCCAAAAGGATGAATGTAGGAATTACCGATGCTGCCCCAGTTGACGAACTGGATACCTAATTTAAATGTGCCTTGGGTATTTTTGATGAAATCATTTTCATCTATTCCCAGCATTTGGTTAAATTTTTGAATAACCGGAATAGTGGCCTCGCCAACACCCACTGTGCCGATATGGTCAGATTCAATTAGCCGTATGCGACATTGCTGATTTTTAAATACATGGGAAAAGGCTGCAGCGGCCATCCAACCAGCAGTACCTCCGCCAACAATTAATATCTCTTTAATCCGGTTGTCGTCGCTATTGTGGTGCAGCATTGCAAGAAATCCTCAGTCAATCAAAAGACAGAAAAATGCACACTGCTATGCAGTGTGCATTTTTTGTTACACAGCTATGAATACACAGCTTTTTATTGCAGTCACTTTTCAGCCAGAGTTAGAAAGTTGCACGCAGCGAAAGTGCATAACGCCTATCAGTAGAGGAGAAGGTTTTTTGCGTTGTCGCACCATCCTGATTAAATTGCGCACGTGTTACCGTCAGTTCATCTAACAGGTTGCTACCCTCAAGGCCAATACGAAGATTGTCATTGATGGTGTACCAGATAGATGCATCGAGATAACCTTGTGCTTCGTTATAAATCGGCGCGAAAGCATCCGCATCGCGACGGGTCACCAGATAATCAGAGCGCCAGTTGTAGGCCGCACGCGCTTCAATTCCCGCATATTGATACATCAGTGTGAAGTTGTAGGTATCTTCGGATAATCCCGGCAATGGCAAGTTGGTGAAATTGCGGAAGGCGTTGCGATCGCCACCAACTGAAACACTTTCACCCATATTGCTATCACCAATGTCATCTTGCGATACATAGGTGTAGTTGAACTGAGTACCTAAACCACTCCATGCACCGGGCAAGAAATCATAAAATTGCTGATAAGCGATTTCAAAACCTTTGACAGTACCTTCACCTTCATTCACTTGGCGACGCACCAGCATATCGAGCGACGTGTTGCTCACCGGATTGGTAACCGTTGTTTGGTAATTGCGTTCGCGGAACAAATTGCTGATTTTTTTGTGGAATAAACTGAAGGTTAATGAGCCGACATCGCTGAAATACCACTCAGCAGTCAAATCAACCTGATCCGATTCTTCCGGTTGCAAATATGGGTTACCACCGACGCCATTTGCAGTTACGCTCATATCAACAATTGTTCCGGGGTTTGCCGGATCATCGGTAGAGGTGACGGCTGCGTTGTAGTTAACCGTGTTGCGCATATCGTAGAGCGACGGAAAATAAATCGCTTTGGACATGGCGAAACGGGTAATGATGTCGTCGGTTACTGACACGCTTAAATTAAAGCTGGGCAATGTAGTGGTGTAGGTATCCGGCTCGGCAGTGTTAATTGCTGAACCATCACCGTTAAAAAATTCTGCATAGGCCGGGAAATTTTCTTCGTAATAGGCTTGCGCTACATCACCCAAACCAGGTTTGTTAAGGCGCGAGGTGCCGGTTGCTTCAACACCGTAACTTACATAACGTAAACCTAAATTTGCTTTGATAGGCATCGCCAATTCATCGTTGGCAAAATCAACACGAATGTAAGCTTCCTGGCGATCAATTGCCGTTGTCACTGTTTCATGTGGTAAATAACCTTTTGCATCTGTCGGTTTGCCATCGATGGTGGTGCGTGCGCCGCGATTACGCCAACCACCATTGTTCAAACCGTTTTCCATCAGGAAGTCGTCATACGCCAACAGATTTTTTTCCTGAGTATTGCTCATGCGCGGGAACAGGAAGGTGCGGTTATCACCAGCGAGGCCTTTGCCGCCCATAAAATCATTGCCGAAGGTAACGGCTTCATACAATTCAGGATTGCCCGCCAAACCTGCAGTGGGTGCTGTACCCCAGGTATGCGACACCGCGCCCCAGTTGATGTATTCGTCATCTTGTGTAGTACGGTCGATATCCGAAAAGTAGGCACCACCGGCAACGGATTTTAACCAGCCGCCATCAATCTGGTATTCAACATCGGCGGTAAAAGAATCCATGGTTCCTTTTGCATCGACGTTAGTATCCATGATTGATACCTGGTAATAATCACATGCACCTGCGGGATCTGATAAATCGGTAGTGCCAGGATTTTCACCCGCAGGGCAACCCATCCAGTCAGGTGCAACCCCGGTCGCATTGGTACCCAAAAATTTCACGGTTGGAATTTTGGTGCGCAGATCAAGGAATACATCCGACATCGCAAAGCGGTTGTTGATGGTGTTATTTTCGCGATCGTAAGTGGTATCAAGACGTTGGAAATCCAGTTCAATTTTCAGGCGATCATCGGGCGTAATTTCCAGATTAAAACTGAAATCATCGACTTTACTTTCTACGCGATCACCGCGTGATGATGCCAGGTAAGCTACGTTCCATGGATAGGTAATAGTGCCGCTGGTGAAGTAACCATTCTCATCAAAGGTCGCTGGTGTACCAGGTACTAATTGCGCGTTAGTAAAATCTGCATCAAACCCGGTTGAACTGGTGGTGGGGAACAACACGTACTCGCGCCAATTTTCTTCTGATTCAGAGCGAATAAATTCAGCGGTTGCTTTGATGGTCTCGTCGGGGTTACGCCATTGCAATGCAGTGTCAAAACCGCTGCGGTCGCGATCAGAATCTGCCGTTCTCAACCAGGGACCAGTCGGCATAAATAATTTTTGGTCTTCGTAACCAGGTAGTGCAGTCGAGCCGAGTGTTGGAAATTCGGTTTGTGTGGCACTGCGCTCATAAAAGTTAGTCATGGCGATACCATCGCCGCGCGCGGTAAATTCAGAGGTGGATGCGCTGACTAAAAAACCAAACTCACCGGCGCTGGTATCCCAGCGGTCGCTGAACAGACCTGAGTAAGATGGTGAAATATCATCCACCAAATCACCGTAGCTTCCTTTAGCGGACAGGAATATTTTTCTGCCGTCCATGTCGAAAGGTTTGCGTGTAATCAAGTTGACCGTACCTGCAATACCGCCAGCGATAATATCCGAGGTTTGGTTTTTGATTACTTCTACAGTGCCCACCAATTCCGGTGGAATATCTTCATAGCTCAACCCGGACGTCCAGTTGCCGGCACTGAATGATTCGCGGCCATTAAATTGACTGTGCACACGATCAAGACCGCGCACCAAAACACCGCGCCCCTCTGCCGCGAAATGGTTTGGATCTGAAGGAGATGCAAAACGGCCGACGGTTACACCGGGTACACGTTGCAATGCTTCGGTCACACTTTTATCCGGCAGTGCACCAATGTCCGATGCGGTGATTACATCTTTTACTGTGTCAGCTTCACGTTTAATTGTTTGTGCATCTTCCAGGCTGGTGCGAATACCTTGCACCACTACTTCTTCTAATGCGCTATCCGTCGCGTTACTTTCTGTCTGCGCAAATGTGGGCGCACTTAAGGCCATTATCGAAACAGCGAGCAGGGATTTTTTAAATTTTCCTCGCTCTCTATTGTTGTCTTTGTATTTATCGAGCATACCCAACCCCTTTTTTCTATTGATGCCAGTGACGGTTAAAAAATGTCTGCCTCACTTGCTGCGTAACAGAATTTGGAATCGCGTGGTGCTCAATTGCCGATATCAACATCAATGCAATTACAAAACTGTTTTAAAAATCAGCAAATGAAACAATTTCCGAATCTAGCACCCGATTTTTTGGGGTTCTACAGGCCAAAAAAAGTCGAACGTAAACTACTAAAAGTCGAACCAGGGGTAAAAGAGAAAAGTCAAACCTGCTGATGAGGCAGTTTTTTTAAGAACAAATATGAATTTGTGAATCATTTAGCGTTTTTTGCTTTGGCAGTATTTAAGAGCGATAGCGCACTGATTCTGTGTTGGCGAGTGCCTAATCTGAGACTGTCACACTTATTCCCGTACATTGGGTAACGAGGCAGATAAGTGATTTGTCGTTTTTAAACGAGGACTAACACTATGATTAGATCAATCATCAACGGAAAGAGCGCTCCCCGCTTGGCGATGGTAGTGCTCAGTGGTGCACTTTTAGCCGCGTGCAGTTCCCCACCTAAAGCACCTGACCAAGCTCTCCAAGCGGCAGAACTTGCAATCGCTAATGCTGAACAAGCGCGGGTTGCCGATTACGCATCTCCTGAATTGGGTGAAGCACGTGATAAGTTAACCGCAGCGCGTGCCGCTGTAGCCAAGGAAGAAATGTTGGCCGCTGCACGTTTAGCTGAGCAGTCACGTGTGGATGCAGAGCTGGCAACAGCTAAAGCTTCAGCGGCAAAAGCACAAGAGGTTAATGACGAGCTGCACAAGAACGTCAACACTCTTGAGCAGGAACTGCAACGTAACTCAGGAGGTGTGCAATGAAATTTTCTTTGAAATCCAAAGGTCCGATTTTTTCTGCGCTGCTCGCAAGCCTCGTAGTTGTTGGTTGTAGTTCAACCCCTAAAGCGCCTGATGGCTCAGCGGATGTTCGCGCGAAATTAACCCAATTGCAGTCGAATTCTGAATTGGCTACCCGTGCACCTGTGGCTATTAAAGATGCAGAAGCTGCTGTGCGCGCTGCAGAGGAGCCGCGTAAAGATGTTGCTTACGCTAAGCATTTGGTTTACCTCGCGGATCGCAAAGTAGATACAGCTGCAGCATTAGCGCAAGCTCGTTTGCTGGAAGATAAGCGCAAAGAAATTAGCGGCCAGGCAACTGCTGCGCAGTTAGCATCGCGCACCCAAGAAGCTGAAGCGCTTCGTCGCCAATTGGCAGAACTCAATGCGAAACAAACCGAACGTGGTTTGGTCGTGACCTTGGGTGATGTGCTATTCGAAACTGGCAAGGCCGATTTGCGTGGTACTGCCACTGCTAACCTAAGCAAGTTAAGTGGCTTCCTTGCGCAATATCCTGATCGCTCGCTGGTAATTGAGGGGCACACCGATAGCGTGGGTAGCGATAGCTACAATCAGGTACTTTCACAAAACCGTGCCGATTCTGTTAAGGCATTTTTACTGAACCAGGGCGTTGCTGCTAATCGCATTACCGCTGTTGGTAAAGGTGAAAGTTCTCCGGTTGCAAGTAATGATTCTTCTTCTGGCCGACAAATGAATCGTCGTGTAGAAGTGATCATCGCTACTCCGGGTCAAGTAGCACAATAATAATTGTGTTAACTACAGCTGGCGAAAGCCAGCTCACCCCCTCCGCGATATGGATAGCATCGAAGGGAAAATCAGGGAAATTGTTGTAAAGGTAATAGAAGGAGAACAATTATGACACTTGGCACAATTTTATTAATCGTCCTGATCTTAATCTTGATTGGTGCAATTCCTGCGTGGCCGCACAGCCGCAGTTGGGGTTATGGCCCGAGTGGTGGTTTAGGTTTGGTAGTGTTGATCCTGATTATTCTCATTTTGATGGGTTATGTCTGATTGCTGATGATTAAATTCTGACGAAAAAATTTATTGTTTTATTTTGAACTGCTTTTTATTTGGTTTTTCAATTAACTTAAAGGATATTAAATTATGAAAACTTATTCTCATTACTTTACTGCCGTGTTGTTGTCATTTTTTGTTTTGCTTGCTGGTTGTTCGTCAACCTCCAAGGAAAAAAGTACTGGTGAATATATCGACGATGCAGTCATCACAACTAAAGTGAAAGCCGCGTTTGTTGAGGACGATGAACTCAAAGCAACTGAAATCCAAGTTGAAACCTTTAAAGGCGTAGTACAACTTAGCGGTTTTGTTGCCAACTCAGCGCACGTTAGCAAAGCGGCAAGAGTTGCACGTGAAGTGAAAGGTGTGCAATCAGTGAAAAATGATATTCGGGTGAAGTGATAATCATCGACCTTATCTGATGCCATAAAAAAGGCTGCATTTGCAGCCTTTTTTATTTTTCATGGCAATTATTTTTTTGCTAAAAAAAGCGGATCTAAAAGATCCGCAAGTCCGGGAGAAAAACAAAAAACAGCAGAAACAGAACAGCAAAAAAAGGACAGCTATGAAATGGAAATTCAATTACAGCTTGGTAAATCTGATCCAGTTAAGATTCCAGCCACCTTGTGGAGCAAAAATCCCCACACTGTAAGTTCCTGCATTAATCGAGACATTGTGTGAAACCGTAGTCCAGGTTTGCCAACCACCAGTCGCAGGAATGCCGACTTGTCCCAATTGAATTGCACCGGCATTTAAATCCAGTGACAGACTTGCACCGTTCGGGCTTGCAACACGGTATTCGACTTTGTAAGTGCCGCTGCTGGGGAAATTAATATTGGCGTGCGCCATCCAATCATTCGCATCAATCCAACCAACATTTTGGCCGCCGCCAGTGTCAGTCGTGTTTTCCAATTGCACGCCGCTCATCGCGGTGTAAGCCTCTGCTTGAATCAGGCGAGTGAAAGCTGCGGTAGACGAACTCGAAGACGATGTCCCGCCACACGCTGATGCTGCGATTGGCTCCCAGAAATAAGTACTGACGTTCGGGATATAGCCAGGATTGTCGTATTCAGCAATGTAGTAACCACCTTGGTAAGTCACTTTATTACCGGCAACATAATTTTGTCCGCTCACCCATGCCGGGCAACCAGTTGCGGTAGAAGAACTGCTTGAACTACCAGTGTTACCAATTTGGGTGCGAATCGCTGCGAGCAAATTATTCGCGCCGGCGATATCTTGCGATAACTCCCAAATCATCACGCCCGAACCTTCTTGCAACGCGAGTTGGGTTTTTGCGCGAATGGTAGGAAGACCGTTATAAGTGATGTAGCTGCAACCAGCGCAACGCGTGCCGATCACATCTGCCTGTGCTGCACCGGCACCAAATTGGTTGACTATGGAGGCAAAATCATAAGCAGCGGCATAACCATTAAATCCATATCCATAAAACGGAACGCCCAACACCATTTTTTGTTTGGTTAGGCCGCGCGCTTTCCAGATATTGATATCAGACACCGCCATTGAGTAAGGCGAGTGTTCAACGCCTGCTTGCCCCCAACCTGGCCCAATCGCGTCGTAGGACATGATGTTGACGAAATCAAAATACTGTAACGATGAAGTGGGAACCATCCCGCCAACATAAGAAGCAGTTGCCGAGGTCAGCAATTTACCTGCGGGCAAACCATTGCGCAGCGCTTGGATAAATGGGGTGTAGTGCCCGGCGTTATCGATGTTGGTCAGTACTGCACCTTCGATATCGATATCCAAACCATCAAGATTGAACGTATTTACAAACTGCAGCAGGTTATTAACGATGGTGGCGCGATTGGCTGGTTGCAACAATGTTTGCCAATTGCCTGAACACGCCGGTATCACACCGCCAGCAACGGATACCAATACTTTTACACCGGCTTGATGGGCTTTTTGCACTACGTAATTAATATCGCTCGCACTTGCTCCTTCCATACACACCGGATTACCACCACTGGTTAAAGCACCGCTGGCATTCGGGTTTAAAAATGACAGGTTGATATGGGTAAGCTTGCTCAAGTCCGTTCGGTCAATTACCGCGGGCATATTTTTATAAGAAGGAATGTAACCGACAACTTTGGTTTGTGCTTGTGCAACTGAACTGAGTCCCATTAGCGCAATTAAGCCAAGGCTGCTGGCACCTAACCATTGCCGAATTGAGTTTGGGATAGATGGAATTTTTTGTTTGGTTTGGTGATGTGTACGCATTGGTGTGTGACCTCTGTTTGTTATTCGGGTTAGTAAAAGAATCCTGCGGAATAAAAATCATCACCGCAGCAAACTAGCACCCGCAAAAAACGGTCGCAACAGAAGGCCTAAATTCACACCCAAAGGCTATAAAGTCGTACTTTCTGAAGTTAAGTGGGATTTTTTGAGTGGAAATGAACGACGAAATAAAAAATGTGGTGCTCTCTGCTTCACGATAAAAAATCAGTACCACTTTATATGCACAGGACTGGGATTAAATAGCGAGAAATGGATCACTTGAGATTTGTGAGGTACAAACAAAAAGGCTCTCCATTTTTAGTGGAGAGCCTTTTTTGAATAACTATATATTATTGACTTACGGAAACCGTTTGACTTGAAACAATAGGGCCATTTGGCGTTGGAATGGTGATATTAATACTAAATGCCCCGAACGCTATGGCGCCCTCATCACCAAGAATGCTAACCAAAATTTGTGCAGGAGAGTCACTAGCTGCAAGTGGTCCTCTAAATGAAAGGCTTGCTTGCGCACCTTTGAGGCTGCCTGTATCAAGAGCCAATGTAGTTCCTGCAGGTAGGCCATGACCATTCTCATCTGCCATCAAGAACCAGATTGTTGCACTGCGACTCGGTGATGGAAGTACTACATTGGTATTAATGAATGGGAATACTCCATTGCGCATCAACATTCTTGTACTGGTCATAATCAAAACAATGTCATCACGAATATTGACACCAGTTTTGGTGCATCCATCACCCTCTACCTGACAAAGAACACCGTTGTATATACCATTCTCAAGCGTATGTTCATTATCTTTATTAAAATCGACTGGCTCTTCATCCCGGTCACGCACTCCGTTTTCATTTTTGTCCAGATATGCTTCAACCAGATCATCACAAGGGATGATTCCAGAGTTAGCTGGCGTTTTTTTCGACGATGGAGGGACATTCGCATTGCAATCACCTCCATCAACCCAGGATCTAAAAATATCTCCCCGGAGTTTTGGATCTGGGTTGGTTGGGTCTGGTTTGTCAAAATAACCATTACCATTGGTATCGATGAAGCTTTCGTTGCCGATTGCTGTCGCTAATACAGTAACTCGACCGGCACGCTCACGCACACACACATCGTAGTCGGCAACTGGTACACCAAGATTGTCAACACATAGCTTGCGTTCCGGAGTGTTGATTGGGCTGTTGCGTGTTGGTTTCGGAGCTTGACTAGTCCACTTTACGGTGCATGATCCGCCATCAGTTGGGCAACCTGATTCGATTGCGCCGCCTTCTGTAGTAAATGTTACAGCAGTACCATCTGGTGGTGGGTTGTTAAATGCATCAGCCATACGAATAGTGATCTGAGATTCAACACCGTCGAAGTTCCAACCCGTCGGGTGAAGGTTGGTGGCGGAAAGCGACATACTGTCTTGATCTGGAATACCAGTGGACACAATTAATTGATTGGATTGGGTTGAAATTTCCGTGCCGCGAGCCTTGCCTGTAACTCGAACTGGCGTGGCTACTGCTCCAGCTTGAACCGTAGTTGACACATGGCCGGTTCTGTCTGTTTTGCCGCTGGTATTGGTTAAGCTTAAACCGCCAATGGAGGTACTTAATGAGAAATCAACGTCCACATCTTTCATTGGTGAGCCTGTGCTACCCAAAACGCGGAAGCGAACAATCGAAGTTTCACCTCCACCAGTACCTTTAAGGTTAACCAAGGTTGGGTTCGCATCGATAAATGACACTGTTTGGATAGTGTCTGCTGCAATGGATAATGTGGTTTTAGCTGTCTTAGCCATGCCATTTAATGTTGCACTAGCAGTAATTTCGTCGTTACCTACGCATCCATTGGCTGTGTAGGTGATTGTCGCTTGACCATTATTGGTTGCAACACTATTAGCACCGGAGTCTCCATTCCCCAATGTAGCCTCTCCACTGGCGACACAAACGGAGTTGAACGTTACGGTGACAGCGTTGGTTACCAGCGTTTTTGTAGGACTCACAACTGTGACTGTGAGTGTCGTTGTTCCTCCTGGAGATAGGTTGCTGCCACCAATTCCAACAGCTATTTCACCTGCTACAAAGTCATTACCGCTACCATATCCCAGTGAGGTTGGGGTAGTTGTATCTACCACCCCTGAGCTGACACTTGAGCTACTGCTGCCAGTGGATGATTTGATAGGTGATCCTGATCCACCGCAAGCGGAAAGTAGCAGGCTAATAGCTGCTGCACTGACAATCGTCGTCGTTTTTAGAGTATGCATGGTGTCGTCCTAGGGGTTACCGACCGCCGAAGGTTATGGCAAGGCGGCGGCTGGCATTGAATTCGATGATATAAATGGCATAAAGAATCTGCGCTAAGCTCTTGAGCTTATTAGTACTTATGGCCACAGCTAACGTTAGCTCATATCTTTTGAATGATAAAGTCCCAAGCGTTTAAAAAACGCACTCACGCGGGCAAAACACCCGATATTTGTGCGTTTCTTAGCATTTTCCCTGGCATTGAGCTCTTCCTTTTGGCGCATTTTGCAGTCGCCGCGTTTTTATTTCTGTGTCCCAGTCGCACAAGGCTTATAATCCGCCCACTTTTTCTACGTGAGTTTTGCCCATGAGCCTGCCTGTCCTTGTTCTTAACCCCCAAGCTGATCGCCGTTTGAAGTTGGGCCATTTGTGGATTTACAGCAATGAGGTGGATATCGCCAAGTCGCCGCTGAAATCTTTTGCGATGGGGCAGCAGGCGCTGGTGACGACTAATAGTGGTAAGCCGCTCGGGATTGCCTTGATCAATCCTAATGGTCTTATCTGCGGCCGCTTGGTCAGTCGTGACGAAAAATATCCGCTCAATAAATCCCTGCTGGTGCATCGCATCAAGCAATCATTGGCACTACGCGAGCTGGCGTTTGATGAGCCGTTTTACCGGTTGATTTACGGCGATGCCGATTTGCTGCCGGGCTTGGTGGTCGATCGCTTCGGCGATTATCTGGTAGTGCAGATTGCCAGCGCGGGGATGGAAGCAGTTAAAGATGAAATCGTTGAGGCATTGGTGCAGGTATTGAGTCCCGCCGGTGTTTTACTTGCTAATGAGCACAGCGCGCGCGCTCTGGAAGGTTTGTCAGAATATACTGAGGTCGCCTATGGCGAGGTGCCTGAGTCAGTTGAATTGGTGGAAAACGGCACGCGTTTTATGGCACCGGTGCATGGTGGCCAGAAGACCGGCTGGTTTTACGATCACCGTATGAACCGTGCGCAGCTGCAGCAATATGTGCAGGGTAAGCGTGTACTCGACGTGTTTTCTTATATCGGCGGCTGGGGTGTACAAGCGGCAGTTGCGGGTGCAAGCGAAGTTTTTTGTGTTGATGCTTCGGAATCAGCAACTGATGCGGTATTGGAAAACGCCCAGTTGAATGGTGTTGCCGATAAAGTTGCGGCGATTCAGGGCAAGGCGATTGATGTGTTGAAAGAGTTGATCGCCAGCGATGAGCGCTTTGATGTGGTGGTGCTTGATCCGCCAGCGTTTATCAAAAAGCGCAAAGATCAGAAAGCGGGCGAGGCGGCCTATCGCCACATTAATGAATTGGGAATGCGCTTGTTGGGTCGCGATGGTTTGCTGGTGTCAGCGTCCTGCTCTATGCATTTGGGCAAAGATACATTGTTGGAAATCGTGCGCGCATCCGGTCGCCATTTGGATCGCCATGTGCAGATTATCGGTCAGGGCGGACAGGGACCGGATCATCCAATCCATCCGGCTATTCCTGAAACTGACTATTTAAAAGCGGTGTTTGCGCGCGTTTACTTGGCATAAACAGGCTTTGCCTAAACACCTGTTCGGTTATTTTTCTCACAATAAGCCTGCCTAGCGCAGGCTTATTGCTTTCCAGTTGCGTTCGCGGGCGATAGCGGCGAGACGTTCATCTGCATCGACTACCACCGGGTGATCGACTTGCTCCAGCAACGGCAAATCGTTGATCGAGTCGCTGTAAAAATACGCACCTTCGAGCGAGTGATGATTGTGCTTCAGCCACTCATGCAAATAGGTAATCTTGCCGGCTT
Organism: Cellvibrio sp.; assembly: GCF_039207905.1. Taxonomy (GTDB): domain Bacteria; phylum Pseudomonadota; class Gammaproteobacteria; order Pseudomonadales; family Cellvibrionaceae; genus Cellvibrio. The sequence continues at coordinate 82,691 of NZ_JBCECX010000002.1, forward strand.
GAAAGCAGGGCTCACCGACGAAGTTGCCGGTATAGCAACCATCCACAACTTCGGGGTCGGTCGCCAATATGTCTTCAACACCCAAGCGTTTGGCGATAGGTCGCGTCACAAAACCGTTGGTGGCAGTGATGATCAGTAGATGATCGCCCTGGTCACGGTGCTGTTTAAGCAGTGCTTCGGCTTTGGCGAGCATGATTGGCTCGATGTGATCGCGCATAAATTCCGCATGCAGTGCCTGCAGGTCAGCCATGCTGTGACGGCTCAAAGGCGCGAGCGAAAATTGTAGGTAGGCGCGGATATCGAGGGTGCCATTTTTGTAATCCGCATAAAAACCGTCGTTGGCCAAACGGTAAGTCTCTGCATCCACCAATTGTTTTTCCACCAAAAACACGCCCCAGGCATGGTCGCTATCGCCTGCAATCAAGGTGTTGTCGAGATCAAAAATAGCCAGTGCCACTGTGGTTCCCCATATAGATGAAGTAAGAGTTTGCGGGAGTTATCGCAAGGGTCGCTAGGATAGCGGCAGTGGTCGGCGCGCTCAATGAAAAACCATTTCCGAGATTCAGGGTTGCGGGTTTGGACAAGCCTGATATAGTGCGGAAAACGCTGTTTTGTGGAACATGTCCGCTCGTTATCGCTGGAGTTTTGTTTTCTGCCACAGCAAAACCTTTTATATGGATAATTCCCCGTGATAGATTCCGACGGATTCCGCCCTAATGTGGGTATTATTTTGACCAATGACCAAGGCCAGTTGCTTTGGGCAAGGCGTGTAGGCGGGCAGGATGCCTGGCAGTTTCCGCAAGGTGGTATCAACCCCAACGAGACTCCCGAGCAAGCGCTTTACCGCGAATTGCATGAGGAAGTTGGCCTGCATCAGGAAGATGTGCAAATCCTGGCGTGTACCCGCGGTTGGCTGCGCTATCGGTTGCCGCATCGCTTGGTACGTCACAACTCCCTACCGCTGTGCGTCGGGCAAAAACAAAAATGGTTTTTGCTGCGCATGCTGAGTGAAGATTCCAAGGTGAGTCTCAATAATGGCGGCCGCGCCGAATTTGATGATTGGCGCTGGGTCAGTTACTGGTATCCTCTGGGTAAAGTCGTCTCATTCAAGCGCGATGTGTATCGCCGTGCGCTGAAAGAGCTGTCGTTATTCCATGCAAATCTTGAGGATCGCAGTGCGCGTGCTCGCTAGTACATATAACTCGAATTAAACCGAAACCACCTGACAGGCCTGATTACCGAACCCTATGCTGAATTCTCTCCGCTCCATAGTTCTGGAAGTAAACGCCGCGCGCGATATGAAAACCGCGCTGGCGATTATTGTTACGCGGGTGAAGCAGGTGATGACGACGCAAGTATGTTCGGTTTATTTGCGCGATACCAAGGGCGATTACGTACTTATGGCGACCGACGGCCTCAACGCCGATGCGGTCGGAAAAGTGCGTCTGGCGGCAGGTGAAGGTTTGGTTGGGCGAGTTGTTGTGCGCGAAGAGCCAATCAACCTGGAACACGCCGAAGCACATCCCAGCTATCAATACTTCCCTGAAACCGGTGAAGAGCGCTACAGCGCTTTCCTCGGTGTGCCGATTATCCATCATCGCAAAGTGCTCGGTGTGCTGGTTGTCCAGCAGGTTGAACAGCGCCGTTTTGATGAAGGTGAAGAAGCTTTCCTCGTAACCATGTCGGCGCAGCTCGCTGGCGTGATTGCCCATGCGGAGGCGACTGGCGGCGTGGTGCCAGTAGTCGGCGCCAAGGCAACCCAATCCAAATTTATCGGTGTGTCTGGCGCCTCGGGTATCGCGATTGGTGAGGCGGTTGTTATCGCGCCTTCTGCCGATTTGCGCTCGGTGCCCTACCTGCCGTGCAAAGATGTTGATGCCGAAATTGCCTTCTTTCATCGCTGCTTGATCGCGGTACGTGGCGATATCAAATCCCTCGGCGAACAACTCAAGGCGCGTATTAATCGCGAAGAGCAGGCGCTGTTCGATGCCTATCTCGCGATGCTTGACGATGCCTCCCTCGCTGCCGAAGTTTGCGCGCGCATTAGCAAAGGTGCCAATGCACCTTATGCCTGGAGCGAGGTGATCCTCGAACACGAAAGTATTTTCAACAGTATGAACGACCCTTATTTGCGCGAGCGGGCGACCGATTTGCGCGATCTGGGGCGGCGCGTGCTGGCCTATTTGCAAGAGTCCAATCAGAAGACACGTGTCTATCCCGATAAAACCATCCTGATCGGCGAAGAGCTGACCGCATCCATGCTGGGGGAAATCCCCAAAGAGAAGCTGGCCGGTTTGGTGTCGGTGCAGGGCTCGTCCAACTCGCATGTGGCGATTCTGGCGCGGGCGATGGATATTCCCACGGTGATGGGCGCGGTTGATTTGCCCTATACCCAGATCGACGGCCGCCCGATAATTGTCGATGGCTACAAGGGCACAGTCTACTGCGACCCGAGTGCGCAACTGCGCAAGCAATATAAGGCGATCTTCCTGGAAGAGCAGGCGCTGGTAAAAGGTCTGGAGGCGCTCAAGGATCTCCCCTGCGAAACCAAAGACCGCTACCGTTTGCCGTTGCATGTGAATACCGGCTTGATGGCCGACGTAGTGCGCTCGCTGGAAAGAGGTGCTGAAGGTGTTGGTCTGTATCGCACCGAGGTCCCGTTTTTGTTGCGCGACCGTTTCCCTAGTGAAGAAGAGCAGCGCGCGATTTATCGTGAGCAACTGGAGGCATTTGCGCCTCATTCGGTCACCATGCGTACCTTGGATATCGGCGGCGATAAGGCTCTGCCGTATTTCCCTATTGAAGAAGACAACCCCTTTCTCGGTTGGCGCGGCATCCGCGTTACCCTCGATCACCCCGAGATTTTCCTCGCGCAAATCCGCGCGATGATCAAAGCCAGTGAAGGCCTTGATAACCTGCGCATCCTGCTGCCGATGATCACCAATATGCAGGAAGTTGAAGCGGCGCGTGCGCTGATCCAGCGTGTTCACAAAGAGCTGCTGGAAGAAGGCTATCGCGTGCGCAAGCCGCAGGTGGGGGTGATGATTGAGGTTCCGGCGGCGGTTTACCTCGCGCCGGAATTGTCGCGCAAGGTGGATTTTTTGTCGGTCGGCAGTAACGACCTCACCCAATATTTGCTCGCAGTGGATCGTAACAATGCGCAGGTGGCTGATCTTTATCAGGCTTATCATCCGGCGGTGTTGCGCGCGCTCCAGTACATTGTTTATGCGGCCCACGATGCCGGCATCAGCGTCAGTATTTGCGGCGAGTTAGCGGGCGACCCAGGTGCGGCCATCCTGTTGATGGCGATGGGTTATGACGTACTTTCCATGAACGCTACCAACTTGCCCAAGGTCAAATCCGTTATCCGCGGCGTTACCTTTGAGCGCGCCAAGGCGTTGTTGGGTGAGGTGATGCGCATGTCCAACGGCGAGCATATCCGCGAGCATATCGCGCGCGAGTTGCGTGAAAGCGGCTTGAACCGCTTGATCCGCCCGGTCGCCTCGGACGCAAACGAGTAATAAATGTCTTGGGCGAGTCACAAAACCGCGCCATAATCACCGCCCACTGAAACGGCTGCCTCAGGTTTAACCGCTTATGCTGCAATACCCGGATTTAAATCCCATCGCCTTTACTATCCCTATTGGCCCTCTTTCTATCGGCAATATGACCGTCGGGCCATTCAACGTTCATTGGTACGGAATCATGTACTTGCTGGCGTTTGTCAGCGCCTGGTTGATCGCCATGCGTCGCGCCAAAGCGCCTGAGGCAACGGTCAATAAATCCCAGGTCGAAAACCTGATTACCTATGGCGCCTTCGGGGTGATCCTCGGCGGCCGCTTTGGATATGTGTTGTTTTACAACTTTGAAGAATTTCTGCGCGATCCGCTCTGGCTGTTCCGCGTGTGGGAAGGCGGCATGTCGTTCCATGGCGGTTTGATCGGCGTGATAGTCGCGATGTTTATCTACTCCTACCGTATCAACCGTTCATTTGTCAGCGTGATGGATTTTGTCGCGCCCATAGTGCCGCTCGGTTTGGGCTTTGGTCGCCTGGGCAATTTTATCGGGCAGGAGCTTTGGGGCCGCGTGACCGATGTGCCTTGGGGCATGGTGTTTCCCAAGGCGTTGCCGGAAGGGCTGGCGCGTCACCCGAGCCAGTTATATCAGGCGTTCCTTGAAGGATTGGTACTGTTCATCATTGTATTCTGGTTCTCCGCCAAACCCCGCCCGCGCGGCGCTGTGTCAGGTGTATTCCTGATCGGTTACTCGACTTTCCGCTTCGGCGTTGAATTTGTGCGCGAGCCGGATCTGGGTGTCGCCCTGATTGCCGGTATGACCCGCGGCCAATTGCTCTGCGTGCCCATGTTCCTGCTGGGTGTAGGATTGTTGGTGTGGGCTTACGCCTTTGCCCCGAAAACGGCGCAATCCCCTAACGTTTAATTTTTCGTACAGGTTTGTTAATGAAGCAATATCTTGATTTGATACGCGACGTAGTCGAAAACGGTGTCCAGCGCGGCGACCGTACCGGCACTGGCACGCGCTCGGTATTTGGCCGTCAGTTGCGGTTTGATCTCAGCCAGGGCTTCCCCTTGGTGACCACCAAAACCGTGCACTTGAAAAGCGTGATCGTCGAGTTGCTGTGGTTCCTGCAAGGCCGTACCGATGTCAGCTGGCTGCAAGAGCGCGGCTGCAAAATCTGGAACGAGTGGGCGACTGAAGCGGGCGATCTGGGACCGGTTTACGGCAAACAATGGCGCAGCTGGGCATGCCCCGATGGTTCGACTATCGACCAGATTTCCCAAGTTATTGCCCAGATCAAAAAGACTCCTTATTCGCGTCGCTTGATCGTCAGCGCCTGGAACCCGGCCGATCTGCCGGACGAGTCCATGAGCCCGCAACAAAACGTCGAGCATGGCCGCATGGCACTCGCCGCTTGCCATACGCTGTTCCAGTTTTATGTCTCCGAAGGCAAGCTCTCCTGCCAGCTCTACCAGCGCAGTGCGGATCTGTTTTTGGGGGTGCCGTTTAATATCGCCAGCTACGCGCTGCTGACTCATATGATCGCGCAGCAGTGTGATCTGGAAGTAGGCGATTTTGTGCACACCTTTGGCGATTGCCACTTGTACAGCAACCACTTGACCGATGAGATTGTGTTTGCGCAATTGGCACGCGAGCCCAAGGCATTGCCGAAGCTGCGTATCGCGCGCAAACCGGCGTCGATTTTTGATTACGAGTTGGAAGATTTTTCCTTTGAAGGCTACGAGCCGCACCCGCGTATTGTTGCGCCTATCGCGATCTAGTCCGGGGTTATCCGAATGAAATTGGCCATCATTGTTGCCGCCGCTAAAAACGGGGTGATCGGCAATAACAACCAGTTGCCCTGGCATCTGCCGCAGGACCTGAAATATTTTAAATCGGTGACGCTGGGCAAACCGGTGATCATGGGACGCAAGACCTATGAGTCGATTGGTCGCCCGCTGCCGGGACGCACCAATATTGTGGTTACGCGCAGTGCTGACTGGAAAGTTGATGGTGTTGTGGTGGTCAACAGTATCGAACAGGCACTGGAAGAAGCGAGCAAGGCTATTGCCGCGAGTGCAGCGCCCGTCGAAGAGGCGATGATTATTGGCGGTGCGGAAATTTATCGCACGGCGTTGCCGATGGTGAATAAGGTTTATCTCACTCGTGTAGAGGTTGAGATTGAGGGCGATGCATTTTTCCCCGCATTGCCTGAGGCCGAGTGGCAACTCGCGTCCACAACTGCTGGCGATGAACAGGCCAACCTAGCGCATCAATTTCTGGTGTATGAGCGTGCCCGTTAAGCGGGCGCGCCGGTTTTAATTCCCTTCCTCCAAACGTTTTTTGTTAGCAACGGCTATGCTTAACGGGCATTCTCCGGTGTTGGCGTTGTCTTACCTGTGCGCATAGATAAAAACATCCAACAAATTCCTTGGAAGTGTTCGCAGTGCTTACTACAATGCTGCGGCTCCAGGCGCCATAACTGCTTTCCGGCATAGCGTCTTCAGGCATCTCCTGCGTACATTCTTGATGCATACCCGATTGGGACGACTAATGAAAAAACAGCGATTGAAGACTGTAGCTGAATCAATAGTGCTTGCTGCTGCCAGCGCGCTGTTCATTAATATTGCTATGGCGCAGCAGACTCCAGACGCGGTGCTCCAGACGGGCGAAGCGAAAATCAGCGCCGCGCAGGATTCACAGGAGCGCATTGATAACCTCGCTGAAGAAACGGCGGATATTGAGCGCGAATTTAAAATCCAGAATAAACAAATCGAAGACCTGCGCGTATTTAATGCGCAGATGGAAAAACAGATCGCTCGCCAAAAAGAAGCGATTGCCGATTTGGAATTGTCGCTGGAAAAAGTCACCGTGATCGAGCGTCAGATCCAGCCGCTGATTTTTCGCATGCTCGATGGCCTTGATCAATTTGTTGCGCTGGACAAACCCTTCCTGACGCAAGAGCGCAAAGAGCGGCTGGTGATGCTGCGCGCAAATCAGGATCGCGGTGATATCACCGTGTCCGAAAAATTCCGCCAAGTGCTGGACGCTTACAAAATTGAATCCTCCTACGGCACCAGTATTGATGCCTACAAATCCACCCTGCGCGTTGAAAACCAGGCGCGTGAAGTGAATATTCTGCGCATTGGCCGCATCGCGTTGCTGTACCAAACGACCGACGCTAAATCGAGCGGCTATTGGGATGCGACCAAGCATGAGTGGGTTGCACTCGATAGTTCCTACAACGCGCAAGTCCTGAAAGGTATCCGCATTGCCCGCGACCAAACGGCAAGCGATATCATGATATTGCCGGTGCAGGCGCCGGAGGTTGCGCGATGAAAGTGAGTGTGTTGAAAACCGGTTTATTGCTTGCGACCCTGGTTGCCGGATTCTCGTGCGCATCCTTGATGGCGCAAACCGAAAAAGCCCAGACGCTGGAACAGCTGCTGGACATGGTAAAAAAATCGCAGATCAGCGAGTCTGCCGAACATCGCCAGCGCGAAGCCGAATTTGCGCGCGATAAAGCCAATCGCGCTGCCTTGCTGGCGCAGGCCAAAACTGCTCGTGCACAAGAAGAAGCGCGCGCGGCAGAATTGGAAAAAATCTATACCGAACAGCAATTGTTAGTGACTCAGAAAAAAGCGCAGTTGAGCGAGCGTTTGGGTTCGATGCGCGAACTCTTCGGCCATTTGACCTCCACCGCCGGTGATTTGCGCGGCATTCTGGAAACCTCCCTGGTCAGCGCCCAGTATCCACATCGCGGTGACTTCCTTGATGCCTTGATCGAGAAAATGAATGGCAGCACCAAGTTGCCGGACATCGAAGAGATCGAGCGCCTCTGGTACGAAATCCAGCGCGAAATGATTGAGTCCGGCCGCGTGGTTACCTTCAAGGGTGAAGTGGTGAAGGCCGACGGCGAAACCAGCACCCAGAATATTGTGCGCGTCGGTACCTACAATCTGGTCTCTAACGGCGCTTATGTTTCTTACGATGGCCGCAAGATGGAAGAGCTTGCGCGTCAGCCCAATCGCGAACTGCTGGCCTCGGCTGCTGCTTTGCAGGAGGCGACCAAAGGTGTAGTGGACTTCGGCATTGATCCCTCCGGCCCACACGGCGGTCGCTTGTTGTTTGCTCTCATCCAAAAACCAACCTTTTCCGAATATCTTGATCAGGGCGGCATGGTCGGCTGGGCCATCGTCTACGTAGGTATATTTGGTATTTTGCTGGGCGTATGGCGTATTTACGTATTGTTCACCATGACTGCCAAAGTAAATGCGCAATTGCGTTCGGATAAGGCCAGTGCCGACAACCCGCTCGGGCGCGCATTAATCGTGGCAGAAGAAAATGCCGCCGTGGATTTGGAAACGCTCGAACTCAAACTTGAAGAAGCGGTATTGCGCGAGCGTCCCGCCATTGAAAGCGGTTTGCCGATGATGAAAATTATCGCTGCAGTTGCGCCGTTACTCGGGCTATTGGGTACGGTGACGGGGATGATCACCACCTTCCAGGCGATCACTATTTTTGGTGCGGGCGATCCTAAAAATATGGCGGTGGGTATTTCCACTGCGTTGGTTACTACCGTGCAAGGTTTGGTTGTTGCTATTCCAATGGTGTTGATGCACACACTGGTGAATGGTCGCGCCAAAGCCATGATCCATATCCTCGACGAGCAAACTGCCGGCATTATTGCCGAGAATGCCGAGCGCAAAGCTGCTGACGAAAGCAGTGCGAATCAGTAGGGGCTAACAGGTGCAACCGTTACTCGACGCCATTGCCACCTTACTCACCTTTCTCAATCAGGGCGGCCTCATGATGTATGTGATTGCCCTGCTCACATTGGTTATGTGGACGCTGATTTTTGAGCGCTTCTCCTATTTACGCGGCGATTTAAAAACCGATGTGCAGGAATATTTTCAGGCGTGGGAGAATCGCGCTGAGCGTAAATCCTGGAATGCCCACCAAATTCGCACTGCGATGATTTCGCGCGTGAACAATCGCATCAACAGCAATCTCGATATGATCACCGCGCTGGTAGCACTCTGCCCGTTAATGGGTTTGTTGGGCACAGTGACGGGAATGATCGAAGTGTTCAGTGTGTTGTCTACTGCCAGTGGTGGCGATGCGCGTTCGATGGCGAACGGAGTATCCAAAGCGACAATTCCAACCATGGCAGGAATGGTCTCTGCGATCACCGGTTTATTTGCGAATACCTATCTGGCGCGCGTGGCTGATGATGAAAAAGCGCTGTTTGCCGATCACCTGACGATGGATCACTAACCATGAACCGCTATCGCACCAAGGTGGATGAGGAAGTTCAGGCGATAGATCTGACACCGATGTTGGACGTAGTGTTCATCATGCTGATTTTTTTTATCGTCACCGCTTCTTTCGTGAAAGATACCGGCAAAGAAATTACTCGCCCCGACTCCACCACGGCGGAAGATTCTCCGCGTGCGAGTTTGTTAATTGCCGTTACCAAAGAAAATGAAATCTGGATGGACAACCAACGCATTGACCCAAGTGTTTTGCGTTTGGCAATTGAGCGCATGCGTGTAGAAAATCCCAAAGGTGCAATCGCTATTCAGGCCGATGAACATTCGAATATTAAATTCGTTGTCGAGATTGCTAACGCAGCGCGGCAAGCGGGCATCACCGACGTTATTGTTTCCACACAGAAGAGTAATTGATGAACCCGACCCGATTCGCAGTAGCCGGTTTACTCAGCGCGATTGTCACGCTGTGTTTGCTGTTGCTGATGAATTTGTTGATCAACAATCAATTTGACCTGCCTGATGAATCAACCGCAATCAAAGTTGCCGCAATCCACATTCCCAACATCAGCGTTGAAAAACGCATTGAAGATGTCAAACCAATAAAACCGCAATTGCAGGAGGCGCCGCCACCGGAAATTCCCGCGCCGGCTTTTGATGCGCCGCAACTTTCGCCGGAATCTTTTGCGATTAATGCACCTATCGTCAATGACAAAACTGCGACGCGGCCGGGCACTCTCGCGTTAGGTGAGGGCGAATATCTACCGATTGTGAAAGTACCGCCAGAATATCCGACTACTGCTTTGTCGCGCGGTATTGAAGGTTATTGCACAGTTATTTATACAGTTACAGAAACCGGGACCACGCGCGATGCGCGCCCAATTCCCGGTGAGTGCGTAACTAAAGATGGCCAGCAAACCAGTGTGTTTGACCGCGTTTCGGTGCGCGCTGCGTCCAAATTTAAATACAAGCCGAAAGTTGTCGACGGTAAACCTATTGAAGTGAACGGAGTCAGAAACCGTTTTACTTTTGAAATGAAACAACAATAAGGCAATAGCATGAAAAAACTATTGCCTGCCTTTCCCCTTTTTCTTTTGCGCAATCTGCTGCTGGCTTTCACTACAATCATATTGGTTGCGGGCAGTGCACATGCGCAAGTATTGGGTAATAACCAACACGCAAACGAAGTGCGACATTATCCGGAAGTGTCAGAAACATTTTGGGTGAAAATTCAGGAAGCATCGCATTTTTTGCAGCCGCCAGAAGGCGCGGGCTTGCGACCTGAACCGCGCAAGGCGATTCAATTGTTGGCGGCATTGGAGTTGGAGCGCGCGCGTTTGAATGCCTATGAATTGGTATTGTTGTACCAATACTATGGTTACGCTTATCTGGTGCAGGAAAATTACGACAAGGCAATTGAGTACTACAACAAAGTGTTGCAGCAATCGCCCTACATGCCAGTTGCAACTGAAGCACAAATTTTGTTGACTCTCGGGCAATTGTATTCGGTAAAAAATAATCCCAAAAAAGCCTTGGATACCATGCTCGAATGGACTGAGTATGTGGATCAGTTGCGCCCCGAACAATCCTATACCTTTGCAACGCTCTACTATCAATTAGGCGATAACCGCAATTCGCTGCTCAATATTAATCAGGCAATTAATCGCCAGCAGGCAGCGGGAAAAATCCCGAGTGAGTATTGGTATTTGTTGCAGCGCGAACTCTATTTTGATCGCGAGGATTACCAAAACGGATTAGTCGCGCTTAATAATTTAATCAAACATTACCCCAAAGCGCAGTATTGGAAGCATTTATCCTATGTGTATAAATTGCTGAAGCGTGACACCGCTTCCCTGAGTGCGTTAGAAACTTGCTATCAATTGGGTGGCCTGACCACCGAACGCGACCTGCTGGGGCTTTCGTATTTAATGTTGAAGGCGAACACTCCCTACAGTGCCGTTAAAGTACTGCGCAAAGGAATTTACACCGACAAGCTGATTGAACCCAATGCCAAAAATTTGAAATTGTTAGCGGATGCGTTGCGCGCGGCAAAGTATCCAAAAGAATCATTGGCTGAATATGAAAAGGCAGTACAAAAATCCCATAACGCCGATTTGATTATTGGTTTAGCCAGCGCATATCTCGCCAATGAAAAATACAAAGATGCATCCAAATGGGCACGTCACGCCTTAAAAACCGGGCCGGTAAAACGCACTGATCAAGCCTATTTAATTATTGGTCAGGCTGAGCTGGAATTAAAAAACTTTGATGAAGCGATTCACTTCTTCAAAGAAGCAGGTAAAGACGCCCGCAGCAAAAAGCCAGCAACTGAATGGATCAGTTACGCTGAAATAGAAAAAACAAAAATCCCCGCGCTAAAAGCCACTCGATAAATCATTAAGCATATTTCCGTAACAAAAAAGCCAGTGCAAATGCACTGGCTTTTTTGTTTGCGTGTTGTTTTACGCAGCGGGATTAATCGAGTTTGCTTAAATCCCTTACTGCACCTTTGTCGGCGCTGGTTGCCAGCATCGCGTAGGCTTTTAGTGATGCGCTGACTTTGCGTGGGCGAACTTCGCTTGGCTTCCAAGCCAATGGACCTTTGGCATTTTCAGCGGCGCGGCGTGCGTCCAGTTCGTTGTCGGTCAGTACCACGTTGATGCTACGGTTGGGGATATCAATTTTGATGATATCACCAGTTTGTACCAAACCAATTGCGCCGCCGGCAGCGGCTTCCGGTGATACGTGGCCGATGGATAAGCCGGAGGTTCCGCCTGAGAACCGGCCATCAGTCAGCAATGCGCAAGCTTTACCCAGACCTTTGGATTTCAGGTAGCTGGTGGGGTAGAGCATCTCTTGCATGCCCGGGCCGCCTTTGGGGCCTTCGTAGCGGATGACGACTACATCGCCTTCTTTCACTTTGCCGTCGAGAATATCGGCGACGGCTTTGTCTTGGCTTTCAACAACGTAGGCTTTGCCTTCAAATACCCAGCAGCTTTCATCTACACCGGAGGTTTTTACCACGCAGCCGTCGATAGCGATATTGCCTTTCAGTACGGCCAAGCCGCCTTCTTTGCTGTAGGCATTTTTCACAGAGCGGATGCAGCCTTCAGCGCGGTCGCCGTCCAGCGTTGGCCAACGAGTCGCTTGGCTGAACGCGACCTGGGTTGGGATACCTGCAGGGCCTGCTTTGTAGAAGGTCGCTACTGCTTCAGATGAAGTGGTAATGATGTCCCACTTATCCAAGGCTTCCTGGAAGGTTTTGCTGTGTACGGTAGGCAACTGGCTGTGCAGCAAACCGCCGCGATTCAGTTCCGCCAGAATACCCATTACGCCGCCGGCGCGGTGTACGTCTTCCATATGGTATTTGGGAGTGTTGGGCGCGACCTTGCACAGCTGCGGCACTTTGCGGCTCATGCGATCCACGTCGAACATGGTGAAGGGCACTTCGCCCTCTTGCGCAGCGGCAAGCAAGTGCAGGATGGTATTGGTTGAGCCGCCCATGGCGATATCGAGCGCCATGGCGTTTTCAAAGGCATCAAAGGTGGCGATGGAGCGTGGCAACACGCTGTAATCGTCTTCTTCGTAGTAGCGCTTGGTGATTTCTACGATGCGACGGCCAGCTTCAAGGAACAGCTGCTCGCGGTCGGCGTGGGTTGCCAGCAAAGAGCCGTTGCCGGGCAGGGATAAACCTAGTGCTTCGGTCAAACAGTTCATTGAGTTGGCGGTAAACATGCCAGAGCAGGAGCCGCAGGTTGGGCAGGCCGAGCGCTCGTATTCATTCACTTTGGCGTCGCTGGCGTTGTCGTCAACCGCGATTACCATGGCGTCAACCAAGTCGAGTTTGTGCTCGGAGAGCTTGGTTTTGCCGGCTTCCATAGGGCCGCCGGACACAAAAATCACCGGAATATTCAGGCGCATCGCGGCCATCAGCATACCGGGGGTGATTTTGTCGCAGTTGGAGATACACACTATGGCGTCCGCGCAGTGGGCGTTGACCATGTACTCCACCGAGTCGGCGATGATGTCGCGCGATGGCAAGCTGTAGAGCATACCGTCGTGACCCATGGCGATACCGTCATCCACGGCGATGGTATTGAATTCTTTGGCCACACCGCCGGCTTTTTCGATCTCGCGCGCAACCAGTTGCCCCAAATCCTTCAGGTGCACATGGCCCGGTACGAACTGGGTAAAGGAGTTGGCGATGGCGATAATCGGCTTCTCAAAGTCGCCGTCTTTCATGCCCGTTGCACGCCATAGGGCGCGGGCACCGGCCATATTGCGACCGGAGGTGGTGGTTTTAGAGCGATAGATTGGCATTCGGCTTAACCTCGTAAAGCGTGTCGCAAGTAGCTAACAACGGTGAATTCGGATCTTGTAATGGACGAAATCATACCAGAAAAGCGGGCTTTCCGGCAGCGTGGCGCGAGGGGGAAATGGAAAGAAATCGCTGCTTCCAATCGGGTTGGAAGCAGCCTTAAGCCAGATTTAATCCAATGATTTGATAAAAATCTTGGAATTGCGCTGATAGTTATAAAGCTCCTGTTTGGCGATGGGCAGGTCTTCCAGTTTGCCCTGCACAAAACCCTGCTCGATAAACCAGTGTGCGGTTTGGGTGGTGAGCAAAAACAGTTGTTTGATTTTTTGCTTGCGCGCCTGAGCTTCCATTTGCTGTAACAGGGCTGCGGCGCGACCGCCGTTGCGATAATCCGGGTGGGTTGCCACGCAGGATAATTCCGCCATATCGCCGTAAGGATAGAGCGCGGCACAGGCGACAATCGTGCCGTCTTTGTCCATCACATGGAATTTGTTGATCTCCGTTTCCAATACTTCGCGCGAGCGACGCACTAAAATTCCCTGCTCTTCAAGCGGGCGAATCAATTCAAGGATACCGGCAACATCGTCGATACTCGCGGTGCGCAATTGCTCATATTGGCCGGAGTAAATCATGGTCCCCAAACCATCGCGGGTAAATAACTCCGTGAGCAACGCGCCGTCGGTTTCGTAACTGATTAATTGCGCGCGTGGCACGCCTTGCAAGCAACTTAAATAGCTCGCACTGATCGCCTGCTGCAAATCGAAACTGATGTTATCGCCGTTTTCATTCAGATAAGTTTTGCACTCTTGCAGTGATAACTGGCGAATCAAATTGCCGTCTGCGTCGGTAACGCCATTGCCTTCAATAAACGCGAGGAATTTATCGGCTTTAATTGCAGTCGCGACATGAGTGGCAACATCACTGAACGACAAATTAAAAATTTCGCCCGTAGGTGAATAGGCGAGCGGCGATATCAATACCACTGCGCCGGAATCCAGCGCCGCATTTAATGATTTGGTGTGCACCTTACGCACCTTACCGGTATGTTGAAAATCCACACCATCGATTACACCGTGCGGCATTGCCACCACAAAATTGCCGCTGATGACTTGCATGTCGGCATCGTGCATTGGCGAATTGGGTAAACTGGTGGAAAGCGCGGCCTCCACAATCGTGCGCGTTTCACCAATCGCCTGAATAACAAGGCTTAAGCTTTCGCTATCAGTGATGCGTTGGTTTTTATGAAAATGGCTGAAAGTATCGGCCACTTGCAAACGTTCATCAATTTGTGGGCGTGCGCCGTGCACGAGTACGAGGCGCACATCGAGGCTGCACAGCAGCGCAATATCGTGCACGATATTGTGGAAGTTGGTGTGGGTAATCGCTTCGCCCGGCAACATCACCACAAAAGTTTTATCGCTGTGTCTGTTGATGTAGGGCGTCGAATGACGAAACCATTTTACGTAGTCTTGGGTATTGGCTGGCACTTTGTTGTTCTCAATAAAAATGAATGAAAAATGTAGGGCTTGTTAAAAAGTTACAAACAATATTTTTCAATCAATCGTCGCAAGATATTCACTGCAGGTTCAATTTGGTCGAGTGGAATAAATTCATCCGGTTGATGCGCCTGGTTAATCGAACCTGGCCCGAGCACGACAGTTTGCATCCCCAGTTGTTGCATAAACGGTGCTTCAGTGGCGAAGGCAACGCTCTCGGATTTATTGCCGGTCAACTGTTCGCACATTGTCACCAGTTCAGCGTGCTCATCTTCGCCGAAGGGATCTACACCCTCAAACAGCGATGATAAAACAATATCGGTGCCGCTGCGCTCGGCGATGGGTACAAGGCGCTGCTCAATGGTTTTGCGCAGCTCATCGTTATCCATTCCCGGTAATAAGCGCAAATCAAAATGCAGTTCGCATTCGGCGCAGATGCGATTTGCACCATCGCCGCCGTGAATGCAGCCCAAATTCAATGTGGGCGTTTGCACCGCAAAACCGGGATTGCGATATTTGAGTTGCAATTCACCGCGCAGGCCGATGAGTTCATTCATTACTTGATTCATCGCCTCCAGCGCATTTTTGCCCAGCGCAGGGTTAGATGAGTGGCCACTTTTGCCGCGCACGCGGATTGCTTCCATCATGATGCCTTTGTGCATGCGGATGGGCGTGAGTTCAGTCGGCTCGCCAATTACGGCATAGCGCGGTGTTGCGCCGGGAATTCCTTCGCGCGCGAGTGCGCGGGCGCCGCTCATGCTGCTTTCTTCATCGGCGGTGGCGAGCACTATCAGCGGATGTTTAAACGTTTGCCCAAGATACGGTTTTACCGCTTCCATAATTACCGGAAAAAACCCTTTCATGTCGGTGGCGCCGAGACCATACAACTTGCCGTCTTTTTCGGTGAGCGCAAATGGATCTGTCTGCCAGCGGCCTTCATCGTAGGGCACGGTATCGCTGTGGCCGGCCAATACCAATCCGCCCTCACCAGTGCCGAGTGTGGCAATCAAATTCGCTTTGCCCGCTTGCGCCAGTGGCTGCACGCGGGTATTGAATCCGAGATCAGCAAAACAGTTGGCGAGATAGTCGATCACCTTTTGGTTGGGCATATCCCACTCGGCCACTCCGCAACTGACGGAGGGCAGGG
The DNA here is from genome assembly GCF_039207905.1 of Cellvibrio sp. Lineage (GTDB taxonomy): Bacteria > Pseudomonadota > Gammaproteobacteria > Pseudomonadales > Cellvibrionaceae > Cellvibrio. Next base: position 98,441 of record NZ_JBCECX010000002.1, read on the forward strand.
CAACCAATTGTTGCAGGTGATCGCGATAGCGTTTGGGATCAAAACTCATAGCACGGCTCTACAGCTGGGACTTGGGCAAATACATAGGTCGAGGGTGTTATCGGCGATTGGGCGGTAAAAAGCAAGTTGTTCGCGCGAAAAAGCGCGCGGCATTTCACTGAAATACATGCCGGTGGCGCTTTGGGCAGACTCTTATGGTGAGAGCCGCTACAATCCAGAAATCTCTCCCTAATAAGCAAGCAGGAATAACAAGATGGCGCAGGTGTTGGATCGGGTTTTGGATTTGCGCGGGCTGATTAATGATTTGGTTGCCGATGGATATGTGAAGCAGTTCGACGCCAATATCCTGCTCGGCGCCTCGCGCACCCGCGAGCAGGCGATCATGCATCCGCTTGCGTACATCGCCACGCAAAATCTTGAGGATTTAAAACGCCCGGGCAAAACCCTTGATGGCGACACCCTCACCAGATGGTTGGCGGATAAAGCACACCTGCCGGTTTTTCATATCGATGCGATGAAAATTGATGTCGCCAAGTGCACCGAGGTGATGAGTTATGCCTTCGCCAAACGCCACGGCATTCTGTGCGTCAAAGTTGAGCCGGACCATGTAGTCATCGCTTGTACCCAGCCGTTTATGGCGGGCTGGGAGCCGCAGGTTGAGCATGTTGCGCGGCGTGCGGTGAAGCGCGTAGTTGCGAATCCTGCCGATATCGAACGCTTTATGGTGGAGTTTTACACCCTCGCGCGTTCAGTGTCAGGCGCTAGCGGTGCGACGACAGCTTCGGCGATTACCAATTTCGAGCAGTTGGTTGAGCTTGGTAAAGCGAGCGATCCGGATGCGAATGACCAGCACATCGTCAAGATTGTGGATTGGCTGCTGCAATACGCTTACGACCAGCGTGCGTCAGACATCCATATTGAGCCGCGCCGCGAGGTTGGACGCTTGCGTTTTCGTATCGACGGCGTGCTGCATTACGTCTACGAATTGCCAGCCAATGTATCCACTGCAGTGACCAGCCGTTTCAAAGTATTGGGGCGCATGGATATCGCCGAAAAGCGCAAACCACAAGACGGTCGAATCAAAACCCGCCGCAGTGATGGCACCGAGATCGAGCTGCGTATGTCCACCTTGCCGACTGCATTTGGCGAAAAACTGGTGATGCGTATTTTTGATCCGGAAGTCCTGCTACGCAGTTTTACCGACCTGGGTTTAGTGGGTGATGACTACAATCGCTGGCACACCATGCTCACTCGCCCTAACGGCATTTTGCTGGTAACCGGCCCGACCGGTTCGGGTAAGACCACCACGCTTTATTCCTCGCTGCGCCAGGTCGCGACTGACGAAGTGAACGTCAGCACGATTGAAGACCCGATCGAGATGGTGGAGGAGCGTTTTAACCAGACGCAGGTGCACCACAAAATCGGGCTGGATTTCGCCGCCGGTATCCGCAGCCTGATGCGGCAAGACCCGGACATCATCATGGTGGGCGAGATCCGCGATCTGGAAACCGCGCAGATGGCCGTGCAAGCAGCGCTCACCGGTCACTTGGTGCTATCAACAGTGCATACCAACGATGCCCCTTCGACCATCGCGCGTATGCTGGATTTGGGCATTCCCTCCTATCTGATCAACGCCACTTTGCTTGGCGTAATGGCACAGCGGTTAGTGCGCACACTCTGCCCGCATTGCAAGGAGGAAGGGCATATCAGCAGCGAGCACTGGCAAGAATTGGTCGCGCCCTGGAAGGTCAATGTTCCGCCTAAAATCTATCGCCCGGTCGGCTGCCTTGAATGCCGCAACACCGGCTACCTTGGTCGGCAGGGGTTGTATGAAATCCTGATGCTGTCCGAAAACCTCAAAGAAAAAGTCACTCCCGATTGCAACCTGCAAGACCTGCGTCGCTTGGCTATGAAAGAGGGAATGCGCACTTTGCGTTTGTCCGGCGCCCAAAAAGTCGCCGCCGGTTTGACGACCATGGAAGAAGTATTGCGCGTGGCACCGCCGCCGGAAAAGGCGGGTTAAGAGTTCCCCCCCCAATAAAAAATGGCGACCCAAGGTCGCCATTTTTTTGCTCGCTATTTTTGATTCGTGTCGATCACCACAACAATTTGGTGCCTACAAAAATCAGCATGATGGCGAGTGCGGGGCGCAGATAATGGTCGGCGACGCGGTTGGCCATGTGGCTGCCGAGATAGATACCCGGCAATGAGCCTATCAATAAATTGGCGAGCAAATGCCAATCCACATTGCCCATGCCGGCGTGGCCCATACCCGCGACTAAAGTTAGCGGGACGGCGTGGGCAATCTCTGTTCCCACCAAGCGCACTGTTGGCAGCAAGGGGTAGAGCATAAATAAGGCGACTGTTCCCAAGGCGCCCGCGCCGATAGAGGTGAGGGTTACGACTGCGCCCAACACCATTCCAGTTACAACGGTAGCGACCATCTGTTGTTGGCGGCTCATGCGGGTGATCCAGCTGTTATTTTTCTGGCTGTAGTCAAAAATTTTGCGCTTGAACAGGATCGCAATCGCGGTCAGTACCAAGGCATAACCCAAAGTGGTTTTGATGATTTTGTTCAGCGTCTCGGTATCCATGCTGATGCTGTGCAGGAGCCAGAGCGTGAGTGCGGCGGCGGGCAGGCTGCCCAGCGCGAGTTCGCCGGTGATACGCCAGTCGATATTTTTCTTTTTGTGATGGACGTGGATGCCGCCCGCTTTGGTGATCGCGGCGTAAAGCAAATCAGTACCCACGGCGTTGGCCGGGCTTACACCGAAGTAGAGCAGAATCGGCGTCATTAGGGAGCCGCCGCCTACGCCAGTCATACCGACAATAAAACCAACGACCAAACCGGCGACTACATAACCAAGCTGAAAATCCATAAAACTTCGCCGTCGAACTGTTTAAAAACAAACAGATGGCGCCTCAATTGTGTTGAAAAATAAACAGGGCGCGCAGGCTAACAGTCAAAGGGGAATGTTACTAATGACAATTAGTTTGGTGCTTATAACCATCAGTTTTATGAGCGGAATGCATTAAGCGTCGAGCATAGTGTCACCGGCGATGCTGGCGATTTGGTTGCGGCCTGCCTCTTTAGCCTCGTACAAGGCTTTATCAACGCGCTCTAACAATGTCTCCATCGTATCGTCCGGCGTGAGTTGGGTGGCGCCGAGGCTGATAGTGATGCGCGGGCCGAGGTTGAAGAGATGTTGTGATACCCGTTGCCGCAGTGTTTCGCCGAGGGCGGTGGCGCCTGCGAGTTGGGTTTCCGGGCAGATGACCAAAAATTCTTCGCCGCCCCAGCGCCCAGGCGCATCGTTTGCGCGGCTGTGGTTGCGCAGGAGCGAAGCTATCTCGCACAGCACCCGGTCGCCCGCCGGATGACCATAGGTATCGTTGATCGATTTAAAGTGATCGACATCGATCATCAGCAGCGAAAAAGTCGTTTTGTAGCGTTTGCTGCGTTCGATCTCCGCGCGCAACAGTGTCGTCAATTTGAGCCGGTTGTAAACGCCGGTTAGCTGGTCGGTGATCGACAATTGCTCCAGCTCACTATTTTTGGCGATCAATTCCTGGGTGCGCTCGTGGATTTGTTCCTCTAAGCGGCGCTCGGAATCCTGTAGGTTTTCCACCAGCTTTTGCTGCGCTTGCAAGGCGGCGGCTTGGGCGGCTTCTTTATCGCGACGCGCGACGTTGAGTCGGTCGGCGAGTGCGTAGGCGAGCAAAATCATTTCAATCGCCGAACCGATTTGCAAACCGTTAACGGTAAACAAATTGGTCGGCAACAAACCCGCCACACGCAGTGAATTAATTGGCGATGCTGTGCAAATCACTATAAATGCGGCGACAAAAAAGTAAGCGCTGCGCTGCCGTTTGAACGCGCAGTAAACGCCGATACCGAGGATCAAGGTGGAGGCGATAACATTGAGCAGCATCGCAAACGGAATCACGGTTTGATAGGCGAGAAAGAAGGCAATCGGCGAGGCAATGTAAATCGCCACAATCCCTTTCACCACTTTGTCGAGACGCGGCAATAAGGTTGCGGTATTCAACATGCTGCGAGTAAAAAGCAGCAGCGCCGCGAGTGTGTAGGAGTAGCCAATCGCCATGGAGTAATTCGACCAGAGCGGCGAATTGGGCCAGAGAAATTCATTCGCCAAACCGTTTTGTGCCGCCAGTGTGAGCGCAAAAGAGCTGACAAAAAACACGTAGAGCGCGTACATACTTTCGCGCAGCAATGCAAAAACCAGCGCGTTAAAAATAATCATCGCCAGCGCTATGCCGCAGTAGATCGAATAGAACACATAGTCAGCGCGCTCGTAGGAATTGAACGCTTTGGGGGTCCAGAGTTTTGCCGGTATCTCCAGTGCTGCAACGCCTTTTACACGCAGGTAAATTGTGTGTTCGCCGGTGTCTTTAAGCAATAGCGGGAAGACAAATCCGCGGTTGGCGTAAGGGCGGGTGGCGAAGGGGAAATCGGTGCCGGTGGTCCAGCTAAGTAATTGTCCGTGGGGATCAAGCTGGTGCAATTGTACATTCGCCAGTCGCGCGTAATTTATCTCAAGCAAGCGCTCAACTGGCATTTCCCCGTCGTGATGTAAGCGCAAGCGCAGCCAATAGGCTGAGCGGGTAAAGCCGTAAATCAATGAGGCTGCGGGCGGTTGGCCGGTGATGAACTTGTCCGCCCATTCCGTTTTTTGCACATCGTCCAAACTGAGTTGGTTACTCGGGTCTTCGAGTATGGCGAAGTATTCGGTGAGCGAGACAGAATCCTGCCCCTGAGGTGCCAGCAGCAGCGGTTTTTCCTGCGCCGAACTCGCATGAGCTAGCAGCAGGAGACAAAGAAAGAGTGCAGTGCGGGTGATGCATTTCAACAGCGGAAGCAAAGGAGAACCAATCATAATGCGCAATCTGTAATCAATTGCCCTAAGCCTAGCAGCTCATGGGCAATGCATCGGGATTTGTTCGCTTAGTTGGATTTGCAGGTTTTGCCGACTAAATGTTTGTCGCGCTCCAGTAGTTCGGTGAGGTTGTCGGTCTCCATCGCACCGTCGATCAGTATCTCTTCCACGGTTGCTTCCTGGGTGCGCAAAATACCGATCTGGGTAAACATCAGTGCGTCTTTGGCAGGCAAGTTTTTGAAATGGTTTTTGCCCATATGTTTTCCATTCACCCAAACTTCTGCCGAACCCTGCTGTGGATCGGTCGACCAGTGGATATGGATGGCAATGCGATGCCATTTACCCGGCTCTGCGCCATTGGGCAATTTCCACAACACCTCTTTTGCAGCAGATTCCTGAAAACTTAATTCGCTGCCGGTGATGTTAAAGCGCAGCGTTTGTTGCCAACTTTTGTCCGATTCCCAATAACTCAGTTCATGTTTGTGCTCGCTAAATTGTTTGGGCAGATAAAAACTGAACGCAAAAAAAGTCTCCTTGCCTTCATGCGTCATACCCGCCGTATTGCGATGATGAAACTCGCTGCGATTTAAAAATTTATTGCCCTTCCACAAAAAAGATTCATCGCCCGTCAGCCGCACTTTGCCCGCATGTTTACCGTCAAACACGCACTCGCTGGTTACCGATAATCCCGCTGGATTGATGGGGGTGTTCCACTGCGAAATATCGCCGGTTTCAAAATTGCCCTGCCAGAGGATGCTGGCGTTGGCGGCAGGAATAACGCTGGCGAGTGCAATTGCACTGCAAAAAAAGCGGAGTGGATTGTTCATCTGTGAATCACCGGAATCTGTTTGTGCATTATTGTTTGTGATGATCGACGGCAAAAAAACAAAACGCCGATACTGATGGCAGTATCGGCGTTTTGCGGTGCGCTGTCGATGCGTGGAAATTACACCGGCTGCGAAATCACGCCATTACAAATTGGGGTGAAGGCGGTGATTTTATCCAGCGCAGCGGCATTGCCCAAACTGTTGCCGGGGAAGCTGCTGCCGAACTGGTTTTGGGTGCCGTGCAGCGCCATGTAATTGAGGATAACGGTTTCCACCAGGGAGTTAACGTTGTTGGCGGCGCCTACACCTGAACCGGTTTCCACATCGCCACTGGCGCGCATATGGCCGATTTGCTGGTGCACACGTTGCGCATCGCTGATGGCATTGGGATCAGTGGCGGAACCGCCCATCAATACTGCACGGCGAGTAGGGTTGTAGACGAGGAAGAAGGAAGCACCGGTTTGCTGGTCGTCGCCGGTCCAAACGCCTTTGCCGCCGCCAGCCATTGAGTCATCGATCATGCCGTTACTGAATACCGAGCCGTCGCTGAATACATAAATCATTACCGGCATGCCTTTGCGTGCGGCGTATTCCAGGCATGCGCCGATACAGCGGCCGGCGCGCAGGTCGCGAATTTCACCGGTGGAGCGGTCGCCGGTGTGGTAGTCGTAGCCGCCCATAGTCACTGTGCCTGCGCCTGCGTAACCATTGATCACTAATTTGGCGACTGAGGCGGTTTTGCGGAACTCACCATCGGCGTCAAATTCGGCTTGGGTGAATACACCGCCTGCGCCAACCAGATCGGCGTCGGCGACTGGATCAATCGCAGAGGGATTGCCAAAACGGTCGGCGAGATCGGCACTTTTAACATAGCCACAGCGCACCATATCTTTGATCACGGCGTCGTTAACCGTGTTGGTATTTACTTTGCCCAGCTTGGCGTCGCTGATGCGATAAATGGATTCCATCACCGCCACTGTGTCTTGCTGGTCGAGCAGGCTGACCAGATCGCCCACATCAACCAAGCCGGTAACGTCGTTAGGATTGTCGACTTTGGTGGGGCGCACTTCGGGGTTGATCATCATCGCCGGAGCCATGGAATTGCCGCCCGAGTCACTGGCGCGCGATCCGATCAGCGCCAGCAGCGAGCCGTTGGCACCTGCGCGGTTGATGCCGTACATGGGGTTGTGCGGATTGTTGCCGGTGTCGTTTTCCGAGCGTGCGGGAATGACGGCGCCGTTGGTCAAAGCGCGGTTACCCACCGCGACTTTCTCCAGAATGCCGCGCAGCATGGCGCTGGTGGAATGGAACGAAAGTCCAAGTTCATTGTTGATGAGTGGGTTGGCTGCGCTTGATGCAGCGGGACTCATCGACAGCGGCAAGCCCTGCTTGCTGTAGCCGCCAGCGCTGAGGAAATCCAACTGGCCGCCACGTTGGCCGATCAGCACATTAGAGCCGGCGATATTGGCGCCGCCGGCGAGATCAAAACAGATAAACGGGATCTTGCCCGCGCCTTGCGCTGCAATACCACAAGCGCCGCGCATAGCGATCAGGTCAGCGGAAAGTGCTGCCTCGGCCTCGCGCGGATTGGCGAAAAGGCTGAAAATCGAGCCGCCCAAGACCGTGGCGGTACCTGCACGGAAACCTTGGGATACCAATTCACGTCGGCTTAGCGGACGGCTATGGTTGTTCAGCAGGAGTGGTGCATCCGGGTGCAGTGGTGTTTTTTGGCGAGTCATAATGTCTGCTCCGGTGGTTACTGCAATAGCATCACTGCACTGCCCAACGCGGCGGCACAAGTTGCTTTAACGGTGGTGGCGGTGCGATTGCCAGTACAGCTGTTGCTGGCTGCGCAACTGGTCATGCGGTCGATCAACTGATTGAGTTCGGCGCGCACAGCGGCTGGATTCGCTTGGTTGCTGAGTGTGCCGCCCGAGGCGATCTCCCCCGCCAACAGGTTTTTCAGCAGCGGTTCAATAATCTGGCTACGACCGGTCGCGTTAAACGCAGTGCCGGCACCGGCATTGAAATCAAAGCCACTAAAATAGCCCGCGCGTAGTCCAGTATCGTTAACCAATGCGTTGCAGTAGGCCACGGCAAGTTGGGTGATACCCATTTGCTGCGCAGCTAAGAAGCCTTCGATATTGGTTAGCGTTGGCAACTGCTGTTCGACTTTGGCGTAAGTCGTGCGGATCGCCGGTGTGGTTTTGCTCACGCCGGTCATGGTCGACAGGGTTGCGTTGATCTCGGCGAAATTGCGCAGGCCAATATGTGCCTGGCCGGGAATATCTGCTGGTGTTGCCGGTGGCGGCACCACTGCTTCGGTGCGGGTGTAGTTGTACTCGCCGATATGGTCGAAGGTAAGGAAGAATTGGTCCTGGTCTGGCCCCTGTTTCATTTCCACAATCGTACCGAGCGTTGATAAAGTCTGGCGGCCCTCGACCATTTGCGTTGCACTGATTTTGGTGTCCAGATTGGCAAACACTTGCCCGACTGGTGCTTCAGTGCCATTAACCCCAATGCGCAAGCCTTTCAAATCCACTTCGCCCTGCACTTTTTGTTCGCCGAGATTAGTAAAAAACGGCGAGCTAAATAGATAGGCGTAATCATCGAATTGCTGCACATCGAACACGATAAAACTCAGCGGCGTGCCGACCAGTTCAGAGACGTTAAACAGCAGCAGGTATTTCGCGCCCACGCCGACATCAAAGTTGGTTTTGATATCAGCCGCGCTCATAGCGCGTTTGTGGATGGCGAGGAAACGGATGCTTCCGGCCCAAGGGCGATTGTTGGATACATCATTGCCAATCGCGAGGGCGAAACTGCTGTCCCAATCTTTCAACACGGCGCCCGCATCGGGATCTGTGTCGCCCGTGAATTCACCATTGACATAAATGCGGCGCCCGCGGATTGGATCGAAGGTGACCACAACATGTTGCAAACTCGCCTGCAGGATTTCTTTATTGGCGGCAGTTGCCAATTCGGGCAGACCATTGGCATCACTTTTTGAAGTGCGATTCAAAAAGCTGTAGTTGTATTCGTATTGCCCGAGGGTGAAATTGCGGCTGGTGGCGCTGCCGGAATAGGTGACTATGCGTGCGGGGTTGTTGTCGTTATCGCCCTGCACCACGTTGTCGGGAATCACCCAGGTTTCAATCGAGTATTCACCAGCGGCGCGCAATAAATCGTAGAACTTGCGGCTATCGCCGGTAGCTGCCTGAGCCTTACCTGTGTCTTTGAACTTCAGACCCCAAGCGCTGCTCCAGGCGACATTGCCGATCAGGTTGAGGTTGGCCACCGGATCAACGCCGGCGGTATCGTAGGCGATGCTGCCTTTGCCGGTTTTGAATTCGTACTTGGCGATGATATCGGTATCGATGCGGCCGCCGCTGGTGACGACAAAGGCATCGCTCAGGCCGACGGCTTTACTGATCACCAGATCGGGATCAACGGTGATGGGGGTAATGGTATTGGCTAAGGCAGTGATTGCGGCCTGCATATCGGCGGCGTTCTGGCTGCAATTGCTCCAGCAGTTGTGGGCATCGCCCGACAAACGCTGCACAAAACGTGAGGCCGCTGGATTGTCCAGACGCATGCGGGTTTTAGCGGCTTCATAAGCTGCGTCTACCCGGCTGCTGGCAAAGTAGGGTTGCTGGCGCGTGACGGCGCTTTCGCTGTGGCACTGGGCGCAGTATTGGGTCAGCAATGGATAAACGGTGGTTGAGAAATTTGCCGGGCTATCAGGGAATACTTTACTGCTGGCCAGATCTTTCTCGGCTGGCGGTGTCAGCACTACGCTGTTGGCGGTGGTGCCGCTATTGCCCGCCCACGCGGTGATCCAGGTGGTCATGATGTCGCCACAGGCAACCGGATCAGCGAGCCAGCAGTTATGGCCGGCGGCCACTTTGGTGACCAGACGCGATTGCGCCGGATTGCCGAGGCTAACCAAACCGTTATCAATCACCGCCGCGTAGGCGAGGTTGATATCGTCACCGCGCCCGAATTCCGGCGCTTGTTTGCCTTGGGTGTGGCAGCCGCCGCAGCGGTTTTCACGGGCGATATTGATCCACAGATTGTTCTGGAATTTGGTGATGTCGGCAGTGGACGCCGGATTATTGCCCTTGTAACTGAAATCTTCGCCGCTGCCCCCACCGGGATTGGTATTGGGGTTTGGTTCGGTTTTAGCGCCTGATCCTGACCCGCAGCCAACCAGACTGACGATCAACGCGACGAGCAACAAGGCGGAGCGTAATGGCAAAGTAGAGCGAAACAATAAAGTGGAGCTTAACTGAAAGTTTTTCACGGTCATCTCCCCTTATTGGCCTTTGCAGTAGTTGGCAGTGTCGATAAACACCTGCTTCAACTTGTAATTATTGGCGGCAAAGTTCTGGGTGAATTCCTCGACCTTGGCTCTGTCTGTCGCATCGCCCGGTTTGCGCAAGCAGACGTTCTGGAACACTTTTTCTACCTGGCAGCTGGCGAAGGCTTTGGAATGAGCCAGCTCCATATTCATGCTTTTGGCACCTGCGCCCATGCCGGTCAAGGCGGGGGAATTCCACGCCCAACCTAAATGGCTGTTCTGGCCTTTGCGCCAGTAGTTTTGCCAATTGTCATTGGTGGTGACATAGCCGGGTTTGAAGGTGGAGCTGTTGATGCGGTATTTCTTCTCGACGCGGCTGTTGGTGTCCGGGTCAATCACGCCTTCGGTGTTGTAATGGATGGCGCCGTTGATGCCATCGGGGTCGGCATTGATATCAAATTCGTAATCGTAATAGGCGTAGGCTTTAGCCATTGGATCCATGCCATTGTGGCAGCCGATGCAATTATTGAGGAATACGCGGCTATCGCCACCGGGGCTGCGGCTGACGTCCTGACGGATAAAGTCCGGCACCAGCGAAGTGTCGTGCACTTGCTCAAGATCGCGGCAGAGATGGTTGACCAGCGTGAAGCGGAACATGGCGCGGTTGGTGCCCGCGATAAAAAAGGCTTTAGCAGCTGCGCGGCTGGTGATCACACCGGAGGTGGCATCTACCGGCAAGCCATTGATGCTGGATTGGGTGCGGCGTACCAAGGTGTCTTTCAGACTGACTCCTTGCGACTCAGCCATCTCATAATGGCTATTGTTGCTGTTCGAGTAAGCGGGCAAGCCGCCAGCATTACTGGTGTAGATGACGTCATCGTAAAGCGCGGTGCGGAAGTCGGCGTCGTCGCGCACCAAGCCGATGATGGTGGCGGTGTAATCATTTAATGGCGCAAACACAGTTTGTTCGCGGTTGGTCCAAGGCGTCGCCATATTCTTCAGGGTGACGCTGTAAAAGGCTTCATTATTCATGGCGATTTTCACCGCCTCGGCCACATTGTTGGCGTCGATCTGCGTCGCCATTTGCAGCAGCACTGCTTCCGATGGCGGTACCCCCGCAATACGGTTATGGATTTGCACTGCCTGTTCGCGTGAACCGGCTTGCGCAAAAGGGGAGCATAGCGCCAGAGCGAGAAAACCCGTTATCAGCCGGGTATTCAGGCTGGTTAACAACAGTTTTCCCTTGGCCGACATGCAAGCCGGCAGGAGAGAGAGGTTGATCACGGTTGCTCCCAAAGCGTTTTCAGTTGTCTGGCCGGTTATTGCAGCAGGACAATCTTTTAATTGGAGTAGGGTAAGAGCAATTATAGTCAGCGGGTTTGATGAAACATGTGCCGAATTAGAGTAAGCCGCTGCCGACTTAATCACATATCTGTAATAGAGGCACATCAATCATCATATGTGGGTGCGATAACACGCAGACGGAGAAGGTGCAAAGCCGCTCCAGCTGGGGGATTTTGCCGCCTTTCGTGATTAAATCGAGGGAATGCTATGCGGGATTGGCTGACAATAATATCACCGGCGCGCGGAACTATCTTTATTTCCATAAGCGACTATAACTTTTCCAATCAACTTCCATCCGGTGCAACCTGCTGTCCTCCCAAGGGCATAAGCCAGAGCGATATAAGGCAAATGATATGAACCTCTGCGAGTCTTTTCTTCGCCATCGTCGATTATTGGCTGCGAGCCTGCTTCTGCTCGGCCTGAGTGCGTGCGGCGGTGGGGGTGGAGGCGGCGGCAGTAACGGTGGACAAAAACCGGACCCGGTGGTGGTTGATTTACCTATCGCCTATATCGAGCGGCCAATCCCGTTGGATGACGACGGCGAACCGGTTTTCCCTGATGTATTTGAACCGGCGGCATTTAATCCAGGTGCCAAACTTATCCTGAAAGAGCGTGCTACTGCGCTGGCGACGCCGGTGGATATCAGCTCGGCTGCGTTCCCGCTTGAAGATTATCCCGTTGCCGATTTTCCCGATGGTCCGCTTTACGATGTTAAGGATTTATCTGTCCATCCGAGTGGCCAGCGTTTGATTTTTGCTATGCGCGCACCGGAAATCGAAGATGCGGATGAAGACGAGCAACCGACCTGGAATATCTGGGAATACCAGCTGGAAACCAAAGTCCTGCGCCGGATTATCACTGCCGATATAGTGGCTGAGGCAGGGCAGGATATAGCGCCGCGCTATTTGCCCGATGGCCGTATCCTGTTTGCATCTACACGCCAGACGCGCAGCAAAGCGATTTTGCTGGATGACGGTAAACCCCAGTACGCTGCGGGTATCGAGGGGGATCGCGACGAACCTGCCTATGTCCTCCACACCATGAAAGACGATGGAACGGATATCCAGCAAATCACTTACAACCAAAGCCACGACATCCAACCTGGTCTATTGCCTGACGGACGAGTTTTCTATTCGCGTTGGGACAGGTTGGGCAATGACAATCTCAGTTTCTACACTGTTAATCCTGACGGCACCAACAGCCAAATCTACTACGGTTACAACAGCCTGAATCAGGAGGAGGATGACGATACCCAAAGTATGCCGCGCCTGTTCAATCTCAATCCCATGCCCGACGGGCGTATCGCCGGTATTTTGAAACCCAGTGGCGCCTTGCTCGGTGGTGATATGGTGGTGATTGATGGTGCCGGTTTTAGCGAAAATGATCGTCTGGTACCGGGTGGTAAAGCGATTGGCACAGCGGGTCAGGAGCGCATTTCTATACTGCCGGTCAATATTCGCGAGGGTGAAACCGAGATATCGGTTCACGGCCGTTTTGCCTCTCTTTATCCGCTTTACGATGGCACCAATCGCCTGCTGGTCAGCTGGAGCCAATGCCGCCTGCAGGAGCCGGTCACCGAGCGTTTGTTGCCCTGCACCGAAACCAATATGGCGATCCCGGATATAGTTGAGGCAGAGCCGTTTTATGGTATCTGGATCTACAACATCGCCCAACAAACCCAACAGCCTGTAGTGCTGGCGAAAGCGGGAGTGATGTATAGCGAGGCCGTATCGCTGGAAAAAGTGACGCCGCCAACTTTCTTCCGCTCGGAAGTAGATACCCAATTGGCGCAAGAGGCGGTGGGGGTGTTGCACATCCGCAGCGTTTACGATTTTGATGGCAGTTTTGGCGCTTACGGGGTCGCTGGTGCGCCTGCCAATTTGGCTGCTATGACCGCCGCCGCGCCATCGGCCCGACCCGCGCGGTTTTTACGCCTGATTAAAGCGGTGTCCATGCCCGATAACGATACCCTCGATTTTGATGGCGATGCCTTTGGTGTTAGCGGTGGAGTTATGCGCGAAATCCTCGGCTACGCGCCTATCGAACCGGATGGCTCGGTAAAAGTTAAAGTCCCCGCCGATGTCGCCTTCACGATTGAAATCCTGGATGCCAATGGTCGTCGCATCAGTGCTATGCACAATAACTGGCTGCAATTGCGCCCAGGTGAAGTGCGCGAATGTAACGGCTGTCACGACAACCGCAATGACATCGCTCACGGGCGCGCCGATGCAGAAGCCGACGCGTTAAATCAGGGCGCTGCCACCAGCGGCGTCGCGTTCATGAATACGGTCAGGTTTGATGCGTTAGGCACACCGGTAACGCCACAAATGGGTGAGACCATGGCGGAGTTCGCCACTCGCTCAACTTTCTGTACCACGCCGGGTAATCCCACTACGTGCGCCGCAGTCGCCCTGCGCCAGCCAAGTGTTGATATCGTCTTTAATGACGAGTGGACTGACACTGCGGTGCGCCCGAAAGAGCCGGGTTTTGAATATCGCTACTCAACGCTCGCTGAAGATCCCGCCCAAATTGTTGCACCGACCACTGAAGCCTGCGTTGATCCCGATGGCTGGAATAGTCTCTGCCGCGTAATCATTAATTATGAAACCCACATTCAACCTTTGTGGGAGCGCAGCCGTGTTGTAAATACGGTTGAGCGGCAATGTATTGGTTGCCATAGCCGGAATACTACCGATGCAAGTGGTAATGCGCTTGTGCAGGTTCCTGCAGGTCAGCTAGAGTTGACCAGTCAGGCGTCTGATTTAAACAATAATCACATGACCTCTTACCGCGAGTTGCTCTCCAACGATTTGCGCCAGATCCTGACTGATGATCTGGCCGGTCTGACCGACAATATTCCGGTGTGTGAATTTGAGATTGATGAGGATGCGATTCCCGAATGCATCGTCAATTTGGATGCTGGTGGCAATCCCACTTGTGACGGCGTGGCTGACTGTCCGTTTGTCGAACAGGATGTGACTTCAGAAACCGGTGTAGTGACGCAAGTGCTGTTGTTGGATGCCGAAGGTAATCCGATTCCACTCACTCGTCAGCTTGGTGTAACGCGTTCAATGTCTCCGGACGGTGCGCGTGCGAGTGCGCGCTTCTTCAATCGTTTCAGTAATTTTGATGCGACTGCAGAGACAGTGGATCATCGCGGCTTTCTGAATGCGAGCGAACTAAAATTATTATCGGAGTGGCTGGATATTCGCGCGGCCTACTACAACAACCCATTTGACTCAGTAGATTGATGAATTGATGACTTACGGCGTACAACAAAAAACCAGAGAGCCGCAAACACCAAAACATTCGCGTGTGATCCAGTATCTCTCGCTGTGCTGTGTAATGTTATGCAGCACTCCGGCATTTGCTGCAAGTTGGTTCGACTCCTGGTTTGCCGAGCAAGAGCCATTGCAAGTCAGCGTTGATGATGCATTCATTAATGTGTATTCCGGCCCCGGGCGCGGCTATCCAATTTTTTATGTGGTCGAGCGCGAAGAAATTATCACGCTGTTAAAAAGCCGCACTGAATGGATCAAAATTAAAACCAAACGCGGACTTGTCGGTTGGATCAAGCGTGACGATATGCAATTCACTTTGTCGCTCGACGGCAGCAAACCGGATTTTCCTGACAGCAAGCAGGCTGATTATCTGGTAGACCGGTTTGAAATGGGTGCAGCCTACGGTGACTTTGCTGGCGCCGACAGTTTGAGTATGAACCTCGGCTATCGCTTCACTAAAAATTTATCGGCTGAGTTGCGCTACGCCGAAAATACTGGTCAGTTTTCGGATAGCCAAATTGTCGCCGCTGGTATTTTGTTCCAACCTTTTCCGGATTTGCGCGCGTCACCGTTTTTCAGCGTTGGCGGCGGAAAAATAAAAACCTTTCCCAGCTCGACACTGGTGCAGACTGAAGATCGCGAAGATGATTTATTACAAGCCAGTCTGGGTGCTTACATCCACATCACTGGCCGTTTTTTCCTGCGGGTGGAATACACCAATCACTACATAATGACCAGCCGCAACACCAATGAAGAGGTTAATGAATGGAAAGTTGGATTCAACGTCTTTTTCTAGGCGGATTGCTGCTCGGTTTAGCGGGCATTGGCAGTGTTGCTTACGCACAAGATGACAGCAGCAGCGATGACGATGAGCTGGGGCAAATTATTACGCCGGATGTAAAACGCCGCACCATTAAAGAAGATGATCTCGACAGCGAGAATTTTGAAATGGGCGCTTATTACGGGCTGCTCAGCATTGAAGATTTCGGTACCAATGAAGTAGTGGGAATTACCTTTGCGTATCACATCACTGAAGATTTTTTTGTTGAAGCTGCTTACGGTGTTAGCAAAACGGAAAAAACCAGTTACGAATTATTGAGTGGTGGCGTGGAGCTGCTTACCGAAGATGAACGCGATCTGAGTTATTACAATCTGTCGCTCGGCTACAACTTCTTGCACGGGCAAGTGTTTATCTCTGATAAATGGACCTTCAATAATCACTTCTACATAGTGGCGGGCGCAGGCAATACGGATTTCGCTGCGAAGGATTATTTCACCACCAATCTGGGTGCCGGTTTGCGCTTTTACGCTACCGACTGGCTGGCGTTGGATTTAAGTATGCGCGGCCACAGCTTTAAACATGAATTATTTGGCGAGAGCAAAACCGTTACCAATTTGGAATCGCGTTTGGGGCTTTCGCTGTTTTTCTAGAATATATTTCGGCGTTAATTTTTTGGAGTTACCACATGTTGTCGAAAACACGTTTGTATAAAAAATTGCTTGGCACTGGCTTGATTATCGCTGCCGGACTTATTGGTGCTAATGCTTTTGCTAATCCGGCGCCTGATTTTACGTTGCAAAGCAGCACCGGCGAAAATGTCCGCTTGGCGGAACAGCGCGGGCAAGTTGTGATGCTGAATTTCTGGGCGTCCTGGTGCGGCCCATGCCGCAAAGAAATGCCGCTGTTGGATGAAATGTCCAAGCGTTACAGCTCGGCTGGTTTTGTGCTCTACGGTGTGAATGTGGAAGAAGATAATACCGATGCGAAAAAGTTACTGAAAGAATTGGGCGTAACCTTCCCGATATTGTTCGACACTGAAAGCAAGGCGAGCAGTTTGTATAGCGTCGATGCTATGCCAACCACCGTTGTGATCGATAAAAAAGGTGTAATTCGCTACGTTAATCGCGGCTACAAAGCGGGCGATGAAAATAAATATCGCGATCAAATCCGTGAGCTGATTAAAGAATGATATTGCGTCGCCTGCTATTTATTGCGCTGCTGTTTAGCATCGCTGCCTGTAGCCCGATCAAGCCTTGGGTGAAGCCTTATGAGCGGCAAAAAATCGCTGATGAAATCATGAGTTTTGAGCGCGATCCGGTTGCAGATTCCTATCTGCATCACGTGTATGACGCACGTGAAGCCGCGCGTGGTGGCGATGGTGCATCGGGAGGTGGCTGTGGTTGTAATTAATCGTTTCCTGCTGCTCGCATTTGTGCTGCTGGGAAATTTTGCTCACGCAGCGGTTCTGCCTGATGAGCGAATCGATTTGCTTTATCACGGTTACGATGGCGGCGGTGCACAGATTGATGGCCCGTCGATTCTGGTGCGCAAAAATATTGGAGCATCGGTATCGGTTGCCGCCAATTATTATGTGGATATGGTGAGTAGCGCCTCAATTGATGTGCAAGCAACCGCGAGTCCCTACAGTGAAGAACGCAAAGAGCAGGGCTTCAGTGGCCAGTATTTGATTGACCGCTCTACGATCAAATTGGGTTACACCAGTAGTAAAGAAAATGACTACGATGCATCGACCTACAGTTTCGGTGTCGACCAAAGTTTTTTTGGTGATTTGACTACCGTGGGATTCGGTGTGAGTTTTGGCGAGGATGTGGTCGGGCAAAATACCGATCCAACATACAAACGGGATTTACAACGTCGTAAGTACAGTATTAATGCATCGCAAATCGTAACCAAAAATTTATTAGCATCGCTAAGTTTTGATAGCGCGACTGACCAATGCCTGAACCTCACTCAAGATCAAAGTTGTTTGAACAACCCTTATCGCTCGGTGCGCTATTTAACGGGGACTGGTGGCTACCTTTATCAAGGTGAGCGTTATCCGCATACGCGCAATAGTGATGCCTTGGGTTTACGTGCAATTTATTATCTTCCCTATCGCGCGTCAGTGCGAGTTGAAGCCCGGCAGTTTTCCGATAGCTGGGGAATCGACGCCGACAATATCGAACTGCGCTATTTGCACCCATATGGTGAGCAATGGTTGATTGAAGTTAAATATCGCATCTACAGCCAAAGCGGTGCGGATTTTTATGCGGATTTGTTTCCCTACCGCGATGCGCAAAATTTTCTGGCGCGCGATAAAGAATTGAGCCCCTTCTCATCTACCACCGTTGGTTTGGGGGTAACTTATAAAATTCCCGCTGGTGTCATTCCCTGGTTCGAAAAGAGCACTGCGAATTTATATTGGGACAGGTTTGATATCGACTACGATGATTTCCGCGATGCACGCGTATCGCCCACCGAATTTGCTGCAGGTGACGAGCCTCTCTACAACTTGCAGGCAGATGTATTCCGCTTTTACTTATCCTTCTGGTTTTAGTAATGACTGCGTGATAAATACATTGTTAAAAAGGCGCAAATTAGCGCCTTTTTAATTTTGCCCTAACGTTTTTATGTTTAAAAAACAATCCCAATATCCCGATGAAAATTAGTGCCAAAGATTTTGGTTCGGGCACTGATGTAGATGTGTCAATTCCTGTGATATAGGCTGAAGAGTAATATCCACCAAGCAAAATATAGTAGACATCAGAAGTGAAATGATTTGTTTGGTTGAAGCGACGAACCGGTACGGATTCACCCCAGTGTGACTCATAATCATCAATATAATTTGTACCACTGTACTCACCAATAAAGTTTTTATCTTTATCAAAAGCCAATGCAATCACTCCGTCACCGTACCAGTCGACTGCTTGATAGGACAGCTTTCTTGTAGGTTCAACGTAACTTATTAACATCATTGCTGAACGCCCACCGTTAAAACTGTCTTTCTGCGTCAGTCTGTCATCAAGCGTCATTCCGGGGCTCCCTCCACCTTCAGTCATCAATCTTCCATTTTGTGTTGCACCACTGTCTGTACATCCTATTGCTGACAGCGCGGAGCCTGCAGGATTTGATAACACTAAAGCATCGTAGAATTTTGGAACAAATGCAGAACCTACTTGATCGCTAATGACGATAGACATAGTGACGTTCGGATCAATCTTGCTAATATTTGTGCCCACTTCAAATTTGTTCGCGGTGATGAGGCCTGCTGATGCATTCAGTGCCAGCATGTTTAATAGAAATGTAATAGCTACTTTGTTTCTCATTCTGCGTTCCCTTCCCGTTATTTTCGATGCGACGTCTAACTACAATATTGTCAATGATGAGTAGCTGATGTGTCACTATTCGATATGTATTTCTCGCGAAATCTTGATCCATATCGGCGCCAAAAGTTGTTCGTTGCCTCACATATCTAGCGTTATATTAAGTTGTAATTATCAACTTTATTTTTATTTCTTGATGTTGTGTGGTGAAAGGTGGGTATGTGAGAGGTACTTTGTTTATAACATAGATTGTGGACATAAAGTGAGCACGCTATAAATGACAATGTTGTCATAAGGGAGTGGGCGCTATTTTGCCCCTATCGATACCAACAATACCGAAGCGGTTGTGCCAATAACAATAATATCGGCGTGTTGAGTCCAAACAATAAAATGGATTCGTTTTCTCTAGAGAACAAACAGCGACGCAGTTGTGAAGCCTGTTGTATTTCAATGCATGGGGCGATAACGCTGAGCTGTTGTTAGTTGCAAAGTAAAACATTCAAACAATTCAATCCTCCAGAAGTTGCAAATACTTCTGCCGGTATTGCTTTGCCTAAAAAACACAGAGGAACGTCTAATGAAACATCCAATAATTACCGTGGCGGGTTTATGCCTTGCTGCGGCATCCTTCGATAGCATGGCATTGAGCTGTGCGGGCATCGCGCAATGGAATAGCGCATCGGCTTATTCAAGCGGCGCACAAGTGCAGGAATCAGGTAAAGCCTATAAAGCCAATTGGTGGTCGCAGGGGCACAACCCGACAAATTATTCCGGCCAGTGGCAGGAGTGGACTCTGCTGGGGAACTGCGATGGTGCGGCTTCTTCAAGCTCAATTACACCTTCATCATCTTCCCGTTCGTCAACACAGCCATCGAGTGTTGCGCCTTCGAGTAATTCTTCGCGTTCATCCAGTTCCACTGCGCCATCAAGTTCATCGGTTAGTGGCAATTGCGGTTCAGTGCAATACGTTGCGGGCACCGCATATTCGCTTGGACAATTGGTTAAAAATGCGGGCAATGAATATCGCTGTACTGTAGCGGGTTGGTGCAGTTCGAGCGCTGAGTGGGCATATGCTCCGGGTTCAGGCGCTCATTGGCAAATGGCATGGGAGTTGGTGCGTAGCTGTGGCGTTACATCATCAGCGAGTTCTACTCCAAGCTCGATCTCCAGTTCATCGCGCTCATCTGCAAGCTCCACATCGTCAAGTGTTGGCGCCGGTCGCTATCGCATTATTTCCGGTTACTGGCATAACTTTAATAATGGTTCGGGTGTGATTCCGTTGGATCAGGTTTCGGATGCCTACGATGCAATTAATATTTCATTTGCTGAACCAACTGGCCGTGCGGCGGGTGAGATAGCCTTTGTGCTTGATCCTGCATTTAATATGGCGTCATTCAAAGCAGCGATTAAAGCCAAACAAGCGGCAGGCAAAAAAGTCATCATCAGTATTGGTGGTGCCAATGGTCAGGTGCAGTTACCAACGGCTGCAGCGCGCGCGAATTTTGTTAATTCGATGAAAGCGATTATTGATGAATACGGTTTTGATGGCCTCGATGTCGACTTTGAAGGGCATTCATTATTTTTGAATTCTGGCGATAATGATTTCCGCAATCCAACTACGCCGGTGGTTGTGAATTTGATCGGTGCATTGAAAGATTTGACCAGCCATTACGGTGATAAATTTGTGCTCACCATGGCTCCGGAGACTTTCTTTGTGCAATTGGGTTACAGCTTCTACGGTGGGACCTGTATTAGTTGTGATAATCGTGCCGGTGCCTATTTGCCCGTGATTTATGCATTGCGTGATCAGCTTGATTGGCTGCAGGTGCAAAATTATAACTCGGGTGCAATTACTGGTACCGACAATAAATATCACACCATGGGCGGAGCTGATTTCCACATCGCGCTGGTTGATATGTTGTTAACCGGGTTTAAAGTGGCGGGAACTAATTTAACCTTCCCTGCATTGCGTCAGGATCAGGTGCTAATTGGTTTACCAGCAAACGTGAATGCCGGTGGCGGATTTACCAGTGTGGCAGATGTGCACACAGCGCTGAATTGTTTGATCAAAACACAGGGTTGTACTTCATATCAGCCAGCACAAGCATGGCCTAATTTGCGCGGTGTGATGACCTGGTCAATCAATTGGGATAAATTCAATAACTCTGAATTTTCCATTAACCATCGCCGTTATCTGGATCAGCTACCGTGATCGGATTATTTAATTCTGATAGCTAATTTAGATCGAAAAAAACAGGGCGCCTAAGCGCCCTGTTTTTTTGCACTGTTTAGATTTTAGCGAGTGACGTGACGATACTCATTCATATCGCCGTGCGGCATATCTAACCAGTTGTCGTGTGGTAATGCGGGAATGGGGGCAGGTGATTCCAGCGTTGGATGCTCAACAGCTAATAACTCGTCGAGATGAACCAGTACCGGATCTTCAATTGCTTCACTTGGGCAGAGCAATATTTTGTGCTCGCGAGTACTACGTCCAAGATCAAGACTGGACGAGTAACGCACCAGCGCCGAAGCGAGAATCAAACCAGTGATTACCGGGATCAGCCACCAGAAAAATACTGGTGCATAAATGTAAGTTACCGTACCCCAAATGATTGCCGCAATCGTCATCTTGGAGGTGCGTGCAAAACACTCGCCCCAGGGTAGTAAGCGACCTTCGCGATCTTGCGAATCCCAGTTCACTTTGAATCCAAGGAATACCGAGATAACAAAGTAGGCGTGATATACCATCATGATCGGTGCGATTAATACTGCAAAAACAGTTTCAACAATTGCACCTTTGATTATTGCGAAGCTACCGCCAAATTGTTTGCGGCGATGAACTAACGCGATAATGACACCGAGAAATTTAGGCCCCATCAATAACGCTGTGGTGAGCAAAATCAACGCAATGATTAATTCCGTTTTGGCAATCGGCCAGTTGGGGTAGAGCTGATAGACTTCGGTGAAATACACATTGGAATTAATCGCACGTACAACGGCGTCTGCAGTACTTAATGCCAACATCAACAGCCAAATAAGTGAGGTGATGTACGCAGTGGCACCAAGTAAAAAGTGCATGCGGCTAATGGGGTGTAATCCGCGCAAATTCAAAATGCCCAAGTGTTGGATATTACCTTGCACCCAGCGACGGTCGCGCTTGGCGTAATCGATAATATTGCAGGGTACTTCTTCGTAGCTGCCTTCAAGATCCGAGAGCAAAAATACATTCCAGCCTGCGCGTCGCAGCATCGCCGCTTCTACGAAATCGTGACTGAGGATATCGCCACCGAAAGGCGCGTTGCCAGGCAGGGTTGGCAAGCCGCAATGGTCCATAAAGGCACGCATGCGGATAATTGCATTGTGACCCCAATAGTTAGCTGCATCCGTTTGCCAAAAAGCAATTCCGGTGGCGAGCATTGGGCTGTATAACACTGCCGCAAATTGTACGAAGCGACCGAAAAAAGTGGTTTGACGCACCGGGATTGGAATCGTCTGGATTAATCCGGTGCGCGGATTTACCTGCATGGCGCGCACCATTTTTACGATGCAATCGCCGGTCATAATGGAGTCGGCATCGAGCACTAGCATGTGCTCGTAATTTGCGCCCCAGCGCTGGCAAAATTCGGCGAGGTTGCCGACTTTGCGGCCGATATTTTTTTCGCGGCGACGATAAAAAACCTGCTTGCCCAAATCACCCAAACGTTCCTGCAATTGTTGCCAGTGGTCGCGTTCAGCTTGGGCGATGGTAAGGTTGGTGGTATCGCTCAGCAAAAAGAAATCGAAGTGCGCCAGCTCACCGGTTTTTTCCAGCGAGCGCAGCGTCGCTTCAAAACCAGCGATGACTCTGTGGGTGTCTTCGTTATACACCGGCATCACCACTGCCGTGCGCGTGGTGATGGGTGATGTGTCTTCCAGCAAATGGCGAGTAGATTTTAGTGTGAGCGGATCAATGCGGAACAGCTGCAAAAAGAAACCAAAAAGTCCGCTCCAGAAAGCGAGGCTTAACCAGGTAAAACTGATGCCGAACAGTACCAGAATAACGGTTTCGAGCGTAGTCAGGTCATTCGCACGCAAGATATCAAACATGATGTAAACACCGCTTATCGCGGTCAGCACGCTCAGGATGACATAGATATATCGGCGCAGGGACTTGGCCGGGATACGAATAGCATCGGCGGGAGCGCTGGTAAGGTCAGCCACTGAGCGGCTGACCGGAGGTAACGGTGGTTGCATATGCGTCATATTAGATGGCGTCCGGATACCAGACATAACTCCAGACTTCGCTCAAGCGTTGGTCTCGCAATTTCAGGAATACGCGCATGTCCGCCACTTTATTGCCCTCTGGTTCCAGCTTGAACGACGCGCGCCAGGTGCGGCCATCCGGCAATTGGCGTACAGACAATTCGCTGATAGTGCCAGCGGATTTTTGCATCTCGGCAACCAATGGTGCATCGGTAGAAAGGTTATCCAACTCTCCGCCACGGAAATCGATAATAAACTTGCGTTTGCTCAATGGCGGTGGATTGGCTTGACCCGGGTTTGAACCCCAGCCAATACGGGTACGGATAATTTTCGCTGTGGTGTTTTCCGGCAAATGATCATCGAAGGTGCGCAGGCGATATTTGTAAGTTGCACTTGAGCCAGCCTTCATTGATTTGGACGGCACCCAATAAGCAACTACGTTATCGTTGGTCTCGCTATCGCTTGGGATCTCAACCAATTCGGCGCGGCCTTTGCCCCAATTGCCTTCAGGAATTACCCACATGCTTGGACGTTTTTCGTAGCGCGATTCCATATCCATGTAGTGATCGAAATCGCGGTCGCGTTGCAGCAAACCAAAACCGCGTGGATTTTCATCCAACATGGACGAAACGCGCAGGCTGCGATGGTTGCTGATCGGGCGCCAGATCCACTCGCCATTTGAGGCTGCCATTAACAAACCATCAGAGTCATGCACTTCCGGACGGAAATCATCAACGAAGCGAGTGTGGTTCTCGCCCCACATATACATACTGGTGAGTGGTGCTACACCAACTTTAAGAATATCTTTACGCGCAAAAATACGTGCTTCAACGGCCATCTCGGTTGGAGCACCGGGAATGATTTCAAAACGGTAAGCGCCGGTGATTGATGGGCTATCGAGCAAGGCGTACATCACCATGCGGGTATCGGTCGGGCCAGGTTTAACCAGCCAGAATTCGCGGAATACCGGGAATTCTTCACCTTTAGGTTCAGCTGTATCGATTGCCAAACCGCGCGCTGACAAACCGTAAGCCAGGCCGGGGCCAACCATGCGGAAATAGGATGCGCCCTGGAATACTACAAACTCATCTTTGTATTCGTTGCTGTTGAGCGGGTAGTGAATGCGGAAACCGGCGAAGCCGATATTGCCCGGTGCAACGCCAGCCAAAGGTGCGGCGGGGCCGTCGTAATTAAAATATTCCTGCTTGAATTGCACGAATGCATCAGGACCATCGGTGGCCATGTGCAGGGTTACGGGTTCGCGATAGAGGAATCCGGGGTGGAATAATTGCAGCTCAAACAAGGCTTCGTTGTGCCACAAAGATGATTCAGGGCGGAAGCGAATGGAGCGATATTGATCGTAATCCATATTGGCGAGCGCTTCGGGAATATTGGCCTGGATTGGCTTGAATTCACGGCGGGCAAGTAATTTTGCGCGCGAAGCGATTGCATCAAACAGTGCGGGCTGGGCAATGTCGGTTGCGGCGGCCGGTGCTACTGCGACCGCTGGTTGTGATTGCTGCGCATTGGCAAAGCCAGTACTTAATACACAGCTCATAGCCAGGGCGGCGATGCTGGTGCAGGTAAATATTTTTTTACCGGCTTTTTTGTTGTTAAACAACATGCTCATCCACTCTTTCTCCGCGTCGGATTATTGGGATCAATCAAAGTTAAATTCATCGAGTCTTACTGATAACGGGGTTCGTTATAACAGGTTTTGCTCGTAGTGTAAGTTCGGTTCCCTGAATTAGTGCCTAACCAAGCGCTCCCTTGTGTGTTACTGCACATACAACGCACCTGATAGCGGCTTCAATACTATAGACGGTGGGTGGGAGCATGCGGGCGGGGCACTGATCCTGTGGGAGTATGACGACTGATATGCACAGGAATCGGCGCGCATTGTAAACCATCTGCTACTGAAAAATAGGGTGTCAGGTGCCTCTGACGCAGGCTTTTTTTAACGAATCTTTGCAAAGCCTGACTGAATGCCCCGGCTGTTTCAAAAACGCAGGTTATTACCAATCAGTCTTTGCGATTGGAGTAGCTTGAACTTAACTCAAAAGAGTAGCCAAGGAGGTTCATATGCTAAATGCCGCCGTGTTAACTCAACCGTCCCAACCCAAACTATTGCCTGTTGTCAGACGTGTAATTGAACAGTTGGATCAGTTATTTGTCGGATATTTCGGCAAGCAGGGTAACAGTCTCGCGCACGAAGTTTTCAAGCAGTGGATCAGAGCCGGTAAGACAGGGCCATCTGGATTGCGCCGTTATGTTTATTCCCTTGGCACCCAGCTGGATGATCCGCAGGTGCGCACTGAATTTACTGAGCGTGCCGAGCGTATGCTATTACATCTTCAATCAGGTTACGTGAGCTGATTTTTAGCTGCCCGGTTATCCCGCGTTAACCATTCTCATCAACCCTGCGGTTAGCCGTAGGGGATCTGTTTTTTTACTGCTACACTCAAGGCATCCCTTCTTGAAATTGTCTTACTGCGGTTGGTTGAGATGCCCAACATAAGAGCTTACATGCGCGAGAATCCCATAGCGGCACGGCTATTGGGGTTAATTATTATCAGCAGTTCGATAGTCACTTTGGTCGCCATTTTGTTGCAATTGCACAGCAGTTTTAATGACGACATTGCCGCGCTTGAAAAACGACTGGACCAGGTGCGTATCAGTACTCTGGCGAGTATTACTAAAAGCCTGTGGGGTTTTGATCAGGAGCAATTAAATATCCAGATCAATAGTGTGCTCGCTGTGGATGACGTAGTGCAGGTCAAAGTGGTGTGGCACGACTGGAACAACACTGAACAAACGTTGGTGGCGAGTAATCACGCCTACGACCCTAAAGATCTGGAAAATAAACGCAGCCAATTTTTGGTGCGTAGTTATCCGCTGATTTATGTCGATGCAAGTACACCCGAGCAACAGTTGGGTATGTTGACGGTCACTGCAAGTCTCAGCAGCATTTATGACAAGTTGTGGGAGCGCGCGTTTTTTACTGCGCTGGTGCAGGGCACCAAAACGCTTGTTATCGCATTATTTATTGTCTGGTTGGTGCATACGCTGTTAACCCGGCACATGAAAACCATCGCCAATTACGCACGTAACCTCAATCTGGAAACATTGACCAAGCCGCTCAAACTCAAACGATTAAAAGTAAATTCAAAATCCGATGAATTGGATAATGTGGTCAATGCAATTAACCACATGCGTGAAACCTTGCTTGACGATATCGAACAGCGCCACGCGATTGAAATGGCATTGTTGAGTGAGAAGGAAGAGAAGCTGGAAACCCGTCGCCAAAAAAATGCAGCGGAAGATGCAAGCCGCGCGAAGAGTCAGTTTCTTGCGACTATGAGTCACGAAATCCGCACGCCGATGAACGGTGTTATCGGCATGCTGGAAATGTTGCGCGATACCCCGCTTGATGACAACCAGAAACATTACATCGAAGTTATCCATCGCTCGGGCGAAACCCTGCTCACCATCATTAACGATATTCTCGATTATTCCAAAATTGAAGCGGGAAAAATGCAGCTTGAAGAGACGATCTTTGAGTTGGATGAATTAATTGAAAATTGCGTGCAACTGTTCGGCGCAACCGCAAACAAGCGGCAAATTGAGTTGTTTGGTGGGTTGGATCCTGCGGCGCCTAAATGGGTTAAAGGCGATCCGACGCGCTTGCGCCAAATCATCATCAATTTATTGGGCAACGCATTTAAATTTACAACCGAAGGTTTTGTGTCGCTGCGTGTAATCCAGGTCGCGTCCTTGCCCGACGATAAAGTGGAATTGCGTTTTGTGGTGCAAGACAGCGGTATAGGTATAGATCTGGATAACACCAGTGATTTGTTTGATTCGTTTAATCAGGCCGATGCATCCACCACGCGCAAATATGGTGGCACAGGTTTGGGGTTGGCGATTTGCAAAAGCCTTGCGCAATTGATGGAAGGTGACATCGGTGTTGAGAGCGTCAAAGGGCGCGGCTCGACATTTTGGTTTACTGCCCGACTAACACAAGAGGATGTGTGTGACTTGAATGCCGAGCCAATTGAAACCAACAATGATTTGTTGCGCGGTAAAAAATTGCTGTTTGTTTCGCCCAATACCAATCTGGCTGACTTCATTAATCATCACAGCAGTGCATGGGGTGTTGCGGTTGATTCCGCACCTTCGGCTAAAACGGCATTAACGCAATTAAAGCATGCGGTGCATTCCGGCGAACCCTACGATTTTGTTGGCTTTGATTACATTTTGGCGGATGCCAGTGGTTTTGACCTGGCGCAATCCTTGCGCGAATTACCGGAATTTCGCGAATTACCGTTGTTTATGTTTAGCGGTGGCGATGTTTATCACGATCAGGGACAAATGCGCAGTCTCGCCATTCATTCGGTATTGCGTAAACCCATCTCGATGAAATTGTTGCGACAGGAATTAATTGCGTTGCTTGGGCACGCATCGGCACCGGTAGTGGTGGTTGAGCGCAAAAAGCAGGATCTGGAAAAATTCGCGCATCTGCGAGTGTTGGTTGCTGAAGATAATCCGGTCAATCGAATGGTAATTAAAGGGCTGCTCGGGAAACTGAATATCCAGCCCACTTTTGCTGAAAATGGAGCAGAGGCCTGCGATGCAGTGCAGGGTGCAAGTGAGCGATTTAATTTGATTTTGATGGATTGTGAAATGCCGGAAATGGATGGATTTGAGGCAACTCGCTGCATTCGCGATTATGAGCGGCGCGAAGGTTTGTCGGCGACGCCCATTATTGCGCTCACAGCGCACGCGTTACAGGAGCATCGCGATGCCGTATTCGCGAGCGGCATGAATTATTATCTTTCCAAGCCAATTACCTTCAATAATTTATATTCGGCATTTGAAACCGCAGGTTTGGTTGAGAGCGAGCAGGTATGAATTGCGCATAGTGTTCCCCTATGGCAATGATTGGTTTTTTCCCCTTGCTTGGGCTGGGGTCAATCCTTATGATGGCTGCAACTAATTGGGTTCCTCCCTTAATTAATAGGGTTCCCTCCACCACTAAATAACCGTCAGGTTTGGAGTTTGTTATGAGTAGTGATGCAATTGTTCACGTAAGTGATGCCAGCTTTGAGCAAGAAGTTCTGGGCTCTGATTTGCCGGTTCTGGTTGATTTTTGGGCTGCATGGTGTGGTCCATGCAAAATGATTGCTCCAATTCTCGATGATTTGGCCGAGCAATTTGAAGGCAAAATCAAAATCGCCAAAGTGGATGTTGATGCCAACAAAGACACTCCGGCAAAATTCGGTATTCGCGGTATTCCAACCCTGATTATCTTCAAAAACGGCGCTGCACATGCCACTAAAGTGGGCGCAGTTAGCAAGCCGCAGTTAGTTGATTTCATTAATAGTTCTCTCTAAGTGCGCAGGGCCATCGCAAGATGGCCCAATTTGTTTTTGCACTTGGTGATTTTTGCCGCTATACTCCGATGCATCTGATGTTTGTTCCTCCTTAGAATCACCTTCCCGATTCCCTTATAACCAGACGAACAAACCCAATTCCCTGCTGTTGTTTTTGCCTCGGTATCTGATATAGCCCGATAAGCCACTCAGCCAGTCAATTGAAATTATCGAAAGAATTGATAATGTGATTGAACTGTAATCCCCAGACTGGCAGTCTTACTTAACGCGCTAGTTTCTTTCCCGGCAGCTCCAACGGAACCGAAACCTGACTCAGCGGCCTAATAACAGCGAAAATACGCGATCATTTTTCTTAACCAACGCATCGCCTCCGGCGAACATCTGCAATAACTCACATCCATCCATAAAGTCTTTCCTATGAATTTAACCGACCTTAAAAAGAAACCGATTGAAGAATTAATTGATATCGCCCATGAAATGGGATTGGAAAATATCGCCCGCTCGCGCAAACAGGACATTATTTTTAATATCCTCAAGCGTCACGCAAAAGGCGGAGAAGATATTTACGGTGACGGTGTATTGGAAATTTTGGTGGATGGATTCGGATTTTTGCGTTCAGCAGACAGTTCGTACCTCGCCGGTCCAGATGACATTTATGTTTCACCCAGTCAGATCCGCCGCTTCAACTTACGCACAGGCGATACCATCTCCGGTAAAATTCGCCCACCAAAAGAAGGCGAGCGCTATTTTGCACTGTTAAAAGTTAATGACATTAACTTTGATAAGCCAGAAAACTCCCGCAATAAAATTCTGTTTGAAAACCTCACACCGCTTTTCCCCAATGTTCGCCTTCCGCTCGAAGCTGGTAATGGTTCTACTGAAGACCTCACTGGTCGTATCATCGATTTGATCGCGCCAATCGGTAAAGGTCAACGCGGTTTGATCGTTGCACCACCAAAAGCTGGTAAAACCATCATGATGCAAAATATTGCGCAGGCGATTACGCGCAATAATCCTGAGTGTCATTTGATTGTATTGCTGATCGATGAGCGCCCGGAAGAAGTAACGGAAATGCAGCGCTCAGTGCGCGGCGAAGTTGTTGCTTCAACGTTTGATGAACCGCCAGCACGTCACGTACAAGTGGCCGATATGGTGATCGAAAAGGCTAAGCGTTTGGTTGAGCACAAAAAAGACGTAGTGATTCTGCTCGACTCTATCACTCGTTTGGCGCGTGCATACAACACCGTAATTCCTTCATCCGGTAAAGTATTGACCGGTGGTGTGGATGCCCACGCACTTGAACGTCCAAAGCGTTTCTTTGGTGCAGCACGTAACATTGAGGAAGGCGGCAGCTTGAGTATTATTGCTACTGCGCTCGTAGATACCGGTTCCAAAATGGACGAAGTAATTTACGAAGAATTTAAAGGTACAGGTAACCTCGAATTGCATCTTGATCGCAAAATTGCTGAAAAGCGTATTTATCCTGCAATCAACGTGCGTCGCTCCGGTACTCGCCGCGAAGAATTATTGATGCGTGAAGATGAGTTGCAACGCGCGTGGATTCTGCGTCGTTTGTTGAACGACATGGAAGACGTTGCCGCAACAGAATTCTTGCTCGATAAATTGAAAGACTTCAAAACCAACGACGAATTCTTCCAGTCGATGAAACGTAAGTAATCCCTCCCAACCTCCCTTAGCTACGCGCCCCGTTTCAAAGGGAGGAGTTCAGGTGTGAGAGATTGAAATAAGCTTGTAGCCCGTATGGAGCGCAGCGCAATGCGGGGAATTAAAAACCCGTAATACGCTGCGCTCCATACGGGTTTTCTCTTTTCTACAACATCGATTTTATATAATGAAATATAAAGACCTGCGCGATTTTATCGCCCTGCTTGAAGCCCGCGGTTTATTAAAGCGTATCAAACAGGAAATTGATCCCAACCTTGAAATGACCGAAATTTGCGACCGCACCCTGCGTGCCGGTGGTCCTGCGTTATTGTTTGAAAATCCCAAAGGATATTCGATTCCCGTGCTCGCCAATTTATTTGGTACCACCGAGCGTGTGGCGTTGGGCATGGGGCAGGAATCGGTTGAAGCGCTGCGCGAAGTGGGCAAGTTGCTCGCGTTTTTAAAAGAACCGGAGCCGCCCAAAGGATTTAAAGATGCCTGGGATAAATTGCCGATCTTCAAACAGGTTTTGAATTTGGCTCCTAAGGTGCTGAGTAAAGCGCAATGCCAGGAAGTTGTTCTGGAAGGTGATGCGGTAAATTTGGATGTGTTGCCAATCCAAACCTGCTGGCCGGGTGATGTTGGTCCGCTGGTGACTTGGCCGTTAGTGGTCACGCGCGGTCCGCACAAAGAGCGGCAAAATCTTGGTATCTATCGGATGCAAAAAATCGGTAAAAACCGATTGATTATGCGCTGGCTTTCCCATCGCGGCGGCGCGTTGGATTTCCGTGAATTCCAAATTCAGAATCCCGGTAAAAATTTCCCTGTTGCTGTGGCGTTGGGCGCTGACCCTGCAACGATTCTCGGTGCGGTAACGCCAGTACCTGACACGCTTTCGGAATACGGTTTTGCCGGATTGTTGCGCGGCGATAAAACCGAAGTGGTGAATTGCATTGACAGTGATTTACAAGTGCCGGCTTCAGCAGAATTTATTTTGGAAGGTTATATCGCGCCCAATGATATGGCACCCGAAGGTCCCTTCGGCGACCACACCGGTTACTACAATGAAGTCGATAATTTTCCAGTGTTTACCGTCGAGCGAATTACCCACAGGCGCGATCCGATTTATCACAGCACTTACACCGGACGTCCGCCGGATGAACCTGCCATTCTCGGTGTTGCGCTTAACGAAGTGTTTGTGCCGATTTTGCAAAAACAATTTCCGGAAATTGTGGATTTTTATTTACCGCCCGAAGGCTGTTCTTATCGCATGGCCGTCGTCACCATGAAAAAACAGTATCCCGGTCACGCCAAGCGCGTGATGATGGGGGTGTGGAGTTTCCTGCGGCAGTTTATGTACACCAAATTTGTCATAGTCACTGACGATGATGTAAATGCGCGCGATTGGAACGATGTAATCGGGGCGATGACCACGCGTATGGATCCGGCGCGCGATACAGTGATGGTGGAAAACACGCCGATTGATTATCTCGATTTTGCGTCGCCGGTTTCCGGCCTCGGCTCCAAAATTGGTTTTGATGCAACCAATAAATGGCCGGGTGAAACCACGCGCGAATGGGGTACTCCGATTGTGATGGATCAAGCGGTAAAAGAGCGAGTTGATGCATTGTGGGATGAATTGGGAATCGATTCCCCTACCGCATACTAATCACAGGAGTTGGCGATGAACCTGCAAGAAGAATGTTTTCTCGATTGTCCCTATTGCGGTGAACCGATTAGCGTATTGGTCGATTGTTCGTGCGAGCAGCAAAGCTATGTTGAGGATTGCCAGGTTTGTTGTCAGCCGATGGTGGTGCATGTCAGTGTCGATGAAGACGGCGTGCCGGATGTATATGCCCAGCGCGAGGACGAGGCTTACTAACTCATCCTGTTTTTATCTTGGTTTTAGGCGGTTTATGCGTTATAAAACTTTCCAGTGTGATCGCCCACACTTGGTTACATTAACTCAACGAAGGGGAATCAAATGAGCGTACTAAAAGAATTTAGAGATTTTGCGGTAAAAGGCAATGTAGTGGATTTGGCGGTAGGTATTATCATCGGTGCAGCCTTCGGAAAAATCGTAAGCTCGGTGGTAGCTGATGTGATCATGCCACCAATTGGTTTGCTGATTGGTGGTGTTGACTTCAGTGATCTGGTCATCACTTTGAAAGCGGCAGAAGGCGCAGCGCCTGCTGTGGTAATTTCGATTGGTAAATTTATTCAAACCATTATCGATTTCACGATTATCGCCTTCGCAATTTTTATGCTGGTTAAAGTGATTAACCGCGTTAAGGCTAAAACACCACCGGCACCAGCCGCACCTACCGCGCAAGAAGTATTGTTAACTGAAATTCGCGATCTGTTAAAAGAGCAGCAAAAATAGTTTTGTCGCTGGTTAATCAATGATTATTTTTCGTCGGGTTTAACAATTTCCACCCTGCCAGATCGGGGTGGAAAAACCCGCACTCCTGATACGCGCGCTCAATAGTTCCCGCCTTGCGCAACTCTTCAATCCCTTTCACCAATGCAGTATAAAACTCATCACCGAGTGGATGCTGTTTGCTGACCGGCCAATGACGGCTGCCGTCGATGGCAATCTTGATTCCTTCAATCGGAACTAGCCGAATACCATCAACCATAATTTCCTTATCAGGCGTCATTGCAAATTGTGAAAGGGTTAGGTCAACTCGTCCGGCATTAACCATGCGTGCCATATTGATCCAGCGCGGCGTGTACATAATTTCAGAGATACCCAAATGTTGGAGTGTGGTCACATCGGGCTTCCACTGGCGGCTGGTGACTGCACGCAACTGGCTGAGTTGTTCGAGGGTTTTGCTCGCTTGGGCGCGTTGGTTTTTCGGGGAGGTGTAAATGCCGGCAATAAATTCCCCTTCGCGTACCAGCGGCGGCGATATATGCAACTTGTCGCGTTGCCCGGCTAAATCTTCGTACCAAATACTGTTGCTGGTAGCGAGGATTTTTCCTTCCAGTAAATTGCGCAGACCGCGGGAATAATTTTCCTGATCGACAAGATGCAGGGGGTGGGTGAAGCCACCCAGTTTTAGCGCTTGTTGCATCAGGATAAGTTCAATCACATCGCGACGCGCGTAATTGCCACCGAAATAGGTCACGCTATTTGGATCGCGGTCACCCAAAAATAAATTGTAGTCCGCATGCACATCGCGATGTACGGCGATGTGGGCTTCGCTTAAGGTCTGCCCTGAGGCAGGAAATATGCTGAACGCGAGTAAAACCATACCCACAAAAACAGACAGCTTGGTAAAACGCAACACGTACATCGCAGGGCTCTTATTGATGAGCTAATTATCTCAGCAGCAGCGCCCGCTGAGGTCGCTGCTGCTGATTGTTGTGATGTCTAATTCTGGGTGCGAATAACCTGTCCGTCCAGTGAAAGCGGCGCGATAAACCTTATTTAACCTATGATCGGGTTACCTCGATACAGTCGTACCGGCTTGGGTGGCAGCGCATCTTTTGTCAGCATTTCGTTACGGACAACCGTATTTCCACCCGCAGGATTGTCGTCAGCATGATGTGGTGCTTCTACCAACGTGGTTTGGCCGCGATAAACCTTAACGACTTGTTTCGGATGGTCGGATGGTTTTTCGTTGCTACTTTTGGTTGGTTCGAGCAGGGCCGCCCAGGTTGGGCCGGCCAAAAACAAGAGTTCTTTGATTAGTGTTTTAGTGATGTTGTCCTTGGTGTGGTGATGGTATTCCGCTAACTCCTTTAATACATCAGGGTTCGCCATTTTTACGCTCGGCTTCATATTGGCGTCTACGCGTCGGCGAATTTCGTACACCAAATCAATCATAGGTTTAGTGTATTGCATGCTTCGTTCTCCAGGGTCTTGAGAGACTAGTTGAGCAATTATCAGACCAAGGGCGGAATAATGGTTATAAACGGGAGTTTTGTAGGCAAGTAAAACAACTAAGAGGGATTCTTTTGGTGCGGAGGTTTTATTTTGGGGCGCTTTGCGATGCAAAGCGCCGGTTTGGCCGGAGTTAGCGGATCAAATGATCCATCTCGCGCGAAGGTTGGTTGCACAGGGTTTCACCGATAATCTGCGCCGGTACGCCAGCGACAGTCGCGCGCGCAGGCACATCTTTAAGTACCACGCTGCCTGCGCCAATTTTGGCGCATTCGCCCACAGTGATATTGCCAAGAATCTTGGCGCCAGCACCAATCAGCACGCCTTTGCTCACTTTGGGGTGACGGTCGCCCGCCACTTTGCCTGTGCCACCGAGGGTGACGGATTGCATGATCGACACCATATCTTCAATAACTGCCGTTTCGCCAATCACAATACCGGTGGCGTGGTCGAACATAATACCTTTGCCGATGCGCGCCGCCGGGTGAATATCCACCGCAAACACCGCCGAGATGCGATTTTGCAGAAACAACGCGAGCGAGTTGCGCCCTTGATTCCATAACCAATGGGCGACGCGGTAGGCCTGCAGGGCGTGAAAGCCTTTGAAGTAGAGCAGTGGGGTAACCAGTGAGCAGCAAGCGGAGTCGCGCTCGCTCACAGCAGTTAAATCGGCGCGGACGGCTTCGGCGATCGCAGGATCTTTCGCCAGAGCTTCTTCAATCACTTCGCGGATCAACATGGCAGGCAGCGCCGGGCTATCCAGTTTATTGGCCAGATGAAAACTGAGCGCGGCCTCAAGCCGATCGTGATTGAGGATGGTGGAGTACAGAAAACTGGCGAGCACCGGCTCGCTTTCCGCTTGCTTGCGGGTTTGCAGGCGAATGGATTCCCATAAGCTGTCGACAACAAGGGCGGGAGCGGTGGCATTCATGGCCAAGTCCTTAAACAAAAACGGTTAACAAAGAGTAAGCAACCCATTATTGGGTGTTGTTGCTGAATTTCCAACAGGCAGGCCTTAATAAATGACCAGCGGCGGTTCATTGAGCGCGGCCAGCTGCTCGCGCAATTCGAGGATATGCTCGCCCCAGTAGCGCTCGGTATTGAACCAGGGGAAATGACGGGGGAAGGCCGGATCTGTCCAGCGCCGTGCCAGCCAAGCGCTGTAGTGCATGATCCGCAGGCTGCGCAGTGCTTCGATCAGCGGCAGCTCGGCCAAATCGAAATCGCAAAATTCGCGATAGCCTTCCAACACTTCCGCTAGCTGTAACGTCTGCTGCTCGCGCTCGCCGGATAGCAGCATCCACAAATCCTGGATTGCCGGACCCATGCGCGCATCGTCGAAGTCGACGAAATGCGGTACATCCTCGCGCCACAAAATATTGCCTGGGTGGCAGTCACCATGCAGGCGGATCGGCGTGTAATCCACTCGGCTAAACAGGGTTTCGCAACGGGCGAGTAAGTCGGCACCGAGGGTGCGATAGGACTCGCGCAAGCTGGAGGGGATAAAATCATTGCCGAGCAAAAAGTCGTAGCTGTCGCGACCAAAGGTTTGGATGTCGAGTGCGGGGCGATGAGTAAAAGCGCGCGCCTTGCCCAGCGCATGCATACGCCCGAGGGTGCGGCCGAGGCTTAACAGCGCATCAAAATCGTCGAGGTTGGGCGCATGGCCGCCCTGACGCGGATAGAGCGCAAAGCGGAAGCTCTGGAATTCGCGCAGTGTCTTGCCTTCGTCATCGGCCAACGGTGGCACCACGGAAATTTCCAAATCCTTCAGCGCCTGGGTGAACTCATGCTCCTCCAGAATCTGCGCATCGCTCCAACGCTCGGGGCGATAAAACTTGGCGATCAGCGGACTCGCCCCTTCAATCCCGACCTGGTAAACGCGATTTTCGTAGCTATTAAGCGCAAGAATGCGGGCATCGGTCAGGAAACCGGTGCTATCAATTGCATCCAACACCATATCGGGCGTGAGGAGTTCGTAGGGATGGGGTTGGCTCATAACCGCTGCTCGCTGAAGTGAGCGGTGATTGTACCTCTCGCCAGCCATTCGCGCTCGGATAAGCGTGTCGTCGCATTGTCGATCACAATCAGTCGTGCTTTCCGCAAACAACGGCGTATAAATTTTGAAGGATTCGCATAAAAATGCTACAAGTTAATACTCACTAGCTGGTTGATTTGTATCCCAATAAAAACAGGCTCCATCACACGCATAGGACTGTCATGATTAAAATCGCTTTCTACAACCTGAAAGGTGGCGTGGGTAAAACCACAACTGCAGTGAACATGGCCTACATGGCTGCTGCGGCCAAAAAGAATGTGATCCTCTGGGATCTTGACCCGCAAGCCGCCGCCAGTTGGTTTTGCCAGCAAGAGCCGGACTCCGCCAAGGCGATTAAATTGTTCAGCAAAGGCAAATCCATTTGCGAGATGGAGCTGTACAGTCCCTACCCACGCTTGATGCTCATCCCTGCCGACCTCAGTTTGCGCAGTCTGGACAATGAATTTGACGAGCTGAGCAAAGACAAAAAATTCTTCAAGCAGCTGCTCAAACCTTTAAGCGAAAAAGCAGACATATTGATTTTTGACTGCCCGCCGACATTGTCGCCCAGCGTTGAACAGTTATTGATGGAAGTGGATATTTTACTAATTCCGATGATTCCCAGCCCGTTATCCATCCGTGCGATGGAGCAGGTAGTCGAATTCCTGAAAGGTAAAAAATCGGCGCCGGAGCGCATTGTCGGCTTTTTTAATCAGGTCGATATGCGCCGCCGTTTGCATCACGAAGCCGTTGAAAATAGCAAAAAGATGCCGGTCCCCATGCTCAAGACTTACATCCCCAACGACTCAGCTGTCGAACAAATGGGGCTGCGTCGCGCGCCATTAACCAGTTACAATCAGCGCAGTCGCGCCGCACTCGCTTACATCGATATGTGGAAAGAAATTGCACGCCTGTTGAAAGCGGCGGCGAAAGATGGCGAGTAGCAAATAACCATTGCGTGGCGAGTCGTTGATTCCTTGATTGAGCAAAAAACCAATGAGTAAATTATTGTTCCGCAGTTTCCTGCTTGCAGGCGTGTTTTCGTTTGTCGGTTGCGCCACCCATACCCCATCAACACCATTGCCTCCCGTGGAAGAGCCACCAGTTGAGACTCCTCCAGCCGAACCTGCGGTTGTGGTGCCTCCGCCAGCGGTAGCGCCAAAGCCAGCGCCGGTGGTGGCTCCGCCTAATCCAGCGGTACAGAGTTTGGCGCGACAGGCGCGCAGCCAGTATCAGGCGCGTGATTATCAAGGGGCGATTGCCACAGCCGAGCGCGGTTTGCGCATCGAGCGCCGGGCGGCTGATTTGTACTTGGTGCTAGCGCAGAGCTATTTGCAGCTGGCATTGCCGGAAAAGGCGAAGATGTTTGTGCAGCAAGGCCTGCGTTTCGCGCCGCAGGGATCAGAGACTGCCAACAGCTTGCTGAGCCTGCAAAACAATGTGAAATAGCCTCTGGTCGTTTATAGAGCTATTTCACGCGATCAAAAGCCACGCGCTTCTTATAAAGCCATGCTTCTCCTTCAGATGCGTGGCTTTTTTGTAGGTCTTTCGATAGCTATTTAAAATCGATTAAAAATAAACGATAGTTTTTTAATATTAAAAGCATGGCGACATTCAATTAGCCGCTTGGCGTTCAACTCCCTAATCTGTGCCTGTCGAATCACTTAAACCGATTTATCACCCACACAGACCTTAGGAGTTTTACTCATGGCAACTATCAATTCAGAAATCAAACCTTTCAACACCCAAGCATATCACCAGGGCAAATTCGTGCCGGTAAGCGATGCTGACCTTAAAGGTAAGTGGTCAGTAGTGTTCTTCTACCCGGCTGACTTCACCTTTGTGTGTCCCACCGAATTGGGCGATCTGGCCGATAACTACGCTGAATTCCAAAGCATGGGCGTAGAAATTTACTCGGTATCAACCGACACCCACTTCACCCACAAAGCCTGGCACGACAGCTCCGAAACTATCGGCAAAATCCAGTACCCGATGATTGGTGATCCAACTGGCACCATCACCCGCAATTTTGGAGTGATGATCGAATCTGAAGGTCTGGCTGAGCGCGGCACTTTTGTGATCGACCCAGAGGGCAAGATCCAAATTATTGAGGTAAACGCTGGCGGTATTGGTCGCGATGCCTCTGAACTGTTGCGCAAAGTAAAAGCAGCACAATACGTTGCTGCGCATCCTGGCGAAGTTTGCCCAGCCAAATGGAAAGAAGGTGAAGCGACTTTGGCTCCATCACTTGATCTGGTTGGAAAAATTTAACTTCATTTCTGCGTAATCAAATCCCTCCCAACCTCCCTTTGCAAAAGGGAGGAGCTTGACTCTCCTAATTAGTCGAGAAATGCAGGGCTCCCCTCTTTGAAAAAGAGGGGCTGGGGGAGATTAAAATCTTTGGAGTACATCATGTTAGATGCCGCGATCAAAAGCCAACTCAAAGCTTATTTGGAAAAACTGCAACGCCCGATCGAACTGGTAGCCAGTTTGGATGCGAGTGCAAAGGCGCAGGAATTAAAAAGCCTGCTGCAAGATATTGCGACCCTGTCTGATAAAGTCAGCATCAGCGAGCAAGGCAATTCACAATATCGCCCGTCATTTTCTGTTGCTTCACAAGGTGAAGCAGGGCGCATTGAATTTGCGGGAATTCCAATGGGGCATGAGTTTACGTCGCTGGTGCTGGCATTGTTGCAAACCGGTGGGCATCCTCCAAAAGTGGATGAAAAAACCATCGCGCAAATTAAAGCGCTGAATAGCAAATTGCATTTTGAAGTATTTGTATCTCTTTCCTGTCACAACTGTCCGGATGTAGTGCAAGCCGTAAATTTAATGGCGGCATTAAATCCCAATATTACTGCCACTATGATTGACGGTGCTCTGTTTCAAAACGAAGTCGAGCAGCGCAAAGTCATGGCGGTGCCGAGTGTTTATCTCAATGGCGAACATTTTGGCCAAGGGCGTATGACGCTCGAAGAAATTATCGCCAAGGTTGATACTGGCGCAGCTGAGCGCGATGCTGCCGCATTAAGTGAACGCGATCCTTACGATGTATTGGTTATTGGCGGTGGCCCAGCTGGCGCAGCAGCGGCGATTTATTCTGCGCGCAAAGGTATTCGCACCGGTGTGGTCGCTGAGCGTTTTGGTGGCCAAGTGCTGGATACAGTGGCGATTGAAAATTTTATTTCGGTAAAGGAAACCGAAGGTCCAAAACTGGCAATGGCATTGGAGCAACACGTTAAAGAATATGCGGTTGATGTTATCAACCTGCAGCGTGCTACAGAAGTTATTCCTGGCGATCTGGTGGAAGTAAAACTGGTGAGTGGTGCCAGTTTGAAAAGCAAAAGTATCATTCTCGCAACCGGCGCGCGCTGGAGAGAAATGAATGTGCCGGGTGAAAAAGAGTATCGCGGCAAAGGCGTTGCTTACTGCCCACACTGTGATGGCCCTTTATTTAAAGGCAAGCGCGTTGCGGTTATCGGCGGTGGCAATTCTGGTGTAGAAGCCGCGATTGATTTGGCTGGTATTGTTGCGCAGGTAACGCTAATTGAATTTGATTCAAAATTGCGTGCCGATGCAGTATTGCAACGCAAACTATTCAGCTTGCCGAATGTGACAGTAATTACCGAAGCACTTACGACTGAAGTTGTCGGCAACGGTGAGAAAGTCACTGCATTGAAATACAAAAGCCGCAATACTGATGAAATCGCAACGGTAGAGTTAGAGGGGATTTTTGTACAGATCGGTCTGTTGCCAAACACCGATTTCCTGAAAGGAACTGTACAGCTTACCAATCGCGGTGAAATTGAAATCAATGCGCGCGGCGAAACATCAGTACCCGGTGTGTTTGCCGCAGGCGATTGCACCAATGTGCCCTACAAGCAAATTATCATTGCAATGGGAGCCGGCGCTACCGCATCGCTCGGTGCATTTGATCACCTGATTCGCACCAGTGCGCCGGCAGTTTAAGCGCAATAAATTGTTGTAAGAAGTTGCAGTAAAAAAGGTTTAGCAAAAAAATTGTAGTAAAAAAGCACCGTGGATAGTCGAAGTAATAAAAAACGCGCAATCGAAAGATTGCGCGTTTTTTATTGGATCTTGTTTTGATCAAGGTGATATTTTTTTATCGGTAACTTTCAGGCTAAACCAAAAAATACTGCCACCACCGGGGGCAGGTTCGTAGCCAACTTCGCCACCCAAGCGCAGGGTTATGCGTTTTACAATTGATAACCCAAGTCCGTGGCCATCGGCAGCGGTGGGGTCGAAGCGGACGAATTTATCGAAAATTTCGTGTTGTTGCTTTTCATTTAAACCGGGGCCGGAATCTTTTACCCAACATTTCACCAAGCCACTTGCCAGTGTTTCAGTGCCCAATTCAATGGTGGGATTTGCGCCGCCGTATTTTAATGCATTGGATAAATAGTTTACCCAAATCTCTTCAATCCATTGTTCATGCCCTTGCACTTTTGGCCAGCTTTCGCCCATTACAATTTTTGCATGTTGCTGGTCGATTAATTGTTGCAGGCGGTTGCAGGACTCGTTCGCGGTCTGTTGAGTGTCAACATCGACGAGCGCGATGTGCTCACATTTTCGGATGCTGGACAGCAGTAGCAATGAATCAATAATGGAGCGCATTTTGTGCGCAGAGCGCTGGATGCTATCGACCAGCGCGCGATTTTTTTCTGCTGAGAGATGCAGCTCCTCATTGCTCAATAAACTGGATGCGCCCAGCAGTGTACTGATGGGTTGTTTTAAATCGTGTGCAACTGTGTGCGCGTAAGCATCCAGCTCATTATTTTGCTCAATCAGTTCGAGTGATTTTAATTCCAGTTGCTGGCTTTTGTATTCCAAATCAATCGTGCGCTCGGTTACCAGTCGCTCAAGTTGATTGCGATAAACACTCAACTCCTGATACAAATGATTGCGTTTGTT
The DNA here is from genome assembly GCF_039207905.1 of Cellvibrio sp. GTDB lineage: Bacteria > Pseudomonadota > Gammaproteobacteria > Pseudomonadales > Cellvibrionaceae > Cellvibrio. The sequence goes on from NZ_JBCECX010000002.1 coordinate 139,357, forward strand.
TAAATCATTTTTAATGCTGAGGCGCATTTTATTAATCGCGTTAACCACCAATCCCAATTCGTCGGGGTGTTCGGAATGGGCGCGGGTCAGCTCCAGGGGTTTATCGAGATTATTTAGATCCAATGTCTGTGCATAATCTGCCATCGTCTCCAAGTGGCGAGTGATCCAGCGGCGCACTATAAACAGTACGAAAAAAACCGTGGAAAACAGTGTGATACAGGTGGTGATAGCAACGCTTTTGGCGGTGTGAAGTGTGCGTGCATCAATGTCGGCGGACATCAGCGAAACGGTGAGTTCGCCCAGATGAAATTCTTCGTCGCCTTCGCGATGAACAATACTAAAACTGCGGCTTAATAAGTCGCTTTCGTATTTGTCGTGGCGACGAGTCCAGCGCTGCTGCAGTTCATCGCGCAATTCAATAAAACCTACATCCGGCAATTGCGCCATACCGTCGAGTAATGCATCGACTCGCTCTTGATCGACCGACCACATACCGGCCGCAAGGCTGGGCAAATAACTTTTTTCGATATCAACAAAATGCTTTTGTGCATCGACTAATTCGGTGCGATACGCGCTGTAGATTTGAATGCTGGATACCAATACGGCAACGCAAAATGTAAATGCAATGACGGCGCCGACCATGCGTAATCCGATGCGGCGGATATGTGTTGGTGTAGTGTTGCTTGAGGACATCGACATCTAAAAACCTTGTTCGGGCGAGAACCATAACTCGCTGCGTGTTAGCGGTGTTTCGGGCGTGAGTAACGGATTGTGCAGGCGCACTACCTTGCGTTGTTGCAACTGGGCTCGTGCTATGTCCTGGTTAAAGTGCTGCTCAAATAGTTGGCGCATGCTGCCATCGCGAATAGCCGTTTCAAGCCCTTGCTCGATGGCATGGGCAAGCTGGGTGTTATCCCTGCGAACAAAGAAGTAGAGCGGAGCAGGATAATAGAGCACCCATTTCGGGGCAATCACCAACCCCATGGTCGGTCGGGCGTCCAGCTCTGGCTGTATTTCGGTGAGCGAGCGCGGGAAGTAGCCAATGCGGTCGCGCTTGAGCATATGAAACAGGCCTTCATAGCTGGAGCTGGGCGTAACCTTGAAGCCGTTGTCGAGCAGGATGGGGTAATCGGGCCAGTCATGCCCCTGGCCGGAGCGTATGGCCTTGAGCTGTTCTTCGGTGTCGATGTCAGCAAAGCGCTGGGTGTCTGTGTCCGAGATCAGCAGCAAGCGCCAGCCAATCAGGCCGCGATCAATCGGGATTCGGATCGGCAGTAGCTCGTGTTCGCGCTCGGGCGAGCTGAGCGTCCAGACAACATCCATATCTTTGCCCATTTGCAGGTGTCGCAGTGTGCGCCACTGGGGTTGGTCAAATTTGCTGGGTTTGGCGATGTAATCCTTGCCGGATTTGGCCAAGGCCAGTTTCAGTAGTTCGATGGGGTAGTGGCCGCGTTTGTCGGCCGCCATGGGCTCTGCCCACGCGTAAATTACCGGTTCTGCCGCCAGAGTCGGGTTGGATAGCCAATATAGGAGCAATATCCATAAAGCGGATAGGCGCAGTTTCAGTGCGCCATTGGATGTTATCGTCATTGGTTTTAGGCAAAGTAAGTATAGTTCTGCCTAGAGTATAGCCTGTGGCGGGCAATTGCGCGTTTTATGCCGCGCGATTGAGCCTGGGGGCGCGATGTGTAGAACCTGCTTGGGTTTTGGCTTTGCGCAGCAGTTGTTGTAGCAACTGGATGCCCTCTGCCCACAAACCTAAATTGGATGCGCTATTGATGTGGCCCACATTTTTCAGACGCAGAAAATCCGTACCCCACTGCAGCGCCCAGTAGGCGGCTTTGCTCTCGGTGAGCCAAGGGTCATTACTGCTGGCGATGATTTTGGCGGGCACTGGCAGCAGGTTTTGCGGCAGACGTTTAGCAATCTGGAATTTATCCGGATCGGCCGGTGCCACCAAAAAAAGTGCTGCAATCTTATCGGGAAATTCCTCAGCAATACTGGCGCTCGCGAGTGTGCCGAAGCTATGGGCGATAATCACTACCGGTTTTTCCGCCCGTGCTAATTCAGCGCGAATTCCGGCTTTCCATTTATCCAGATCCGCCGTGTTCCAATCATCAACATGGATGCGCTTGCTGTTGGGCAATTGGTTTTCCCACAGGCTCTGCCAATGTTGCTCATCGCTATTGCGCAGGCCGGGAACGATCAAGACTGGTTGGTCGAGCAAGGATTTGGGTAAACCGGATTGATTGAGCGACATTGTGCTGCCTCCAAAAATGTATGAGGTGCAGCTTAAGGATTTATTGGGCGAATGAAAAAGAATCGTTTTTTCTTTGCTTATACCCAAATTGTGTAATCAGAAAATTGGACAATCACAGTTTGGTGAAGGCAAGTAACCCGCCAGCCGCAATGAGCGCGCCGCCGGAAATCCAGTTAAACCAGCGCTGATGCTCGGGTGACTTGAGCCAGCGCATAATGCTCTGCCCGCCGACGGCGTAGATCGCCATCCAGATAAAATCCATCGCCAGAAAAATAATCGTGAGCAATGCAAATTGCGGTGGCATGGATTTTTGCACATCGATAAATGGCGGCATTAATGCGCCGAAATAAATCAGCCCTTTGGGATTGGTCACAGCGACAATAAACGCTTTACGAAATAACTGGCTGCTGCGAATTTGGCGCGCTTCCATATCCATGCTCAGCGGTGGCGCGAGCACCAGTTTTATTCCCAGATAGCTTAAGTAAGCGGCGCCGATCCATTTAATGGTGTGGAATATCCATTCGGCTTGTTCGACTAACAAACCCAAGCCGAATGCGGATAACAACATCAGGATTAAATTACCGGCGCTGGCGCCCAGCATGGTGAATGTGGATTTGGCAAAACCGTAACGGCCCGCATCAATCATGCAGGCGAGCATCACCGGGCCGGGGCTGGCGGAGAGCACAAGCGTGATGGTAGTAAACAGCCAGAGTTGTTCGAGCGACATAGGGATTTCCTGCAGCGAGCGCGCAGTTTAGCAGAGCATCCGGCAGCGTCGTTAAAGTCTTCTATACTCAATCCGTTAATCATTACGTGATGAAAGGTGTGTTATGTCGAATAGCAGTATTTCCAAAGCCATCAATGTGCTGGAGGATTTGTTGGGCGGGTTGGATCAGGCCTATTGGGAAGCTAATAGCTTGGATCGCAAAGATTTTTTCTATGACTTGATTGGTGCGCTCCATGCGGAATTGTCTGAGTTGGGTAAGCTCAGCGTGCAAGACCACGATCTGGATTACGAGCCGGTGACGGAAGAGTTTCGTGCGGTGCGTCCCAAATTGAGCCGGTTGCGCAAATTGGTCGACGACTTCGCATTACGATCAACAACTGCCGCACGCTTGGAACATTTGATCAACGAATCCATGGTGCTGATGGGACGCAACGCGACCTGAATGTGATGGTTTATAGCCTTTCATAATGAAGTGAATATGGTTATCACCAAATATTTTAAATGTTGCGCTAAAAAAACTGGCAACGGCGGAAAAGTGAACAATACTAAAACTACCGGTAACGGTTTCTTCCTGTGAGTACAACGGCATTCGTGTTTTGGTTGGCTCATCGATTTAGGAAGGTTGTGCGGTTACCGCGGGTTTATTGGGCCCAGTTTGGAACTCCCCTTTATTTGTAATCTAGTATGGTCTTGGCCGGCATCTTTATGGTGTCGGCTTTTTTTATTTTTGTAGTGTAGGATTTGTGTTCATGTAACGAGAACCAGTGAAAAATAAGCGAGAGTTAGTGATGAAAAAAATAATGGTTATACCAATCCTATTAAGTTCGTTAGCGGCATTTTCTGCACAAGCGGAAACCTGTTTGAGTGAAAAAAGTGTGGTTGCTTTGGATGCTCAATATGAAAAAGCCCTGCAAGTCGGCGATGTGAAATTCTTAGAAAAATTGCTCGCCCCGGAATTTTATTGGGTACACAACCTTGCCAGCATGAAGGAGAAAAAATCTGAGCTATTGGCGCGTGTGCAAAAGCCGGAAGAGCAAGCAAAAGAGCGCCGCTCCCATGACACTACCCAGCAGCGGTTAGGAAACACAGTCGTGGTACAAGGCTTGAGCAGTGTGGATAAATTGAATGCAGATGGTAAAACGTTTCGCACTTCGCGCTATCAATTTATGCGCACTTATGTGGAAGACAAGGGTGAATGCAAATTGTTGGCAGTGCAGACAATGAAAGTGTGGTCGAGCGATGGCAACTAGCAGGCTTACGCCTGCCAGTTTTATTAATTAAAAATATTGTCGTCGCCAGGGAAGGCTCCGGATTTAACATCGGCGACGTATTTTTGCATAGCGCCGGGAATATCATTTGCTTCCAGCAAAAAGTTTTTGGAGAATTTCGGTGGCTGCTCGGTGAGCCCGAGGATATCGTTAATTACCAGCACTTGTGCGTCTGTATCGCGCCCTGCGCCAATGCCAATAACCGGGATGGCAATTTCACGGGTAATACGTGCACCCAGTTCAGCGGGAACACATTCCAACACTAATAAATCAGCGCCTGCATCGGCGAGTAATTTTGCATCGGCAAGAATTTTTTCTGCGCCAGCATCATCGCGGCCCTGCACGCGGAAGCCGCCAAATTTGTTGACCGATTGCGGTGTTAAACCTAAATGCGCGCACACAGGTACGCCGCGTTCTGCGAGCATGTTGACTGTTTCTGCGAGCCAGGCGCCACCCTCAAGTTTCACCATCTGTGCACCGGCTTGCATGATACGCGTGCAGTTGCGCATGGCTTCATCGGGCGTGGCATAAGTCATGAAGGGTAAGTCGCCGATAATGAGCGATTTTTTATTGCCGCGTGCAACAGCTTCTACGTGATAAATCATTTGCTCCATAGTCACTGGAATTGTGCTGTCATAACCCAACACGGTCATGCCCAGTGAGTCGCCCACCAATACCACTTCTACGCCGCAGCGTTGCGCCATGTTGGCCATGTGTGCGTCATACAATGAGATAACGACAAATTTTTCACCGCTGTTTTTTAATTTATTCAGCGTGTTAATCGTGACATTTTTGGTAAGCGCGGTATTCGCCGTTGAGGTGCTGTTGATCGTTGAATAAGGCATGGCAATTCTCGCTACAAAAAATAAAACTCAGGATGGTTCGGGCTAAAGTGCGGGCACCGGGTTGTAATAGTGGCGGCCGCTTTTGATGGTGAGAATATATTCCACCAGCTGTTTAAAGTGATCGCGGTTTTTCGCCAGGTTTAAATCTTTCGCATTCACAATCAGCAGCGGTGCACCATCATAGAAATGAAAAAATTCTGTATAGGCGTCGTTGAGTACTTTTAAATAATCGGCATTGATGTGTTGTTCGGCGCTGATGCCCCGTTGGCGGATACGCTCAAGCAGCACATCCAGCGGTGCCTGCAAATAAATAACCAAATCCGGGCGCGGTGCGTTGATGACGAGCTTGTCGTACACCTGGCGATAAATATTTAATTCATCGTCGTCCAGGGTGACGCGCGCAAAAAGCTGATCCTTTTCGATCAGGAAGTCGGCGACGCGCACCGGTTCAAAAATATCGTCCTGACGCAGGCTTTGTAATTGGTTAGCACGCTGGAATAAAAAGAATAGTTGTGTTGGCAGGGCGGTAGATTTTGGATCGCGATAGAAACGTTCCAAAAATGGATTTTCTTCCGGCTGCTCCAGCAGCATATCGTAATTAAACAACTGCGCGATGTTGCGGGCAAGCGTCGTTTTGCCGACACCGATACAACCTTCTACAGCGATATAGCGCGGCAGCGAGGTGTTGGTTAAATCCAATCCGAGTTCTTCAAAAACAACGTCCACGGTAACTCCTTGAAACTAATTCGTTAAGCGGGCGATGGCAGGCGAACCAGTCCGTCGGCAGGGCAACGGCTGAGCAGATCGACAAGCGAGGTGCCATCGGGCAACTGTAAATCCGGGGTAATGTCCGCGAGCGGATAAAGCACAAAGCTGCGCTGGGTCAAATAGGGGTGAGGCACGGTAAGGCGCTCATGCTGGATAGTGTGATCTGCGTAAAGGAGCAGGTCCAGATCCAGTGTGCGTGGCCCCCAATGTTGGATGCGCACGCGTTGGTGGGCTTGTTCAATCGCTTGCAGGGCGTCCAGCAGTGCGAGAGGGGTGAGCTGGGTGTCCAGCAAGGCAACGGCATTGATGTAATCAGGCTGCTCGGGGCCAACTGCATGGCTGGAGTAAATGGCGGAGCGCGCCACCAGAACCGTTTGGGCGATAGCACCCAGTTCGTCGAAGGCGCGCGTTACCTGCGCGAGTGGATCTTCCAGATTGCTGCCGAGACCTATGTAGGCCAGCGCCATGGATTATTCGTTCCCGCCGGGTGCGGCATCGGTTTTGGGCTTGCGTGGACCACGGCGACGGCGCGGTTTGCTGGCCGATTTGCCGCCGGGCTGTCTGCCCACATCTTTAACCATTTGCTCGCGCTCTTCATCGTTGGCGCTTTGGTAATTCGTCCACCAAACGCCCAAACCATCGAGTGCTTCACCGGCCGCTTCGCGCATCAACAGGAAGTCGTAAGCAGCGCGGAAACGTGGGTGATCCAGTGTACGCAGCGCGCGCATTCCCAAGCGGCTGGGCAGGCGTTGCTGCAAGTCCCAGATCTCGCGCATCGGGATCAGGAAGCGCTTGGGTACTGCTGTGCGCGTGAGTTGTTGGTTGATGACGTTTTGCGATGCTTGTGCCCAGGCTTGGGTTGGCGTCATTTGTCCGCTCAGTTGTTTGAACTGCTGCTGCAGGCCGGGCCAGAGCAGGGCGGCGTAGATAAACGCGGGGGTAACGGTTTTCTCGGCCCGAATGCGTTTGTCAGTATTGATCATGCACTGTTCGATCAGGTTGGCGCCAAGCTCGTCGCCTGCTTTAAGTGCTTTGTCGGTGCCGGGGAATAGATGGGTTAGCAGGTCGTACTCGCGCATCAAATTGAAGGTGGCGGTTGCTGATCCACCCAAAAACAGTTTGAGCACCTCTTCAAACAGGCGCGCATCGGACACATTCAACAGCAGGCCGCTTAATTCGCGAATCGGCTTGGAAGTTTTTGGCTCCAGGCTGAAACCCAGTTTCGCTGCGAAGCGCAGGGCGCGCAGGATGCGTACTGGATCTTCTTTGTAGCGTGTTGCCGGGTCGCCAATAATGCGCAGGGTGCGGTTTTTAAGGTCTTCCATGCCATTGCAGTAGTCAATGACGGAAAAGTCCTTGAGCGTGTAGTAGAGCGCATTCACGGTGAAGTCGCGACGCATGGCATCGGTTTCAAGGGTGCCATACACATTATCGCGCAGCAGCATGCCATCTTCACTGCGGGCGTGTGATGAGGATTCCTCATGGTGGCCGCGGAAGGTGGTCACTTCGATTATCTCGCGTCCCATGCGTACATGGACGATCTGGAAACGGCGACCGACAATGCGCGCACTGCGGAACAGGCGTTTAACTTCTTCGGGTTTGGCGTTAGTGGCAACATCAAAATCTTTAGGGTGGTTGCCGAGTAACAAATCGCGTACACCGCCGCCCACCAAATAGGCTGCATAGCCGGCATCTTCCAATTGCTTGATGATCTTGATGGCAGCAGGGCTGATGTTCTTGCGGGAAATATTATGCTGGTCGCGCGGAATCAGAATGGCGCCGTCGCTGGTGCGGATTGCGGATGCCTTACTGGAATCCTTTGCGCCGGAGGTGAGCAGGTTTAGCAAGCGTTTGAGCATGTTGTCTCGCTGGTGTTTAGGCAGTCAGTTGCACAAGAGCGGCGAGTTTAGCAGAAGCACGGAGTTTTTTACGACAATCCTGCCTCTCGACCAGGTTCGAATTCAAGCGCAGCCCCATGTTTGCTGGCAATAATCGGGTATGAGTTCGCGTCGTTTACGCGAACGGCTAAAAAATTAATCTCCGGAAAGCAAAACGGGAAAGCTTTCGCTTTCCCGTAGGAGGGAGCACCGGAGTGCTTTAATCGGCATTCAATGGGGTGCTTCCGTGCCCATATCCAATCTCGCGTGCTATCCCATCCCGTGCCTAGTCAGTATCCGCTTTATTTTACTGTCTTATTGCTTTTGTCTTCTAGCGTGGTGTATCTAAGTTATTGTTTTCGTTATTTTTATTTAATTTCTGTTGTTATTATTTCTTGTTGTTATGTTCTTTTTCATTCATTTTTTATTGTTTCTTGTTGTTATTCATTTAGTTCAGTTTCTTATTGTCTATTGTTGTTATTTTTAAGTTATTCACGCTTTTTATTATTTGTTGTTGTTATTAGATTTTCACATTTAATTCTTATTGTTTGTTTTTGTTATGGCGCTCTAAAAGCAGTACTTGTGCCAGATTTGAAATTCATAATTAAATCAAATGGTTAGGTTTTTTGGCGGGCTTCTTATTTCTTTTTGTTATTTCGATAGGTTACATGTTTGTCACTTCTTTGTTACGTCAGACAAATAAAAGGTAACAGTATTTTTACGGTAACACTCTCGTGGTTGGGGGTAACAATTTGGCGTTGGTAACAACAATGTTGGCGTATTTATCAAAAAAACTGTCACTGGATATGAAAAATCCCCAGTGCTGGAGGGCAGCTGGGGATTTTTAAGTGGTAAATGTTACCGGGATGGTTATTTGGCGCTACTGAGTGCCCCCGAAGATTTGGTGCGCGGGATGCCAAGGCGTTGGCGGCGTTCCCATAAGCATTTACGGCTTACACCCAGCTTACGCGCAAGCTCTGTTTCGCTCATGCTGTCCTGATGCTCCAGTACAAAGCGCTGGAAGTAGTCTTCCAGTGACAAATCTTCTGATGCCGCTGGCGCAACGCCTCCAGTACGACTGGCAAGGCGGGCAGGTTCAAATACGGAGCTGCCAGTATTGTCGTCAAGGTCGCTGTTATCCATATCGATAGACAGCAAGTGACCGCCGATTTCGGTGCTGTCTTCACACAGGATTACCGCGCGTTGCATGGCGTTTTCCAATTCGCGCACGTTACCCGGCCAGCCGTAGCTCATGATGGCATCCATCGCGCTGGACGAAAGCTTGAGTTGGGGTTTGCCGAATTGGGCGCAGTAGCGCTGTAGCAGTGATTCTGCGATGTTGATGATATCGCGGCCGCGCTCGCGCAGTGGTGGCAGTTCTAACTGGACGACGTTGATGCGGAAATAAAGGTCTTCGCGGAATTTGCCTTCTTTGGAGAGCTTGCGCAGGTCGCGGTGGGTTGCAGCGACAAGACGAACATCGACTTTGCGCGATTCAACTGCACCTAAAGGTCGCACTTCTCCCTCCTGCAATACGCGCAGCAGTCGAGCTTGTGCTTCCAGTGGCAGTTCGCCGATTTCATCGAGGAAGAGGGTGCCACCATCAGCTGCTGCAACCAGGCCTTCGCGGTTGGTGGCCGCGCCGGTAAAGGCGCCTTTTTCGTAACCGAAGAGTTCTGATTCAATCAGGGTGTCGGGAATCGCGGCGCAGTTTACCGAGATCATCAAGTGGTTGTTACGGCTGCTTTCCTCGTGCAGAGCGCGGGCAACCAGTTCTTTACCGGTGCCGGTTTCGCCGTGAATCAGCACAGTTGCATTGGTTGGGGCAACTTTATGGATGCGATTATAAAGGTCCTGCATGACGTCGCTTGAGCCAATCATACCGGCGATGGCGGTGCTGGCCGGGATCGAGCCTCCGCTGGCTTTGTTGGCGGCTTTGGCTTTGCCGATCACGCGTTTAACGGCGTTGACCATTTCGTCGTGGTCGAAGGGTTTGGCGATGTAATCCACTGCGCCCATGCGCATGGAGTCTACCGCCGAGCGCAAGCTCGCATAGCTGGTCATGATGAGTACCGGTGTATCTCCCGCCAGCTTGATCAGGTCAGTACCCGGGGCGCCTGGCAGGCGCAGGTCGCTGACGATCAGGTCAAAATCCTTGAGCTGGAATTTGGACGTTGCCTCTTTTACCGACGGGGCTTCACTGACCTCGTACTGGTTGCGCTCAAGTAGCTTGCGCAGGGCGTTACGGATGATGGTTTCGTCTTCAACAATCAGAATCTTACTCATAGCTATCCGGGTCTTGCGTTAAGTGTTACTGGTCAATAACTGGCAGCTGGCTGCCAGTCGCTGTCTGGTGCGCACTAACTGTGCTTCTTATTTTATCGTTGTATATAAAAAGAACTATCAGGTATCCATGAAGGAATCCAGATGGCGAGGCAAGGTGATAACAAAGCTCGCTCCGCGATTGTGGACTGTATCGGCAGGGCTAATGATGTCCATATGGCCGCTGTGGTCTTCAATGATGCTGTACACCATCGCCAAGCCCAAACCTGTTCCTTCACCAGGTTCTTTAGTGGTAAAGAAAGGTTCGAGAATCCGCTCAATCAGTTCCGGAGGGATACCATGCCCCTCATCGGTAACAGAAACTGTTACCGAATCCTCATCTTCGTTACTTTCAAGCATAACACGCCCTTGCTCCGGGCTGGCATCCCGCGCGTTAGATAAAAGATTTATAAAAACCTGAATCATGCGTTGCGCGTCACCAGCGACTATCGCTGTTTTGGGGATGTCATTGCAGAACAGCACCTGGGTTTTCTCCTTTTGAAGGGAGAGCAAGTGGATCGCCTCATTGGCGCAATCACGGATAGATACTGCCTCAAACTCGGTTTTACTGGCGTGGCCAGCGTGGGAGAAGCTCACCAGCGACTGCACGATACGTCCGACACGATCGGTCTGACTGAGGATCTGCTCGGCGGTTTCCAATACTTCAGCGGGATCGGTGGAATCGTATTTGAGGTTTTGCGCGAGGCAGGCGATGCCGGTAATCGGGTTGCCGATTTCGTGGGCAACACCTGCAGCGAGGCGGCCAACCGACGCCAAACGCTCGGAGTGCACCAGTTCCTGCTCCAGCAATTGGGTCTCGGTAACATCTTCTAACAGCATTACCTGATCGTAAACACCGGCGGTAATTGGCCCTTCGATATTGGCTTTGTGCAGGCTGATCCAGTGCGGGCGGTTGTTCAGCTCGATTTCGCGGCGATAAAAATGCGGCTCTTTGCTTTGGCTGAAGTCGATCAGCAGGCTGCACCAAGGCTCGGGGATGTCTTCCAGATAAGAGCCGGTAACATCTTCGCTCGGCGTTTGCGTCAGCTCCGCCATGGCGCGGTTCCACATCAATACTTCCATATCGCGCCCCAATGAGCAGACCGCCATCGGCAGCTCTTCAAGGGTTTTACGGTGATAGAGGCGCAGGGTATTCAATTCCGCCGCCATACCAGTGAGGTGGTCGCGGTATTGGGCGAGGCGGTTTTCGATCAGGTTGATATCCACTGTGCTCTGGGCTTCCGCCGTCGAGTGGGGGATGTATTTGTCCATGATTTCGCTGGCAACGTGAATCCCCATCAGGCTGGAGAGGTTACCTTCGATCTGGTCGCGCAAACGGCGCAGGGCATAGGGGCGGCGCTCGTCGATACTAAGATCCAACTCTTTCAGGGCGATATCCACTTCGCGGCTGGCGGTCACTTTGCCCAGTGGTTTAGCGAGGCGATGTTTGAACTCGGAGGCTGAGTGCACATCCAGCGCCTGACGCACCGGGTGGCTGAGTTCGTCGGCGGCGCAGAGGTTGGCGCTGTAAAGTTCGTCTTCGGTTTGCTGGGTCAGCAGCGATATAACCACAAAGAAGAAGGTATTCAGCCCGAGCGAAATAAGTGTTACCTGGCTCCAGTATTCGATGCCGATAGGAATATTGATATTGGCGATAGGCAGGTTGATGTATTCGATGCCGGTCAGGATCGGTAACAGCAGGCCGAGTGCCCAAATAGTGGTGCCTACCGACAAGCCGGCGATCAGGCCGCGTCTATTACCTTTGCTCCAGAACACGATCGCAAAAGTACCGGGCAGGAATTGTAGGGTTTCGATAAATGCGGTCATGGCGAGGTGCGCCAAACTGAAACTGTTATCCAGTACCCAATAGAAGAGATAGCCGCCACCAAAAATGGCGGCGATCAGCACCCGCCGTAGCCAGAGCAGTTGGCTGTAGAGGTCGGTACGGGTCTGTAATTTCAGGCTGGGTAACAGCCAGTGGTTCATCACCATAGTGGCAAGTGCGAGCGAGATAATCACCATCGCCCCGGTTGCTGCAGAGAGTCCGCCGAGGAATGCCAGTAGGGTCAGGCCGGGTGAGTTGAATAAGATCGGGATGCCCAGGGTGTAGTACTGCGGTGGTAGCGGCACGCTCAATTCGGTGCCCGCCCAGAGGATTGGGAAAATCGGCAATGCCATCAATAATAAAAACAGCGGGAATGCCCAGGTCACTGTGTGGGAATTGCGCATCAGCGGGTTTTCCGCCAAGCCCAAATGGAAGATGTGGGGCATGGTAACGGCGGTTGCTACAAACACCAGCAAGAGGGTATGGGCGGAATCCGAGTGGATGGGGGTGTGCAGTAGCGCGAGGTTTTCGGGGTGATCCAGTAGCCATTGGTCGAGTCCTTCAAGGCCGTCGAATACTCCAAATACTGCAACCAAACCGACAGCGCAGAGGGCGCAGACTTTTAGCAGCGATTCAAATGCCATCGCGGTAATTAAGCCTTTGTGCTGCTCGCGGTTGGCGCCGAAGGAGATGGTGAAAAAGGCGAGAATCGCGCAGTAGCAGAGCGCCATAATGTCTTTAAATGTCAGGCCGGTTCCTGCCAGTGGCAGCGATGGATTGCCGCTTACGGTGAGGATATGCATGGTGTCGGCGATTGCTTGGATTTGCAGCGCCAGCAGCGGCAAGATCCCACACAACATACAGAGTGTAGTGAGCGCGCCCACGCTGTGGCTGTGGTAGCGGAATACCAATAAGTCGGCGAGCGAGTGCACTTGGTGGCGCCGTGCGAGTTCTGCCAGCGGCGCCAATGCAACCGGTGCAAACAGGAAGAGCGCGCCGGTGCCGAGGTAATAAGCGAGTGCACCATAACCGTATTGGAAGGCGAGATCGATAACTCCGTAAAACGCCCAGGCACTGGCGAAAATCCCTAACGACAAAATGTAGGTGATCGGGTGCGAGGTCACCGCCTCAGGAATCCAACCGCGTTCGGTAATGTAAGCAATGCCAAATAGCAGCAGTAAATAACCGATGCCGATGAGTGCTACCTGGCTGAGATCAAAAGTCATGTTCGTTTATGTTCTTATCAGTTTTGAGGCTGAGGTTGATTGGTGCTGTTAATCGAAGTCGTGATATTTCTTGCGTCTGATCTGCATGATAAACGCGATCACAATCACCACTACCCATACGATATAGGGGCGATACCAAGCGCCTTCGGTGTTGATAATCCAGTTAAATAAGCTGGGCGAGAAGATGTAGGCCACTAGCAGTAGCAGGATAACCAGACGTTGATTGTTCATAGCGTAATCTTCCCTTGCGCGAGGCGAGGTGGGTTAATGGCTCTTATTCTTCTTGATACAGGTGTCCGAGGCCGGAGATGGCTGTTCGTTGCCAATGATGCAAACCCCAGTCCAATAATTCGGTGGTAGAACTATCCGCCAAAGCGGCGGGAGGATTTTGCCCTAAAAACTCTAGCCCACGCCACAGATTCCTGCTTGCGAGTTTGCCGTCTATCGCTTTTGCGTGGTTCTGTTTGCTGAGTTTCTGGCCGTTAGCCTGCATCGCCAGTGGCACATGGCCAAACTGCGGCAGTGGTGCACTTAATAGATCAAACAGAAATAGCTGGCGGCCGGTTACCTCAAGCAGGTCGCTACCGCGGATGATGTGGGTAATTCCTTGGGCGATATCATCAACCACTACGGCCAGCTGATAGGCAAAAAAACCGTCACGGCGTTTCAGGATTTGATCGCCCGCGCCAGTGCGCAAGTTTTGGATTTGCACGCCCTGAATGACATCGTCGAATTGGATTTCATCGCTAGTGATTCTGTCGGGTAAATCGTAAAGCTTCAGGCGCAGAGAGCAGATTTGATCGATCGCCGGTTGGTGCGTGCGGCAATGGCCATTGTAAATTCCGCCCATGCTGGTTAACGCTTGGCGTGAACAGGCGCAAGGGTAGGCAAATCCGGCATTGAGCAGGGCATCAAGGCATTGTTGATAGGCATGATGGCGCTGGCTTTGGTAGATAACCTCTCCATCCCAATGCAATCCATGATCTTCCAGGCTGTGTAGGATTAGACTGGCTGCGCCGGGCTGTTCGCGCGGGGGATCGAGATCCTCCATGCGTACCAACCATTGACCGTCATTGGCTTTGGCATCCAGATAACTGGCAAGTGCGCTGACAAGTGAGCCGAAATGCAAGGGTCCGCTGGGTGATGGGGCAAAGCGGCCGATATAGCCTGAGATTTCAGTGCTGTGAATGCGGGAGGGGGTAAGCGAAAGAGGTGTTACTGGCATGGCGATTGAGGCGAGCTTGGCTCGCCTCGATCAAACCGGCATTAGCCGCCGATTTGTTTTTCTTTGATTTCCGCGAGGGTTTTGCAATCCACGCAGAGAGTGGCAGTCGGGCGAGCTTCAAGGCGACGGATACCGATTTCAACGCCGCAGGCATCGCAGTAGCCGTAATCATTGTTCTCGATCAGCTCAAGGGTGCTGTCGATTTTCTTGATCAGCTTGCGCTCGCGGTCGCGGGTGCGCAGCTCAAGGCTGAACTCTTCTTCCTGGCTGGCGCGGTCGGCCGGATCGGGGAAGTTAGCCGCTTCGTCTTTCATGTGGCTTACGGTGCGGTCTACTTCTTCCATCAGCTCTGAACGCCAGTTGAGCAGCAACTGTCTGAAGTGCAGCTTCTGGTTATCGTTCATGTACTCTTCGCCTTTCTTCTCCACATAAGGAGTAAAAGGGCGCAGTGCAAATGTTTCAGTAGAGGGTGATTTTTTCGCCATAGTAGCGCCTCGCAAGACTTCCTGGATCAGCAATAATCTGCACCAGCAAGTGGGCAGAATTAGAAGGGGGAGCAAGCTATCAGATAACAAATGCGAGTGCTAGCTTTTTTCGCGCACTGGCAGTCTGACGGTCGCCATCCCGTAAATCCACACTCCAATCCCGTTTCAGTTGGGGGTCACAAACAAAAACTATAGCCCCAAATTAGCGCATTTGTGCTTCAATTTGCCGCCAACTGACCACTTACCGAATTGACCGCGAATTATGTCCTTTTTTCATCCTGCGATATTGCTCAGACGCTACAAACGTTTTCTGGCCGATGTGCGCCTGCCTGATGGCAGCGAGCTGACTATTCATTGCCCCAATACCGGGTCGATGAAAAATTGTGTCCTGCCGGAAAGCCCCTGTTGGTATTCCATCAGCCAGAGCCAAACACGCAAATATCCCCAAACATTGGAATTGGTTACAACACCCGGAGGTCATCTTGCAGGAATTAATACTGCGCGCACTAACCTGTTGGTGGAAACTGCATTGCGCGCGCAGGTGATTAACGAATTGCGCGATTACCAAACTTTGCGGCGCGAAGTGGTTTATGGCAGCGAAAAATCGCGCATTGATTTTTTGTTGAGAGATAAAGTGACGAATGAAAATTCCGATTCGCGTTTATGTTATCTGGAAGTAAAAAACGTGACACTAATGGAAGCAGAGGGCGAGGGCTTTTTTCCCGATGCGGTTAGCGAGCGCGGCAGTAAACATTTGCGCGAATTAATGGCGATGGTGCAGCAAGGCCATCGCGCTGTTTTATTATTTTGTGTGCAACACACTGGCATTCAATCGGTGCGCGCAGCAGCACATATCGATCAAGTATATGCTTCAACTTTAGCGGCAGCGCGCGCAGCAGGTGTGGAGATAATCGCTTACGCAGCGTCGATCAAACCGGAGCAGCACAGCATAGTGCTGGATCGCTCTCTGCCGGTATTGATTTAGTTTTTGGCGCTGTTGAAATTCACTACGGCAACAGCGCCTAAAATTAAAACCGTCGCGCTGTATTCTGGCCAACCCGGAGTCTCACCCAATAAAAAAATACCGGAGATAACTCCAATTAGCGGCGTTATTAATGACGAGAGCGATGAAACGCTCACCGGTACCAGTGTCACCAATCTTACCCAGGCCCAATAGCAAAACATAAATGCAAATAACACGTTGTAGACCACGCCCCAGAGTGCGAGTGTGGATGGGGTTTTTTCCAGTGAGCCATCGACAAAAATCGCGGCGATAATAATGGGCACACTGGCGAGCAATAATAACCATCCGGTTAATGCAACTGTATTGAGCGGCACTTGCCAGCGTTTCATTAGCACCGTGCCCGCAGCCCAGCACCACGCGGCGGCGACCATTAATATTGCCCCGGTAATTAATTGCGCACTAACTGGCGCGCTGGCCATGTTAATTAATGCCTCGCTCATCAACACTAATACGCCAGCGATGCTAATGCGCAATGTAAATTTATCCTGCAACACCCACACCGATAGCAGCACCGCCCAGATCGGCATGGTGTAACCTAACAATGCTGAGCGCCCGGCGGGTAGCATACTGAGTCCGTAAGTCGCCATCACATTCCACGCGACTATATTCAATAAGCAAATCCACAGGATTTTTTTCCAATAACCGGCAGGAATTTGCAGCGCTATTCCCGATGCGCGCGCCAAACCTAAAATTCCCAACCCACCAAAAAATAAACAAAAACCACGAAATGTCAGCGGCGGTATTTCACCGATAATAAATTTCATAATCGGCCAATTAAAACCCCAGCCAATAGCCATGCCCGCGAGCAGTAAAATGCCTTCGGTGGAAAGACGTTGTGATTGCGTCAGAAAAGAAAAATCAGAAAAAGAAAAAACAGGCGGCCGGATTGGAACTCATTATCCAATCCGGTATCAGATGACGGGATTATTTTGCCGTCGCTTGCGGTGGGAATGGGCTCAGTAGTTTGGCAAAGCTTTCGCGTAATTTGGTTTCGGCTTTAAGCGAGAAATTAATTAGCGGTATATCTTCAGCGTTGCCGCGCCAGATCAAGGTATTGCTACTGGTCTGGGTGATGTCGAACACAATCACACCGACTTGTTTACCTTTGCCTACCGTTTGTCCTGTGCCTAATCCCACACTGCCGTGACGACCAACGGGTAAGCCGATGCCAATGCCGATACTGGTATTGCCGCCACTGCTAACGCGTGAAAATACTTGCATGTCTATCAGCAGGTCGCTGTTGGATGTAACTTTGGTGAATCCCTGTGATTGCAATTGTGCATCGGCGAGATTTTGTAAAAAGGTTTGGTCAATTCCACCAATGTCCACTGAAACTGCACGCCAGCTGTAGGTTTTTAAACCATTGAAATCGGTGCCCGCTTTGAAGTCATTGGCGTAGTGGATGTTGGTGCAGGCGCTGAGCAGCAGTAACAATGCCGTCACCAGGGCTGTGGAATAGTAGTTGCGCATTGCTTCATCCTCGTTAGGGTTTGTAATTGCAATTATAACCTAGTCATTGACACCCGGTTGGGCACAGAGTTTGCAAACAGGGTGTAATTATCGCAGACTTGCGCCCGTTAAATTAATATCGATCAAGGAGCTTTCGTGGATTTACTGCTGATTTTTAAAGCCATCATTATGGGGCTTGTTGAAGGATTGACCGAGTTTTTACCTATTTCCAGTACTGGCCATTTGATCGTTGTTGGCGATTTAATTAATTTTCACAACGACGGGCGCGTCTTTGAAATTGCAATTCAGTTGGGCGCTATCCTCGCGGTAGTAGTTGAATATCGCCAAAAGTTTACCCGCGTCGCATTGGGAATGTTTAATGACTCCCAATCCCAGCGATTTATTTTAAATTTGTTTATTGCATTTTTGCCCGCCGCCATTGTGGGTGTGTTGTTCATCTCGATTATCAAAACCTATTTGTTTAATGCCCTGAGTGTCGCGACCATGTTGATCCTTGGTGGCTTGGTGATTTTGTGGGCCGAGCGGCGCACACATGAAACTCGTGTCACCAATGTGGATGATATGAGTTGGAAAGATGCGTTAAAAGTGGGCTTATTTCAGGTAGTGTCGATGATTCCGGGCACATCGCGCTCGGGTGCGACCATTATCGGTGGTTTATTTATCGGGTTGGATCGCAAAGTTGCTGCTGAGTTTTCGTTCTTCCTCGCGGTACCGACCATGTTTGCAGCCACTTTTTATGATATCTACAAGCATCGCGATGTATTGGATATGGGTGATTTCCCGATGTTTGCGGCGGGTTTTATTACTGCGTTTATCAGTGCCTGGATTGCGGTGCGGACATTGGTGCGGTTTGTGGCGAATCACAGCTATGAAATTTTTGCCTGGTACCGGATTGCGTTTGGCTTGTTTATTTTTATCAGCGCTTATACCGGTTGGATCACTTGGTCTATGTAAAATTGGTTGATGAAAAAACGGCGCCGCCGGTTAACCCGGCGGCTGACATTCTTAATGAAAGCATCAATGAATAAACTTCACTACACTGGTGTCCTTTTCGCGACTTTTACCAGCCTTGTGTAAATCTTCCAAATATTGCTGCCACATCTTCTCCTGATTTTTACCGATTTCGTAAAAATAGTCCCAGGTAAAAATGCCGCTGTCATGGCCATCATCAAAAATTAATTTGAGTGCATAGTTGCCTGCGCGCTCAATTTTGCTAATGCCGACATCTTTTTTTCCGTGCTGTAATACTGCCTGCCCCGGCCCGTGGCCTTTGACTTCGGCGCTGGGGGAGTACACACGCAAAAACTCGGCGGGCAATAAAAATCGCTCGCCGCCAAAATGCAGCTCAAGTTGTTGCGATTGTTTGTGGAACTGGATCTTGCTGGGAATCGCGCTCATGGTTGTTCTGCAATCAATTACAAAATAAAACGGCTTAGATCTTCGTTCTTCGCCAGCTCACCCAAATGGGACTCAACATAAGCAGCGTTGATCTCCACATCGGTTTTGCTATCGCCCGCTTCAAATGAAACACCTTCCAGCAAGCGCTCCAGAATTGTATGAAGGCGGCGCGCGCCGATATTTTCGGTGCGCTCGTTCACTTCAAACGCAGTCTCGGCGATGCGGCGAATACCGTCTTTGGTAAATTTGATATTCACCCCTTCGGTTTTCAGCAGTGCTTCTTGTTGTTCAGTCAGCGATGCTTTTGGCTCGGTGAGGATGCGCTCGAAATCGTCCGGTGTTAACGCGCTCAACTCTACGCGAATTGGCAAACGACCTTGCAGCTCGGGAATTAAATCCGAGGGTTTACTCAGGTGGAATGCACCGGAGGTGATAAATAAAATGTGGTCAGTTTTGATGGTGCCGTGTTTGGTGGAGACTGTGCAGCCTTCAATCAGTGGTAGCAAATCGCGCTGTACACCTTCGCGTGATACATCGGCGCCGCTCACATTACCTTTACGTGCAACCTTATCGATCTCATCGATAAAGACAATGCCGTTTTGCTCGGTTGCTTCGATGGCTTGCGCTTTGATGTCGTCATCGCTTACCAGTTTTGCAGCTTCTTCGTCCTGCAATTGTTTGAAGGCTTTTTTTACCGTCATTTTGGCTTTTTTGGTTTTGTCGCGCCCGAGCGACGAAAACATGCTTTGCAATTGATTGGTCATGTCTTCCATGCCCGGTGGCGCCATGATCTCAACGCCGACGTTGGTCGCCGCTATATCAATCTCAATTTCTTTATCGTCCAGTTCACCTTCGCGCAATTTTTTGCGGAAGATTTGGCGAGTGCCGGATTCGTGTTTGCTCTCTTCATCAGACAGGCTGCGTGCTGGTGGCAAAAGCACATCGAGGATGCGCTCTTCTGCTGCTTCTGCTGCGCGATGTTGCACTGATTTGGTCGCTTGCTCGCGGCGCATTTTAATGGCGACGTCGACGAGATCGCGAATGATCGATTCTACATCGCGGCCGACATAACCAACCTCGGTGAATTTGGTCGCTTCCACTTTGATAAAAGGCGCGTTGGCAAGTTTTGCCAAGCGGCGGGCAATTTCCGTTTTACCAACACCGGTTGGGCCAATCATCAAAATATTTTTCGGGGTAATTTCGTTGCGCATATCGGCGGGCACTTGCATGCGGCGCCAGCGGTTACGCAGCGCAATCGCCACAGCGCGTTTGGCATCAGCCTGGCCGACAATATGTTTATCCAATTCGTGCACGATTTCGCGCGGAGTCATTGAGGACATAAAAAGCTCTTAAGGAAATAAAGTAAATTTTGCATACACGGATTAATTTCCAATCAAGGAAAATTAATATTCGAGTGTTTCGATAGTGTGTGTGTGGTTAGTGAAGACGCAAATATCGCCCGCAATCTTCAGTCCTTTTTCAACAATGGTGCGCGCATCCAGTTGGGTGTTTTCGAGTAGCGCTCGGGCGGCGGCTTGGGCGTAATTTCCACCTGAGCCGATTGCGATCAGATCATCTTCCGGTTGGATAACATCGCCGTTGCCGGTGATGATCAGTGAGGCTTCTTTATCGGCTACTGCCAGCAGTGCTTCCAGTCGTCGCAGGTTGCGGTCGCTGCGCCAATCTTTGGCGAGTTCTACGGCGGCGCGGGTGAGTTGGCCGTTGTGTGCTTCGAGTTTGGCCTCAAAGCGTTCGAAGAGTGTGAATGCATCGGCGGTGCCGCCGGCAAATCCGGCAATCACCTGATTCTTGTAAAGGCGGCGCACTTTGCGCGCATTGCCTTTCATCACGGTATTACCAAGGGAAACCTGGCCGTCGCCACCGATAACCACTTGCCCATCGCGGCGAACAGAGAGAATTGTAGTCACTGGACTTCCTATAAATTTACGTTGCGGAAGTCAGGAAATGGGGAGCGGATGCACCTTTTTCAAGGCGCATCTTCCGCTAAGGCTGGGGATTACTTGGTTTTGGCGCGCTTCAACACCAGCGCATTGTATTGGTTGTTTACCAATTGGGTGCGTGCGGTAGTCAGTGCAGTTTGGGTGGCAAAAGGGCCGACTACTACGCGATGCCAGATTTCGCCTTTGCGGATTTCCACTTTTTCGATGCGCGCATCCAGATTGAGCAGAATTAATTGCGCGCGCAATTTATCGGCGTCGTACTCGTTGGGGAATGAACCCACTTGCAGGATGTATTCGGTCGTTTGTTCCTGCGCTGGTTTTTGCTCTTCCATCGTCTCGCTCGCAGGGACTATGGTTTCGCTTTCCTGCAGCAATTTATAGAAATCAAAACGCGGTTTCGGGGTTTTGTTTTCTGTCACTTTCGCTTTGGGCTTCGGCTCTTCTTTCGGTGCTTCTACGGTGACCGGATTCTTGATGAAGTAGAAGCTGGCGGCAAAGGCTCCCAGTACCAAACCGGCGACAAACCAGAGCCATGCCGGAGTTGAGCTATTGCTGGATGATGAAGTGCGGCGCGCGGGTGCGCGGCCTTTTTTGGCGAAATCTCTACTCATGGAATCTGTATATCTGGTGTGAATTAAGGGCGCGATTGTAAAGGGATTGCGCGGTCGAGTCACTAAACCTGCAATTTGCGCTCCGGTCTGTGGTGTAGGTCACTCAGGGTTAACCCATTTCTTGCGGATCGACATCAATCGACCAGCGCACCCGTTTGGCGAGCGGCGATGCCTCCAGTTGCAGCGCTAATTCGGTGAGCATTAGTTGCAATGGTTTGCGTTGCGCGCTGTTGATTTGCAATTGATAGCGAAAGCGGTCGCCGCGTTTTTCCATCATCGCCGGCAGTGGCCCGAGATAATTAAAATGCGGCTGCGGTGCCTGCATTTGCTCTGCCATTTTGCGCGCAGTTTGCAGGAAATCCACCGCTGCAATGGCCTGTTTGCTCTCGGCGCGAACGAGCGCTAAATGGCGATAGGGCGGTAATTGCGTGATCTGGCGCTCGTGCAGAATTAACTCGGCCAGTGCGTGATAACCCTGCTGCACTAATGTTTGTACCAGCGGGTGATCGGTGTGATGGCTCTGCAAAATCACCCGACCATTTTTTTCTTCGCGGCCAGCGCGGCCAGCCACTTGTAGCAGTAACTGTCCCATTCGTTCAGCGCCGCGAAAATCGGTGCTGAATAAACCGGCGTCGGCATCGATAATCACCACCAATGTGACGTCGGCAAAATGGTGGCCTTTGGCGAGCATTTGGGTTCCCACGAGGATGCAGGGTTCACCGGAATGTACATCGACCAATAATTTCTGCATTGCATTTTTATTGCGTGTTGAATCGCGATCCACGCGGATGACTTTGTGCGCGGGAAATAATTGTTGCAACACCACTTCGCTGCGCTCGGTGCCCTGGCCAATCGGCTGGATTCGGCTGCTGTTGCAGTTCGGGCAGCGCTTGGGAATGCCGCGCTGGTGATCGCAATGATGGCAGTGTAAATGGCGCGGCGTTTGGTGCACGGTCATGCGTGCATCGCAGTGGTTGCAGTTGGCAAGCCAGCCGCAATCGTGGCATTCCAAGGTGGGGGCGTAGCCGCGGCGATTGAGGAACACCAGCACCTGATTGCCTTTGCCGAGGGTATCGCCGATGGCATCAATACTGGCTTGCGCAAAACCTTCGTGCAGGATTTCGCCGCGAATATCGAGCAGTTGAATCTCCGGCGGTTTGGCATTGCCAGCGCGCGCCTTCAAGCGCAAATATTGATAGCGACCTTGCAGCGCGTTGTGCAGGGTTTCCAGTGATGGGGTTGCCGAGCCGAGGATCAGTGGAATCCCGAGACGATGGGCGCGCACGGCGGCGAGATCGCGCGCGGAGTAACGAAATCCGTCCTGCTGCTTAAATGAACCATCGTGCTCTTCATCGATAATCAAAATGCCCGGTTCTTTTAGCGGAGTAAACAGCGCCGAGCGGGTGCCGATAATAATCTGCGCTATGCCGTCGCGCGCTTGCAACCAGGCATCCAGCCGCTCACGGTCATTCAGCCCGGAATGCAGGGCTACAATCGGCAAGTTGAAGCGGCGCTGGAAGCGCTGCAAGGTTTGCGGAGTGAGGCCAATTTCCGGCACCAGCACCAGCGCCTGCTTGCCTTGTTTGAGCGTTTGTTCGATGGCTTGCAGATAGATTTCAGTCTTGCCGCTGCCGGTTGCGCCATCGAGCAGATAAGTCTTGAACTGGTGGTAATCGATCTGTGCAAATGCCGCTTGCTGTTCATCGCTCAAGCTCAGTGGTTGTTCGCGTAACAGTTGTGTGGGCAAGGTGTTGGCGCTGGGCGCAACTTCTACAACCGTGACTAATCCTTTATCGATCAGACTTTTGGCGATGGTGCGTGGGATCTCCAGTTGGTCGAGATCGCCACGGTTGAGCTGGTGGCGGTTTTGCAGCGCGGCGAGCAGCGCAGCTTGTTTGGGTGACCGCTTGAGTGCGCCCTCGGGTAAGCCCTTGCCTTCGGTGGTGAGGCGGAACATAGGTTCGCCGCGCAATTGCGCGGGTTCGCCCTGGCGCAACAATACTGGCAGTGCGGTTTGCAGCGCCTCGCCGGGGGCGCATTGATAATAATCGGCGGCCCAGAGGCACAGATCGAGCAACTCACTATCCAATGCCGGGCGCGGGTCGATAATCTCCAGTGCTGCGCGTAATTTTCCGGGTTCTTGCGGGGATTCGCTTTTGGCTCTGATCAGTACGCCAATTAATTCTTGCCGCCCAAATGGCACGCGTACCAATACGCCCGGTTGCAGGTCTGCCGGGCTGATTCCGGAGGGCATATTAATAGGAGGTAAGTAGTCGAAGCTGCGACGCAAGGGCACTGGCAGTGCGATTTCGAGCAGCATGTTATCGGTTGGTAGGCTGTGGTTCATGGAGTCGGCAATCGTCTAACGAGGCGGGCAGCATAACGCAATCGCTCTGCGGTTCGCATAAAATTGCCATGAAGGTGATGATTTTTTGGGCGAAATGGCGCTTTTCAGTTGCGTGCCTATGGTTTTCTGGTAGTATCGCCGCTCCCAAAAACAGCCGTTTTTAAACCTATGTGCGGTGCTCGGCAACTGACCGGGTGGCGGCGCAGCTCACACAAGGCATTCATCATGAAAGCAGATATTCATCCAAATTACGTTGACGTAGCAGTAACCTGCAGCTGCGGCAACAACTTCTCTACCCGTTCAACTTTGGGCAAAGCCCTGCACGTTGACGTATGCGGTGCTTGCCACCCGTTCTACACTGGCAAGCAAAAAGTTGTTGATACCGGTGGCCGTATCGATCGCTTCACCAAGCGTTTCGGCAGCCGCATCGGTGGCGCCAAGAAAGACTAATTTTCTTGCTTCGCCCTCTGCTAGCATCGCTAGTAAAAACGCCGGGAATGAAAATTTCCGGCGTTTTTTTATGCCTGTTATTTGCGCATCCTGTATTTGCTGAATGCGGTATCCCTGCGGGCGAACTTTTTACGGTTGCGCGAGTGTCAGATGGCGATACCTTGAAGTTGCAAGATGGTCGCTCGGTGCGGGTGCTGGGTATCAATGCGCCCGAGATTACCCACGGCAGTAAAGCTGGCCAGCCGCTTGGACGTGAATCGCGTGCAGCGGCGCAAGCGTTTGTCGATGCGAGTAAGGGAAGGGTTCGTTTGGGATTCGAACGGGAAGTTAAGGATCATTACGGGCGTCTATTGGCCCATGTATATGACGCGCGCGGACGTAGTTTGGCGGTAGCACAGTTGCGCTCTGGTATGGCGATGCAGGTCGCGGTGCCACCTAATGCTGCCCAGGCGCAATGTTTGGCTGATGCTGAGCGTGCTGCGCGCAAGCAATCACCTGGCATGTGGCGCAATAGTTATTGGCAGCCTTTGCCGACCAAGTCTATGCGTAATGATGAAACCGGCTTTCGTCTGGTGCGCGGCCGCATCACCAAAGTGAGTATCAATTCTGCTGTCTGGTTGGAGTTTGAGGGCAAGCTGGTAGCGCGAGTTGCCAAGAAGGATTGGTCGGCGTTTGCCTATCAAAAATCCGATTGGCTGGCGTTGAAGGGTAGGGAGATGGAATTGCGCGGTTGGATCAGGCCGCAAAAATCGAAGCCTCGGCCAAATTCAAAAGCACCTCAACAATTCAAACCGCTGGTAATGCAGCTGCGATCACCCTCGTCCATGAGCGTGATCGCGCGTTAAATGATTTAGAACAGCTCTTCCGGCAGGGTTGCCTGCTCAGTTGTTTCATTGCCGGCGGCAGATGTGCGGCCGGTATCTTCCCCTAAAAACACTTCAAAGATTGCATCCGGATCGCCCGGCATTGCTGGCTTGCCTGTATCGGAATTGATGCGAACCGTCACTATGCCCTCTGGCTGGCGTGCGAGTTGGTCGGGCACGCCTTCCAGCGCGATACGCATAAAGTCGATCCACATTGGCAATGCCGCCGAGCTGCCGAATTCTTTGCGCCCCAACAGGGTGTTCGCATCAAAGCCAACCCATACGCTGGTGGCGATATTGGGGTTATAGCCGGAGAACCAGCTATCGCGCGGGCCGTTGGTGGTACCGGTTTTACCGGCGATATCGTTGCGTCCCAGTTGTTTTGCCAGGCGTCCGGTACCTTTATCGACAACATCGCGCAGCATTGAGTCGATTAAGTAGGCGATACGGGCGTCGATAATGCGCGGTGCACGCTGGCTGCTGTCCATACTGGGAGTTGATGGCAAGATGGAACCATCTTCGGCGTAGCGAACCTGATTGTTATCACACTCTTTGCACACCCGTTTTGGAGTGGCCTCATAAACAACCTTGCCTGTACCATCTTCAATGCGGGTAACCAAATAAGGGTCAACTTTGAAACCGCCATTAGCAAAACTGGCGTATGCGGTTGCCATTTGGATGGGGGTGAGCGCATGGGTGCCCAGCGCCAGTGTCAGGTCGCGTGGGAATTCCTTGGGATTGAAGCCAAAGCGGGCAAGGCTATCGAGTGCCGTTTGCATGCCGATGCTGCGTAACAGACGAATCGATACCAGATTTCGCGAGCGATAGAGCGCTTGGCGCAGGCGCATCGGGCCGGTAAATTTGCCATCGTCATTCTCTGGTCGCCAAGCGACGCCGGTACCGGTGTTTTCGATTACGATCGGAGCATCATTAATAATAGAAGCCGGTGTAAAGCCATTCTCCAATGCAGCTGTGTAGATCAGTGGCTTGAAGCTGGAACCTGGCTGGCGCGAGCCTTGGGTTGCGCGGTTGTAGTGACTTTGGTTGAAGTCCAGTCCGCCAACCAATGAGCGGATGGCGCCATCCATAGGATCAAGCGATACCAGTGCCGCCTGAATGGCCGGTACTTGGCTAAAGTGCCACTGGTCGTCGTTATCTTTGGTGATGCGCACTACATCACCGGGCTTTAAAAACTCGCTAACTGTCTTGTAGGCTGCGCCGCGGCTGTCTTCGGTAATGTAAGGGCGGACACTGGATAGACCTTGCTCCCAGCCCAGCTCCACAAAATCCCCATTACTTAATAGCACCCGCAGGGATTTTTCACCCGCATCCACCACTGCTGCCGGCTCTTGCCCGCCTAAGGGGGTGATGTCTTGTAGCTGATCTTGCCAATCGAGCAGGTCGGTATCAGCGGAAGGTTTGAGGCGTAACTCGGGGCCGCGATACCCGTGCCGCTGGTCATAACTCAATAGACCTTTTAACACCGCAGCCTGCGCGGTTGCTTGCATGGCGCTATCAACACTGGTGTACACCTTGTAGCCGTCGGTGTAAGCCTTGTCGCCAAAGCGATCAAGCACTTCCTGACGCGCCATCTCGGAAATATAAGGTGCTTGTACATCCAGCGTGGTGCCGTGGTAGCTGGCGGTGTTGGGTTCGTTGATCGCCGCTTCGTAGGTTGCTTGGTCGATATGGCGCAACTCGTACATACGCCCGATGATCCAGTTGCGGCGAATCATCGCCCGCTTGAGGTTGGCGAGCGGATTGTAGGCAGAAGGTGCTTTTAGCACGCCGACGATCATGGCGTATTGGGCGACACTCAGTTGATGGATGTCCTTGCCGTAATAGATTTGTGCGGCCGCTTGGAGACCGTAGGCGCGGTTGCCAAAGAACATTTTGTTGTTGAACAATTCAAGAATTTCTTCCTTGGTGAATTTTCTTTCAATTTCAAGGGATAAGAGGATTTCGTTAAACTTGCGTGAGAAGATTTGCTTGCGAGTGAGAAAGAAATCACGCGCCAACTGTTGAGTGATAGTACTTCCGCCAGATTGGATGGCGCCTGACTTCAGAATTTGTGATGCGGCGCGCAACATGCCTTTTAGAGAAACTCCATGATGCTCGAAGAACTCTGCATCTTCGGCGGAGAGGAGTGCTTTTATATAAAGAGGCGGTATCTGGTTATAGGTCAGCGGAGTGCGACGCTGTTCTCCAAATTCACCAATCAGCTTGCCGTCGCTTGAATAAACCCTCAAAGGGGTCTGTAATTTAACCTCTCTTAATGATTCGACTGATGGCAACTTAGGGCTTAAATAAAGATAGAGTCCGGCGAATGTCACCAAGGTAACGCTGAAGCCGGCCAGTAACAGCCAGAAAATAATGCCGAAGAAGGATTTTTTACTGAACATTTTTTCTATGTGAATTAATGAGTTAGCGCGGGTCGCCGCAGGTGGCGGGCATTATACGGGCTTTTTGCCTGTTTACATATTCATCGGTTTGTTGCAGGCTTAAGTTAAAGTGCTATAACATAAACAACGTCTAAGTTACGGATATAGATAGAAAAATGGGCATTTTAAATTTCCTGGAAAAGAAGGCAAAGCCGGTTGTCGGGCTGGATATCAGCTCCACCTCGGTGAAATTGCTTGAACTGAGCCGTAGCGGCGACCGCTATCGTGTTGAGTCCTATACCGTAAAAGCCCTGCCGCCCAACGCGGTGGTGGAAAAAAACATTGCTGACCCCGTCGCCGTGGCGGAGGTCGTTAAGTCTATGGTTAAGCAATCCAAGACCAAGTTGAAGCATGCCGCTGTTGCTGTTGCCGGTTCGGCGGTGATCACCAAAATGATCGACATGCCTATCGACTTGAATGACGACGCCATGGAAAGCCAGATCGCTGCCGAAGCAGATCAATATATTCCCTTCCCCCTCGAAGAGGTTGCGCTGGACTTTGAAGTGCAGGGCATTTCTCCGCGTAATCCGGATCAGGTTGAAGTGCTGCTCGCCGCATGCCGCCGCGAAAACGTTGAGGTTCGCCAGCAGGTGTTGGCAGATTCCGATTTAATCGCCGAAAAAGTAGATATCGAAGCTTATTGTATGGAGCGCGCCTTTGAGTTGATCGCTGAGCAATTGGAGGATCAAGAAGGGCAAGTGGTAGCGATTATCGATATAGGCGCCACCATGACCACTCTCAGTGTGCTGGTGGATGGCAAAACTGTATACACCCGTGAGCAATTATTTGGTGGTCGCCAGCTAACCGAGGAAATCCAGCGTCGCTATGGCCTTTCTCGCGAAGAAGCGGGTCTTGCCAAGAAGCAGGGCGGCTTACCAGACGATTACGAAATGGAAGTGCTGACACCTTTTAAAGATGCTGTGGTTCAGCAGGTTACTCGTTCGCTCCAATTCTTCTTTTCTGCCAGCCAATACAATGATGTTGATTACATTATTCTCGCTGGCGGTGTCGCCTCATTAGAGGGATTGGTTGGTTTGATCGAAGAAAAGTTGGGCACCCAAACGGTAGTTGCAAATCCCTTTGCGCGCATGTCGGTCTCATCACGAGTCAATGCGGTGTCGCTTGCCAATGATGCTCCCGCGTTAATGATTGTTACCGGTTTGGCGATGAGGAGTTTTGATTAATGGCCAAGATTAACTTATTGCCTTGGCGCGAGGCCTATCGGCAAGAGAAAAAACGTGAGTTCCTCGGCATTATTGCCGGTGTTGGATTGGTTGCTGTTTTTGGTGCATATCTTTGGGTGTCGAGTGTGCAATCTGCAATTGAAAACCAGACTGCGCGCAATCAGTTGCTGAAACAGGAAATTGCCAAGCTGGATGCCCAGGTAAAAGAAATTAGTGAAATTAAAAAAGTACGTGATGATTTGCTAGCGCGAATTAAAGTTATCACTGATTTGGAAGGAACTCGTCCGGTTATTGTTCGCTATTTCGATGAGTTGGCTAGAGCAATACCTGATGGGGTCTGGATTAATTTGGCGGAGCGTAAAGGCAATATAGTGACTATTGAAGGCGTTGCGGAATCTTACAATCGTATTGCGAGTTTCTTGCGTAATCTAGAGGCCTCTGATTGGTATGCATCGCATAATTTAATATCAGTTGATGCCGCGCCTGAAGAAGGTGAGGATGCTAGTAAATTCAAGATGACAGTTGAGACATCTGCGCCAGTTGATATGGCTGCTGAATCCGCAAAATCTGCAGCGGGGGCTAAATAAATGTCATTACAAGACTCTCTTGAGCAGCTGAAAGAGTTTGATGTTAATAATATTGATTTTGAAAAAATCGGCGTTTGGCCTTGGCCTGCCAAAGTGTTTGTGTGCCTGCTCCTTGTTATTCTGGTTTTTGCAGGAACCTATTATTTTAAAATCAGTGATTTGAAT
This sequence comes from Cellvibrio sp., assembly GCF_039207905.1. Lineage (GTDB taxonomy): Bacteria > Pseudomonadota > Gammaproteobacteria > Pseudomonadales > Cellvibrionaceae > Cellvibrio. The sequence continues at coordinate 168,686 of NZ_JBCECX010000002.1, forward strand.
CTTGAGTTGGAATCAGTAACCGCTGAGGAGACAGCTCTTCGAGGAACCTTTGAAAAACGCAGTTTTGAAGCTGCGAACTTGGATGCATACAAGGCTCAGATGGAAGAGATGAAAGTTACCTTTGATTCTTTGTTGTCTCGATTGCCTGCCAAGACTGAGGTGCCGGGGTTGTTGGAGGATATCGGTACCAGAGGGAGTGAAAGTGGCCTTACTAATATTAATATAAATTTCCAGCCTGATGTTGTTGCAGAGTATTACATTGAGGTCCCGATTAATATTTCCGCCGAAGGTGGCTATCACGATATGGGTGGGTTTGTGAGTGGAGTGGCAGGTATGCCTCGCATTGTCACTCTACATGATTTTTCCATTACATCTTCCAAAGAAAATAAAATATTAAGTATGAAGATATTGGCTAAGACGTATCGCTATAAATCACAGGAGGCCGCGACAAAATGAAACGGTCACTGTTAATTTCACAGTTAATTTGTATGTTGCTGCTTGTTGGTTGTGGTCAGTCATCACAACAGGATTTGGTTAATTTTATGGAGGAGACCAAGCGTCGTCCGAAGGGGCAAATTGAACCTTTGCCGACATTTAGTCCATATCAGCCGTTTACATACAGTGCTATGACATTGCGTAGCCCATTTGAAAAACCAATTCCAGCGGATGAGTCCGCTGCAAAAGGGGGGCGAGCGGTTGCGCCAGATTTAACCAGAGAGAAAGAATTTCTTGAGGGATTTAATATTACCTCACTAAAAATGGTCGGTACGATTAGTAAAGGCGGTCAGTTGTGGGCGCTTATTGATGACGGTGCGAATAGCGTTGTACCTGCAACGATTGGCAATTACTTGGGGATGAACCACGGCAAAATCATATCTACCAGTTCATCTCAAATCGAAGTGATGGAGATTGTGGGTGATGGTTCCAATGGTTGGGTTGAACGTCCCAGAATTATTAAATTAGAAGAGAAGGAATAAGCGGACATGCGTGCTCTATTCACTCCGGGGTTGAATATGCGTAAATTTGTTGTGGCATTGATCAGTTTTGTTTTGTCGCCCTTAGCGTCTGCCAGCACGCTAAAAGAAATTAATTTTTTTCAATTGCCAGGTGAGCGCTTTGAAGTGCGTATGGCATTTGATTCTCCGCCTCTTGAGCCCAAAGGATACACTATAGAAAAACCGGCGCGTATAGTGTTGGATTTTCCGGAGGTAGTAAGCGGATTGAAAGAGCGCCGTTTTCCTCTGGCTGTTGATAATGGTCAGAGTGCAATGGTTTTGACTAGTGAAGGGCGTACTCGTCTCATATTGAATCTTAATGATTTGGCCTCTTACACTACTCGCACAGACGGTAACAGTTTTATTGTTGAGGTGGGTGCAGCCAAAGGTGGCGATAGCAGTCACCCTATGCGTCCAGCCGTAGAGGTTGCAACCAAGTCCCCTCTCAAAGACCATGATGCTATCGGAAATCAGACCAAAATTACCAACATTGATTTTCGGCGTGGCACTACGGGTGAAGGGCGTGTCATAGTAACTTTGTCTAACCCTAAAGTTAGTGCGGACATGGTGGGAACTGGTGCGGGTGTTAAATTATCCTTTAGAGATGCATGGCTACCTCCGGAGTTGCGTCGTCGTCTTGATGTGGTCGACTTTGCGACGCCTGTATCTTTGGTAAGTGCAACTCAAGAGGGTGAAAACTCGGTATTGAATATTAGTGCAGGAGGGGACTTCGACTACCTTGCTTATCAAACTGATAATGAATATGTAGTAAGTATCAAACCACTTACGGAGCAGGAGAAGCAAGAGAAGAAAAAGGATTTCGAATATACAGGTGAAAAACTTTCATTGGATTTCCAAGACATTGAAGTGCGCGCAGTATTGCAAATTATTGCAGACTTTACTGAGCTGAATTTAGTAGCTAGTGACACTGTTCAAGGGCGCATCACTTTGAGGCTGCAAAATGTCCCTTGGGATCAAGCGTTGGAGATGGTGCTTAAAAACAAAGGGCTTGATAAGCGGCAGGTAGGTAATGTGTTAATGGTCGCCCCTGCTGCAGAAATTGCAGAGCGTGAGCGCCAGGAAATTACCACTAAAAAGCAACTAGAAGAGCTGGCACCCTTAAGAACTGAATACATTCGTGTTCGCTATGCCAATGCCAAAGAGATGTTTGAACTGTTTCGTGGTGAAAGTAACGGCGGTAGCGGCGGCACAGGTGGCGGGCAAGGTGGTAGTCGTGCTACTGGTAGTGTGCTGTCTGAGCGTGGACAAGGTGTGGTTGATGAACGCACTAACTCAATCATTATTACAGATACAGCTGAGCGTATTGAAGCGTTTAAGCGATTGGTTGATCAGATTGATATTCCAATTCGCCAAGTGATGATTGAAGCACGCATTGTCATCGCCAATACCGATTTTGAGCGAGAGCTCGGAGTTCGGTGGGGTGGCGTTGGTTTTAATGCTAACAATAATAGAATTATTGATTTTGCAGGTTCTCAGGAAGGCTTGGATGATGAGGATGGAACCAGTCCATATTCATGGTGGCATCCTGCACCCGGCGACACTGATAATTCTCTAAATATCACTGAAAATAATGCGGTTGATTTTGCTGTCAATAATACTAATGCCGCTACAGCTGCAATTGGTATTCTTACTGATAACACTTATCTTGATTTGGAGTTGAGTGCGCTGGAAACATCGGGTTACGCTGAAATCGTGTCTCAGCCAAAAGTTATTACTAGTGATAAGCAGTTGGCGATAATTAAGTCAGGTAAAGAGATTGGCTATCAGGAAACTGCTCCTAGCGGCGGCACGACAACCGGTTTCCGTGAGGCGGTTTTGAAGTTAGAGGTTACCCCGCAAATCACTCCAGATAATCGCATCATTATGGATTTGATCGTTTGGAAAGACTCTATCGGTCAAGTTACGGAGACGGGTGTTCCTACGGTAGATATTACTCGCTTGGAGACTAAGGTTTTGGTTAATAATGGTCAAACGGTTGTTCTCGGTGGCGTGTTCTCTCTTGAGGGAACAAAAGGCGAAACTAAAGTGCCTGTGTTAGGTGATATTCCTTATCTCGGTCGTCTCTTCAAGCGTACTGTAGATAGCCAATTCAAAACTGAATTGTTGATTTTTGTTACTCCCAAGTTGATGTCGGAAACTCTTTCAAACTAATGCGTAAACCCAATGTCTTTCTTGTCGGCCCCATGGGGGCCGGCAAATCTACAATAGGCCGATTGTTGGCTGCCGAATTAAATCTCAGTTTTCGCGATAGTGATCGTGTTATTGAAGAGCGCACGGGGGCGGATATTCCGTGGATCTTTGATATGGAAGGTGAAGAGGGCTTTCGTGAGCGAGAGACTGCTGTATTGTCAGAGCTGGCCAACGAGCGTGATGCTGTCATTGCGACTGGTGGTGGAATTGTACTGCGTCCGCAAAACCGGGAAATAATGAAGGCTTCAGGTTTTGTTTGTTATCTCACAGCATCTATCGATCAGTTGGTCGAGCGTACTGCCCGTGATAAAAAACGCCCGTTGCTGCAGGTGGATAATCCGCGCCAAAAAATTATTGATCTAGTTGCCCTGCGCGATCCCCTTTATCAAGATGCGGCTGATTTTGTCGTTAATACTGATCGTCGCTCACCCAAGGCGGTTGCTCAAGAAATTGCATCCTTGGTGCAAGATGCCTAGTCTAGTGCGCTAATTCTTTAGTTAGTGATTCGCTAATTTTACCTCGTTCATATTGCGTAGCTAAAGAGCGCATAACACCTCATAACTCTTCCTCTCTGATATCAGTTCGTGCTTTGTGATAAAGTGCGGCTGATTTCGTATGTCTTCGTAAAAGGCTCATTTTATGCAGGTTTTAACCGTTAATCTGGATGACCGCAGTTATCCAATTTATATTGGCGAACAATTATTGTCCCAGCCGGATTTGCTTGGGCAGCACATTCGCGGTCGACAAGTTTGCGTGGTTACCAATGAGACTGTAGCGCCGCTATATCTTGATAAGCTGTGTAATGTGCTCAGCAAATATCAAGTCGATAGCGTGATATTGCCGGATGGCGAAAGTTATAAGACCCTGGAAGTGTGGGGCAGTATTTTTGACAAGTTGCTCAGTGCCCGTCATAACCGCACCACAACCTTGATCGCATTAGGTGGTGGTGTTGTGGGGGATATGACAGGGTTTGCTGCAGCCTGCTATCAGCGCGGTGTTGATTTTATCCAGATTCCGACAACCTTGTTGTCGATGGTGGACTCATCGGTTGGTGGTAAAACCGGTGTAAATCATCCGCTCGGCAAAAATATGATAGGCGCTTTTTATCAGCCGCAGTGTGTGCTTGCCGATACCTCTTTGTTGACGACACTTCCTCCGCGTGAGCTGTCAGCTGGCATTGCTGAAATTGTTAAGTACGGATTAATTTCTGACTACGAATTTTTCGTCTGGTTAGAAAACAATATGGATGCATTGCTTGCAGGCGATTTGGAAGCGCTTGCTTACGCAGTAAAACGCTCCTGTGAAAATAAAGCTGATGTGGTTGCACAAGATGAGCGTGAAGGCGGTTTGCGTGCCATTTTGAATTTGGGTCACACCTTTGGTCACGCGATTGAAACCGCGCAAGGATACGGCAATTGGTTACATGGCGAAGCCGTTGCTGCCGGAATGGTGATGGCGGCAGATTTATCCTGGCGGCGCGGCGCGATCAGTGAAGAAGAATTGGCGCGTACAATTAATCTATTGCAGCGCGCAAATTTACCGGTAAAAGCACCTGCCGATATGACCCCCACGCAATTTATGGAACTAATGGGTGTCGATAAGAAAGTATTGGATGGTCGCCTGCGTCTGGTGTTATTGGAGTCGATGGGTAAAGCCATTATCACCAGTGATATTGATGCAGATATGCTCCAAGCCACTTTTGATGCATGCAAAGCGAATTAACGAAATAGGATACGAGAGAATTAGATCATGACGAGAGAGCCACCGTTGCGTGCCCAGCCGGATAGCCGTCTGCTCGACCACGGCGATTCACAACAAGGCTATTTGTTTGCTGAGTCGGATGATGATCAGGCTGAAGATAAGTTGTTAGCTGATTATCGTCAGCGTTACGGTTTGTCGGAAGATCCTTTTGCACATGATTACTCGTTCCCGCTATTTACCGGCGCAGGTCGTCGCCAACTTTTAGACCAGCTTTTACACCTGTGCCAATTCAGCAATAGTGTTGTGACGGTGTTGGGTGAATATGGTGTTGGTAAAACCCGTATTGCCCATGCGTTTATGGATTCGCTGTCCGATCAGGATCAAATTTGTTTTCTGAGTTTGAGTTCGGGCCAAAGTCTGGAGCAGATTTTATTATCGATCATTCAGTCGTTTGGTATTGATACCAATGGCGATCCTTCAACTGAAAATCTATTAGCGAGCCTTGAGGCATTTATCGCTGAAGAGGCGGTGACAGAGGACGATGGTCTTGCTGTTGTAGTGCTGGATAATGCGCATCTGTTAGATGATCAGTCGATCTCAGTTCTTGCCTCCCTGCTCAGTAATTTCCCGCAACAAAATCGTCTGCACCTTGCGCTCTTTGCCGAGCCTGAATTGATGCCGCGTTTGGATCGCTTGAGCCCGGAAAGTTTATTGATCAATGATTTTCAAGTGCAGCCATTTGGTTTGCTGGAAACGGTTGATTACTTGAATTTTCGCATGGAAATGGCGGATTACCTCGGACCAGAAATTTTTACCGAAGCTATGGTTGATCCATGGTGGCGCCAGACGCGTGGACAATTGAATGTGCTGCACGAACTGGCCCAGGAGCGTTTGCTTGAATCAGTAACACCAGCTGCGCGTTCGCATAAACGTCCTCTTCCGGTTGTACACATAGTTGCTATCTCCATGCTCATTGCAGTGGTTGGGGTGGTCTTTTTATATATGGGCGATGAAGATGAGGTCGCTGAATCCAGTAGTGCGCCAGTCGCAACTTCTACACCTGTTCCCGGATTAGTGCCGCAACCAGCGCAACAATCTGCACCACAACCTGCGGTTGCTTCATCTGCGCCACAAGCAACGAGCGCAACTGATAGCAATCGGGAATTGGCATCTACGCAAACACCGGTGCAACCCTTAATGCAATCCTTGCCGCAACCGGTGCAGCCAAACCAGCAGCCTCAACCTGCTACTCAGAGCGCGCAACCAGCACAAACGACAGCCGCGTCGACCGCCGTTAATGCCAGCGATGATTTCCCGAGGGAAAAAGTGGTTCCTTTAGCGCAGTTGCCAACAGCGCAGCCGCAGAAAGTGGAGTCAACTCCGGTAGCCGCCTCTGTTCCTGTGGCGCAACCGCAAGTTAACTCAACGCCAGTGCAGAGTGCTCAATCCCAGCCCGCAGAAGTAAAAGCGGCGCCCAAACCTGAAGTTGCGAAGCCGACAGCAAAACCGCAAGTTGCAACAGCGGCAAGTGGTAGCACACAGGAGCGCAATATCCTGACGTGGAAGCCGAATGAATTTACCATTCAGCTATTGGGTGTGAGCAACGAGAAGGCGGCGCGCGATTTTGTGGCAGCGCAAGCTAATAAAAAAGACTTGCTGGTATTCAAAAGTAAACGTGCTGGCAAAGATTGGTTTGTGGTAATTGCAGGGCGCTACGCTAGCTCAGCGCAAGCGCGTCAGGCGATTGCTGGCTTACCTGCTGCCCAGCGCGATGCGGGTCCTTGGCCGCGCGATATTAAAACGATCCAAAGCGAAATTCGTTCGGCGATGTAAGTTTTGTTGTAGATGTACAACAATAAAAAACGCGGCCTCAGCCGCGTTTTTTATTGGTCGTATCTGTGAATGCTGACGATAAAATTATTCGTCGCTTTCCAACAGTTCACGATATTCAGCTGCATCGAGTGCTTCTTCCAGCTCTGACAAATCATCAGGCTGAACACGGAAAAACCAACCGTCGTCGTAGGGTGAGCTGTTAACGGTTTCCGGTGCATCTTGCAATGCTTCGTTAACGGCAATTACTTCGCCAGAAACCAAGGTGTAAATGTCGGATGCTGCTTTGACCGATTCCACTACGCCAGCTTCTTCACCAACGGCAACGCGTGAACCTACTTCCGGAGTTTCTACGAATACAACGTCACCCAGTGCATCTTGCGCGTGATCGGTAATACCAATAGTGACGGTGCCATCTTCTTCAACGCGTGCCCACTCGTGGCTGCTCAAATATTTCAGTTCTTTGCGAATATCGCTCATGATGTTTTTCCTATGAATGTTCCGGTAAGAATTTTTAACAATTTACTTTTTAGATTCAGATAACCGCTTTGCCGTTGCGTACAAAGTTAGGTGCTACTACTTCAACCGTTACTTGCTTGCCGCGCATTTCCACTTGGCAGTGGCTGCCGATATTGCGAGGTACGCGCGCTAAAGCAATAGAATAGCCCAAGCTGGGCGAAAATGTCCCGCTGGTGATTACGCCTTTTTCATCGCTGCCGTCGACACTCACAATTTGCTCGGCGCGCAGTACGCCGCGCTCGCGCAATACCAATCCCACCAGTTTTTGGGTGGATACTGCTGCTTTTTGCGCTTCCAAAACGGTGCGACCGATAAAGTCACGCTCTGCTGGTTGCCATGCAATAGTCCAGCCCATATTGGCGGCAAGTGGTGATACACCTTCATCCATTTCATGGCCGTACAAATTCATGCCCGCTTCCAGACGCAGGGTGTCGCGTGCGCCCAAACCGCAAGGTGCGACGCCTGCATCGGCCAGCGCTTGCCAGAAAGCGGGTGCTTTCTCGCTAGGCAACATAATTTCCAAACCGTCTTCGCCGGTATAGCCGGTGCGGCCAATAAATAAATCACCCGCTGGTAAGCCTTGGAAAATCGTCAGGCTGGCAATCACTGCTGCTTGTTCTGCGCTTACCAAGGATGAGGCGATGCGGATCGCCTCTGGGCCTTGTACCGCGATCATCGCCAATTCAGGGCGCTCGGTGATAGCTACCGAGAATTTTTCCGCTACCTCATTCATCCAGGCGAGGTCTTTTTCGCGCGTGCTGCAATTGACTACTACGCGATACCAGTCGCCAAGGTTGTAGACGATCAAGTCGTCAATCACACCACCTTCATGGTTGAGCATACCGCTGTAGAGCGCTTTGCCGAGCAGAGAGTCCAGCTTGGCCACGTCATTGGCGAGTAGGTATTGCAGGTAGGCTTTGGCATCGCTACCGGTCACATCCACCACGGTCATGTGGGATACATCAAACATGCCCGCCGATTGGCGCACCTTATGGTGCTCTTCGATTTGCGAGCCGTAGTGAAGTGGCATATCCCAGCCGCCAAAGTCCACGAGTTTGCCGCCCATGGCTTGATGGGTGGCATAAAGAGCGGTTTTGTTGCCCATTGTTTTACCTGCGCTGGAGGGTGGGTTGGAAAAAGGGCGCCATTCTAGGCGCGCGGGCGGATGCTGTCCAACGAATCGGCGCGGGCTATGGAAATGCCCGCGCCTTTGGAGTGATTAGCGTCCGTAGTAAGCGGTAAAGCTGGCTTGTTCGATGCGGTTGGCGTTGATCATATAGCCGATCAGGGCTGCAGTCGCATCTGCGGGAACCTCAAGCTTGTCGGTCTTGAGTGCGTGTAGGGTAAAAATGTAGCGGTGCGGTTTATCTCCCATCGGTGGGCAGGCGCCGCCAAAACCGGGAGCACCAAAATCAGTGCGGCCTTGCAGACTGCCAGCGGGTAGTTTTTTGCCATCGGCAGTGCCGACGCCAGCGGCGAGTTTATTGGTGTTAGCTGGTAGGTTATACACCACCC
>NZ_JBCECX010000002.1:177466-232633 GCF_039207905.1 Cellvibrio sp.
CACCCAGTGCCACCAGCCGGAGCCGGTTGGAGCATCCGGATCATAAACAGTCAGGGCAAAACTTTTGGTGCCCGCAGGGGCATTGCTCCACACCAACTCCGGCGAAATATTTTTACCGGTGCAACCAAATCCACTAAATACCTGATCAATTGTCAGTGTTGCTTCGGGCTTAATGGTCGGGCTGGACAATTGAAAATCCGCCGCAGTGGCGATACCGCTAAATGCCAAGCCACCAATGAACCCCATGATTAATTTTTTGTTAAACATAATTTGCTCCTTCTGATTTGTTTCTCTGTATTTTCTGATCTGTTTCTTGGTATTTGTGCAGCGGATCAGTTTATTCCGCTGCCTCTGGTTTCAATTCCTGCTCCGTTTCCGGTGTTGATTCCGGAGCCGGTTGTGGTTCAGGTTTGGGCGATTTCTTGATCACTTTTTCGCTGTCATCTTTATCCGGATTTTCCTTGCGCGCCTCATCAACTGTCGCTTGCAGGGACTGCATGTCATCCATGAAATCGGCGATGCTATGGTCGCTGCTAATACGTATTGCTGGTGGATAAATATTGCCCATGTACAACTCATCGGCAAAATGATTGCTTGCCTGATATTTTTTGGTAGTGGTGATCGCAATAACCAAAATCGCCAGCGCGGCCAAATATAATTTCAAGCGGCCGGGACGTTTGTTGCCCACGGTAATCATATGGAAATACAACACCAGCGCGCAGATGACTACTACTGGTGCAGTGGTGAATGTCACCAGCGCTTCCCAACTAAATGCGTAAGCGATGACGCCGCTGAGATGTTCCCATAATTCCATGCCCGCGATACCGGCGCTGGCAATAAATAAATGGCGACCAAAACGCGCGTGGCCATTAAACAAGCGGCTGAACAATGCCCATATTCCGCTCCAGCCGATCGCAAAGCCCAGCACACTGACTAATTCGAGCAAATATTTACTCAGCGTGCCCTGATTTAAATCGGCGACCCAAGTGCTCAATAATCCGGTGATGGATAACAACACCAAACCAATCACGGCGGGTAACCAACCTTCCCAACGATGATTGGTATAGTCAGTTATTTCAGCGGCGACCTGGTAATCCGCGGTGCGAATGCGCAGGCGTGTATGACCAAGGCGATAAACTTTATCGCCATCGATGACAAAGAAATTTTCTTTTGCATTCGCATGAGTGATGCCGTTGTAACTGCCCAGATCGGAAATTACTAATTCATCCAGCTGGCTCAATTCAATCTGCGCGTGATGCGCGGCGGTATGCGGATCATCAAGAATAATATCGTTGTCGTAAGCGCGACCAATACGAATAGGTAGATGGTTAATCTTGGAGCGATGAATAACTTCGCCATCGGGTGTTAATTGTTCAACAAAAATTGGCTGGCTCATTGTGCGGCCTCCACATTTTTGCTGCTGGTTTGCGGTGCGGCTTCTTGCTCTTGGGTGAGTGGTTGCTTCTCATTGTTGTCGAGCGCTGCATCCGGATCGGCATCAGTTTCGCCTGCATCCGTTGCTGCGCGATCAATCCCCTGCAAAAACTGTTCAACCAGTTTCATACCGTTGCTGTAGGAAACACCCTGCATATTAATCATGCTTTGCAAGCTCTTCTGGCTATCATCTGTGCTCGCGGTGATCAAGGTGAAATCATAAAGCCCTTTAAATTTGTGGTAAGCCTCAGCGCAGACGAGTGCGCGCAGCGAAATATTATTGTGCTTGATAAAATTTTCAGTGCAAGACGCTGGCGTAATGGTGTCGCTTTTAGCCGTGCTATAGACCTGGCCATTAAACATATTGCTGGCGAGTTTTGAAAATTGCATCGCGTTGAGTTTTTTGTTGTGCGCGTATTTGTGATGCATGCTGACGTGACCGGTTTGCAATTCTCCAGATACGAAGATCGATGACTCCATTGAGCAATTAATGCTCGCGATAGTGTAGGGCTTTTTGGCAGAGCTATCGGTATTGCCCCAGCAGCGGACTTGATCCGATTCGCGCACCGGTACGCGATAAGGGCCGAGCTCTTTAATGCTGAATGGTTTCTCCAATAATTTATCCACCATCACTGATTGATGCTCAAGCAATTGCTCACCGATGATGGGTTTGAAATCGGCAGGTGGTGTCATGTCGTGGGTGACGCGCGCAAGCAGCGCCTGCACATAGCGTACGGGAACCAAAAAACTCACCAATTCACCATCGAGCCGATGCGCAACATTCACGCCCGCGACCTGACCGTCGGCAGTGACGTTCGGGCCGCCGCTCATACCGGCGTTCACCGCGCCGGTAAACATCAGTTGATCGGAAAATCCGCGCGCGCTGATACCGTTATAAGTACCTTCGGAAATGGTAAAACCCAAATCCAGCGGATTGCCGAGTGAATACAAATGTTGGCCTTGATTCAATTTCACCAGCGCCGGTTGCTCGTCACTTGCAGGCGTATGCGGCACTTTAAAAAAGCCGGTGCCGTTGCGCGCAACGCGTACTACTGCCAAATCGTGCAGCACATCCACCGCCAGTAATTCGATAGCGCCGCTTTTGCCTTGGGTATCTTTGTATTCGCCAAAATAAGTTTCGGGCTCAAGCGCAATTTGCGAGACCACATGGAAATTGGTCACCACCAAATTGGAGTTGCCGATTAAGAATCCTGATCCCACGGACGATTGACTGTTGCCGTTTTTCAGTAGCACACGCAATTGCAAAAGATCCTGCTGTGCCGATGCATAAAGTTGCTGCGCGGCAGAGGAGGGCAATGGCGGAGTCGGAGTTGTTTGTGCCAAGGCTGGCAAGCTCAGGCTGGCGGCCAAGGCGATAGCGCCGGTCAGCAGACGATAGGGAAATCTCATGAAAATCCTTGCGGCAATTTACGATAGAGGTGAACGGTTGATCATTAGGCTTGATCGTAGAAGGATATTAGCGGCTATTTTCCGGTGGCGGTAAAAAGATTTGTATCACTTGCGCCGAATGTTGAGTAATGCGCAGCCCGCAGCGGACTGCGTATCACTCATGCAGGGTTTAATGATCCGGCGTGCGCGCCAGTGCCCAAATATCCACTCGTTGGGCGCCGTTTTTTAGTAATAGTTCACTCAGGGTGCGGGCGGTTGCCGTTGTGGTGACCACATCATCAATCAGGGCGATATGGGCTCCGTGCAGTTTTGCCTTGATGCTGGTGTTGATAGCGAACGACTGACGCAGGTTTTTATAGCGCTCGGCGCGCCCCAAGCCTTTTTGTGAATGGTGATGGCGAGTTTGTTGGCAGGCAGATAGCACCGGAATATCAAAATTTTTACTGATCCAATAGGCAATCAACTCACTTTGGTTAAAGCCGCGCTGCCAGCGTTTGCGCCAGTGGATAGGAACGGGCACGAGAATATCTGGTCGCTCCGCCGTGCTGCAGGTTTCGCTCAATAGCTGTGCCAGCAACTTGCCGCTGCTTAATTGGCGGCGATATTTGAATTGCTGGATTAGAAAGTCGAGTGGATGTGTGTAATTAAAGGCGATACAGGATTGGCTAAAGGCCGGTTTTTTCTGCAGGCACTTGCCGCACAAAGGCGCATCGCTGGCTAACGGTAGTGCGCAGCACTTACATAAATGTGGCTCCCGGTTCAGGCGGGGCAAGGCTGTGTTGCATGTGGGGCAGAGCAGTGGATGCCCGGAATCCGTGAGCCCGCAGATAAGGCAGGGGGCGGGTAGTATGTGATTGAGCGTGCGGGCGGCGACCAGGGCGGTAAAGCGCAGCATATAAATCCTTTATAGGTGCAATCCTTGAGGCTGCATTCTCGGCAGCTGTGGGTGTTTTGTCAAAGCGGGGCTGTAAACCTGTAATAGACTTTTTGGTTGACAGCTTTTTTGGCTCGGTTAAGATGCGGCATAGCCCTACAAAATCTACGGAATACCGATTATGAATGCCAGTTTAGCTCCCGCTCTCAGACACGATTGGACCCGCGCCGAAATCACTGCGCTGTTTGCCCTGCCATTCAGCGACCTGATGTTCCAGGCGCAAACTGTGCACCGCGCCCATTTCAATCCCAATGAAGTGCAAGTCAGCACCCTCTGTTCGATCAAAACCGGTGCCTGCCCGGAAGATTGCGCCTACTGTCCGCAATCCGCCCGTTACGACACTGGCCTTGAGCGCGAAAAGTTGATGGCGGTAGAAAAGGTTATTGAGGAAGCGCGCGCGGCCAAAGCATCGGGTGCGACCCGTTTCTGTATGGGCGCGGCATGGCGTTCGCCGAAAAACCGCGATATGCCTTACGTGACTACTATGGTGCAGGGTGTTAAGTCGCTTGGTCTTGAAACCTGTATGACCCTCGGAATGCTCGACGAAGCGCAAGCGCAAGAGCTGGCTGATGCCGGTCTGGATTACTACAACCACAACTTGGATACCTCGCCTGAATACTACGGCGAAATTATCACCACCCGTACCTACCAAGACCGTTTGGCGACTCTCGCTAATGTGCGCAAAGCGGGCATGAAAGTTTGCTGCGGCGGTATCGTCGGTATGGGCGAAGAGGAAAGTGATCGCGCTGGTTTGCTGCAACAACTCGCCAATATGCCGGATCATCCTGAATCAGTGCCCATTAACATGCTGGTAAAAGTCGGTGGCACTCCACTCGAAAATGAAGCCGATCTCGATCCATTTGATTTTCTCCGCACTATCGCGGTTGCGCGCATCTTGATGCCGCAATCCCATGTGCGTTTGTCCGCTGGTCGCGAACAAATGAACGAGCAAACCCAGGCGATGGCATTCCTCGCAGGCGCTAATTCAATTTTCTACGGCGAAAAATTGCTGACCACACCAAACCCTGAAGCCAACAAAGATATGCAACTGTTCAAAAAGCTCGGCATCAAACCCGAAGCTTACGAAGTGCATGAAGATGAAAGCGAACAGGAAGCGTCCATCGTGCATCAGTTGCAAGAAGCTGCAATGGATTCAATGTTCTACAACGCTGCAAAATAATTTCCGTGATCGTCCATATGGCAGCGTCGGTTTTGGCGCTGCCTTACGTGTGTCTCCTCCATGCCCTCTCATCTCGATCAAACTCTTTCGCCTGCTCTCGCTGAACGCCGCGCTGCACATTTGTATCGCACGCGAAAATTATTGCAATCGCCGCAAACACCACAGGTTGTTGTCGACGGCAAAAACTATCTCGCGTTTTGTAGCAACGATTATTTAGGTTTGGCTAATCACCCCGATGTTATTGCAGCTTTGCAAAAAGCCACTGAAAACTTTGGTGTAGGTAGCGGTGCATCGCATTTGGTGGCGGGGCATTCAAGCGAGCATCACGCGTTGGAAGAAGAACTGGCTGCATTTACCGGGCGCGAACGCGCGCTGTTATTTTCTACCGGCTACATGGCGAATATGGGCGCGATTACGGCGTTAGTTGGCCAAGGTGATGCGGTATTTGAGGATCGTTTAAATCACGCGAGTTTATTGGATGCCGGTTTATTAAGCGGCGCGCGCTTCCAGCGTTTTTTGCACAATGATTTGGATAACTTGCAAAGCCGCTTGGATAAAAGTGATGCGCAGCGAAAATTAATTGTGGTTGATGGTGTGTTCAGTATGGATGGTGATTGTGCGCCCCTGCCTGAGCTCGCGTCTCTCGCGCAAAAAAATAATGCCTGGTTAATGGTGGATGACGCCCACGGGTTTGGATGCTTAGGCAAAGCCGGTGCAGGCTGCGCAGAGCATTTTGGTTTAACGCAAGACCAGTTGCCGATTTTAATGGGCACATTGGGTAAAGCGGCAGGCAGCTTCGGCGCGTTTGTCGCAGGTAGTGAAACCTTGATCGAAACGTTGATCCAGTTTGCGCGCCCTTATATTTACACCACGGCTATGCCGCCTGCAGTGGCGGCGGCAACGCGCGCGAGTTTGCGTTTAATCCAAACTGAGCAATGGCGGCGCGAACATCTTGCTACATTAATTGCGCATTTTCGCGCGGGTGCCCAAGCGCTCAATTTGCAATTGATGGATTCGTTTTCGCCCATCCAACCGATTGTGATTGGCGATGAAGCAAAAACGCTGGCAATTGCCGAGCAGCTTGCCGCGCGCGGAATTTTAATTATTGCGATCCGCCCACCTACAGTTCCAGTGGGCAGTTCTCGGTTACGCATTACGTTTTCGGCCGAGCACAGCATCGAACAGGTGGATCGGTTGTTAACCGCACTGGCAGACGTCATGCAGGAAGTTAGGCTCGAGGTTGTGCATGACTAATCTGGTGTTAATCCACGGCTGGGGTTGCGATAGCCGCACCTGGCAGCCGCTGCTGGAATCATTGCAACAATTTGCATCGGTTACCTTGATCGATTTACCTGGCTTCGGCGCAAGCCCTGAATTACCGGAATTTACGCTCGATGCAGTGCTCGACAAGATCGCAGCGCAAATTCCGCAGGATGCAATTCTTGTCGGCTGGTCGCTCGGTGGTATGCTCGCTGTACAATTGGCGGCGCGCTTTCCCCTGCGTATTCGCGCGTTAGTTACGCTGGCTGCGAATGTAAAGTTTGTCGCTGCACCGGATTACCCAACTGCTATGCCGCGCGCAATCAATCGCCAATTTAATCAGGGTTTTGCGCAAGATCCACAGGCGACATTGAAATTGTTTGGTGGTTTGCTGGCACAAGGCGATGCGGATGAGCGTGCATTGTTAAAACAATTACGTCGCGCTGATTCAAGTGCGGTGACAGATAATTGGCTGCACGCATTGCAGCTATTGACTGAGTTGGATAATCGCAGCGCTTTTGCGCAACTTGTGCAGCCGGGTTTGCATTTGCTTGCGGACCAAGATGCGTTGGTGCCGGTAGCGGCGGCAGAGCTTATGCGGCAAATTAATCCGCAGCAGCAGGTCAAAGTGTTTGAAAATACCGCGCATGCAATCCATTGGAGCAAACCGCAAGCGGTGATTGATTGCATCGCCCATTTTATCAATGCGCAAACAGATTCGGTTGCGGTATTGGATAAGAAAAAAGTCGCGCAATCGTTTAGTCGCGCTGCAGCAACTTACGATTCAGTCGCACAATTGCAGCGCGATATAGGCACACAATTATTTTCCGAATTACCTGCTGCTTTATCGGCACAATCAACATTATTGGATATTGGTTCGGGTACCGGATTTTTCACCCGTCAATTAGCGGCGCAATATCGTGAATCCCATATTATTGGTTTGGATATTGCCGAAGGCATGCTGTGTTACTCATCTGCTGCGCAACAGGGAATCAATTGGTTGTGTGCGGATGCGGAATCGCTGCCGCTCGCCGACAGCAGTGTCGATATTATTTTTTCCAGTCTTGCGATCCAGTGGTGTCACAATCTTCCGCAATTAATGGCTGAGCTTGCCCGCGTACTTAAACCGGGTGGCCAATTGCACATAGCAACCCTCGGTCCGGATACCTTGCATGAATTAAAATCGGCTTGGCAGCAAGTGGATAATTATGTACATGTGAATCGCTTTCAGTCATCGCAAAGTCTTGTTGCCGCGCTCCAATCTGCGCAACTAACGCTCGGTGAAATAAAGCAGGAGAATCGCACGCTTTACTATGATCGTTTAAACGAACTGACACGCGAACTAAAAGCGCTCGGTGCGCACAATATGAATAGCGGTAAACCGGAAGGTTTAACCGGGCGGGCGCGGATGCTTGCATTCAAAACGGCGTACGAACAATTTCGCGGTGCGCAAGGATTGCCAGCAACCTACGATGTTATTTACTTGAAGGCATACAAAGAGGCAGCGCACAAAAATCATGGCTAGGAAAACGTTTTTTATTGCAGGTACTGATACCGACGTTGGCAAAACCCTGGTAGCAGCCGGACTTCTGGTTGCGGCAAAAAATCATGGTTTAACCACTGCTGCATTAAAGCCGCTTGCTGCGGGTTGTGAAAAAACTGAATCCGGTTTGCGCAACGCTGATGCACTTTTATTGCAGTCGGTTATCACGCAGCCGTTAGTGTATGAACAAATAAACCCTGTCTCGCTTGAGTCTGCAATTGCGCCGCATATTGCTGCACAGCAAGAGAAGCGGGTGTTATCGGCTGATCGCATCGCGGGCTTTTGCCGCGGCAGTTTGAATCAGGCGGATTTCACTTTGGTAGAAGGTGCGGGCGGTTGGCGTGTGCCGTTAAATCCGCAGGAGACGCTTGCGGATGTCGCAAAAATTTTACGCTTGCCTGTTATTTTAGTGGTGGGGGTGCGCTTGGGTTGTATCAATCATGCGCTCTTGACGGTAGAGGCAATTCGCAACGACGGTTTGCAGTTGGCGGGTTGGGTCGCTAATTGTATTGATGCGGATATGCCGGTGCTGCAAGAGAATATCCACAGTCTTGCCGCGCGCATACCTGCCCCCTGTTTGGGTGTGGTGCCCTGGTTAGATAAAGCTGTGCCTGAGTCGGTTGCGGCGGCGTTGGATGCTGAAGTGTTAGCCCAACTTTTTTCCGCGTGATTTTTAAATCATATTGAATCGAATTATGGCTATTTATTGGTGGCGTTTTGTTTTCAGCATAGTGATCTTGTCGGCGCTGACAGGTTGCACATCTATGCCCGCAAAACAAAAAATTCCCGTCGCCGATACATCGCACACTATTTATTTTATTTACCGCGATTGGCATACGAGTGTTTTGCTCGATGCAAAAACTGTCGCGCTCCACAGTCGCCATTTACAGCAAGAGGCGCAGGATCAGCGCTACATTCGCATCGGCTGGGGTGATGGCAATTACTTCACCGGCAAAAGCAAAACCTTCGGTGCTGCGACGAAAGCCTTGATTGCGTCGAGTCATTCGGCGTTGCAGGTTATTACGTATCGCCAGCCACCGTTTGCATCAATCCCTGCGGATACGCTGGTGCCCATCGCGATTACGGATAAAGGTATGCGTGAGCTAATTCGCTACCTCGATGAATCATTTGCGCTGGATGAGTCCGGCCAGCCTATCCCTTTGCAAGCCTATGTCACCGATGCCGGGAATTTTTACCGCGCCAGTGGGCATTACAGTGTGTTTAGCAACTGTAACACCTGGAGTGGGCGGGCGTTGCAGGCTGCAGGATTGCCTGTGCGCAGCAGTCTGCAACTAACTGCCCAGAGCGTGTTTGAGCAGGCGAGCTTTATATCCGATTACCAGCAAAATCGGGGGCTGATCGCGGCCTTACCTGCCAAAAGTGAATAATGCAGGGTTATATCAAGTCGATTCTTACATCAAACTTATCTTAAAAGCGGCAATTTCAGCGGCAAAACAGCCTGTTTTTTAGTCTCCCCCCGGCGTAAACTATTAATAAGTGTGGGAAAGTGTTTTTTCTGTCTTTCCTTTGAGGTTATTTTCCAATTCTTATCTGGGGGAAAAGCTGATGGACGTAGGTTCTGTAGTCAACCAAGGCTTGATCGGGATGCAAAAAAGCCAGGCATCCATGCTTCAGTCTGCCCAGCAAATCGCGCAGGCGGGAACGACCCGGCGCGATAATCCACAGGCAAATGATGTCACTGAATCGCTGGTTAATCTGCGTGCCCAAAGCCAGGTGTTTGATAGCTCGGCAAAAGTGGTGAAATCGGCTGAAGAAACTATTGGTACGCTATTGGATGTTAAGGCCTGATCGGCCATTCATGCACATTGAGGTGATTTGAGTGATCAACAATATTCCGTCTAACTTTGCCAATACCGTAGCGCCTTATGCGCCCGTCGGTCGTGCGCCTGTTAGTCAGGAAACCACCGATCTCAAGTCGTCTACCTTTCGCCCTACCGAGCAGATGGCCGAGTCGGGGCGTGGATTAAATCGTCGTTTCCCCGATGAGCGCCCCAACGATGATGTCGAGCGCGATCGTGTAGAGCGCGGCGCACAATCTGCGGTAGCTAGTGATCCTGCGGCGCAAGAAGCTGCAGCGAAACAGCGGATTGAGAAAGAAAATCAGGATGCTGTACGCGATCAAATTCAGGAACTGGCTGCGCGTGACCGCGAAGTGCGCTCCCACGAACAGGCGCATGCCGCTGTCGCTGGGCAGTACGGCAGCAGCCCAACCTATTCGTTTGTGCGCGGTCCTGATGGCGTGAGCTATGCCGTCGGTGGTGAAGTTAAAATCGATACCTCGCCTATTCCCGGTGATCCGGAAGCGACCTTGCGCAAAGCGCAGCAGTTGCGCCGTGCGGCCAATGCGCCCGCCGAACCATCAGGTCAGGACAGCAGCGTGGCTGCACAAGCTGCACAAATGGAGCAGCAGGCGCGCGCCGAGCTGAATGAGCAGCGGGCGATCGAGGCTGAGCAACGCCGGGAAGGCGGCGAGGCCGATGACAGTCAGCAGGTCGGTGCTGCACAGGATGATGCTCGCGCGCAAGAAAACACTGAGCTAGAAAAACAGCGATTAGCTGAAGAGGAAGCCAAGCTGCGTGCTGAGCAAGAGCAGTTTGAGGCTGAGCAGCGGCTACTCGATCAGCGGCAGGCGCGCTCAGAGCTGTTCAATGAAAATACCCGCCGCAATATTGATATCAATCGGCGCCTGATCGAAATCGGTGTGGTCAATTCTGGCTCCGATATTGGCAGTTTTCTCGATGGAAGGGCTTGATCCTTAATAAAACTGCAATCAGTGATGCATAAATTAGTGGTGCGGGTGTTTTGGGTGTCCTGTTTTTGAACGCATCGTTTAATAAGCAAACCGATCCGCTGTTTATTCAGAATGAATGCAGATTTTCCCTTGACCGACATGGTTTGCCTCCCTATAATTCGCGGCCTCACTTGAGCAGTTAGCAAATGTGAGTTTCAGTCGCGGGGTGGAGCAGCTTGGTAGCTCGTCGGGCTCATAACCCGAAGGTCGTAGGTTCAAATCCTGCCCCCGCAACCAAAATTTTGTATTTTGTTGTAGCTTTTTCACCGGTTAGCGTGATTTACAACAAGATGCGGGTAGAGATGAGGGATTCCCCGGTTCTCGCCGATGTTAGCAGTAGTGAATTTGCTTCCATCTAAAGCAGATTCAGGTCGAGAAGCCCCTTTTTGGGGCTTTTTTGTATTTGTTTTTTGCGGGCTTTGCCCCCATCGTACCGGCCAGTGCGATGAATGTTGTAATCGTTCGAATGGGCCTTGTGCCCATTTTTGTTTTTTGGGCCTCTGCTTTTTGCAGGGCTGGATTTAATGCGGAATAAAGCATGGCTTCCAAGCAAGAATTGTTAGAGCAAATGGTCGCTCCTGTCGCCACGGCCTTGGGTTGTGAGTTGTGGGGGTTGGAGTATTTGACTCAAGGGCGCTACACCACTGTGCGCATTTTTATCGATGGCCCTAACGGCGTTTCGCTCGATGATTGCGAGCGTGTTAGCCGTCAGGTAAGTGCTGTATTTGATGTAGAAGATCCGATTGATGGTGAGTACACGCTGGAAGTGTCTTCACCGGGAATGGATCGCCCGTTGTATAACGAAGCGCAATACGCGCGTTATGTTGGCGAGACCATTAGTGTGCGTTTGCGTATCGCGCACGATGGCCGTCGTCGCTTTAAAGGCGTTATCACCAAAGTAGAAAACGGTGATGTATTTTTGCAAGTAGATAATAAGGAAGTGCAATTGCCGGTTGATGTGATCGACAAGGCAAATGTGGAGCCGCGTTACGATGATTTGATGCGTCAACACAATCTTGATGATAAAGAATAATTGGCAACGATTTGAATGAGGCGGTTGCTGCAAAAAATGCGGCGACCGGGATGGAAAACGTAATTATCTGGTGTGTGCATCGCACTGGCTTGAGGAGTTAACAGAGGCAAACCAATGAACAAAGAAATTTTGCTGGTCGCTGATGCGGTATCCAATGAGAAAGGCGTCGATAAAGAATTAATTTTCCAGGCGATTGAAACTGCACTCGCTACCGCCACTAAAAAACGTTTCGATGAAGACTCAACCATCGAGGTTATTATCAATCGTACTACTGGCGATTACGAAACCTGGCGCAGTTGGGAATTGGTTGCTGACGATGTAATGGCTGAGTTGGGAACCCAACTTTATCTTGATGAAGCCGGTGATAAAGATGCATCGCTGAAAGTGGGTGATACCTACCGCGAAAAAATTGAAAACGCCGAGTTTGGTCGTATTGCTGCACAAACTGCAAAACAAGTTATTGTGCAAAAAGTACGTGAAGCTGAGCGCGCACAAATGGTTGATGAGTATCGCGATCGCATGGGCGATTTGATTAGCGGTACCGTGAAAAAAGTAACCCGTGACAGCATTATTGTTGATCTGGGTAATAACGCTGAAGGTGTTTTGCCGCGCGATCAATTGATCGGTCGTGAAATTTTCCGCATGGGCGATCGCATTCGCGCGCTCTTGCTGGAAGTGCGCACTGAAGCGCGTGGTCCGCAATTATTGTTGAGCCGTTCTAACCCACAAGTGTTGGTTGAATTGTTCAAAATTGAAGTTCCGGAAATCGCTGAAGAAGTTATCGAAATTAAAGGTGCTGCACGCGATCCAGGTTTGCGCGCAAAAATCGCGGTAAAAACTAACGACGGCCGTATTGATCCTGTTGGTGCTTGTGTTGGTATGCGAGGTTCGCGTGTGCAAGCCGTGTCTAATGAATTAGGCGGCGAGCGTGTTGATATCGTGTTGTGGGACGATAATCCGGCGCAATTTGTTATCAACGCTATGTCACCAGCAGAAATTGAATCGATTGTAGTTGATGAAGATGCTGCGTCGATGGACTTGGCGGTTAACGAAGAAAATCTGGCGATGGCAATTGGCCGTGGCGGTCAGAACGTGCGTCTTGCGTGCGAATTGACTGGCTGGAACATCAACGTGATGAGCATCGCTGAATGGCAGTCCAAGCAGGAAGCGGAATCTGGCAGCTACATCAATATGTTTATGAGCGCGCTGGATGTTGATGAAGACATCGCGGGTGTATTGGTTGAAGAAGGTTTCACCACACTCGAAGAAGTTGCTTATGTGCCGCTGGAAGAAATGCTGGCGATTGACGGCTTTGATGAAGACGTTGCGGAAGAATTGCGTGCGCGTGCGAAAGATGCACTCTTGACGCAAGCCTTGGCAACAGAAGAGCGCATCGAAGGTGTTGCTCCAGCAGAAGACCTGTTGACTATGGAAGGTATGGACGATGCATTGGCTGCAAATCTTGCGCGTCGCGGCATAGTGACCATGGAAGATTTGGCTGAGCAATCAATTGATGAATTGTTGGAAATTGAAGGTGTTGACGCGACTCGTGCCGCCGCACTGATTATGAAAGCGCGCGAGCCCTGGTTTGCCTGAGTGTGAGCCACTCTAGTGAGCGAAACCCTGTAGGCAACGAACAATCCCTGAGGAAAAACAATGGCAGAAGTAACCGTAAATGAACTCGCCAAATCGATAGGTGCACCGGTCGAGCGTTTGCTTAAGCAAATGCAAGAGGCTGGTTTGCAGCACAAAAGCGCCGAGGCGAAAGTTTCTGACGATGAGAAACAGCGCCTGCTCAACTTTTTAAAGAGCAGCCATGGCGAAGCCGCGCTGGAGCCCAAGAAAATCACCTTGCAACGTAAAACGACTACGACCATTAAAACCGGTACGGGTAATGCACGCAAAACGGTAAATGTTGAAGTGCGTAAAAAGCGCACCTACGTTAAGCGTGAGGATGAAGTGGCAGAGTCCGCCGTTGCAGAACAGCAGGAACCGGATTTTGAGCCGGAAATCGAAGTGGCACCTGAGCCGGAAGTGGCGCAGGTGGAGCCTACTCCTGAGCCTGTTGTTATCGCCGAAGTTGCTGAGCCAGAAGTGGTTGAGCCACAAGAATCTGAAGCTCCTGCTGCAGAAGCGCCATCTCACCGTATCTCTTTCACCGATGGTATCGAAGAGAAGCGTCGTGCTGCGATTGAGCGCCGCCAGGCTGAAGAAGCTGCGCGTGTAGCAGAAGCCAAAGCGCGCGATGATGCAAAACGTGCAGCTGAAGAAGCAAAACGCGCACCTGCGCGCACGGAAAAACCGGCCGACAAGCCTGCTGGACAAGCGCCTGCTAAAACTGCACGCCCTGATGCTCGTCCACCGGTGAAAGGTAAGCCTGCGGTTGCGGTTATTGCTCCGCCTGCAGACAAAGAAGATACCAAACATGGCCACGGCCATAAGAAAACCCACAAGCGCGATGAAGATGATGGCGATGATCAGGATTCACGTAACAAGCGTGGTGCTGGCAAAGCCGTTAAGAAAGGCGCGCCTGGCTCTAAAAAATCGCCTAAAGTCGATTTGCTGGATTTCGTTGCAGAAGATGGTGAAGACAGCGATGTATTAGCGCGTCGCAGCCACTTGCGTGCGAGCCACAAAAAGCACAACAAACACGCCTTTAAAAAGCCGACCACCAAAATTGTTCATGAAGTGAATATTCCAGAGACTATTGCTGTTTCTGAATTGGCACAGCGTCTCACCGTTAAAGTGGGCGAAGTGATCAAGCGCTTGATGAAGATGGGTGTAATGGCGTCGATGAACGAATCTATCGATCAGGACACTGCGGTGTTGCTGGTTGAAGAGATGGGGCATCAGGCAGTATTGGTTAGCGAAAACGACATCGAGCATGCGTTGGAGCGCTCGCTGGAAACCGAAGGTGATTTGGTGCATCGCGCGCCGGTTGTAACCGTAATGGGTCACGTTGATCACGGTAAAACCTCGCTGCTCGATTACATCCGCGAAGCTAAAGTGGCCGCTGGCGAAGCCGGTGGTATTACCCAGCATATCGGTGCTTATCGTGTGACAACCTCACGCGGTGAAATTACCTTCCTCGATACTCCAGGTCACGCCGCGTTTACCGCAATGCGTGCCCGCGGCGCGAAAGCAACCGACGTGGTAATTCTGGTAGTCGCTGCGGATGACGGTGTAATGCCGCAAACCGAAGAGGCGATCCTCCACGCACGTGCGGCGGAAGTGCCTATCGTAGTCGCGATCAACAAGTGCGATAAGCACTCTGCTGATCCTGATCGTGTTACTAACGAGCTGGTGGCGAAAGGTGTAATTCCTGAAGCTTACGGTGGTGATACCCAGTTTATCCAGGTATCTGCCCATACCGGCCAAGGTATTGATGAATTGCTTGAGGCGATTTCATTGCAGGCAGAAGTATTGGAATTGACCGCTGTGCCTAACGCGGCAGCGAAAGGTGTGGTGATTGAAGCGCGTGTTGATAAAGGCCGCGGTACAGTTGCTACCATCCTTGTTCAACAAGGTACTTTGAAGCAGGGCGATTTGATCCTTGCTGGCCAAAGCTATGGCCGTGTGCGTGCGATGAGCAACGAGCGCGGACAGCAAGTGCATGAAGCTGGCCCATCTACTCCGGTAGAAATTCTGGGTCTGGATACTGCACCTAGCGCTGGCGATGACTTTGTGGTTCTGACCGACGAGCGTAAAGCGCGCGAAGTTGCCCAGTTCCGTGCCGAGAAAGAGCGTAAAGAGAAATTGGCGCGCTTCCAGGCATCCAAGTTGGAAAACATGTTCTCCAATATGGAAGCTGGTCAGAAGAAGACGTTGACCGTGGTTGTGAAGGCGGACGTGCGCGGCTCGCTTGAAGCGATTATGGCGTCACTCAACGACATCGGTAACGATGAAGTGCAAGTGAACATTATCTCTTCCGGCATTGGCGGCATCACCGAAAATGACGTGAATCTGGCGATTACTACCGGCGCGATCATTGTTGGCTTTAACGTGCGTGCCGATAGCGCGACCCGCCGTTTGGCGGAAGGCGAAGGCGTAGATATCCGCTACTACAGCATCATTTACCAATTGCTGGACGAAGTGAAAGCGGCGCTCAGCGGTATGCTTGACCCAGAGCGTGTTGAAACCATCGTTGGTATCGCTAACGTGCGTGAAGTGTTCAACTCGCCGAAGTTCGGCCAGGTTGCTGGTTGTATGGTGATTGAAGGTACTGTTTCGCGTAACAAGCCGATCCGCGTATTGCGCGATAACGTGGTGATCTTCACCGGTGAGCTTGAATCCCTGCGTCGCTTCAAAGACGACGTAAGTGAAGTTCGCAACGGTTTCGAGTGTGGTATCGGCGTGAAGAACTACGACGTTAAAGTCGGTGATCAGATCGAAGTTTACGAAGTGAAAGAGGTCGCGCGCCAGCTCTAAGCGAGGCGCAATACCTGCGCCCCACTCCTGTCATGGGAGTGGGGCTTTGTTATTTTTAAGAGGTTGAGTGGCGCATGCCAAGAGAATTTACCCGTTCAGACCGCGTATCCGATGCTATCCAGCGTTTGCTGGGGCAGGTGATTCCCAATGAAGTCCGCGATCCGCGTATTGGTTTGGTCAATATCAATGAAGTCACCGTCACCCGTGACATGGCCTATGCCAAAGTCTATGTGACCTTTGTCGGCGTTGATGATGAAAAAGAAAGTGTTGCAGCGGCGGCGATCCTGAATAAGGCGAGCGGCTTTTTGCGTACCTTTTTAGCTAAAGAATTGAGCATGCGCACTGTGCCCAAGCTGCAGTTTATCTACGACAAAACCTCGGTCAAAGGCCAGGCATTGTCGACCTTGATTGAGCGCGCACTAAAAGAAGACAGTCTGCATCAGCACGACGATGAGCCTTCTGCAGAAGATGATCCCAAGGGCGAGCAGCACTGATGGCGCGTAGAAAAGGCCGTCCCGTTGACGGTGTATTGTTGTTGCACAAACCTGCCGGCATGACCTCCAACCACGCATTGCAGCGCGCCAAGCGTTTGTTCTTTGTGGAAAAGGCCGGTCATACCGGCGCGCTTGATCCATTGGCAACCGGTGTATTGCCGCTGTGTTTTGGTGAGGCGACCAAGTTCTCGCAGTTTTTGCTCGATGCTGACAAAGGCTATCGCACCTGTATTCGCTTGGGTGCGACTACTGATACCTGCGATGCCGACGGCGAAATCCTTGAGCAAAAATCCACGGCGGGTATCACGCTTGCGCAAGTCGAAGCGGCACTCAAGCCGCTGATCGGCGATATCTTGCAAGTTCCACCCATGTATTCCGCGCTCAAGCTCAATGGTCAGCCGCTCTACAAGATGGCGCGTCAGGGCGTTGAGGTGGAGCGCGCACCGCGTCCGGTGACTATCCATAGCATTGATATCCTCGCCTTCCGTGCGGGTGAAGCGGCTGAAGTCGAATTAGACATCCGCTGCACCAAAGGCACTTACATCCGTTCTATCGCGGTAGATTTGGGTGTTGCTTTGGGCTGCGGCGGCCACGTTAAAACTTTGCATCGCTCATTGGCCGGGTTATTCAGTGAAACCCAATGCGTGACCTTCGAGGAACTTGAGGCGCGCTTTGCCGATGTGCAAGCAGCTGAAGGTGACGAAGCGGCCTACGCAGCGCTGGATACTTATTTGCTCAGCGCCGATGCCCCCGTCGCCAGCTTGCCCGCCGTAGAGCTACCTGCCAATAGTGCTTATTACTTCCGCTTGGGCAACCCGGTGATGGTGTCCAAGGTCTACCGATTTGGTGAGCAAGGTGCTATTGTGCGCGTCTTTTGTGCAGAAACCGAACAATCACCCCGTGCATTTTTGGGGCTGGGAACTATCACCGATGAAGGTGGCGTGGCTCCCAAACGAATTTTGGCGAACCGCTCGTCTACTGAGCAGTAAATAGGCGAACAGTAAGAGACGAGCAATAAGCCGCAAGAATTTATCCGTAAGCTATGCTTGCCCGGGTAAAAAGCCGCGGATGACATCCATCGTTCTTCAAGGACTGGATAATCACCGCAACAACCCACCTGTAAATATGCACGGGCGGGCTGTAATTGAATCGCATATTAACTGAGGAAAACATCATGGCACTGAGTGCTTCTGAAAAAGCTGCAATCGTAAACGAATACAAACAAGCTGAAGGTGACACTGGCTCACCCGAAGTCCAAGTTGCTTTGTTGACTATCAACATCAACAAGCTGCAAGGCCACTTCGCTGACCACAAGGCTGACCACCATTCTCGCCGCGGTTTGATCCGTATGGTAAACGCGCGTCGTAAATTGTTGGACTACCTAAAAGGTAAAGACGCTTCTCGTTACGTTGCTCTGATTCAAAAATTAGGTCTGCGCCGTTAAGTTTGTCCAGTGCCCGCTCTGCGGGCACTTTTTTTCTCCCCGTGAGAAAAGTTGCTTTTAGTTTTTAATTGCAGAAAGAAAGTAGGGATTTGCGCTGATGAGAGAAAAAGTTGGCGCTCGGGCAGGATGCATCGTTTGTACTGATTTTTATTGATCCCGTATAGATTCTGCATCGATAAAAACAAACAAACTTAAGACGCGTAACAATTAACGCAATTGATTTTTAGTGAATACAAAGGATAAAAGAGTGAATCCGATAATTAAGAAATTTCAATACGGCAACCAAACCGTAACCCTCGAAACTGGCCGCATTGCTCGTCAAGCAACCGGCGCAGTATTGGCCACCATGGGCGAAGTCAGCGTACTTTGTACTGTAGTGGGTTCCAAAGAAGCTAAAGCCGGACAGGATTTCTTTCCGCTGTCTGTGCATTACCAGGAAAAAAGCTACGCCGCTGGCCGTATCCCCGGTGGTTATTTGAAGCGTGAAGGCCGTCCTTCTGAAAAAGAAACCCTGACCTCTCGTTTGATCGATCGTCCAATTCGTCCACTGTTCCCGGAAGGCTTCCTCAACGAAGTACAAGTTGTTTGTACCGTTGTATCAACCGACAAACAATACGATCCCGATATCGTTGCAATGATCGGTACTTCTGCTGCTTTGGCAATTTCCGGTATTCCATTTAATGGTCCTGTTGGTGGCGCACGTGTTGCCTACACCCAGGAAGAAGGTTACATCCTCAACCCAAGCTACGAGCAACTTGCCACTTCCGAGTTGGACATGGTTGTTGCTGGTACTAAAGACGCTGTGTTGATGGTGGAATCTGAAGCAAAAGAATTGCCGGAAGACATCATGCTCGGCGCAGTACTTTATGCTCATCAAGAAATGCAAGCCGTTGTGCAAGCTTGTGCTGAATTGGCGCGCGATGCGGGCAAGCCGCGTTGGGATTGGCAGCCAGCTCCAGCGAACAGCGCATTGACTGATGCATTGGTAAAAGATTTTGGCGATTCAATCGGTATGGCTTACCGCATCACCGATAAAGCCAAGCGTTACGACCGTCTGGGCGAATTGCGCAATCAAGCAGTTGCAGAATTGGCAACTGAAGCGACTGGCTTCTCTGCTGATGAAATCAAAGCAGAATTCGGCATGGTTGAATACCGTTTGGTGCGTTCGCGCATCGTAGCGGGCGAGCCACGTATCGATGGCCGCGACAACAAAACCGTTCGTCCAATTCAAGTTGAAGTTGGCGTGTTGGGCAAAGCCCACGGTTCTGCATTGTTTACCCGTGGTGAAACTCAAGCTCTTGTAGTTGCGACTTTGGGTAACGCGCGCGATGCACAAATCATCGACTTCCTCGAAGGCTCCAAAAAAGATGCATTCATGCTGCACTACAACTTCCCACCATTTTCGGTAGGTGAGTGTGGTCGTATGGGGGCAACCGGTCGTCGCGAAATCGGTCACGGCCGTTTGGCTCGTCGCGGTGTTGCAGCTGTTCTTCCTGCTGAAGCGGATTTCCCTTACACACTGCGTGTAGTGAGCGAAATTACTGAATCAAACGGTTCAAGCTCAATGGCGTCTGTGTGTGGTTCTTCATTGGCGTTGATGGATGCCGGTGTTCCACTCAAAGCGCCAGTTGCGGGTATCGCAATGGGCTTGGTGAAAGAGGCTAACGGCTTTGCAGTATTGACCGACATCCTCGGCGACGAAGATCACCTCGGCGATATGGACTTTAAAGTTGCTGGTACCACTAGCGGTGTAACTGCACTGCAAATGGATATCAAAATCGAAGGTATCACCGAAGAGATTATGGAAATCGCACTGGAGCAAGCTCTGGCTGCGCGTTTGCACATTCTCGCCGAGATGAACAAAGTGCTCGCCACTTCGCGTTCAGTAGTTAGCGAAAATGCACCGCGTTTTGAAACCATCAAAATCCATCCTGACAAGATTCGCGACATCATCGGTAAAGGCGGCGCGACTATTCGTGCAATTACTGAAGAAACCCAATCTTCAATCGATATCGATGATGACGGTACCGTGAAGATTTATGCCGACAACGCAGAAGCACTTAACGCGGCAATTTTGCGCGTACAAGGTATAGTTGCGGAAGCAGAAATCGGTGCAATCTACGAAGGTACTGTTGTGCGTATCGTAGACTTCGGCGCATTCGTAAACTTCCTGCCAGGCAAAGATGGCTTGGTACACATCTCTCAAATTGCTGACGAGCGCGTAAACAGCGTGAGCGATTATTTGAAAGAAGGTCAGGTTGTTAAAGTAAAATGCCTCGATGTAGACCAACGCGGCCGTATCAAACTCTCTATCAAAGAAGCTTTGGCAGAAGAGTCAGGTGCAGCACCTGCAGCTGAAGAATAATTTCAGTTAGCTACGCAATAAAAAACGCCCGCTTATGCGGGCGTTTTTGTTTATGGAAAAATACTTATCGCCACGACATAAACGGATTTAAAATCCTATACCAGCCGGTAAATTTCAGCGGCGCGCTCAACACGGTTAGACAAATACAATCTTCATTTTGCAGTGCGACCGGGCTGTGGTGATGGCTTGCATCGCGTGCGATAAAATCACCTGCTTGGTAAACACCCATTTCGTCGGAGAATGCACCGCTTAACAGCACTGTATATTCAATGCCTTTGTGAGTGTGTGTAGGAATTTTTGCACCGGCTTTGATTTTTTGCAGCGCAACGCGAAAGCCTTTCACATTGACCAGCGGAGTTAAATCAAATTGACCGATTTCTTTTGTTTGGCGTTGCCATGGCAGCTTGTCGATGGAGGTTGGTAAATAACGCAATAATGGATTGGTAAAATGAGGCACACTTTTTTCTTCAAGGTGTGTGGTATTTTTCTTTGCTCTTGCTGCTGATGGTCGTGCTTCCAGCGATGCCATTAGCGCATCAAAAACGCTGTCATCGGCACTGGCAGGTTTGAGTGTTTCCAGTAGTGCGCCACCGAGATGGTTAAAATTTTTCACAAGACTGCGGCACTCGTGACAAAAACACATATGCACAGAGACTGCCAATGCCTGCGGGATGCTTAAGCTGCCCGCGGCGTAATCCATCAGTGTCATTTCATCAGGATGGCTGCCGTTCATATTTCTTTTGCCTCAAACATCACGCGTAATTTCTGTAATGACAGACGCAAGCGCCCCTTCACTGTACCCAGCGGAATGTCCAATTCCTCTGCAACTTCTTCGTGGGTTTTTCCTTCGTAATACACTTTGCGCAATGCGATCATCTGCTCTTCCGGCAATTTATCGAGCGCGGCTTTCACAAATTTTTCGGTCGATAAATTCTGGATAGAAAAAATGGTCGTATCTTCAGTGGGGATCTGCCACAGGTCTTCGGTCTCGATCACTATCTCCGCGCGGCTGCGATTCAATTTGCGCAACAGGTCGATACGTTGGTTACGGGTGATGGTGAAAATCCAGGTGGACACAGACGCAAGCGATTCTGAATATTTGTCGGCATTGCGCCACACACTGGTCATCACTTCCTGCACCAGCACTTCAGCGTGTTGGCTAAACCCCTGATTGATTGCATAGGCTTTGATGCGCGGCGCAAAGTGCTGGTATATCGCACGGAAAGCCAGTTTATCGTCGCTCTCGGCGACTCGTGCTAGCAATGCACCCCAATCCGGCATATCAGGTGCGGCGGTAGAGTCAGTCATTGACACAGCCTTTTTCGTCGTCAAGTGAAGTCTCATTATCGCCTACTGGTTAGTTTTTGACAGTCTATAGCCTCCTTTTACGTTATTTAGCTTCGTCTGGATCAGTATTGGCTGGGTAATGGCGTGTAGATGTCTTTATCGATACCCCTAAAGATCCGCTCGGAGCTTGCCAGATTCACCTTTGTGTATTAGTGTAGTAATACACATCAATTTAAACTAGTCCAAGTTTATCCATAACAGGGAATTCACTATGGGATCTCGCTTTAACATCATCGTCGCGTTGTTGGCTTTCGCCAGTGTTGCTGCCAATGCAGATACCAGCCTTTATGAAGTCAGCAAGGGGGCGCAAAAGATTTATCTTGGCGGCACCATCCATGTGTTGCGCGCTAGCGACTATCCACTACCTGCAGAATTTGAGCAGGCATATGAAAAATCAGATGTGCTCGTGCTGGAAACCGATATGAAAAAGGCGAGTTCGCCTGAATTTGGTCAGCAAATGGCGCAGGCGTTTATGTATAGCGATGGCAAAAAATTATCCCAGGATTTGCAACCAAAACTCTGGCAAGAGTTGCAGGCCGTTGCGCAGCAAAGCCAGTTTCCGCTTGAGCAGATGAGTGTGTTTAAAGCGATGTTTGTCAGCCTGTCGTTATCGATGACCGAGATGCAGCGCAAAGGCTATGGCGTAGCACAGGGCGTCGATACATTTTTTTATCAAAAAGCCATCCTCGATGGAAAAGCAACGCAAGAGTTGGAAACAACGAGTGAAGTGTTAGGGCAATTAGTATCGCTTGCCGATATGGATGCAAATCTGGTGATCAAATCGACGCTGCGCGATATACGCAAAATGGATCAGGTATTGGGTAAGTCGGTGAATTATTGGCGTGCCGGTGAATTGGAAAAATTAGATAAAGAAATGGCCGCCGATATGCGCAAAGAAGCTCCGGAAATTTATGAGAATTTGCTTATTGCCCGCAATCAAGCTTGGCTACCCAAAATTGAAAAAATGTTCCAATCCCCCGAGATTGAATTGGTATTGGTCGGTAGCCTACATCTCAGTAGTGAAGAAGGTTTGCTCGCGCAATTGGAAAAGCGTGGTTACAAAATAAAAGCGTATCAATTAATAAAATAATTTTTAGGTTTTTTTGCGAGGGATTTCTATGACAGCGCCGGTATCGTTAAACAATGTACAGCGTAATTTAGGTGGCGTCACGGTATTAAAAGGGATTAGCGCGCAAGTATTGCCCGGTCAAGTAGTTGCATTACTTGGTAAAAATGGCGCAGGCAAAACCACCTTGTTGGAAACTATTTTGGGGTTTGGTTTTCCCACTGCGGGTGATGCAAAACTCTGGGGTGTTGCCGCGACTGATATTGATTGCGCTACAAAACCGCGCCTTGGTTTTGTGCCGCAGCAAGATGAATTAATGCAGAGCCTGAATGGGTGGGAGCACCTTGCGTTGTTTAAGGCGTATTACCCCAATTGGAATCAGATGTTGGTTGATAAGCTGATAGCTGAGTGGCTTATTCCTATGGATAGTATTGTAGGAAAGATGTCGTTGGGGCAGCGCCAAAAACTCTCCATTCTCCTGGCGATTGCCCATGATCCCGAGCTTCTGGTACTGGATGAACCTGTCGCAAGTCTTGATCCCATTGCTCGCCGTCAATTTTTACAGCAACTGGTGGATATAGCTGCAGATAGCTCGCGCTCGGTGATTTTTTCTACTCACATCGTCGGCGATGTAGAGCGAGTGGCTAATCAGGTGTGGATGATGCGCGACGGAGCATTGGCTTATCAAGGCGAGTTGGATGCGCTCAAAGAATCCTTCGCGCGTGTCTATCTCCATGCGTCTGAAACCTTACCGCCGCGACTGGAGTATCCCGGTCTCTGCCGACAAAAAATTCAGGGTAAGCAAGCGCAGTTGGTATTCAATTCGTGGCAAGAATCCTTGGTGCCACAGTTAGCTGCTATCCATAACGCGAAAGTGGATGTGGAATATTTGGGGCTGGAGGATATTTTCATGGAGTTAAATCCATGAGTGCCCCGCGGATAGTGAGTGCATATTGGCAGTTGTTCCGTTTGCTGACGATGCCTGCGCGTTACCAGTTCTGGATACTTATCGGTAGCCTTGGCTGCGTGTTGTTGGGCGCAGTGGGAAGTGTATTGGGTTATGCGTGGTTTTGGATTCCCGCGCCTGTTTTGTTTGGTATCTGGTTTTTTAATGCCGCATTAGTTATTCATGGGCAGCTGTTGGTGCTAGCGTCTAATCGCAGTCTCAATTTATTACCCAATGTGCGGCAGCGCGCGCTGGTTATCCATTTCGCGATAATAATTTTGATATCCGTAGCACTGACCTTGTTGCAATTTATGAAAGGGGAAGCACTTGCTGCCAGCGTAATAGGCAGTTGGACGCTCTGCTCTTTGTTGTCGTTTGGTTTTATTGCCAGTCTGGTTTTCTCGCCACAATATGGATTATTGCTGCTGTGGTTATTCAGTTGGGGATTTTACCGATTGATATGGCCGCTCTGGATTCCCTTGTGGTGTTACAGCTGCGTTGCGGTAATAGCATGGTGGGTATATATCCGTTGGTGGTTGCGGTGGCTGCCTGAGAAACGAATCAGCAATCCCTTTATGGTCGCTACATGGGAAACCTTGCAGCAGCGCAGTCAAAACGCTTCGGGTGGTCAGGGAATTTTGGTAGGTGTAGCGCAACGCTGGCTAAGGTTTTTCCCCGCAAAAAATGCATCGCCGCAAGATGCTTATATCTATTTGTTGATGGGAGGTGCGGGCAGTCGGTTAGCGCGCTTGGTTAACTGGTTAGTTGCGTTAGTGATCTTGATGCTGGTTTTTTCGCTATGCCGTATCTTTGGTATTTCGAATGTACTTCAGGATCTAGCTCAAGTGGCGGCTGTTATTTGTGTGTGGGGATTTCTGGGCGGTGCTGGCTTGGGGTTCATCATGTGGATGTATCACAACCTCGGGCGTACCTGGCTCTATTTTCCTGGCAGTCGTGCTGCGCTATTTAAAGCGATTGAGCGGCGTTATCTGCAAGTCTTGTTACTGGACGCGCTATTGTTCTGTGTAGCAGGATTCTTGGTGGTGCAATTGATCTATCCGGATCTTTATTTGGATAGATCATCATTGTTACGGGGCGCCTATTATTTTGTATTGGTGTTGAGCTTTTGGTGGTTTTACTTTCAATGTGCTTGGCTGGTGTATTGCCGGACGCATGGCAGCGTTCAATGGTGGAATTTTGCCGTGTTTTTATATGTGATCGGACAGTTGATGCTGGCGGGTTGTTGTTGGTGGTTGGTGGAAAAAAATGGGCAGTCTCCTGAGAGTTTGGTAATGATACTTGTCCTCGGCTTTCTATTGTTCGGACTGGCGTTGCGTCCCATCGCTCAGGCCGCGAGTTTGAGAATAAACTTTTCGCGGAGAGCTCACTGATGTTCAGATTAGATCCCCAGTCGGGCATTCCCATTTATCGTCAGTTAGTCGAACAAGTGCGCCGCATGGTGGCCGGCGGCCAATTAAAAGCGGGCGATGAATTACCTTCTGTGCGTGAACTTGCAGTGGCGCATGCAGTAAATCCTATGACGATCTCCAAAGCCTACAGTTTATTGGAAGTGGAAGGTTTACTCGTGCGGCAGCGTGGTAAACCGATGCAAATTGCCGCGCAGAGTGCGCCGCAAAATTCCGAGCAGGAGCGCTTGCAACATTTGCAGCCGCAATTGGAACAATTAATTCTTGCTGCTCGCCAATTAGAAATTCCCGATAAAGTGCTGCTGGCGAATCTGCGCGAATTATTGGGCGATAAATAAATCTAACCGTTATCGATAGATATGGCGTT
This sequence comes from Cellvibrio sp., assembly GCF_039207905.1. Taxonomy (GTDB): domain Bacteria; phylum Pseudomonadota; class Gammaproteobacteria; order Pseudomonadales; family Cellvibrionaceae; genus Cellvibrio. The sequence continues at coordinate 202,957 of NZ_JBCECX010000002.1, forward strand.
AATTAAGGAACTAAGGATGAAAACATATTGGTTAATCCGGTGTGCCGGTCTTGCGGCGCTCGGTGCTTTACCGGCGTGTAGTCCGCAAGCAGAAAATCAACTTGCGACAAATACGATTATGAAGGCTTGCCCCGGTTTTGTTGAAACGGGTAAATCCCCGCTGGTGTATCGGGCGGAGTGTGGCGAGTTAACTGTAAAAGAAAATCCCGCAGATCCAAATAGCGCTGATATTCGCTTGGCCATTTTGCGCTTGCCCGCCATTAGTCCTGTCGCAGATGCCGATCCGCTCTTTCTAATTCAGGGCGGCCCAGGCGGTTCCTCAATTGATATGGCCAATCAAATACATACTTTTTTTGCGGATGTGCGTAAAAATCGTGATCTGGTTTTTGTGGATCAACGCGGCACTGGCAAATCCAATCCGTTGGCGTGTGAGCAAATCAAGCCTGAAGAGTTGACCTTACCGGAAGCGGCACAAACCGAAAAATATTTGTCCTTAATGAAAAGTTGCGCAGAAAAGTATCGCAATAATTCTGCTTTCTATACCACTAATTATGCAGTGCAGGATTTGGACGCGGTGCGTGCTGCATTAGGCTACAGCAAGATTAATCTTTGGGGCGGCTCCTACGGGACGAGAGTTGCACTTGAGTATGCACGGCGGTTTCCGCAGCAAGCGCGCACGATTGTTTTAGATGGTGTGGCGCCAGTGAATATTGCCCTGCCTAAATACTTTTCTCGCGATGCGATGGCGGCATTGAGTGCAGTGAGCAATGAGTGTCTGGCGCAAGCTGATTGCGCGGCAGAGTATGGCGATATAGTACAAAAAGCAGAATTGGTATTGCAGCGGTTGAAGTCACTGCAAGAGAAAGGCGAAACACTCAGTGTTTCTTATGAACACCCACGCAATCAATTAACGGAAACACTCCAGCTAACGCCGAGGATATTTTCATCACTGATTTTTATGTCGCTTTATTCGCGCGATTTGACGGTGTTGTTGCCGCGTGCAATTAGCAATGCAGAAAAAGAAGATTATCGTTTACTGGCGGCGGTATTTGCGTTGTCTGGTGAGCAATCAGAATTGATGAATATTACCGAGGGCATGCGTTACAGCGTTATCTGCAATGAAGATTGGCCGTTGGTTTCGCAAACTGATATTGAGCAGAGCAAACCGTTTTTGGGCTATTCCTTTGTAAAAGAGATACAACCTGTTTGTGCGCTCTGGCCAAAAGCTGAATTACCTGCTGATTATTGGCAACCAATTAAAAGTGGCATACCTGCGTTATTGCTCTCTGGAAAACACGACCCGGTTACACCTGAAGCATGGGCTAAAGAGGTGGCGGCGCATTTACCAAATGCGACTTTGCTAAGCGCGGCTGGCGGTAACCATTCTATTTCTTCCGAAGGCTGTGTTCCGCAATTAATTGCGCAGTTCATTGAACGCGCTTCCATGCAGAATGTGAAATCCGATTGCGTAAATAATATAAAACCGCTGCCGCTAGTGTTGGGGGCAAATCAAAAGAAAACACCGGCTTCGGCTGCAGATAATATGCTGTCGACAGGGAGTGAGCAGCCATGATTCGAGTGGAACATCTCAGTAAAACCTTTGCGATAAAAAAACGCAGCGGATTTGCCTTTTCAAAAAAATCAGATACAACACCTTCAGTTATTACGGCGTTAGATGATGTCAGCTTCACGCTGAATGATGGGGAGATCACCGGATTGCTAGGCTTGAATGGTGCAGGCAAATCAACCTTGATGCGCTTGATATACGGCTTGCTGCAACCGAGTGCGGGCGATGTGTGGGTCAACGAGCATCAAGTCAGTAAAAATCCTAATGCAGCGCGCCAGCAATTAGGTGTGTTGCCTGATGATACCGGGTTGTATAAACGTTTAACCGCGCGCGAAAATATTCGTTATTTCGGCGAATTGCAGGGGCTGAAAGGCGATGTGTTAGAAAACTCTGTCAATCAATTGATCGGTTGGTTGGGCATGGAATCCATTGCGGAACGTCGCGCGGAAGGGTTCTCACTAGGCGAAAGAATGAAGACGGCATTGGCTCGCGCCATTGTGCATCAACCGCAACATGTTTTATTGGATGAGCCTACCAATGGTTTGGATGTAATCACCACCCGCGCTGTGCGGCGTTTGTTGCACGAATTAAAACAGCAAGGGCGCTGTGTTATTTTCTCCAGTCATTTAATGCATGAGGTTAGCGGTTTGTGTGATCGGCTTATTGTAATTTCGCACGGAAAAATTTTAGCCGATGGCAATCTTGATGCAATTCTGGATGCGGGCAAGTCACATAATCTGGAGGATGCGTTTGTCAATCTGGTTCAGTCGCAACAGGAGCTGCAACATGGGTGAGCTATTCAATAAAATTGCGATAGTGTTTCGCAAAGAGTGGAGGGATTCGCTACGCGATAAAAAAAGCCTGCGCATGACATTGCTTATGCCAATTTATTTTGTCGGGGTTTTTGTTGCGTCCTCCATGTTTATTATCCATATGAGCAATCAATCCAAGGCGACCAATAATGAGCCTATCAAATTATCGGTTGTAGGTGCAGAGCAGTTGCCTCATTTGGTTGAATGGCTGCAAGAGCGCGGCGTGCAAGTTGATGCAGTAGGCGATGATGCCTATCAACAAGTTGAACAGGGACAGTTGGGTTATGCGTTGATTATTCCAGATGACGCGCGCGAAAAATTCTCAACCGGTGAGTCAATTGAACTCGCATTGGTTTTTGATGCAACGGATAATAAATTGCAAGGTGCAATCCATTTTGTGCGGCAGCAAATCTGGAGCTGGAATGCGCGTATGGGGAGTTTGCGACTATTGTCGCGCGGTATTTCTCCCAGCGTTGCCAATCCGGTTTATATTCGCGACCTCAACGTTGCCAGCGATGAAAAAATGGGCTTTTTTGTAATGGCCAGTTTGCCCATGTTATTAATACTCACGGCGTTTATGGGCAGCGTCGGCTTCAGTGCAGATATGACCGCAGGCGAGCGCGAGCGTCGCTCATTGGAATCCTTATTAATAACACCGGTATCTTCAGTTGCACTAGTATTGGGTAAATGGCTGAATAGTTTTTCTCTGACACTGACTATTTTACTGGTTGAAGTGGTGCTGTTGATTGGTGCATTTGCCTATGTTCCGTTTAAGGAGCTGGGGTTGCGTGTGGATGTTTCTCCGCTGGAATTGGCGGGCGTTTTTGTTGTGCTGGCATCGCTCGCACTATTGGCAACCGGGCTACAGTTTTTGATTTCATTATTTGCCCGCAGCTTTAAAGATGCACAAACCTACATGGGGTTGATGGTATTTATTCCGATGGTGCCGCTGTTCTACACGTTATTTAATCCAAGTGCGTATGCTGAGTGGTTCCGTTGGGTGCCGGTGTTGGGGCATCAGGTATTGATTAAGGATTTATTATTGGGTGGCACAATTACGGTCACGCATTTTTTGCAGGTATGGTTAGTGTCTGGTGTTATTGTGGCCAGCTTTTTGATCTACACCATTCGACAGTTGCGCAAACCTAAAATTGTCTACGGGGTTTCGTAGCGATGTTGATAATAAAAAAGGCGCACAGGCGCCTTTTTTATTATCCAGAATGTTGCAAAATGAAAAATGGCTTAGCTTTGCGGTGGTTTTGTCGCTACAAAATGATCGTAGTGATTTATTCCGCTATAAAATTTTTCCAGATTTTCAAATACAGAAAAGTCCACCAGGTTACGAAACTTTGCCCAACCAATATAGCAAGCCAATCTGAGCTGAGCCTCGTTATAGGGCGCGCTTGTCGGCAGGGCGGATTGGTTTAATTCGGCTAACGTTGAGTGAATGCGCGCAGCTTGACGCTGTAAATAGGGAATTGCATTCACATCCACTCCATCTCGCTTGATGAAAAACAGGTTTGCTGTGGTATCCAGCACTGTATTAACCAAACAGACATCATCCAATTCTTTTGCGGTGTTGCAGTAAGTTTGTCCTGCCTTTTCTCGCAAGTATTTAACAATCGACGCTGAGTCGGTTAAAAATGTTTCTCCATCCTCCAGAAAAGGTACGCGCTGTGTGGGTGACTTAACTGCGCTACTTGCTTGGTCTGTTTCAACAAAGTCGCAAGCTTGGTTGGTTTCCAATAACACAATACGTACATGGCGAACAAAAGGTGATGTGTAGCTGCCGTAAAGTTTCATAACGATGTTCCGGGTGAATTGTTATTGCGCTTGCGGTGGATATTTAAATGCTTGGCGTGCGAGCAATTTCCACTCTCCTGCTTGTTTTTGCCATACCAGCAATATACCCAAGTGAATTTTATTGGGCACACCACCGTCTTTAATATCGGCATTGAGATTGTGGCGCACCAGTGCTACATCGCCGGAGATAGCAATTGTTTGGTCGGCCAGCTCTATGGTGACGAAATCGGATTTTCCGCTGACAATTTTTTCAATAAACGCACTCTGGTCTTCAATGTGTCCACCGGAATGGCCGTAACTCAATAAGGGCGAAGATAGTTGTTTAAGTGCTTTGCCATCGGCATCGATCATGGCCTTGCTCAGTTGCTCTACTTTTTTGCTGACGAGTTGGACATCAGCTTTGTTGTCTGCAAATGACACAGGACTGATGCACAGGCTGGCGATAAGTAAAAGGCGGGTGATAAATGGTTTTTTGCGTGCAGTGTGATTCATAGGAAAACCCTTGGTATGTGGATAGGGCGACCGAGTTATGTTGCGTGTGCCGAGGTCAGGCTTGTTGTAATAGGGTGATTCTAGCGTCTAATTGGTGAGCCATATAGGCTAATTATATAAAAGCATGCTGATGGCCAATCTGGATATTCCAACACGGTTTTTGACAATAGTGCTAATTCTCGCGACACTGAGTGTGAAGGGTGTCACATGTTTTCATGTCGATAGCCTTAGGGTTGGTTAAACGAATCAAGGGAGTTGCAGTATGCGGGAACTTAGAACCACAAAATTACCCCTCAAATCCAGTCTCGCCGAGCGTTTGCAACACATTGTTGATGACCGGCGCGGCGCGCAAAAAGCAGTGCCTATTGACTTGGGGCGCTACCTCAATGAATCCCAATTGCTCGCCCTACACAGCCTGGAAAGTTTTGGTTGGCAGTTGTGGTTTGTGCGGCGGCCTTTGTTTATGGAATCGATTGTCATTGTCAGCAATGCAGAATCGACCCAGCACGCGCAATTGGAAGGCGACGGTTCAGTAAATTTAAAGCCCCCGATTACTTTGCGTCATTAACAAACGCTGCTGCATCGAATTCTAATTGCTGTGCGAATTATTCAGGCAGGATTCAGTGGTTTGATCCTAGCATGAACTTCGTATCCTCTACGGAGTTCCGCCATGATCAAGATGCTGTCCGCTGCGTTGGTGTTTATCCTCTCTATTTCCTTGTCCGCTTGCGGTGGTGGGGGCGGCGGCACTGTGGTGGTGGAAGACCCGCACGATAACTTTGTTCCTGAATTACGCGCTTTCGATATTATCGATAGTTACGATGTCGATACCGCAAATCCCAATCATCCTCCACTGGCGTTGAGTCCGTATTTATATGATGGCCTATACGAAATTTTTTGGGATGTAGATAGCCTTGAAGATTATCGCGTTACCTTGCGCATTAATGATCGCACTAATATTGCGGGCAGCTTGCCAATCTATACTCAAACCTGCGGTGCTGGTCGCCCGTGTGACCAAGCGGGTGGTTGGGTGTGTGAATATACGAATGATTTTTATATGTCGTGCGAAGGTTCATCGCGTGAGGTTGATATTTATTCGTTAATTAACAAGGTACCGCAAAAGGTTTATCTGTTTATTGAGATTTGCGATATCAACTCCAATTACTGCGAATACGATTATTATCCGGTAACTCTGGAATAATTCACCTCTGCTGAAATCGCGTAAAATTTTATCCATGCGCAAGGATAGCGCTGGAAAAATCCTGCCTAAATGATCATGCTGCTGTTTTTCCTACGCAGTAATTTTTCATGATTAGTGATCTCTCTTTTTATCTCCTTGCCATTCCTGTAGTGATTTTAGTTGGTATGTCCAAAGGTGGATTTGGCGGTGGTTTTGGTACCCTGGCCGTTCCGTTGTTGGCGCTGATGATTGATCCTCGCCTTGCAGCCGCAATCTTATTGCCAATTTTGTGCAGTATGGATGCTGTGAGCTTGTGGAGCTTCCGTGGCACTTGGGACAAACTCAATTTAAAAATCCTGTTGCCGGGAGCCTTGCTTGGGACTATTGCTGGTGCACTGACATTTGAAATGACTAACGCCGATTGGGTGCGCTTGATCATTGGGTTATTGTCGATTTATTTTGTTGCCCATTATTTATGGGGTAAGCATTTTTTAGAGCAACTGGAACAGCGCGCGCCCAATAAAATTGCAGGTAGTTTTTGGGGCAGCATTGCCGGTTATGTGAGTTACATCGCCCATGCCGGCGGTCCCCCCATCGCGATTTATTTATTGCCGCAGCATTTATCGAAGTCTGTACTCGCGGGCACAACAATTTTATTTTTTGCCATCATCAACTTTATTAAATTAATCCCTTACGTGTGGCTTGGTCAGATCAGCAGCGGTTCTTTTTATACCTCGCTGGCGCTTCTGCCGTTTGCACCTTTGGGGGTATTGCTGGGCGTGTATTTACATCATCGGGTATCGGATAAGGTTTTTTATTGGGTTAGCTACGGTTTTTTGTTTTTTGCGGGTATCAAGCTAACCTATGAAGGCGGGTTGGGCTTGTTCGGATGAACCAGTTGGCTGGAATTTGCGTGCAAATTGGGTATTATGCAGACGCTAGTTGCGGGGCGATCAACTTGGGATGTAGACAGGATCACCGTGAACACAACAATCTATTAAAGGATTCAAAAATGAAAAATTGGTTAGCTGCTGTTGCATTAAGTTTACCTATGGTCGCGGTTGCAGGTGATAACGCGACAGGCGGTTTCTATTTGGGCGGCGGTGCAGCAGATGTGAAAATGCGCTTTGACGGCGGTGGTTCTCTTGATTGGACTACGGGTGAGCTGCTTGGCGGCTACAAACTTAACCCTTACGTCGGAGGTGAGGCGCGGCTCGGGTACGGTTCTGAGGATGGCCTTGATCTGATCTATAACTCTTTGTACTACCGCACTGAAAGCTCAAATGACACAGCTAAAACCTATCTTTTATTGGGTTACACCTTTGGTGTGATTAAGCTGGATGCTGAGTCAGGTGAAGACGACACTGTTGACTTGAATGGTTTTTCTTACGGTGCAGGTGTGGGTTTCTCGGTCACTCCTCAGCTGAATTTCAACTTGGAGTATCGCATGATTTTGAATGGCGACTCTAAATATGATGGTGATAAAGAGGGAATTGAGTTAAGTGGTGTATCCATTAATGTAGATTACCGCTTCTAATATCTGCACCACTTGTGATTGGTCTGGATTTCCGCTTTGGAAACCAGACCCATCACATAGTTCGTTTTTTGCTCTTCTGCGAAGTCCACTTATCCAGCGACGTTAGTTGTCCCCTCTCCAGATGATGCACTTGAACTGCTCTCACTGCTTGCGCTGCTGATTGGTAGTGTGCAGTACTGGGTGATTTTTTCCTCGATTTTCGCTGCTGCACTGGACGTTTTGTTCTGCTGTTTCCAAAATTTACATTCAGTGCTGTTCTCTTTGATCTTTCTTAGTTTCGTTAGTCTATCTGCTTCAGACTTCTCTATTAACTGTTGTTCGCGACGTGCTTCTGCTGCTGCGTAAAATGATTCTGCATTGGTCGCGCTGCTGTTGATTTCCACTGTTGGCGCGGATGATGTAGTTAATACAGTCTCTGATGCTGATTCTGGTGGTACTGCATTGGATGGGGCACTGGTGAGAAGATAAACCGATATACCACCTAGCACGAATAGTGCGGCGCCGCCAACAACTGCCTTTACTCCTAATTCCATTACGCTTTCTCCTGTAAGCAAAGTAAATCCTGGGAGTTGGCGCTTATGTTACTGACTTGCGTCACAAAATACAAAAACACGCGACTAATTTTTAGCCTATCAACCATTAACCTCGCCCTGCCGACCAAACACGAAATGGTTAGGGTGATGGCAACATTTGGTTTGAATCAGATAATTCCAGTTTCACAATACGGCGGCTACACATCTCTGCTTTGCTACAATCCAGATTTGAGTTGATCAGGACGCGGCTGCTATCTATTTTTAAATGTTGCACCAGAAATTGTTTGGCGTTGAGGCTGCGGGCGGCGGCGAGTTTGGCTAGATCGTCCTCGGTGACCTCTACTGTTTGCAGCCAGCGCTCATATTTTTCATCTGCCGATGCGTTGCGGTTATGTTCGATATCCAGTTTTTTATAATGCTCATCAATAACATCCTGCCATTGCTCGTTCTTGGCTTTGATATCAGCGTTGCTCAGCCCGCTCTCTAACAAGATGGGCTTGATGTGCTCCACCTGTATGCCGCGATAGTCGGTTTTCTGATCGTAAAAACCGCGCAATTCGATACGCAACTCTGGCCGTTTGATCATCGCTTCATTTAGCGCATTGAGTTTGCGGGTAGCGGTAGCAAGTAACCGAGGTGAGCCAGAGTTGAATGGCAAGTAGCCTAAATCTTCTTTGCTTCCGACAAGATTGGCGAGCAGCTTGAATGGGGATTTAATAATTTTATTCAGCGTGTTGGAAAACGCCGCGCGCACAATTTTGCCCATATCAAAGTTGGGATCATTTGGGTTGCCGCTGACATTGATGTCGAGGGTGGCCACGCCATTGGCATCCGTAATTAATGCCAGGGCTAAGCGCAAAGGTACATCCATGGTGTTGGCGTTTTCTACGCGGTCGCCCAACTGCAGTTGATCCATTTCAATATGGTTGTCACCGACAATCAAACCTTTATTCAGGCGATAGTGCAAATTAGCGCTCAGCAAACCGCGTTCAATTTTCCAGCCGGCATAAGTGCTTGAGTAACCGCTGAAATTACCCAGGTCGATATTTTCAAAATTCAGTTGGGCATCCAATTGTGGCTGTGCAAGAAAGGGTTGAGTTTTGCCTTGCAAGCTAACCGGTGCATAACCATCCACATCACCATTGAATTTAAATTGTGCTGGTTTGCTATTGTCGGAGGAGAGTTCGTTCAGGGTGCCGCCAAAGTTTTGTACCACGGCGACAAAGTTAGGCATTAAGGATTCATCGTGAAAGCGGAATGATGATTCTTTCAGAATAAATTTATGCAGGGCAAATGCCCAGGGCTTTTCCTCTGCTGCGGGTGTTAGTTGTGCGGCATCCGGTGTAGCAACAGTGACTGGAATAAGCGTTTCAAAATTGGTTTTCCCTTCGCTGGTGATAATAAATCGACTATCTAATCCGCTCGCTTCGAGTAGTGGAACATCAATAGTTTGCTCAACGATATCGATCTGCGCATCGCTCCAGGTAAGGCTGTTGCCGGTTAATATTTCCTGGGCGTCTGCGAGTGGTCCAACCTTAAGATCCGTAACTGTTCCCTGGCTGATAATTTGTACTAATTCTGCGTTGCGAACTTTCCATTCAGCATTAGTTGCCATCTGGCCAGTAAATATATCGGCTTTTAGGTAGGGCGCGGTCAGTGGTTTTAGTGTGTCGATTGGAAAGGCCTGTAAACTGGAGGAGAAATCACCATCCAGCGAATTCATATTGAAGCTGCCATCAACTGATAAGGTGGATGTTTCGTCAATAGTTGCTGAGGCCTTTAGCGGAGCCGGTGTTGTGCTGCGGCTATCAATTTTATTTGCTGATAGATTTAACTTACGAACCTTAAAGGGGTGATTATTTAATTCCCCCGCCTTCCAATCAACGGCAGCGTTATTGACGGTTAGGGTGTTTATTGCAAACTCCCAAGGTGGGCTGGCGTCGCTTGATGGTGTTGTGTTCTTAAGTGCGAACGCGCGTGCGAGACCAGTATCGCCGCCTTGATTCCAGCTGCCTAATTGCAATCCGTCTAGCTGAACGTTGGCAATGCTAATTAATTGATTGCGGCTCGCTGCAGATACATTTTTTACTTGCAGTTTCGCGAGTGATAGCTCTGCATTGCGCGCGTCTTTTTTGCCGCTGCGTAATTTGGTATTGGTTAGTGATAATTCGGCTTGTTTAATCGACCAATTGAAATTGTCTTTCCATTGCAAATCAAATTGGCTTTTACCATTGAGTTTTGCTGCTTCCAATGTGAAATTCAGATCGCTTTTAAAATATTGCCATACCGGCAGTAGGTTGATATTGGAGAGCAATAACTCGCCTTGGGTATTGTCTGCATGCAGCTGGCCGGTAATCGTCAGCTCGCCTGTCTCGGTTTTTCCTGCGTGGAAATTGTAGGTTTGGTTTTGATTGGTGGCAGTAGAAAAATTGTTGAGTGTGAATTGAATATTTTCCAGGCGCGAGTGAAATGCTGTCGATTGTTGTAAGTCGCTAAACTCAAATGTAGCCGAGCTGAGTGCAATGTTATTGATCGCTACTGCAATTGGTTTTTCGGCAGGTGTTGATGGTTTTGTTGTGGTCGAAGCGAGCGTTTTTTGGTGTTGTAAAATATCTTCAAAATTCCACTTTCCGTTTTTAACAATTTGCGGATGCAGGAATAACTTATCAATCGCTATCTCATCCAGGGTGTAGGATAGGTGCGCGAGTGATTGCAGGAGCGAAAGGTTCAGTGTTAGGCGATCGGTTGACCAGAGCAGGCTGCCGTCTGGGTTATTGTCCTGCAGATTGCGCGCGGTAATTGCGAGGTTAAACGGGTTGAGGCTGACCAGCCCATGTTCAAGGTTGCGTCCGGTCTGTTGCTGGTAAAGCTTCCCTAAACCCCAGGTGAGCAGAGGGCTGATTACCAATACACAAACCAGTAGGTAAGCGAGATATGTGTAGCTGGCCAAGCGGATAAACCGATGCTGGAAAAGCGGCCTGATGAACGCTTTCATCCTATCTCCTTCAATGCTTGATTGTTCCGGTGCTAGATGGGGAATCTAGCACACTTACTGGTGGTGCGAGGCTAATCTGTCTGGCATGCGCGCTAAATTTTCAGCTTAGGCCTTTTTCACAAATTCCGACTTCAGCATCATTGCGCCTATGCCATCCACTTTGCAGTCGATGTCGTGGTCGCCTTCTACCAGACGGTTAATTTTTACTTTGGTTCCCACTTTCAGCACCGAGGAGGAGCCTTTAACTTTCAGATCTTTTATCAGCGTCACAAAGTCGCCATCGGCTAACAAATTACCGTTGGCATCGCGCACGATAAGGGCATCTTCACTCTCTGTCGCAGATGCATTTTTTGACCATTCATGTGCGCATTCCGGGCAAATAATTAAGTCGCCGTCTTCGTAGGTATATTCGGATTTACATTTGGGGCAGGCGGGAAGTGTGCTCATAAATACATCTTTTGATTAGAGGAATTGTGTCGCTTTCTGTGTGCCGGAAAGTGTACAGGGTAAGTGTTGCGGAAGGTTGATCAGTAATAAATTGTAGCTGGTAAAAACGAGTTCTTTTACTCCCCCATCCGTCGATGGGGGAGTAAAAGAGGTGGTGTTGCTATTTCTTTTTCATCGCCTGTTGCAGCAGGGCGCCCATGCTGCCCATTGCTGATGGAGCCGGGTTGTTTTTCTGCGCGGCGCGTTGTTGGTTTTGCGATTGTGGACGCTCGCCGCCTTTCTTTCCTTCTACTTTCTCACCCGGCGTATCATCCAAACGCAATGACAGAGCGATACGCTTGCGCGGTACATCTACTTCCATCACTTTGGCTTTGACGATGTCACCCGCTTTTACTGCTTCGCGCGGATCTTTAATAAAGTTGTGCGAGAGCGCGGAGATGTGTACCAAACCATCCTGATGCACGCCGATATCCACAAACGCACCGAAGTTGGTAACGTTGGTGACAGTGCCTTCCAGAATCATACCGGGAACCAAATCGGTAATTTCTTCCACACCTTCCTGGAATTGCGCAGTCTTGAATTCCGGGCGTGGGTCGCGGCCGGGTTTATCCAATTCTTTGATGATGTCGGTCACAGTAGGCACACCAAATTTTTCATCGGTGTAGTCTGCCGCTTTTAATCCGCGCAGGAATGATGAGTCGCCAATCAAGCCTTTAAGTTCACGGGTGTTTTTCTGTGCGATTTTTTCTACCACGGAATAGGATTCCGGGTGAACCGCGGAGGCATCGAGAGGATTATCACCGCCAGCGACGCGCAAAAATCCCGCCGCCTGTTCAAAGGTTTTTTCGCCAAAACGTGGGACTTTTTTCAGCGCAGCACGCGAACTAAAAACACCGTTCTGGTTGCGGAACTCAACGATATTATTCGCAAGGGTGGTGTTCAATCCGGATACGCGCGCAAGCAGCGCTGCCGAAGCGGTATTAACTTCCACTCCCACCGCGTTCACACAATCCTCAACTACAGCGTCGAGCGAACGAGCCAATTGCGATTGGGAAACGTCGTGCTGATATTGGCCGACACCAATAGATTTTGGATCGATTTTTACCAATTCGGCGAGTGGATCTTGCAGACGGCGTGCAATTGAAATCGCGCCGCGAATAGTTACATCCAGATCCGGAAATTCTTTTGCAGCAAATTCTGATGCTGAATAAACCGATGCGCCTGCTTCGCTGACAATCACAGTGCTGGCTTTAATATCGGTGTGTCTTTTCAATACATCTTTGGCAAATTTTTCAGTTTCGCGCGATGCTGTACCGTTACCAATCGCAATCAAACCGACGTTATGTTTGTTGCATAGGTGTACCAAAATTGCTTCAGATTCTGCAATTTTACTCAGTGGTGGAGTTGGATACATCACACAGTGATCGAGCACTTTACCGGTCGCATCAACTACGGCAACTTTTACTCCGGTACGCATACCAGGGTCGAGGCCGATAGTGGCTTTTTGCCCTGCAGGTGCTGCGAGCAGCAAATCTTTTAAATTGGATGCAAATACTTTAATCGCTTCTTCTTCGGCTTTTTCACGCAGCTCGCCGAGCAGATCAGTTTCCAAATGGGTGAGCAGTTTTACTCGCCAAGTCCAACGCACTACCTCAGCCAGCCAACCATCAGCAGCGCGGCCTTTGTCTTTCACTTGCCAGTGATCGGCGATCATGGTTTCGCAGGGATGCCCTACCTTGGATTCTTCATCGCCCACTTTAATGGTGATACTCAGTACACCTTCATTGCGCCCGCGGAACATTGCCAGCGCGCGATGGGATGGAACGGATTTAAGTGGTTCATCGTGTTCAAAATAATCGCGGAATTTTTGTACTTCTTGTGAGGTATCAGTTTCTTTTCCGGTGGCAACGCGTGCAGTAAAGGTGGCTTCTTGCGTTAAGAAATGACGCAGGCGACCGAGCAACTCAGCATCTTCACTGAATTTTTCCATCAATATGTATTTAGCACCGTCGAGTGCAGATTTCGCATCATTAATGCTGTGCTCGGCGTTGAAGTATTTTGCTGCTTCCACTTCCGGTGCGAGAGTTGGATCAGCCAACAGCGCTTCAGCCAATGGCTCAAGGCCTGCCTCGCGGGCAATTTGGCCCTTGGTGCGACGCTTGGGTTTGTAGGGGAGATACAAGTCTTCCAGACGGTTTTTGGTATCGGCGATCTGGATTTCGCGCTCCAATTCCGGGCTGAGCTTGTCCTGTTCGGCGATAGATTTGAGGATCGCCGCGCGGCGCTCTTCCAATTCCCGCAGATAACGCAGGCGCTCTTCCAGGGTACGCATTTGGCTATCGTCCAGCCCGCCAGTCACTTCTTTACGGTAGCGGGAGATAAAGGGCACGGTCGCACCTTCATCCAGCAGCCCTACGGCGGCGCTAACTTGTTGTTCCTGAACGTTTAATTCGTCGGCAATGCGTTTGGCAATACTGGGTAAGCTGGTCATAGAAGAAATGCTCGTGTTGCGGCTTGAATCGGAAAGGGCACCATTATCCCCAAAATGAGGGCGCCTGCCAGACTTGTTTTTAGCCGGTGTTTATGAGCGGAAAAAGAATATTTTGCCCTCGGTGAATCTGTTTCCGCCTCACTTGCGTCTGACCCAATAACGGCGCGGTGACTGAGCTGATGAATACCGCGATTCATCGATATTAACGGATGTTTTTTCACGAACGCATTTAACTCTGGAAGGGAGCTGGACATGAAATTATTAACAGGCTTGGTGGTATTGCTAATGGCCGGCTCTGCGGCCGCGCACAACTCGTGCAATCTCGATCTGAATGGCGGCTTGCGTATTACTGAGAATGCCATCGAGTTTTATGAGGATGATCGATCGATTTATAAAATCGTTGACGACAAGCATCTGGAAGTAAGAGGAAAAATACAAAAGCTCACCAGCGCGCAGCAATCCTTGGTTGCAAATTACGCAAACCATATTCGCGCAGCAATTCCTGAAGTGAAGGGCTTGGCGCTGGATGGGATTGATCTGGCGATTGAAGGTGTGGTGTTGGTTTTTGATGGTTTGTTGGGGGAGAAAAATAAAGTCTCTGCGCAGCTAACGACCGAGCTGACCAATTTGAAGGGCGATATCAATCGTCATTTTAACTCGGGTGCGGCGATCAGTTTTAATCGCAAAGAAGGCGATAACACGACTGACTTGTTGGGCAAACAATTTGAAACCCGCTTGGAACGCATTGTGGAAACCTCAGTGCAGGAATCAATTGGCAGTTTGATGTTGGCGGTTGGCAAAGAGTTTTTGTCATCGGGTGGCAACATGGATGCCTTCGAGCGCCGTATGGAAAGATTCGGTGAAGAAATGGAATTGCAAATGAATGCGCGCGCAGTACAGATGGAAGCGCGCGGCGAAAAATTGTGCAATGCGATGGTGGAGATAGATAGCATTGAAGAGCAATTAAAACGTTCTATTACCGAGCTTGAGTCATTTAATGTGATTAAGGTAAGTGAGCAGGAAATGCATCTGGCCCATCAAGTAAATAATCACTAATCATTACCTGTATTCATAGGTTTTCTTTAATTTATTGAGTTAGATATTCAGGAGATTGTTATGTTTATTCGCGCTGTAACAACGATAGCTTTTGTTTCGCTGCTTGCACCGGTTACATTGGCTGAAACCATTGCCAAAACTTACCCGGTAAAAAACTTTACCGAGTTTGTATCTGGTGGCAATACCACGGTCGATATTATTCAGGATGGCAGTGAATATTTGCGCGTTGAAGCCGATGCAGAAGTGATGAAACGGGTGAAGGTGGATCAAACCGGTAATCGTGTGAGTGTGTGGGTGAAGAGTGAAGGAAATTTTTTTGGTTGGTTTGGACACGGCAATGATCCGGTGCGCGTTACTTTGCGCGTAAAACAATTGGATTATCTGGAAATATCTGGCGGTTCACACGCGAAAGTGGGTGATCTGCAAGGAGAAAAATTCCATCTCAATGTCAGCGGAGCAGGTAATGTTGATTTTACCAAGTTGAATGCAGCTGATTTTAAAGCAGATTTGTCCGGTGCAGCGAATGTGCGCATCGACAGCGTAAATAGTCAGTCGCAAAATTTCGATTTATCCGGCGCTTCCAATACTAATATCAAATCTGCTAGCAGCAGCCAAAAGCTGCGCGTGAGTGCAAGCGGTGCCAGTAATTTCCGTGGCAAAAAACTCACTGCCAAAAATGCAGACCTCGAAGCCAGCGGCGCATCCCATGTTGAAGCTGCCGTAACTGAAACGTTGAATGCGAATGCAAGTGGCGCATCCAGTGTTGATTATTACGGCAACCCAAAAGCAAAAACGGATTCAAGCGGCGCCAGCCATGTAAATGCCAAGTAAGTGAATTAAAACTTACTGCATCAGTTGCAGTAAGGGCACCAATAACAGTTTAGTGAAATGGAATTATTGGTTTAAAAATATGACGCTGCACATTTTTAATTGACGAGAAAATGTGCAGCATTTTGTTTTGGTCTTTTTCTTGCCCCATTCCTCCGTGCTATTTGATTTTTGATCATGTTAAATCAGTGGTGAGTAATATTGTGGTGCATGAATTGCTGATTTTGCACAAAAATGGAGTTGGTGGGTTTATTTTTCGTGCCTCACATGCGTTCACTATTGTGAACGATGGAATTATTTTGATCACAATTGGTGCTAAAAAATTGAGTAAATTTTAAGATATGTAAATTGCGTTAATGAAATGTATTTTTATTGATTAAAAAATAATATTTGTAGGTTTTAACCTGCTGAAATTACAGAAGAAAATTCTGCCTTGCATTGTCTTGGTGCCATCCCCTCTGCGTTTGACAGCATTAATGATGAATCTCTATTGTGCACGCCGGACAACGTTGTCTATCGGTGATTTTATTTCATCTATGGTTGTTTTTATTTCAAGGGGCACCTCATGTTTAATAAGCTTCGCAGTGCAATAAGAGTCGCTAATAAAGCGGCCATAGTTTATGGATCAGCAGCAACTTTGCTGGTTATGGGTGGGCACGCATTTGCCCAGGAAGAGTTGGAAGAAGTTGTTGTTCAAGGTGTGCGTGCGGCTCAGGCTAGTGCGGTTAACACCAAGCGTGATGCGGCATCTGTAGTGGATGGCATTTCCGCGCAGGATATTGGCAAGCTTCCCGATGTAACTATTTCTGATTCATTGCAGCGTATCCCTGGTATTCAGGTGGAGCGTACGGCAGGGGAAGGTGGTCCGGTACAGATCCGCGGCCTCGCGAACGTGGCGACCTCGTTAAATGGTGAGACGTATCTGAGCGCAACGACCATCGACAGCTCGGGGGCAGATTTTGGTGATTTGCCATCGCAATTATTCTCTGGTGCAGATGTATACAAATCTCCGCTCGCGACGCTCACCACCTTGGGTATTGCCGGTACAGTTGAATTAAAAACCCGTCGCCCATTTGACCTTGAACAAGGTTGGACTTTTTCCGGTTCGGCAGAGGTTGACCAAGGCTCCATCAGCAAAGAATCAGATCCAACCGTAAGTGGTTTGATTGGTTGGAATAATGCAGACTTCGGATTTGTGTTGAGTGCTGTTACCACCGAGAAAAATCTCGCATCCAATTACAATGGTTATTTTGATTCATCTGAAAATGGCGGCATAGGTGCAACATTTAACAATCATTATTCTGGAACTCCACCAGTAAATGCTGATATTTATCACGTTTCTCCACAAGGTTTTGGTGCATTCCACAAAGTGGAAGAGCGTCAGCGCGATGGTATAAATGCATCTTTCCAGGCGCAATTGACTGACGGTATTGAATTGGTTGTTGATTATTTCTATAGCGATCAAGAGCGTTACAACCGCCGCGCCGGTTTCTCGATGAACAACCGCTGGCAAACATTTAGCGATTACTTGTACGTGCCGGATGGAAAATTCCTGGATGAAGAATTCACCATGATTGGCGATGACGGTGAGGTGCAAAACTGGCGCACCGCTAACGCGTTTGAGGTGAATCCTTATCGCTTGCAATCTTTCTCGCAAACCAACGTAAACCTTGAAGAGTCAGAGAACACCAATATCGAATTGAATTTTGATAACGGTGAGGCGCTTACCGGCCAAGTGCGTGCAACTCACGCAACCGCTTCCGCGCAAATGCTTCACGGTTACACCGAAGGCGATATGTTGAGTATCGACAAGGGTTCATTGGTCACTGGGCCTGGTGGTTTGGTTGCGTCCAAATATTGCGGTGAAAATGATGTGGCCGTCGGTGACCTTGGTGGTTGCTATGCTGCTTTCTCTCCTGGTGGTATCGAGGACCCTGATTTTATTTTGTCTTACGACGCCTCTGGCAAGCATCCGGTATTTGGCGGCTTTGATCAGGTTGTGACTGGTGGTCAGGGCAATAAAACTGTTGCGGAATACATGGCGAGCATTGATTCCTATCATGTGGGTGCGTTCGCCTCTGAAGGCAACACTCGCGATGAAGGTGAGCTGAGTACTTTAAGCACTAAATGGAACTACGCGTTTGATGATGCGCCGTTTATCACCAGCGTAGATTTCGGTGCGCGTTACAGCGAGCGTAAAGTTGATCACCAGGTCTATGACCTATTCAGTGATTACGCCGATACAGGCTGTTCAGCCTTGTATAACGCAGTGGATCAATTCGCGGGCACGGCCGAGTGTGACCCCAATTTGCCGCAGGGTGAGATGGTCAACGGCGAGTTTGAAAATTACTCATTGATGCCGCCAATGCGCAGTGATCAATACAACGATGTGATTTGGGTGGATGATTTCGGCCCAGCCAAAGGTATCCCGGGGGTGTGGGTGGCAAACCCGCGCATTTTCGATAACACCAAAGCCTTCCTGGCCACCATTTTTGGGCCGCAGCGTGAAGTTATCCATCCAGGTTCTTCCTATGACGTCGGCCTAGATGAGCTGAGCTATTTTGGTCAGGTGAATTTCGCGGCGGGTGATCTCACCGGTAATTTGGGTGTGAAGGTTGTTGAAACTGATCTCTATGTGAAGCAAAACATCGTAGGTGGATCGGTTCCACACTCGGGTGCCAGCTATGATATCGGTGACGAAATAACCAAGCGTAGCTATACCGATGTATTGCCAGCGCTGAACCTTTCTTACGATCTTACCGATGATTTGAAAGTGCGTTTTGGTTACGGTGAAACTATGCAGCCACTTAATCTGCTCTCATGGGGTGGCGGTAAAACGGTAGGTCGCGTATTTAACGAAGAGTGCCAGTGTATGCGCGTACTCTACGGCAGCTTGTCGGGCAACCCCGAGCTTGATCCAACGCGCGCGGACAACACTGATCTCTCTATTGAGTGGTATGTGGGTAATAGCTCGGTGTTGAGCGCTGGATTGTTTAACATCAACATCGACAGCTTCCTCTCTTCAGGTCGCGTCATGATGGACGAACCGGATGAGGATGGCGTTAACCGAGGTCCTCATCCATTCACGTCACCCGTACAAGGTGAAGGCGGAAAAGTTGAAGGTCTGGAATTGGCGGCCAAGGTTGCGTTTGCTGATTTCACCGATGGCTTCCTGGCGAACTTCGGTGCGGACGTAAACTACACCCTGTCTGAAAGTTCGCAGGATGGTGTTGGTGAGGGTGAACGCGATCTGCCATTCCCGAACAACTCCAAGCACACCTACAACCTGGTTGGCTGGTTCGAGAATGACACCATCTCTGCGCGCCTTGCTTACAACTTCCGTTCTCCGCGTTTGATTGCGCGTGGTGGCTACGAACTTGGTTATCAAAATCTGTATCAGGATGATTACGGTCAGCTCGACCTGAACGTCACCTGGAGCGTAACCGAGAACGTGGATCTGTACTTGAACGGTGCCAACATCACTGAAGAGTTCCAACAAACCTATCTGGAACACAAAGACCAAAAAGCCTTCCAGAATATCTACGAAGCGCGTTGGTCCTTGGGAGCTCGTACCACTTTCTAATTCAGGGTTATCGCATTGGATTAGTGGTTAAAGGTAAAAAATGCCGCAGACATGAAAATGTCTGCGGCATTTTTATTTATGGCGGACGCAATTTTGGGGGATTGCGTTAAGTTGTTATGGTGTTATAGTTGTCTATAACAGTGTGGCATTACCAATATAAGCTTAAGGAGGGTGGGAAGATGGTTGATGATCGTGGTTATGCGGTGGCGAAATGGCAGCTGCATTTGTTGCGCGCTATGTATTTATTGATTGCGGTTGGATTGGGGTTAACGATTTGGCCATTGGTCATCTCCCCGGAAGTGCGAGTGGCCGATCCGCATTCCGTTATTCAATCTATATTGGTTGCCTTTTCTTTGCTCTCCCTGGTGGGCGTACGCTATCCGCTGCAAATGCTCCCGATTCTATTGTTTGAATTGATTTGGAAAACCTTATGGGTGTTGGTATTTGCGCTGCCAGTGTGGTTGGGCGGCGGGCTTGATGAATATGCCACTGGTGTTTTGTTTGCCTGTGGTATGGGAGTTGTGTTAACACCGCTTGTTATTCCTTGGCGTTATGTTTTCTCGCGAAATCGTCTAATAAGAATTTAATCGGGAAAAGCCAAGATGGATGACCTAAATAAAAATATCCAAACCTACGTAAAATATTTAGGTTTGGCATATTTGACATACACATTAATTGGGTTGATGAATACCTTTTTGCTGAAACCCGGCATTTATAATGTTGAAAATTTTATCGATACAGTTGACCGCTTCAGAATAGCCCAAGCGCTGGATTTAATAATGTATTGCGTGGTTATTGCGGCCTCTTGGGCATCCTATTTAATAGCCAGGGTTGTGAACAAAGACATCGCATTGCTCGCATTTCTTTTTAGGTTTGGTGAAGGCCTTCTGGGGTGTGTGGCGGGAATGGTTATTTTAATGCCATTAATATTACTGAAAGACGATGCTGCCTGGCCTGCATTTGGTGCTGACCAATTGCGTACACTTGCTGCGATGTTTATGAAACTTAGCGGTGCAATGTGGAACATTCTTTTTGTATTAATGGGCGTTGGTGCGTTAATTTTTTTGTATTTATTTTATGTATCAAAATACTTCCCCAAGTGGCTTTTGTTGTGGGGCTTTTTTACCTATGGCTCCATGGTTATCTTTGGGTTAACAAAAATCATGGTGTCCAATCCCCCTGAACAAATGAAGCTGCTTATGTATCCCGGTGCACTGTTTGAACTTGTCTTTGGCTGTTGGTTGTTGGCAAGAGGCTTGAACAGAAGTGCTCTTGAAAAAGTGAGTTAATAAACGAAAACTTAATCTTTTTGATGGGTTTTGGTTTTACATTATTAGCGTACACCCGCAAGTTGCAACGTGAGATGTAAATTTAAATGAATTGGAATGATGATCAGCCTATCTACCGACAGCTGCGCGAAAAGATTGTTGCGCTGATATTGTCGGGTACATTTAAGGAAGGTGAAACCTTGCCCTCAGTGCGGCAAGTCGCCAGTGATTATCAAATCAATCACATTACGGTTAGTAAGGCGTATCAGGAGTTAGTGGATATGGGCTTGGTAGAGGCGCGGCGTGGAATGGGAATGTATGTATTGCCCGATGCGCAACAAAAATTGCACAACATGGAAAAAGAGAAATTTATTTCCACCGAAGTGCCGGCATTATTGGTGCGTATGCGCCAGCTAGGCATTAGCAAAAAAGAATTGATCGCCGCCCTACAGGCTGCACAAGGAGAATAATGTGGATTACCTAATCAGTGCAAAAAGTGTGAGCAAGCGCTACGGCAAAAAAGTCGCGTTGGATAATATTGATTTGCAAATCGGAGCAGGAAAGGTTGTCGGTTTAATTGGCCCTAATGGTGCGGGTAAAACGACTCTGTTGAAGGGGATCTTGGGACTGGCTCCGGTAGATGGTGAATTAACAGTGCTGGGCATGAATCCCCAGCGCGATCGAGTAAAGTTATTGGAGCGCGTTTCTTTTATTGCCGATACCGCTACCTTGCCGCAGTGGATTAGCGTGCGAGAGTTAATTGCTTATACTGAAGGTGTACATCCGCGTTTTAGCCGCATCCAATGTTTAAAATATCTCGCAGAGACCTCCATTACATTGACCGATAAAGTCAGATCGCTCTCCAAAGGTATGGTTACTCAACTACATCTCGCCTTGATTATGTCGATTGATAGTGAATTGCTGGTATTGGATGAGCCGACTTTGGGCTTGGATATTCTCTACCGCAAACAGTTTTATGAAAACTTGCTAAATGACTATTACGATGCGCAAAAAACTATTTTGATTACCACGCATCAAGTAGAAGAAATCGAAACTATCCTGACGGATCTGGTATTTATCAACCAAGGCAATATTGTGCTGGATGCAAGTATGGAACAAGTCGCCGCGCAATATGTGGAGCTGCACGTTGACGCCAATTACAAAGAGCATGCGTTGGTACACAACCCGATTCACAGTCGTCGCTTATTAGGTGGTTTCAGCATGTTGTTTGAACCTAATGAGCAACAGCGTGAATCACTGGCGCAGTTGGGTAAGATCACTACGCCGAGCTTAAGTGAATTATTTGTAGCAAAAATAAAACCACAACATATAGCGAAGGAGATTGCGTGATGTTTGGAGCACGTTTGGCAGTACAGTTGCAGCGTGAATACTGGGAGCATCGTGGCCTATTTTTATTGTTGCCTTTAGTTTGTGTGTTGTTAGTGGCCGGTTTTTGGGTGTTGGCGGTTATCAGCGACCCATCCATTTCGCAGCCAAGGGGCTCAAGTATCAACGTGCTTGATCCTCAGATTCAGGAAATTTTAAGGCTCGATCCATCAACAAATGAATATAAAGTCAATTTCGAAAGTAAAAAAGTAGTTGGTTTTATCATTGCCTTGCAGCAATTTATGGGGTGGTGGTTTTTCACTGCCGTCAGTGTGTTTTTAACCCTGTATTACTGCTCATCATGTTTGTTTGCTGATCGCAAAAGTCGCGATATTTTATTTTGGCGCTCCATGCCTGTAAGTGAATCTTTTAATGTTTTGATTAAGTTGGTTGTGGCAACGGCGAGTGTCCCCCTGTTGACCTTGTTGATGAATACGCTAACGAGCATGTTGCTGCTACTGGTGGTTTGCACATGGCTAGGTGACCTGAGTCAATTTGCTGCAGCGTTGAAATCGCTATCAATGCTGGGCAGTTACTTTCTCGGAAGTGTCGGGTTGGTGCCGCTAATACTGCCTGTGTTTGCCTGGGCAATGCTGACTTCGGCCTACACTAAAAAATCGCCCTTTTTAGCGGCGACTTTTATTCCGTTGATCCTGTTATTTGCCGACCGTTTTCTTAACAGTTTTATGGGAATCAATATTCATGTTTATGAATTGGTAAAAGCCTACTTTCATACTATTGCTGATGTTATGCATATGTCGTTTGGCGATGCCGGTAATGGTTATGTGAGTTTTGCGTTTAACTACTCTGCTGATGTTGCTATCTATGGTGTGATTGTGGCTGTCTTGCTTGGTGCGATGATATGGCTGCGCAACAATCGCTACGAAATTTAATCTCCCATTTATTTCATCACCCTTTAATAGAAGTTAATTTTGGAAAAAATAATAAACCTTTAAGAAGAGAAATATGAGGGATATTACAAGCAATTATCAAGCGGATACGCCAATACCGGGCACTAAAGCATTGGCACTGGGGATTTCTGGTGCAGTTATGGGATTATGGTCGCGTCATATTTAATCCTTTCTAGTGGCACGTCCGTTAGCTAATTATCGCGACTTTTTAATCGTTTCGGCTTACTCATGAGGACTGGCTTGCCTCGTGTTGAGTTGGTGTGTATTGCAACATTAGGTATTGTTTGTTGTCGAAGTATTGCGCTACCACGACGGGGCGACATCTTAATCCGCATATGGCTCGATAAGAAGAGGGGAATATCAATGATCAAACGCTTTTCCGTGTGTTGCGGGCAAGTTATTGTTTGTTGTGCGCTGATATTATCCCCTCGGGTGTTGGCGGATGGGCAAGCTGATCTTCGCAATGCGCTAAAGCAATTACAGTCAACCAAACCTATAGCGGTTAACGCGCAATTTAAGCTGGTTGGTAGCAGTGGCGATCATGACGATTTGATAGAGCACGAAGGCGTCATTAATTTACGCCTTGAGGATGGTGCTGATGGGTTGCGTGCTATTTATTCTCCCCAATTGATTGCACAATTACACGCCGAAGAGCTGGCCAAGGTTGAAGATGAAAATGTAAAAAATTCGGCACTCAACGCAGTAGGGCAATTTGAATATTGGGAGTGGCGTGAGCTGCTTTATCCTGCCGCACAATTGGAGCTGGCTTTGGCTCGCTCTCAATTTATTGAAGAAAAAGTCGATGAGCGAAATGGAAAACAGGTGCGTCGATTAAAATTCAGTATGCCGCACGATAAGATTGATAAAAAATATCGTAAATACATTAAAAAATATAAAAACCATTTGTTGGTTTGGGTTGACGAAAATGGCGTACCCCTAGCCAGCCAAATGATCGAGAAAGGATCGGGTCGCGTGTTTATCGTGATCAGCTTTCAATTTGAAAATGAAAGTTACACTGAGTATCAGCAGCAGGCTGGTCATTTGCTTGTGGCGACGCGTGATGTAAAAGAAGCAACCTCCGGCACAACGATGCAAAGTCGGCGCCATTTCACCTCTACTGTAACCCCGGTGGCAGTTTCTCCTACTGCTAAATAATCAACAGCGGAACCTCCCGCTGCTTATTCGGTCATAATCGCCAGATCTGGCGGCTCTTGCTAATTCCGCTTTAATCCTTCGCATTCGCCCTGCGTCAGCTTGTGCGGATAACGCCAAATTCTGCTAGGCTTTGCCCCACATCAGAACCAACTCTAACTCTTAAAGGGAACTACGCTATGTTAAAGCGCTACTCGTCCTATGCTTTCAGTTTACTGTTGCTAGGCGGAATCACTTTGGTGGGCTGCGAGTCCACTACCAGCCCTAAACCGGTGGCACAAAATCCCGAACAAGTCACCATCATCAAAAGCCCGAATGATGATCGCCAATATGCGGCGCTGCTATTACCCAATGGTTTGCAGGTCGTGCTGGTTTCTGATCCTACTCTGGAGAATTCTGCCGCGTCGATTGCGGTTGGTGTTGGCAGCGCACACAATCCAAAAGAGCAACTGGGGTTGGCGCACTATCTTGAGCACATGTTGTTTTTAGGCACCGAGAAATTTCCCGAGCCAGATGGCTTTATGAAATATACCCAAGCCAACGGCGGTATGACTAACGCTTTTACGGCTTATGATAAAACCAATTATCTGTTCCAAATCAACGCCGGAAAATTTGATGAGGCGCTGGATCGTTTTAGCGATTATTTTAAAAAGCCAACCTTTGATCCGCATTTCAGTGATAAGGAACGCAATGCAGTAAATAACGAGTGGTCGCTGCAAAAAGCACAGGACGGTTGGAATTTATTTGCGTTGCAAGGTTTTACTGCAAACCCGGAAAACCCGAGTGCAAAATTTAATATTGGGAATCTGGATACATTGCAAGATAAACCTGGCTCCGTATTACAGGATGAGCTGAAAGCATTTTATGATCGCTACTATTCAGCCAATATCATGAAGCTAACGTTGGTAGGAAAACAAACCCTGCCGGAATTAAAAGCGCTGGCTGAAAAACATTTCTCATCTATCCCGAATAAAAATGTCACCTTGCCTGAAGTTACTGTGCCGGGTCTAACCAAAGCGCAAATGGGCAAAAGTATTCATTACAAACCTATCAAAGATTTAAAAGTGCTCTATGTAGATTTTCCTGTGAAATCCAACAAGCAGCAGTGGCGTTTGAAACCTAACGAATATGTACGCAACTTAATTACCTCGGAAGAGCAGGGCACTTTGGGTGAACAATTGCGTAGTAAAGGGTTGGTGAAAATGGTCACCGCCTACGTTGATGCGGAAGGTTATGGCCCCGATGGGATTTTGCGTGTACAAGCAGAATTAACCGATGCAGGTTTGAAGCAACAAGATGAAATTCTTGCCGCTATTTTTTCTTACATTGATTTGATCAAGCGCGATGGATTGAATCCAAATTATTACCGCGAGCTTCAGGCAATGCGCGCTAAAGATTTTGCGAATGCATCCAAACCTGAGCCATTGGATCAAGCGGTAGAACTGACTACATTGCAATTCGATCTGCCGATTGAAAATCTACTGAATGCCGGATATGTGTACGAACGTTACGATGCGAAAGCAATCAGCGATTTGCTTGCGCAGCTCGATGAGCGCAATGCGCGTGTCTGGTATGTGAGTCCCGGTGAGAAAGCCGATACTCCCATTCCTTTCTTTGATGGTAAATATTCTATCCGCGATATCACAGCCGAAGAGTTTGCTCGCTGGGATTCGCTGGCGAGTAAGCACACTTTTAATTTGCCGCCGCTTAATGATTTATTTACCGATAAGCCCGCGCCAATTGTCGATAACCTTTATTTAAAACCACATCAGGTGGTGAGCCAGCCAGGTGTTGAGGCTTATCTGACACACCCGGAATTTTATCGTGAAGACAAAGGCCAATTTGCGGTGCAGATCAACGTGGACTTTGCTGAAAAATCACCTAAAGAAATCGTGTTGTCTCATTTGGTAAACGATATCTACAACAAGCAAACTATGACCTTATCGGATCGCGCTGCACGTGCTTCGCTTGGTGTTTCTACCACTGTGATGGATGCCCACTCCCAAGGAGTGTTTGTTTCTGGCTACACCACCAAGCATCCGCAGTTGCTACAAAAAATGTTGGAAGAGTTTGTGGCTTTGGATATCACCGATAAAGCCTTCCATGAGGCTTTGGATAGCTATCAGGAAGCCTTGGCTAACAGCAAAAAGAATCACGTATATCGCCAATTGTTTGGTCATGCCAAGCGGTTGACTGGCACTGTGCAGTGGCAGGAAAAAGATTTGGCCGCAGCTGCGCAAAAGATTTCCAAGGCAGATGTAGTGGCCTATCACGCAGCAATAAAACGCGATCCGTTGTTACGCATTTTTGCGGTGGGTAATTACACCGAAGCGCAAGTGAAAGAGATGTCTCTCGCCGCTGCCAAGGTACTACCGGGTACTCGTACACCAGAAAAACGTAAGATCAATAGCTACGTAACGCCTGCACCAGGTAAGGCAACTAATTTTAGCGATGATGTTGAATTAGCAGATAGCGCCGTGTTGCAAGCTTGGTTTGGTAACAAAAAATCGGATGATGAGCAGGCACAGCTGGCGGTGTTAAATGCGTTGTTTGGCAATGCCTTTTTTATGCAGCTGCGCACCCACGAGCAATTGGGTTATGTGGTGACCAGCTTTAATTATCCGGTCGACGATATTCCTGGTTTTGTTATGTTAGTGCAAAGTTCCAATACCGATTTGCCGGGAATAAAAAATCGCATGGATAAATTCCGTCTAGATTATCTCGCTACATTGAAGGCAACGGACGCGGCAGAAATTGAACAGGCAAAACAGGCAATGATCGCTAACGTATTGCAAAAGCCAACGGATTTTTACGCGGAAGCAGGCCTGTATACCGGTGAGTTTTGGAATGCCAAATATAAATTTGATGGTCGCGACCGCTATCTGGCAGCACTGCAAAAAGTGACCAAAGAGGATCTGGTCAAGATTTATCAACAGTTGCTGCTGAATGACAAATCTGGCAAAGCACTACTGCAATTGCGCGGTACCAACTTCAAAGCTAAGCCATTTGCGCCGGCAAAATAAGTGAGAGTGAGCCTTTGCTGTGTATTTGCGAGGGCTCACTGGTTTAAAATAACCGTCTTATTTCTGGTCTTATAGATTGCGAGTAGGTGAGCCATGAGCGAACAAAGTGATGACGATCTGTTCTGGGGATTGGTGGAAAAGTTTCTCGATCAGGCTAACGATGCCTGTGATGACGCTGATCCGGGGATTGTCAGTGCGGCATTGATGAACGCAGCGGCACGGTTCAATGCCTATGTTGTTGCCCAAAGCTCGCTCGATAAAAATGAGTTTGCGGAAGATGTGGAAGGTACTACTAATTACCTGTCTGGTCGGTATCGCGACTTTTTGAAAGAGCATATGGAAGACTACAGCGAGAATTACACCACCCTGATTGGTAACCGGGAGCTACCAGAGGAGTAGATAGCCTCTCGAATCGAGTTAATAAAAAAGCAGCTACGGCTGCTTTTTTTATTAACTCGCATTTCCCGCGCTTAATAAATAACTGTAAAGCGTATGGGTTTTCGTCAAAAAGGAGTTTATTTTTTGTCTAGTATACAAGTATATTGTTTTGCTCAAATCCGATTAATAACGATAAAAGCTAATCTGCTATGAAAAACTCCAGACGATTCAATCAGCAATTATTACTTCTTATTTGCTTGCCGTTCCTTGCCCTCCCTGCGCTTGCCGATGTAACTCTGCCTCGCTTGTTGAGTGATGGTGCGATTCTCCAGCGCGATAAACCCCTTATGATTTGGGGCTGGGCGGATGAGGGGGAAAAAGTTACTGTCAATTTTGCGGGCAAAGAGAAATCAACATCTGCAGTCGATGGCAAATGGAAAGTAACTTTTCCTGCGCGCAAGGCAGGTGGCCCTTATGAATTAAAGGTTAGCGGTAAAAATCAAATTACCCGCACCGGTATATTGCTCGGCGATCTGTGGATTGCGGCGGGGCAATCCAATATGGAATTGCCGCTCAAGCGGGTGAAGTACCAATATCCCGGTTTGATCGAGTCTACCCGACTGCCAAATATCCGCGAGTTTAATGTTCCTGTGGTTTACGCATTTAAAGGACCGCTTGAGGACTACACTCAGGGGCAATGGAAAACCGCTACGCCGGATAATCTCGAGAACTTTTCTGCGGTAGGTTTTTTCTTTGCGCAAAAAATTTATGCACAAACCAATGTACCGGTTGGGCTGGTTACTATTCCTGTTGGCGGCTCGCCAATTGAGGCCTGGATGAGTGAGTCTGCGCTGCAAAAATATCCGCATTATTTGGCGCAGCTCCAACCGTTTAAGGATGATAACCACGTAAAAAATACCATCGTGAAAGACAAAGCGAACAGTGACCAGTGGTATAGCGATTTAAATGCGGCAGACGTTGGTTTAAAAAATAAATGGTCGCAAGCTACGCTTGATACTGCGCAGTGGAAAACGTTACAGGTTCCTGGTTTTCTGAAAGCGCAGGGCAGTGATTTTACCAAAGGCGCAGTCTGGGTGCGTAAGACGATTGAATTGACGCAAGCGCAGGCTGCAAAAAAAGCAGTGCTTTGGCTAGGTGCAATCGTTAATGGTGATGAGGTATTCGTGAATGGACAATCCGTTGGGCAAACGGGGTATCAATATCCTCCGCGTATTTATACTGTACCTGCTGGCCTGTTAAAAGCGGGCAAAAACTCTATTGCTATCCGTCTCACAAGTTACTCCAGCGATCCCGGATTTGTGGAAGATAAACGCTATGCATTGATGCTCGGTGATTCAGCGTTTGGGGCCGGATATTCCGGTGATGAAGAAATTTCGTTGCGCGGTGAATGGCAGTATCAAGTCGCAGCGCGCATGCGCAATATGTTACCAACGACTACCTTGCATTACATTCCGGCTTCTTTATTTAATGCGAAGTTGGCTCCCGCATTGCCGCTGCAGGTGAAAGGCGTGTTGTGGTATCAAGGCGAATCCAATGTGGATCGTGCAGATGCTGATGGCGTGCATCGTGAACCCGCCGGTCAATGTGCTGATAAAACCTGTGCGGCGGTGACCTCGGAATATCGCTATCTATTGGAGGATTTAATTAGCGATTGGCGCGGGCAATTCAAGCAGTCCAATCTGCCATTTATTTATGTGCAATTAGCGAATTTCCTGCCTGCTAATTCACAGCCAGTTGAAAGTAAGTGGGCGCAAGTGCGTGAGGCGCAGCGGCAAGCGCTTGCGGTAAAAAATACGGCCATGGCGGTGGCGATTGATGTTGGTGAGTGGAATGATATTCACCCCTTGAATAAGCAGGCTGTGGGCGAGCGTTTGGCGCTGGGAGCAATGAAGGTGGCATTCGGGAAAAAGTCTTTGCTTGCATCGGGACCTACATTGCAGAAAATCAAAGCAAAAGATGGTGCTTTGGAGTTGGTATTTACGGATGTGGGGCAGGGGTTGGATATTCGCGGTGGTGAGTTGAAGCCGATTGCGGTTGCTGGTGCGGATAAAAAGTTTGTCTGGGCCAAGGCGGAAGTGAAGAAGAACAAGCTGGTGGTGCGGGCTGATTCGGTTGCTGAGCCTAAATGGGTGCGTTATGCATGGGCTGATAACCCTGAGGGGGCAAATCTGTATAATAGCGCCGGTCTGCCTGCATCGCCGTTTGAGGCCAGTG
>NZ_JBCECX010000003.1:0-94625 GCF_039207905.1 Cellvibrio sp.
GTTGGGTAAAGAGCTTGAACGGCGAACCCAAATTTTTAACATTATCGTCAATAAAAATATTGGGAACAATTCGGGCTTTTCCGAGCATCTCAAAGCAATGGGGCGCCAATCACTCACTACCGTCAGCCTCTCCGCATTTTCGCTTCAGCAGGGCGGTAACTACACAGAATTTATTGGCACTACACAGTCCGCTGATCAAATTCCTCTGTACATACAAAATTTGCGTGGTGAACCCGTTTTTGCGCCGACAGCATTTGGTGTGTTGCGCATACAACCTGGTAAAACAAATAGCAGCATTTTTGAGTTTTCAGTAGCGAAGCAAGTTAATGAAGCGGATAAAGAAGATGCTCCATTAACCGCCGTGCAGCATTTGCTTAAATTAAATGAAGAAGTGCGGGGTGCGCCCTAATGTCCTCTGCAATAGCTAAACTCATGGAACAAATCGATAGCCGTGTGCTACGAGAAAGGGTTCTTATTTTTATTACTGCTTTAGCGCTGGTTTATATGGTGTGGAGTCTGCTTGTTCAGTCTGGATTTGATAGTGAACGTGCCAGACAGCAAACAGAAGAAACCAGCTTAAATCAGGAGCAATCCGAATTGGTCGCAAAAATATCTACATTAACTACGGCTCTGCAGTCGGATCCTGCTATCACCAAGGCACAAGAAGTTAGCAAGCTCAATGCAAGCATAAGCGAGGTGGAGACCAAGTTAGCTGGTTTGTCGCAAGGGCTTATAAGTGCTGCTCAGTTGCCAAAAGCATTGGAAGAAGTATTGCAGCGCACTAAAAGTGTCAGGCTGTTACAGGTTCGGACTTTGGCTGCAACAGAGCTACAACTGGCGACTGCCAAGACAGAGGCAAGTGTTGGATCTGAGCCGTCAGCTGGAAGCCCCGGTGTTTACAAACATGGGGTGTTGATCCGGGTTGCCGGAAGCTACGCCCAGCTCATTCAACTGATGACAGAAATAGAAGCTCTACAATATAAATTTTACTGGGAGTCGCTGGATTACACAGTAAAACAATATCCCGGTGCGGAAATTGATATTCGTGTATTTACACTAAGTTCGGAAGAGGGATTACTTGGTGTCTAGATTAACTTTCCTCCCGGTTTTAATGTTTGCTGCTATCAGTCTTGCAACTATGGCCGAGGAAATTCGCGATCCAACAATGCCTTTAGGGCGTCAGGCCACTGTACTTTCAGCAGAGGAAAAGCCTTTCGTTTTAAATTCAGTGCTTATCGGATCTCAACGTAAAATCGCCATCATTAATGGGAAAACATTGCGTGAGGGAGAAATTGTGCCAGGCACTAATGGCATTAAAGTTCAACAAATTTTGGCGCAAGCCGTTGTCCTGCGGGGCGGAGATAAAACCTGGGTATTGAGAATTTCTCCCAGTGTTGTGAAAAAGCATTAATCGAGTGGCCAAATTATTGAGGCAGTGACATGTTCACCTATTCCAAGAAAATTTCTCATACAGCAAATGAGCCTAATACTTTTATGCAGATACTTCGTGCTGTATTTATTTTTAGTGTGCCGGTCTGGCTGCTGGTAGCTTGCAGTTCTAATAGTGATAAACGTTTGTCCGGTGAGGAAGCGTTGGAAAAAGCTATCGCCGATCAGCGCCAGCAACAGGAAAAAGCTGTTCCTCCCGCTGTAAATAAAGCCCTACTGGGAAACCCGGCGCCATCGGGTAATACAACAAATACACTAAAAAGTAGCGAGCGTTTCGATGTGTCTGTGAGCAATGTAGCTGCTCGGGATTTTTTTCTTGGCTTGGTGAATGGAACCGGTGTAAACGTTGTTGTTCATCCTGATGTTAGCGGCGAGGTTACTTTAGATTTAAAGAACGTGACAGTTGAAGATGTGTTGCGTGTTACACGTGATATTTATGGTTACGAATTCCGTAAGGATCGCAATATTTACACTATTTATGCTAATGCAGTGCGCACAGAGGTATTTCAAATTAATTACCTTGACGTGCAGCGTGTGGGTGTTTCAGATACCAGTGTGATGATTGGGCGGGGGCAACAATCCGGTTCTGGCAGTAATTCAGGTGGCGGTGGTGGTGGGAATAATACCAGCGATGAAAACGCAAATTTGTTGGGTATGATTCAAAGCGCAGAGGAACAAAAAGGAGGGGCGGGTGGTTCACCGTTGTCACCAGGCTCGCGTGTACAAACTTTAAATCGCACAGATTTTTGGACCTCTCTGGAAAAAACCATTGTCTCGATTATTGGTGGTGCAACTGAAAATCGTTCTGTTATTGTCACCCCGCAAGCCGGAATGATTGTTGTAAAGGCTATGCCCTATGAGTTGAGCGCAGTACGCGACTTTTTGGATCGCTCGGAATTGAGTGTAAAGCGTCAAGTTATTCTTGAGGCGAAAATCATTGAGGTTCGACTGAATGAAGGTTTTGAAGCTGGTGTTAATTGGAATGCAATCAGTGGTCAGATCTCAGCTACAAAAAATTTGCAAGATGGTTTTATGCTGAACACGGATGGTACTGCTCCTGTGGGGGAATTCAGAAATTTGACCAGAACTTACACTTACACTGATGCCAATGGAGTTATTCAATCAGTGCAGGTACCAGCACGTGAAAAAATAGCCGGTACCATAGCAGGCTTGATTCAAGTAACTGATATAACTAAATTGTTATCTTTGTTGGAAACTCAAGGTACTGTTCAGGTGCTTTCCAGTCCCAGGGTATCAACGGTTAACAATCAGAAAGCGGTTATTCGTGTAGGGTCTGATGAATATTTTGTGACCGGAATTTCCAGTAATACCACCTCCAATGCAGCGTCTGTTACCAGTACTCCTAATATAGAACTATCTTCCTTTTTTAGTGGGATCTCACTCGATGTTACTCCGCAAATTTCTGATAAGGGGGAAGTAATTCTCCATATTCACCCGATTGTTAGTGAGGTTACTGATCAACAAAAAGTCTTTACCGTCGGTAATGAGGCGTTTGCATTGCCCTTGGCGTTGCGCGGTGTGCGTGAATCTGACAGCATCGTTAAAGCCGCAAATGGGCAAGTTATTGTGCTGGGCGGATTAATGACAGAGTCCAGTAATAACGTAGATGGAAAGCGCCCTGTGTTGGGTGATATTCCTTTGGTAAATGCATTATTCAGAACTAAAAACAAAACTCGTTCCAAAACAGAGCTTGTTATTTTGCTGCGCCCGATTGTAGTTGATGACAATACTTGGGCCGCTCAATTGGAAGAGGCGCAAAGCACAATGCAACAGTTGGGGAATGAATACCGCAGCAAATAAAACTCGAGATTTTTTTGCGAATATTGAATATATCGCTGGCATAAAACGTGAACACGTATTGTGTTTACAGGTGAGGTTTCCATGTATCGCCAACATTTTGGATTGAAGGAGCATCCATTTTCACTGACCCCTGATACACAGTTTTATTTTAACAGCCAAACTCATCGTGAAGTGCTGAGTACTTTGCTGTTGGCGCTGCGTCACAGCGAAGGTTTTATTAAAGTGGTGGGAGAAGTCGGTACGGGAAAAACATTGCTTAGCCGAAAGCTACTGGCAAGCTTGGGTGATAATTTCATCACTGCGTACATTCCTAATCCTTATCTGACTCCGGAAGAGCTTAAGTGGTTTTTGGCTGAGGAAATCGGTATCCACTATTCTCCGGAAATTCCCTCTTACCAATTGTTGAAAGAAATCAACATGCGTCTGGTTGAGTTGGCACAACAAAAACGACAAGTAGTATTGATTGTTGACGAAGCTCAGGCGATGCCTCGGGAGACGATTGAGGCCTTACGCTTATTGACCAATCTGGAGACTGAAAAAAGCAAGCTGTTACAGGTGGTTCTATTTGGTCAACCGGAGTTGGATGATTTATTGGCTCGTCCTGATTTGCGGCAGTTAAAACAGAGAATTGTTTTCTCTGAATATCTACAAACTATTTCTAAATCCAGTTTACCGGATTATCTGGCCTATCGTTTGAGTTCAGCGGGGTATCGAGGAGCTTCATTGTTCTCCCGTTCGGCCATTCGATTGTTATATAAAGCATCGGGTGGCGTACCGCGTTTGATTAATGTTATTGCGCATAAGGCTACCTTGGCTGCCTATGGTCAAGGTGCTGATCACGTAAATCGAGCACATATGGTTCGCGCTATTATGGATACCGCTGAAAGCCGTTCTCTGGGGCGTTGGTTAGCTCGTCGTGATTATTGGTTATGGCCGATGTTGGCTGCCAGTGCTGCCGCCATCATTGTGACTGCTCCTGGTCTGTTGGGGAGTGTTTAATGAGCCTTCTCAATGATATGTTGCGGGACTTGTCTCAGCACCAAAAAATTCCAAATGAGCAAAGCGCTAGCGAAACAGTTAATGAGCGGGAAGGTGAGCAACGTTATCTCTTCAATGAAACACGGATCGCCAAATCGATACCTAACAGATTCTTGCCCAGTCTCTTGGTTTTTATTGTGGTGCTGGTTTTATTGTTTGCTCTTAAGGGGGCATTCTTTGCAACAGATGTTGGTGTTAATGATAGCAACCCAAATTCTATAGACGAAGCTTCTGGATCAACAAACTCTGTTGCTTCGTCTGGAGATGTTGAATATACAACTTCTGAAAAGGTCCAACCCAAAACTGAGTTAGCTAATAAAGATAGTAGCGTTACTACTCAACAGCATTTTTCAGAAGAACCTAATCTTAATGATCGGCTTATTGCTTTAGAAACTGCTATCAATCAATTGTCGTCGGTGATAACTCACGAATCTACGTATCAGGTTGCCCAAGAGCCAATGGCAGTTCCCTATCAAGGAGAGCCTATTGCGAGTGATTTAGCTGCAACAGGATCTGAAGATGAGGATTCATTTGTAGGTCCATCAATTGTTGATACTGCATCTTTGAGTATTCAAGATCCTTTTATTGAAACTGACTCTGATTCGCAGCTGGCTGAAAACCTCGCACAAAAAAAGGCAGAACCACAATTAAATATTGCTCCGAATGTTGGTTCGCAAGATAAACAAACTGCTCAATCGGCTGAGCAATTGCTCGCACAAGGTAAAGGGGAGCAGGCAGTTGTCCTGCTGCAACAATTTTTAATTGACGCTAAACAGCCACGAGCGTCACTCAAAACGCTTTTGGATATTTACTCTGCTCGTGAGGATGTAGGAAGAATTGAGCACTACTTATCCGCAGCTGATTATTTGTATCCATATGAGCGCGCATTTTATTTGGCAAAAGTAGCGCTGATTAAGCAACAGCCCGTGCAAGCGATTGACCTGCTGGAAATGCATTTGGCTGAGGCAGATAACGATGAAAATTATCGTTCATTGCTCGCAGGGCTTTACCAGCAAACTGGCAGGTATTTGGAGGCGGCCAATCATTACCATCGGTTGATAAGCACCTTTGGTGAAAAATCTACTTATTGGCTGGGATTGGCGTTATCGCAAGATGCATTAAATCAATTTCAAACTGCACGGCAGGCATATCAGCGTGTTGCACAATATGAGTTGCAACCCGAAGTTCGCAGTTATATAGAGAAACGACTTGTTGCATTACAAGCCTTGGCGCTTCAGCAGTAATAATCGGTTGATATTATGATGAATTCTTTTTCGCAAAAACGTATTCGTATCGGCGATCTGCTAGTCGAAAAGAATATGATCTCTGAAGCCCAGCTTCAGCATGCCTTGCAGGAGCAAAAACAAACAGGCCGCAAGCTTGGTGCTACTTTAGTGGAACTAGGCTATGTTGAAGAAAATGCCTTATTGAGTTTATTGTCTGCCCAGCTTGAAATTCCTTTTGTGGAGTTAAAACAGTTTCGTTTTGATCGCCAGTTAGTACAAAAACTTCCGGAAACAAGTGCGCGCCGTTATCGTGTGATGTTGTTGCGTGAAGACTTCGATGGTTTGCTGCTGGGAATGGCTGATCCTACAGATATTTTTTGTTTGGATGAATTGCAGCGCATACTACAAAAAAATATTAAACCTGCTGTGGTTCGCGAATCTGAGTTGTTAGATATTCTTGATATTGCTTACACCCGTGCGAGTGAAATTGCCACTCTTGCCGGTGAGTTGGATGAGGAACTTCAAGAGTCGGCATTGGATCTCGCTGATTTTGCGGTCGATGCGACTGATAATGAAGCTCCGGTAGTAAAGCTATTACAGAAAATATTTGAAGAGGCTATTAATACCAAGGCATCTGATATTCATATCGAGCCAGATGAAAAAGTGCTGCGAATTCGCAATCGCATCGATGGCGTTTTGCTAGAGCAAGTAATGAACGAAAAACGTATCGCCTCTGCAGTGGTGGTGCGTTTGAAGCTAATGTCTGGAATGGATATTTCTGAAAAGCGCTTGCCTCAGGATGGGCGTTTCAACCTAAAAGTAAAACATCATAATATCGATGTGCGTATTTCAACTATGCCGGTGCAGTTTGGTGAATCGGTTGTTATGCGGTTACTTGATCAAACAGATGGTGTTCGTCCTTTAAGCAACGTTGGTATGCCGCCACATTTAATTGATCGTTTCCGTAAAGTCATTACTCGTCCGCATGGGTTGGTATTGGTTACAGGCCCGACCGGATCGGGTAAAACAACTACTTTATATGGTGCGCTTTCTGAACTGAACAAACCGGAAAAGAAAATTATTACTGTGGAAGACCCGGTTGAATATCGTTTACCACGGATAAGCCAAGTGCAGTTGCACGAAAAAATTGGTTTAAATTTTGCCAACGTTCTGCGCGCTACCTTGCGGCAAGACCCGGATATTTTGTTGGTAGGGGAGATTCGCGATGCTGAATCTGCAGAAATTGCGTTGCGTGCATCTATGACAGGTCACATGGTGTTATCTACACTTCACACCAATGATGCCGTTACATCTGCTCTTCGATTAATTGACATCGGTGTTGATGGTTATTTGGTTGCGACTGCGCTAAAAGCGATTGTTGCACAACGCCTGATTCGCCGTATTTGTACCAGCTGTATTTTACCTTATACCCCCAATGCTAATGAGCAGCAATTGTTAGCAACCATCGGTAAGGGGCGCGATTTTAGTAATGTCACATTTAAACAGGGATCGGGTTGCCCGCACTGCCATAACACCGGTTATCGTGGACGCATAGGTATTTTTGAAATGCTGGAATTAAACCAAGCAATGGCCGAGGCGTTACGTATGAATGATATAAATGGTTTTACCCGTGCTGCCAGTGAGGTTCCAAATTACGTCACATTAAGTGAAGCCGCGTTAGGTTATGCGGTAGATGGGCTTACTACACTTGAAGAAGTTATGAGCATCTCTGCTCAAATTGATGAGATTTAATACATTGCGATAATGTTGAGTAAATATTGATTATGGCAATTTATGAATTTAAAGGACGCAACTCTGAAGGCCGTTTAATTACCGGGCAACTGGATGCATCCAGCCAGGATGCTGCCGTTAATCAATTGTTGGGGCGAGGTTTAACGCCTGTTGACGTAAAAGAGTTTATTGAAAAACTAAGTTTGTCCGAAAGGTTAAAGCGTTCTACGGATCGAGGGCGGATAGAGTCTACCGAGCTGATTATGTTTTGCCGTCAAATGCATACTATTAGTCGTGCGGGTATTCCGCTAGTCAAAGGCCTGCGTGGATTGTCTGCATCTTTACGTAATCATACCTTCCAAAAAGCATTGACTGACATTATTGAGAGACTTGAAGCTGGTGTGGAACTCTCTAATGCAATGCGCGCTCATCCGAAGATATTTAATAATTTATTTATTAGCTTAGTTAGTGTTGGCGAGAATTCTGGTCGTCTGGATTTGGTGTTTAAGCAACTCAGTGAGTATATGGAGCGTGACTTAAACACAATGAAAAGTATTAAAACGGCGTTGCGCTATCCAACTTTTGTACTGATTGCAATCTCCATTGCTCTTTGTGTGGTTAATATTAAAGTCATTCCTGCGTTTGCAGGTATGTTTTCCCAATTTGGTGCACAGCTACCCTTGCCGACGCGAATTCTTATCGGTATTTCTGATTTTTTCGTCAATTATTGGATGTATTTATTTGCTGCAGTCGCATGTTTAAGCGCATGGATTTATCACTATATAAATACTCCCGAAGGAGGTCGATTTTGGGGAAGAAAGAAATTAAAGCTCATTATTATTGGTGACATTATTGAACGCGCCTCATTGGCCAGGTATGCGCGATCTTTTGGCTTGATGTTTCATGCGGGTCTACCTATTTCTACTACCTTGGAACTTTGTGCCCGTGCGATAGATAATCCCTATTTGGGTGACAAAATTCGTGCAATTCGAGCGGGTATTGAGAGAGGTGAAGGGCTTTATCAAACACATTCAGTCAGCGGCATGTTTACACCTCTTGTGTTACAGATGATTGCGGTTGGAGAGGAGAGCGGACAGATAGACACGCTTCTTGCTGAGGTCGCAATGTTCTATGAGAGCGAAGTTGAATACGATGTAAAGCAGTTAAGTGATCGTATTGAGCCTATCATGATCGTAATAATGGCTGCATTTGTAACGGTGCTGGCGTTGGGTATTTTTCTGCCTATGTGGGATATGTATAGCATTCAAAAGTGAGGTCAATTTGATCCAAGGATATTACCGGAACAGATTTGAGATCTTTATAGTTGCAATTGTTGTCGGATTGATTGCGCTTATTGCTATTGATCGTTATAGCTTAATGATTAAAGACGCTCGGGCTTTACGCCTTGAAATTATATCGCACCATTTTATGACTGCTGCCGCTAACATGCGGGCTGAGTTTTTGGTTTCCCAAGTGGGTGCTCCCATACTGCATCAAAGCCTTTTGGTCGGTGAAAAGCTTGTTTATATGTCAGATCAAGGGTGGCCGCTCTCGACTAGTATTCCCGAAGACCAGTTTAGACCGACGGATGAGGACTGTTCATTTTTATGGGTTACCTTTCTTCAAAATCCGGCCCCAATAATCCAAGGCCAGTTTTCTGATGGAAAAACGGAATATCGTGCGTTCGCGCATTACGATCACTGTCGATATGGTTTAATAGTCGACGACGCTTATTTTGATTATTACCCCGTAACTGGCCGATTGTTGTTTTCACCACTCAGTCCTTAATTCATCATAATTTTATTTTTTAATAAACTGGCAATTTTGTTGCTGTTGACTATATTTCGGTAATTAAAGCATTTGCAGTAGATCACAAATATCAATGTGAGCTTATGCTGTCACTATGAAGATGTTCCTGTTTATTCGTTGATTTGGAGTCTGCCCTATGAAACAACAATCTGGTTTTACCTTAATCGAGTTAATTGCTGTTATCGTGATTCTTGGGATTTTGGCGGCTACAGCATTGCCTCGTTACATTAACTTGCAAGCTGCTGCTCGCCAATCAGCGGTAGAGGGAATAGCTGGTGGATTGGCATCCGCTGCGGCACTTAACCATGCAAATAATATTGCGAGAGATGCTGGTTTGACTGCCCCCACGGCTGGCGTGGCTGTTGCGACATGCCAAGATGTTGCGAATACTCTGGATGGTGGACTAAATAATAGGTATCAGATTGTAACTGGTACAGGAACCCCCATAACACCGGCAACTGGTATTGCTGCTGAATATGGATCATCTACTTGCAGAGTACAACTTATAGCCGATACAACAGTGTTTGCTAATTTTGTTGGCTATGGTGTTACCCTTCCTTAATTAAAAATGCACTATGCAATGTTATGAATGTTCGATCATGGGGCTTTACTCTTATTGAACTTATTGCTGTTATGATTTTACTCGGCATCCTTTCGGTTGCCTTGTTCTCTCGTCTAGATTCAGTTCGTGTTTCAGCAGTCCAATCAGGCCGCGATGACCTCATCGCGGCTTTGTTTTTTGCGCAACAAACTGCTATGGCTCGCACTGGGCAAAATCGCGTAATTCGTTTGCAAAT
The DNA here is from genome assembly GCF_039207905.1 of Cellvibrio sp. Lineage (GTDB taxonomy): Bacteria > Pseudomonadota > Gammaproteobacteria > Pseudomonadales > Cellvibrionaceae > Cellvibrio. Next base: position 9,872 of record NZ_JBCECX010000003.1, read on the forward strand.
TTCCGCAGGTCAAATATCTGTAACAGAAAATGTTATTGGAACTGGTGCATCCACCAAGATCATTTACAGTATTGCTATGCCCCGTGGCGCAACGCTCACTCCTGCTGTGATACTTAGTTATGACAAGTTGGGTAGGACTACTCCACAAAATATTATGGTTACTGGTTCTGGTAATAGTGCAGGTGTGACAGCCTCTGTGCGTCTGGAAGGTAGCGGCTATGCTTTTGCAAATTAACGGACGATTAAAAAGAACATTGTTTCAACGCGGTGTCAGTCTGATTGAAATGATTGTTTTTATTGTTGTAGTAAGTGTTGCATTAGTTGCATTAGTAAATGTTTATCGTCAAGCCACCATTCGAAATGCAGACCCAATTATTCGTGTCCGTGCGCTAGAAGCTGCGCAATCAAAACTCGATGAAATCATCGCGCTTCAATATGATGCTATGACGCCTGCCGGAGGGATTCCTGCTTGTGGATTGGGTTCGGCTCCTGCATGCAATAATCTTACAGACGACGATTATAACGATGTAGATGATTACCATAATCGTACGGATAATCCTTATCCAAATTATGTACGTAGTGTCACTGTAGTGACGAACAGCAATATTAAAGTGATTACTGTAACGGTCAAAGCTCCCACTGGGGATACGATAGTTCTTGCATCCGAGCGAGCGAATTTCTAATGCATAGTTTGCGTGAGGAAAGATACTTTTTTATTGCGCGAAACTTCAGGAAAACTGCCGGGTTTACCTTGGTAGAGCTCATTGCCATTATTGTGATTTTGTCAGTTCTGGCCTCAATTGGCACTGGCTTTGTGGTGCGGGTGACAGATTCTTATCAAAGTACACAATCGCGGGCGTTATTGGTCAATACAGCACGCTTGGCTATTGAACGTATGACTAGAGAATTACGAATATCCTTGCCTTATTCTGCGCGTATTGTTAACAGCGGCAATTGCATTCAATTTGTTCCAGTGATGGCCGGTGGTTTTTATTTGGAACCTGTACCAGACACAGCCAATGGTGCTCCGGGGTCATCGGGAGTGGCAGCTTCGCCCGTTATTGTCACGGGCACACCCGACTTCATTACAATTGGCGCTATGGGTGCAGCAGATATATATGGGGTGGCTACAGGAAGCAAGGCTATGTTTTCCGGATTTAATAATGGGCGGGTGACATTTTCGACAAAAGTGTGGGACAGAAATTCTATTAGCAGGCGTTTTTATTTGGTAAGTACGTCGCAGGCATTTTGTGTGATTGGAACTGAATTACGCGCTTATGAAAACATAGCTATCAATGTAGACACTTTTGCTACAGGTAGCACTTACACCGTTCTTGCTCGCAATGTGACCTTAGCTGATCCATTTACTCTTCAAAGTGGTGCAGAGAACAGAAATAGCCGGGTGGGGATTTCGCTAAACTTTTCTGCCAATAAGGAAATTGTTAAATATACTCAGGGAGTCAATATTCGCAATGTTCCCTGACAAAAAAAGTACTAATTCGCAGCGCGGATTTTTAATGCCACTTGCGCTGTTTATTATTGTGGTCATGGGCGTGTTGGCCTTAACCATCTCGCGCACAGCAATACAGACGCAAAATACCAGTATTCAGGAATATACCAACGTGCAAGCGTTTTACGCGGCGGAAAGTGGTGCCCAAAGGGGTATGCAACGGCTATTTTTTAATACGGATATCACTCGTGCCAGCGTTACCACTCGTTGCACAAATTTAAATGAAACCTTTAATTTAAACACAATAAATGGTTTGCGGAGTTGTACTGCCCAGGTTCGTTGTGTAGCTGCTGCAGATGTAACCAATGTGTCCACATTTTATCGAATTACCAGTGTAGGGCAGTGCGGTCAAAATGAGTTTATCTCAGAACGCACAATTGAAGTTGGTGCTCATCAGGAGTAATCATGGTATCTGCATTGCGCCTTATTGGAGCTGATTTTTTTTCACGCTACTTTTTTCTCAGTGTGACGATAGTTATTTGCACTTTATACTTTCTTCCCGTCGCAAACGCTGCCACTTATACTTTAACGAGTGGTACTTATCCTCCCTGTAATACCAGTTGGAGTGTGTCTGGCACTACCTATACTTGTACTGGTGATGGTCGTGTGACCTTGGCGAGTGGTGATATCCTGCGTTCCAGTGTCAATATCACTATCGTTGCGGCTAACGGTTTCGCTTTAAATAACAGTACCGTGGGCACATCCACCGCAAATATTAATCTGACTTCCAGCTACGGAACTATTACATCTAGTGGTGCTAATACTATCTACGGTTCACTCACTGGTGGTAGTAGTGTCATTACGTTAGCAAATACCAATGTGGTGGGGGCTATAACAACCGGCGGGAATATTGTTCTTACCGATGGCAGCGTCAGCGGACGAGTAACTAGCTCTAGCAACACTATTACTACTACGAATACAGATTTGAGCGGTGGTGCTACTGCTCAATCAGGAATGACAATCACCGGTGGAATCATCGCCGGCAGTTTTACTATGACAGCTTACAATCAAGTTACGTTGTCTGGCGTTACTATGACTAGCGGTAGTATTAGTGGCGCTAGCATGGTCAATATCCAAAATGGAAGCGTATTGGGAAGCTCAACATCTGCAATCACGATTAATAGCAGCAGTGGACCTATTACCTTGGATAATTCAACAGTTTATGGAAATTTGACTGCACCTAACTATTCCACAGTAAATGTAAATGGTAATTCTGCGGTGTATGGGACTTGTACTCCTGGCTCTACACCGGCGAATGCATGCGGTGGTTCTCTTACAGCGTCTTGTCCAGCTGGATATTCTAGTGGTATCACCGGAAATTATTTCAATAACATCAATCTGGCCGAACCTGCGACTGCAACAAGAGTAGATGCACCGATTGATTTTAATTGGGGCACAGCTGCACCAGGTCCAACTGGTATTGGAGTTGATAATTTTTCTGTGCGATGGAGTGGTTTTGTCCGCGTGACTCAATCTGGAATCTATCGTTTTCAGACTGTTTCGGACGATGGTATTCGTTTGTATGTCAATGGAAATCAGGTTATTAGCCGTTGGAATGACCACTCCAGTACTACAGACACCACTGCAGATATTACATTGACTGCGGGGCAGGTGGTATCGATCATGATGGAGTATTACGAGCGCGGTGGTTCTGCGGAAGTGCGCTTGCGTTGGTTACGCCCCGGAACCACGACTTATGTCGCGATACCGACGGGTCCTTTACCTACATTGGGCGCAGGTTTGTATGAATGTAAATCCATATACACGCCTCCTGTGCGTTCATGCCCAACATCGCTTGCGGCAGGTATTACGGGCGAATATTTCACTAATACTAGTCTTACTGGTCAGCCTACCAACACGCGACTGGACGGGCCTATAAATTTCGATTGGGGAACGGGTGTTCCTGGGCCAACAGGTATTCCTGCTGAAGGGTTTTCCGTACGTTGGAATGGTTATTTACAGGTTACACAAACAGGTGCTTATCGTTTTCAAACTGATTCAGATGATGGTGTGCGTTTGTATGTTAATGACGAAGCCGTTATCAATGAATGGAATGATCATTCAGTCACAACACATACCAGTGGTGTTGTAAATCTAATGGCGGGTAGTGTCTATCCTATTCGGTTGGAGTTCTACGAAAATAGTGGTTTCGCGGTAATACAGCTGCGCTGGCAGCTACCAGGATCATCTGCATTTGTCACAATTCCAAAAGGTACGACTCCTGTGTCGGGTGCTGGGTTGTATGGTTGTATTACTCGTCCTGCAGGGTATTCATTCTCTCATAGCGGTTCCGGTGTGACCTGCGCCGGAGAGCAAATTACCGTTACAGCGTTGGATTCGTCCGGTAATCCATTTGCACCTGTAAGTGGTACCAAGGTTACTTTGGGAACTACACCAACAACAGGTGTATGGTTGGGGGGCAATGAGTTTACTTTTGATGGTTCCCAAACATCTTTTGTAAAAATACTGCAACAAACAACACCAGGTACGCTGACGCTTAATGCAAATGATGGTTCGGCAACTGGCACCAGTTCAATTACATTTGCAGATACTGCGATTAAATTTTACGGAAGCGCGCCATTTAATAGCACTATCCCTACGCAAATTTCAGGAATGGCTGGCTCATCAATTTTGCGGGCTATTCGTACCAATCCTGAGACGGGTGCTTGTGCTGCGCAAGTAATAGGAACTCGTGCAGTAGACCTTGCTTACACCTGCCGCAATCCTGTTAGTTGTATCTCAGGCCAAACTATGAAATTGGCAGGGGTGAACGTCGCGTCCAATAACGATAACGCCACCAGCTTGAGCTACCAGCCTGCAAACCTGACATTTGATAGTCAAGGTATTGCAAACGTATCTATTGAGTATAGTGATGCAGGGGAAGTGCAACTCTATGCGCGCCTTAGTCTGCTTGCATCGGGTAATAATCCTGCTATTACATTAACCGGAGGCAGTGAAAAATTTGTGGTGAAACCACACAATCTTTTTGTTTCAGCGGTAACTGATGCTAGCAATAAAGTTAATCCTAAAACCACGACGTCTGGTGTGGGATTTATTGCAGCGGGCGAGCCATTCAAAGTCACCGTGCAAGCGCGTAATTATTATGGAAACCCGACGCCTAATTTTGGGCAAGAAAAAACATCGCAGGCTAATGATCTGGTGTTGAATGTAAAAGACTTGATTCATCCTACCGGGGGAGTGAAACCTGAATTGGTGGCCCAGGGATCATTTGTTGCTGCATCATCAACACCTTCTGGTGCATATGTAAACTCTGCTATTAAATGGAATGAGGTTGGTAGCATCACTATTGCTCCCAAGCTTTCAGATGCTGATTATATTGGTGGGGGAGATATTCCAAATTTAATTACCAGTGAAACTATTGGCCGATTCTATCCTCATCACTTCAGGATAAATGCTGCCAGTTCTACTTATACAAATACATGTTCATCATTTACTTACATGGATCAGCCGGGTATTAAAATCAAACCTAATATTATTGCGGAGGCGCTGGGCGGCGAGCGAACGCTGAATTACGATAATAAAACCTTGGTGAGCCCCAAAGTTTATTATGAAGCAGACGGCGCTGGCGGTACGCCGAAGATGGCTCGTCCAGTTTACGCAGTGGAAAATAATGCAAATAACACCAACTTGCAGGATCGATTGGATGTAACAGTGGGGCGTTGGGATACAGGTGTATATAGTGAAGATTTAACAGCGAAGTTTTCGCGCAATAAACTCACTCCTCATATTCCGGATGGCCCTTTTAGCAGTGCGCGCATCGGTGTTTCTGCAATGACAGTACCGACGGGTAGTTATGCTGATCCTACCGGAGCTGTTTCAAATAGTCCTAAAGATATGTTATCCAACACGGCTATTTTATTTTCTTCATCGCCACTGAACATATTGTATGGTCGCTTGCGGTTGGACGATGCCTTTGGCTCATCGTCAATGAATCTGCCGGTCACATTTATTACTGAGTTTTGGAACGGAACAATCTTTACTAATAACTTGCTGGACGGCTGTACCACAATAGCACGTTCTGCGATTACTTATCCAAAAGGCACTATAGCAACAGATGCGAACCGATCAGTTACCGTTACCACCGACGGTATAGTTACAGGTACAAGTATTGGTACTTATAATTCGATGAGCACAACAGATATTGGCTTCTCTGCTGGGGATGCCAAGCATTTTTTCACTGCACCCACGAATGGGGCAACGGGAACGTTTGAAGTCAGGGTTAATCTAACGAACTATCCGTGGTTGCAATTCAACTGGAATCAATCTTCAACTCTTAATGATGATACTATGTTGCCTGTCGCCCGCTTCGGATTCGGTCAATACCGTGGACACGACCGGGTTATTTATTGGCGTGAGCAGTTTTAATTTTATAGTCTGTTAGAAAGAAAATATTCCCATGGAAATGACCATCACCACCCCGAGTTTATTATTCCCTGCAATTTCATTATTGATGCTGGCTTACACCAATCGTTTTGTGGTACTGACGAATGTCATCCGTCAATTGAGTAATTTGGAAGATGCGCATTCAAAAAATGTGGTTGTTCGCCAGATAGAAAATTTACGTTTGCGTGTGCAGGTTATCCGCCAGATGCAGGCTTATGGTGTGCTTTCATTTGTGTTATGCACTATGTCGATGTTTTCGTTACTGTTGGGTTGGCATCTGACAGGGCAGTTTTTGTTTGCTGTGAGTCTGTTATTGTTGGTGGTGTCATTAACCTTTTCATTTTATGAAGTAAATATTTCAACCAAGGCAATTAATATCGAGCTGGAAAAGTTTGATGCGAAGTTACTGGAAAAAAATAAGCAGCCTTAAGCTACTTATTTTTTATATGACTGATTATTTGATAGTCGGTAATTATGCATAAGGCTTTTCAGTTGACGATTCCAGCCTGATATCCACCGCCAGCTCATCGGCAATTTTATCCAGATAGTCGTAGAGTTCATTCATATCGACTGATTTGGGTACCTCAATAATACCGGTTGCCTCGAACAGGGGCTCCCCGGACCAAGGCATACTCGAACACGCCGTTTCCAGCTCACCCATGTTAATATGGCGGACAGCAAAGGCTTGGGCTATTTCCCGTACAATTCCCGGCCTGTCATTACCTACGACGCTAAAGCTAAATTCGCGGCATTCCGGTTTATTGGTGCTAACCGCGTTCTCGACAACGATTTTGAAGCCCTTGCTCGCCAGCTCATTCAGGGCGGTGTGTAATTCGTTCTGGTGGGCATCTGCGACAGCAACCTGAAGGATTCCAGCAAACTTACCGGCGAGTTGCGCCATACGGCTCTCTAGCCAGTTGCCATGGTGTTCACTAATCGTCTGTGCAAGCTGCTCAACAACGCCGGGGCGATCATCGCAGAGGACGGTTAAAACCAGTTGTGTATTCACGTTGATTCCTTATTGTTGGGTAAATGTACTGCTGGATAGGCGTGATAATCAGGCAAAGATTACCCTGCTTGTCGCAACTGGACAAGACAGCTATTGCGCCATAGCAAGCTTCCCTTGGATACAGGTAGAAATAAAGTAGATGATTATTCCTTTTGAACAATTATCGAGCGATGCATTGCAGGGATTGATTGAAGAGTTTATTACCCGTGAGGGTACCGATTACGGTATGGAAGAAATATCGCTCAGTACTAAAGTTGAACAAATTAAACAGCAACTTAAACGCCGTGAAATTGTAGTGGTGTTTGATACCGCTACTGAGTCGGTCAGTATTTTATCGCGTCGCGATGCGGAACTTCTGGAGCAATAATGCTTCGTTATGTTAAAGATTAATTAGCCTAATGAGAAAACTGTGAATCATTTATTTTTACATTGTCGTGCCGGTTTTGAAAAAGAGTGTGCGGCAGAAATTACCGACTTGGCCGGTGAATTGGGTATTTACGGTTATAGCAAAACCAAAGATAACAGCGCTTATGTGATATTTATTACTCATGAGCCAAACGGTGCAGATTTAATCACCAAGCAGCTGCGGTTTAGCAAACTTATTTTTGCCCGCCAGTGGTTTGTAAGTGCAGGCTTGATTGATGATTTACCGGTAACGGATCGCGTAACCCCACTGCTTGCTGCAGCAGAAGCATTACCGCGCACAAGAGAGTTGATCATTGAAACTATCGACACCAACGAAGGCAAAGAACTCTCGGGTTTGAGTAAAAAATTTACTGCGCCATTTGAGAAAGCACTCAAGGCAAATAAATTATTTCAACCAAGCAGCCACATGCGTTTGCATCTGGTTTTTGTTTCAGGCACACAAGCTTATTTGGGCTTTATTCCCAATTACAACTCATCACCTTGGCCGATGGGAATTGCTCGATTGCGTTTACCGAAAGAAGCGCCTAGCCGTGCAACTCTTAAATTGGAAGAGGCTTGGCATCACTTTATTCCAGCGGATGACTGGGATAAGCGTTTAGCATCCGGTATGCGTGCAGTAGATCTAGGCGCTGCACCAGGCGGCTGGACATGGCAGTTGGTGCAACGGGGTATGTATGTTGAGGCAGTAGATAATGGTCCTATGGATAAGAATCTACTTGAGACTGGTCAGGTACTGCATATTTTGACCGATGGTTTTTTATACGAACCCAAAAAGCCGGTGCAATGGTTGGTGTGCGATATTGTTGATAAGCCCGCGCGCGTAACCAGCATGATCATCCAGTGGTTTACCAAAGCTAATTGCCGCGAAGCCATATTTAATTTAAAACTGCCAATGAAGCAGCGCTATCTGGAAGTGAAAAAATGCGAAGAACGCATTCGTTTAGCGTTGGAAAAGGCTGGCTTTAAAGTTGAGATTCAATTCAAGCAGTTGTATCACGATAGGGAAGAAGTGACGGGGCATCTGCGCGTTTCTTAAAAAAATAGATACAACGAATAATTTAACTATTGGTTTTAAGCCAATAGTTAAATTAATAATTCGATTGGTTGTTGGATGTATTAATAGGTTGTTTGTGAATTACTAATGGTAGGAGGTGCGATCATTTTGATCGGCCGCTGTGTGATCTAAAACCCATTCAGTAAGTAGTACCCAGTCTTCAATGAGTGTGCGCATTAGTACCATATGGCTGGGCGGCAAATCAGTTTGCTTTAATGCATCTTCACCAATCGTTGTAAGTACAGATACAATTTTTCCAATCGTGTGCGCTTTTAATGAGGCCAGCACTTCTGAGTTGAGCAGCATTTCGCCAGTGTAGGCAGACTGCAAATCTTCATAGGATACAGTTGCAGTATTATCGATAGTTTGTTTAACAGCATGCGCAAGCAGTGGATGATTATTTCGCAATAGGCGAAATGTAAGCTCCAGTGCTTGGCGACTAAAAAAATCGGTGGGCATATAATCGCTTAATATTTTCCGGGACATTGAATAATGTTCCTCGGTGGTTAAATACTCTCCTGGACATTTTTCCATTGACCTAAGAATAGCAACCAGTTGGCTATTTGTAGAAAAGTTTATAGACGATTTAAAACTATGAATGTAACAATTGATAAAAGTTTGGATGCTTCCGGCCTGCTTTGCCCGGAACCAGTCATGATGCTACACAAAATTATGCGTGAAGCTGTTAGCGGAAATGTAATTGAAGTGATTGCGACAGATCCTTCTACCGTGCGGGATATTCCTAAATTTTGTCTATTTCTTGGTCATGAGTTGATCGAGCAAAAGCAGGCGGACACTCACTACTTTTATTATATTCGTAAAAGCTAGGAATTTATTTTTTGCTACGTTTAGTTATAAATTTGATTTTATTTTGAGCAAAAAAATAACGCCGCTAATGCGGCGTTATTGTTGAGCGGAATACTCGGATAAAATTACTGTATGCCATCTACCAGTAGCGAGATTGCAGCCATGGCTTCCGGATCTTCTGCTTTAATTTTGTTCGCAATCTGATGTTGGAAAAAATAGCGGAACGATTCACTGGCTTGCGCCTCGTACAAAGAATCATCACCGGGTAAAACCGGGGTGCTGACCACTTTGGCCGGATCGCTGATCATCGCATAGACGCTGCCGTCAAAATGCAGGCTCCAGCTAACCACTTCAACCAGCGACAAGCGCTTGCTATCGGGCACTGCTAATACTGCGTGAGTACCAATCGTATCGGGTAGCTCCTGGATCACATCGTCGCCGCTCTCGCACAAAACTTCGTAATACTCGGCGGCAGTTTCCAGTTCGATCACCTTATGCATAGGTGCCTCGAAGAAGAGCTCATCAATACCTGGATCATAATATCCCTCCCAGTGGCCATTCAGCGGGTCACATAGGTCGGGGCAGGGGACTATATCGTTTAGCCATGGGACTAATCCCACCACTTCGCCATTGGCACGCAGGCCCCAGCAAAGGATTTTAAGGCTGTAGAGTTTTTCGGAGCTGGTATCGTTGGAGTAGAGCATTTCCAGTCCGTCTAATTCTGGTGCAAGACGGATAAAGCGCTCATCATGAAGGGCTGAATAGGTTTTCCTGGTGAAGAGATCAACCACATTATCCATGTTGTGGCCAGTGTGCGAGGTCTTCATAATACCACCCCCTAAAGTGAGGCAGGCCTGATTCAGAAGTCAGCTGCCGAACAATGGTTTTAACGTCACCATCACTATATAAAGTATATGCTAAATATCCAAAGCACAACTGCTATGGGCAACTTTTTTATTCCATAGGTTTCTCTGACGACAAGTTTTATCGCAGATTCAATCTATAGGAGCCTTTTCGGGACTAAGCGAGCGTTTATGAGAATTGTTGCGGATGAGAATATCCCACTGGTAAATGAGTTTTTCGGTCATATGGGCGATGTTGTGTGTCTGCCCGGCCGCAATATGACCGCTGCGGATGTTCGCGACGCCGATGCCCTTATTGTGCGTTCAGTAACCAAAGTAAATCCCTTATTGCTGGCCGGAAGTAAGGTGAAGTTTGTCGGGACTTGTACGATTGGGGTTGATCATCTGGATCAGAACTACCTTGATGGCAATAACATCCGCTGGTCGAGCGCGCCGGGTTGCAATGCCAATTCGGTGGTCGAGTATGTATATGCAGCGCTTTGCCATCTGGATATCAATTGGTTACCGGTGAAGTTTGGCATTATCGGCTGCGGTAATGTGGGTGGTTTGCTGTACAAGCGGCTCAAAGCGCAGGGCGTTGATGTGCGTTGCTACGACCCTAATCTAACACCCGCGCAAAATCCTGATCTTGTTTCTCTTGATGAGGTATTAGCCTGCGACATTATCAGTATGCATACTCCGCTGGTTACGACTGGCCCACATCCAAGTTTTCACTTGCTGGGGCGAAAAGAATTACTGCAGTTAAAAAGCGGAGCAGTGTTACTTAATTGTGGCCGCGGAGCGGTTATCAATAATCAGGCCTTGCTGGATGTTTTGAATGAGCGCCAGGATTTAAATATCGTACTGGATGTGTGGGAACCCGAGCCGGATATTTCCCTTGAGTTACTCGACAAAGTATTACTGGGCAGCCCGCATATCGCAGGTTACAGCTACGATGGAAAATTAAACGGCACAGAGATGATTTATCAAGCGCTTTGTAACCACCTTGATCAATCACCAATCTCTTCACTGGGCGCGTTGGTGCCGCCGTTATCTAATAATGAATTGCGCGTTGATGAAAATACTCTTCATGCGGGCGATATTTTCCAGATCGTCAAATCGCTGATCAAACAGGTTTACGATATTGCCGCCGATGATGCCCGCTTGCGCGCCCAAGCTGCGCAAGCGCTTGCTGGTAACGTTATTTTTGGTGAAGGTTTTGATGGCTTGCGTAAACACTATCCGAAGCGCCGCGAATTTCATAACTATCAAGTACATCTGGAAAGCATTAGCGATGCAGATAAAGAATGGTTGAAAGTATTAGGGTTTCACTGTGTTTAAACTTGGTTTAATCGTTAACCCTTATGCCGGCCTTGGCGGCAGCGTTGGATTAAAAGGCTCTGATGGCGACGTAATTCGCAGCGAAGCAATTGCTCGCGGAGCAGAGCCGCGCGCACTACAACGCATTGAGCGCACGCTACAAATTATCAGTAATTTTAAAGATCAGGTTGAGACATTTTGCTTTGCTGGTGATATGGGTGAGGCCAGTTCACGCGCAGCAGGATTTATCACTCACGTGATTGGCGAAGCAGAGCAACAACCCAGTAATGCCCAGGATACTTGCGCAGCAGCCAGATTGATAATGCAACAAAATGTAGATCTAATATTATTTGCTGGTGGTGATGGCACCGCCCGTTTAATTGCTGATGTGGTTGGTAAAACCCAACCGGTATTAGGTGTACCTTGTGGTGTAAAAATGCACTCAGGTGTTTATGCCAATGCGCCAGAAGCAGCCGGGGAAATTCTCAAGCAATTATTAACCGGCTCTTTGGTTAATGTTGTCGAACGCGATGTAAAAGACATTGATGAAGATGCTTTTCGCAATGGGCAGGTGCGCGCCCGTTTCTACGGTACCTTATTGGTTCCTGAAGATTCTCAATTCTTGCAGCAAGTTAAAAATGCGGGTACTGAGCGCGATGAGTTAGCGCAGTTGGATGTTGCTCAGGAAATGATTGACCAATTGCAGCCCGATACTCTTTATTTGGTTGGGCCGGGTTCCACAACTCATCTTTTTTTGCAGGAGCTGGGTTTGGAAGGCAGCTTGTTGGGTGTAGATTTATTATTGAACAATGAATTAATTGCTGCTGATGTCAGCGCTGCGCAAATCCTTGCGCAACTGGATAATTTTTCTGGTCCGGTAAAAATGATTATTACCGCCATTGGTGGTCAAGGTCATATTCTTGGTCGCGGCAACCAACAATTTACTCCGTCGATTTTGCGACGTGTCGGTAAAGACAATATTCATATCATTGCCGCACGCGGAAAAATTCTAGCACTCAATGGTCGGCCGCTTTTAGTCGATACTAATGATCCTGAACTAGATATCGCATTCGGTGGATATCGGCCGGTGATTACCGGCTATCGCGAAACTATTATGTATCCCGTAGGTTATTCAGCAGAAGGCGAGCGCTAATGCAGGTTATTGTTGATCGTCTTGCGTTGCTTGCCCAAAAAATCCAAACCCAAAGTGAAATTGATAGCCATCGCGTGTTTCATGGTCGTGGCCGTACTTTTCCAGGGTTGGATTTTGTCACGGTTGACTTTTTCCAGCCGGCTATTTTGGTAACGCTTTTTTTTGAACCCCCCGCATCCTGGTTGGATGAGTTGATCTTGCAGGCCGAGCCGCTCTTTAAATCCACGGCAACAGTAATGGTTGTTCAGCGTCGTTACTTACCCGGTGCGCCAAGTGAAATTATTTGGGGCACATTGCCTGATTCTATGTATGCCCGCCGTGGAAAATCTCTGTTTAATTTGCATTTGGCACAACAGCAAAACTCGGGCTTCTTTTTGGATATTGAATCTGGCCGGGTTTGGCTCGAGCAACATGCCGTAGGCAAGCGAGTGCTCAACCTGTTTGCATATACCTGTGCTTTTTCCGTAGTTGCTATAGCGGCTGGAGCGGAGAAAGTAGTTAATGTCGATATGAGTAGTGCTGCGCTAAACCTTGGTAGGGCTAATCACCTGCTAAATAATTTGGCGAAGAATAAAAGTGAGTATGTTGCCGAAAATATCCTGAAATCCTGGAGTCGGGTCAAAAAGCCGGGGCCCTATGATTTGGTAATTATCGATCCGCCCTCTTACCAAAAGGGTAGCTTTGTTGCCGATAAAGATTACGCCAAGGTTATTCGCCGCTTGCCGGAGTTGATGCCTGATGGTGGTCTGGTTTTGGCCTGCTTGAATGCGCCGGAATTGCCAGAAGGTTTTCTAAAACAACAATTTGCCGAGCAATGCCCGCAGGCAGAATTTATCGAACGCCTCGCTGGCCATTCTGATTTCCCCGATGTAGATCCAGAACAACAATTAAAGCTGTTGGTATACAAAGTTCCCGCCGCACAATTCATCTGATGCCCATTTTGCTTGGCTGCTATCCCCTTGTGATAGCAGCCTTTCGCATTAACTGATCTGCTTTTTTATGATCCATCTGAATCTGTTTAATACAGATGCAGAGCCACATAATTTATCCATGAATTTCTAACGGGTAAGTGTGGTGATATCTTATGTATCAATACGATGTTTATGATCACGCGCTAGTTCGCGAGCGAGTAGAGCAGTTTCGCGATCAGGTTGCGCGGCGGATCAGCGGCGAATTGAGTGAAGAAGAGTTTCTGCCGTTGCGCTTGCAAAATGGGCTTTATTACCAGAAGCATGCTTACATGTTGCGCGTCGCTATTCCCTACGGAACATTATCCAGCCTACAACTCCGAACGCTTGCTGCTATCGGCCGTGATTATGATCGCAGCTATGGCCATTTCACTACACGGCAGAATATCCAATTTAACTGGATTGAGCTCGAACAAGTCCCCGATATTTTGCAGCGATTGGCGGATGTAGAAATGCATGCGATCCAAACCTCAGGCAATTGTGTGCGCAATATTACGACTGAAGCTTTTGCCGGTGTTGCTGCAGATGAAATGATTGATCCGCGCCCGTTAGCAGAAATTTTACGACAGTGGTCAACCGTCAATCCGGAATTTTTATTTCTGCCGCGAAAATTCAAAATTGCGATTTGTTCTGCGGAGCAGGATCGTGCAGCAATCCAAATGCATGACATAGGTTTGTATCTTTATCCGGGGTCGTCGGGTGAGATGCTACTGCGAGTGTTAGTGGGCGGTGGTTTGGGGCGTACGCCTATTCTTGGGCAGCAAATCTGCGAAGACTTACCCTGGCAACATTTGTTGTCGTATGTTGAGGCGGTTTTGCGAGTTTATAATCGCTACGGCCGCCGCGACAACAAATACAAGGCACGCATAAAAATTCTGGTCAAAGCGCTTGGTATCGATGCGTTTAAGCAGGAAGTTGAGCAAGAGTGGACGCAGATTAAAGCCGGGCCTGCTGAGTTAACCTTCGCAGAGTATGAGCGAGTGCAGGCAGCTTTTTCTCGTCCCAATTATCTTAATCTACCTGAACAAGATCTGGATTATCACACTCATCTTTACATGGATGATGATTTCGCGCGCTGGGTTTCGCGCAATGTTTTTGCACATAAGATTCCTGGTTACGCTGCGGTTGCTTTATCGACAAAACCCGGTGTTGATATGCCGCCCGGTGATGTAACTTCTGCGCAAATGGATGCGGTTGCAGAGTGGGCTGATGAGTACGGATTTGGTGAAATACGCATTGCCCATGAGCAAAATATTGTACTGCCTGACATACGTAAAAGTGATTTGTATTCACTTTGGCAAAAGGCTGTTGCCTGTGGTTTGGCAACACCGAATATCGGTTTGCTCACCGATATTATTGCTTGCCCCGGCGGTGATTATTGTTCGCTTGCAAACGCTAAATCGATTCCTATCGCGCAAGCAATCCAGCAGCGCTTTGATGATCTCGATTTCGTGCATGACCTTGGCGAATTAAGCGTGAATATTTCGGGCTGTATGAACGCCTGCGGGCATCACCATATCGGCAATATCGGAATTCTTGGTGTCGATAAAAATGGTAGCGAGTTTTATCAGATCACCCTTGGTGGCGCGCAAGGTAAAAAAAGTGCGTTAGGTAAAGTAATTGGCCCATCATTCGGTGCTGATGAAGTTCCTGCGGTGATTGGAAAGATTATTGATATTTATACCCGCTATCGTGAACCGGAAGAATTATTTGTCGATACTTACCAACGCATAGGTGCAGAACCTTTTCGTGAAAAAATTTATCCCGGTACGAGTGGGGCGACTATATGAAGTCCGTTATTTCGGTAGCCGATGGCGATGCAAAAATTGTCACGAATGATAGATGGCAATTAATTAACGATGAAGCTGAAGAGACAGCAGTTGATAAGGATTCTGTGATTTTGCCATTATCTTTATGGCAACAACGACAATCAGTAGAAGTGTTAGCGGGGCGGGAGTCCAGCGCAGATGGAATTTATTTATCGCCTGATGACGATGAAACTTTATTGTACCCTTGGTTGAGTGTGTTGCCTTTAATTGCGATTCAATTTCCAAGTTTCCGCGATGGTCGAGGTTATACTCAAGCATACATGCTGCGCGTGCGTATGGGGTGGGCTGGCGAGTTGCGTGCGGTTGGTGATGTGTTGCGCGATCAGTTGAGCCATATGCGCCAATGCGGGTTTGATAGTTTTGCGGTACGTGAAGACAAGTCGGTTGAAGATGCACTTAAAGGACTGCGTGGTTTGAGTGTTACTTATGGTCGCTCGGTTATCGAACCCAAACCGTTATTTCGTCGAAGGAATTTATAGCTGTTGCCTCTTAACGTGCGTATAAAAAAACCAGCACAAGGCTGGTTTTTTATTTTTGCTATCGCCACTGCGTAAAAATTATTGCGAGTAGCGCGATAAGAAATCACCGAAACGAGTGATTGCTTTGGTCAGATCATCTTCGCGCGGTAAAAACACAATACGGAAGTGATCTTTATCTGGCCAGTTAAATGCCGTCCCTTGAACCAGTAACACTTTCTCCTGCAGTAAGAAATCCAGGATCATTTGTTGGTCATCTTTAATTTTGTACATGTTCAAATCGAGTTTGGGGAACAGGTACAAAGCGCCTTTGGGTTTTACGCACGACAGGCCGGGGATCTCTGCAATAGCTTTTAATGCTGTATCACGTTGGTCGCGCAAACGGCCGCCGGGAATAATCAGTTCATTAATGCTTTGATACCCACCCAGTGCTGTTTGCACGGCATACATCGCCGGCACGTTCGCACACAAACGCATGGAAGAGAGCATTTCCAAGCCTTCGATGTAACTGCGTGCGCGATGTTTGGCTCCGCTGATGACCATCCAGCCGGAACGAAAGCCCGCCAAGCGATAGGCTTTGGACAGACCATTGAAGCTCACACAAAGTACGTCCTGCGCCAGTTTGCCCATGGGGATAAACTCGGCATCGTCATACAGGATTTTGCTGTAGATCTCGTCGGCAAAAATAATCAGGTTATGACGGCGCGCCAATTCAACAATGGCTTCCAACAATTCCTGACTGTAAACCGCACCGGTGGGATTGTTTGGATTGATCACCACGATACCGCGAGTTTTATCGGTAATTTTGCTTTCAATATCAGCGAGATCCGGGAACCAGTCAGCCTGCTCATCACACAAGTAGTGACGGGCTTTACCGCCAGCCAGATTGACGGCTGCGGTCCAGAGCGGATAGTCGGGTGCAGGCACAAGAATTTCATCGCCGTTGTTCAGCAATGCTTGCATCGCCATCACGATCAATTCGCTGGCGCCGTTGCCGAGAATAATATCTTCAATTTCAACGCCGGGGATTTGCAGTCGTTGGCATTCGTGCATGATCGCTTTACGCGCGGCAAAAAGACCTTTGGATGCGGTATAACCTTCGGCATTGGCGAGGTTATGGATGACGTCCTGGATGATTTCATCCGGCGCCGAGAAACCAAATGGGGCAGGGTTGCCAATATTCAGCTTCAGAATTCGGTGGCCTTCTTCTTCGAGGCGGTTAGCGTGCTCCAATACCGGGCCGCGAATGTCATAACAAACTCCAGCGAGTTTGTCGGATTTCTTAATCGGGTTCATTTGCAGTAAGATGCCTTGATTGCGGTAACGCGTGATTGCGGTTGAAAAACACTCGAATAATCGACCTTAACTAGTTGATCTGTCAAGGAAATCCTTATGGCTGATAACGAAAACCTGACCGACGCCGAATGGCGGGAAAAATTAACCCCGGAGCAGTACCGGATTTGCCGCGAAAAGGGCACTGAACGCCCCTTTACCGGTGAATATTGGCAAGAGTTTAGCGCGGGCGATTATCGCTGCCGCTGCTGTGGCGAACTCCTGTTTGATGCCGATACCAAATTCGATGCAGGCTGCGGCTGGCCCAGCTTTTATGCCCCTGCAAGTAAAGGGGTAATCCGCGAACATATGGATACCAGTCACGGCATGCTTCGCACCGAGGTGGTATGCCGCAAATGCGATTGCCACTTGGGGCATGTATTTACCGATGGCCCTGCACCAACCGGGCTACGTTATTGCATTAACTCTGCCTCGATTTCGTTTACACCCGAAGAAAAATAAATCTCAAGCCGGAGCAGCAAGCTCCGGCGTTAACTTGCACTTTATTTCCACTATTGATCCCAAAGGTTTGATTTTGTAAACAAGTGT
Organism: Cellvibrio sp.; assembly: GCF_039207905.1. Taxonomy (GTDB): domain Bacteria; phylum Pseudomonadota; class Gammaproteobacteria; order Pseudomonadales; family Cellvibrionaceae; genus Cellvibrio. The sequence continues at coordinate 27,551 of NZ_JBCECX010000003.1, forward strand.
TAAAGTCACGTTATTGTTGTATCGCGACCTTATTCTGCAGGCCAGTTCATTCGTCATAATATGCAGTAATACAACTTGCGGTAATCATTCAAGGCTTCAGAATTAGTCAACTATAACGAAGCGAAAAATAATCCAGGGAGATCTCCATGAATTTACCCCGCCATCTATTGAGCGGTCTGTGTGCGCTTGTCTTCGTATCCAATGCTTGCGCTCAAGCGCCAGCAAATGCTGCCGTCGATGTTATCGTTCAGGCCGCAAGCGTGAAAAATCTGACAACAACGATAGAAGCCCTCGGCACTTTGCGGGCCAATGAATCCATTACGCTCACTTCAAACGTAACCAAGAAAGTGACGCGTATTAATTTTGAAGACGGTCAGCGAGTCAAAAAAGATGACGTATTGGTGGAGACCACCAGTCGCGAAGAATCTGCATTGCTGCAAGAAGCTCGCTTCACTGCGGATGAAGCAAAAAAACAATTAGATCGTGTCTCGGCTTTGGTAAAAAACGGCGCAGCTTCTGAATCTTTATTGGATCAGCGCGTGCGTGAATACGAAGCGGCGCGTGCCCGTTATTACGCGACTGAATCTCGCTTGAAAGATCTTGTTATCCTCGCACCGTTTAATGGTGTGGTGGGGTTGCGCAATGTCAGTGTGGGAGCTTTGGTATCGCCAGGCGATCCAATTACAACCTTGAATGACGATAGCAAAATGAAATTGGATTTCACTGTGCCTGCCGTTTATTTGAGAAGTCTTACAGTCGGTTTGCCAATTGTTACCCAAAGCGGTGACTTGGGCGGCAAGGTGTTTGAGGGTGAGGTTTACAGTATTGATAACCAAATAGACGAAGTAACTCGTTCAATCAAAGTCCGCGCGCTGCTGGATAATAAAAGCCATGAGTTAAAGCAGGGCATGTTGATGCAAGTTGATTTGAAAGCGGGTGCGCGCGATGCCGTTTTAATTTCTGAATCTGCGTTGGTGCCGTTGGGTAGTAATAACTTTATTTTTCTGGTTAAAAAGGAAAAAGATGGTTTTGTTGTTGAACGCAAACAAATCCAGATTGGCGAGCGCCTTGCTGGTGCTGTTGAAGTAAAAAGTGGAGTAGCCGTTGGTGATAAAGTAGTCGTGCACGGTTTGCAAAAAGTGCGCGCTGGTCAACGCATCAATATTCTCGCTGAAGAAAAGCCTATTGCTGAACATGTAGGTGAAGCAACCCATTTATCCGATCTGTTACCCAAGAAAAAGCAGTGAGGATAATTCGTAAATGAAACTCTCTGATATATCTATCAAGCGACCGGTGTTTGCATCGGTTATCTCGCTTCTGCTTATCGCATTTGGTCTGGTTGCATTTGATCGCCTGACGTTGCGTGAATATCCCAATATCGATCCACCGGTTGTATCCATCCGTACAGTTTATCCGGGTGCTGCAGCGAGTATTGTTGAAACCCGTATTACCAAAGTCCTCGAAGATCGAATCTCTGGTGTTGAGGGAATTCGTTTTATCGAATCATCTGCTGAAAATGGTATATCCAATATCGTGGTGCAATTTGATACCGGCCACGATATGGATTCCGCTGCAAATGATATTCGCGATCGCGTAAATGGCGCGCTCGATAATTTGCCAGACGAAGCCGATCCGCCCGAAGTGCAAAAAGTTAGCTCCGATGAGGATGTGATCCTCTGGTTCAATTTAACCGGCGAAAACATGACGGTGCCGGAGCTTACAGACTACGCCCAGCGTTATCTTGTTGACCGGTTTTCGGTAATTGATGGAATTGCCCGCGTACGCATTGGTGGCGAGCAGCGCTACGCAATGCGTGTCTGGCTCGACCGGCGTGAACTCGCAGCGCGCAATCTTACCGTTAATGATGTTGAGGCGGCGCTGCGCGCCGAAAACGTTGAGCTACCTGCAGGAAGTATTGAATCCCTTGAGCGCCAATTTACAGTGCGTATGGCGCGAACCTATCGCACGGTTGACCAATTTAATCAGCTGGTGGTGAAGCGCGGCGATGATGGACATCTTATCCGGCTAGGTGACATTTCCAAAGTGGAAAAAGGTACGGAGGAGGATCGAAATTTATTCCGTGGTAATGGCATTACCCAAGTCGGGATCGGCATCGTCAAACAATCAACGGCTAATACCATTGATGTCGCGCGTGGCGCAAAAGTTGAACGCGATAAGATCAAAGAAATTTTGCCAAAGGGAATGCAAATTGAAGACAGCTTTGACAGTTCGGTTTTTGTAGAGCGCGCTATTCACGAAGTTTATATCACGCTCGCCATTGCAATTGTTCTCGTGGTGTTGGTGATTTACGTTTTCCTCGGCAGCTTGCGCGCAATGCTCGTGCCTGCAGTGGCTGTGCCTGTATCGATCATCGCGACTTTCACCGTACTTGCTGCAATGGATTTTTCGGTAAATATGTTGACCTTGCTCGCGTTAGTTCTGGCAATTGGTTTGGTGGTGGATGATGCAATTGTAGTGTTGGAAAACATCATGCGGCATATGGAAGAGAAAGGGAAAAAACCATTGCTCGCCGCGTTTGATGGCACGCGCGAAGTGGGGTTTGCGGTAATCGCAACCACCTTGGTGTTGATTGCTATTTTTGTTCCGATTGTATTTTTGAAAGGTGATATTGGGCGATTGTTTTCCGAGTTTGCCATCACCATGGCGGCAGCAGTTGGATTTTCAGCATTGATCGCACTAACTCTGTCACCGATGCTGGCCTCCAAGATTCTAGTAGAAAGTGATAATAAAAACGGTTTTATTGAAAAAGTAAATCGTGGCATGGCGCGCATGCGTGTCAGTTACAAAGAGGGTATTCGTTGGTGTTTGGGGCGCGCTAAAGTGTTAATCGCAACATTTGCGATTTTATTGCTGGGCGCGTTTTTTCTCGCACAACTGATTCCATCTGAATATGCTCCGCCGGAAGACCGTGGCAACTTTCAAGTGATGGTGAATGGCCCTGAAGGTGCCAGCTATGCCTATATGGAAGAGTACATGACCGAGATTGAAAATCGGTTGATGAAGTATGTCCATAATGGCGAAATCTCGCGCATGATGGTTCGCGCTCCACGCTCATTTGGCACTACCGAAAGTTTCAATAGCGGGATGGTAATTGTCGTAATGAATGACTGGAGTTTGAGGCGCAACTCTTTTGAAGTCATGGATGATGTTCGTGCTGACCTAAAAGATTTACCCGGTGTGACTACTGCGGTTGTTATGCGGCAGGGTTTTGGTTCGCAAGCACAGAAACCGGTGCAATTTGTGTTGGGTGGCGGAACTTACGAAGAGCTTGCGCAATGGCGTGATATTTTATTGGAAAAACTTGAGCAGGATAATCCGGGGCTAATTGGTATTGATTGGGATTACAAAGAAACCAAGCCACAAGTTGAAGTCGTCATCGATACGAATCGCGCTGCAGATTTGGGTGTGAGTGTGAGTAACATCGGCCGTACCTTGGAGGCAATGCTCGGTTCGCGACGCGCGACAACCTACATTGATGACGGTGAAGAGTACGACATCATTATGCAAGGTGAGCGCGATGAGCAGCGCACTACTACCAGTTTGCAAAATATGTATGTGCGCTCTGGGCGCAGTGGGGAATTAATTCCTCTCGCTAATCTTGTAACGCTGAAAGAGATTGCTGATGCTAGCAAACTCAATCGATACAACCGCATGCGTTCGTTGACTATAGAAGCTAACCTCGCGGATGACCTTGCTCTAGGTGAAGCTCTTGATCATTTAAACGGATTGGTGCGTGAACACTTGCCCGGTACGGCGGTTGTTGATTACAAAGGTTTGTCGCGCGATTTCCAAACTGCCGGCAGCTCAGTCATGTTTATCTTTTTGCTGGGTATCCTGATTACCTTTCTGGTATTGGCTGCGCAATTCGAAAGTTACGTGCATCCCTTTGTGATTATGCTAACGGTGCCGCTGGCAATGTTGGGAGGCATGATTGGGCTCTATATAACGGGGAGTAGTTTTAATCTGTATTCGCAAATCGGATTAATCATGTTGATTGGGCTCGCGGCTAAAAATGGTATTTTGATTGTCGAGTTTGCCAACCAGTTGCGCGATAGGGGAATTGAGTTTACCGAGGCGTTATTGGAGGCATCATCTGCCCGTTTGCGCCCAATTCTTATGACCAGTTTGACAGCGGTAGCTGGAGCGATTCCATTAGTTGTTTCATCTGGCGCCGGTGCTGAAACACGATTTGTGATTGGTGTGGTAGTGATTTCTGGCGTGTTGGTGGCAACGGTTTTGACTTTATTCCTTGTGCCAGTCGCCTACAGTTTACTCGCACGTAATACCGGTTCCCCTGGTGATGTGGCTAGAAATCTGACGAAAGAGCAGGCGAGCTACAGTGGTGAAGATGATTAAGTTCAATACGCACCTATAGTAACCCTGTAGTTATAAAGGTGCGTAACTTTTTACATTATAAAAATTGACAAGATATTAAGTCAGTTAAGATGCCAAGCTAAAATATCGGTAATTCCAACCATTCGGTCGTACCTTTTCTGTTTGCTTCATCGATAATAAAAGAGGCGGCAACTTCTGTTGCTGAAAATGGTATGAAATTTTTTGCGCTAGGTTTTTTTTCGTTATGTCTGCTTGCGTGCAGTAGTGTTAGCAATCCTGATTCGCAATCCGCTCTGTGGGTGCTTAATTCCACTCAACAGATCGCTGGTCATCCGGTCACTATTTTAGGTGAGCCGCAGTTAGTCAAAACGGAAATAGGATCTGTAGTTCGTTTTGACGGAGACGGTGATCGGTTGTTGGTGGATGCAAATCCGTTGGGCGATGCAACGGAATTTACTATTGAGATTATCTTTAATCCTGCTGATGCTTATCCCAATAATGTGGAGCCGCGCTTTTTTCACATAGAGTCTGCGGATAACCCCAATCGTCGTCTTACCATTGAGTTGCGCTTGAACGATAAAAAACAATGGTATCTGGATGCGTATATAAAATCGGAACAATCCCAGCTTACGTTAATCGATCCTACAAAAGTGCATCCAATTGGACAGTGGGCTCATGCCGCGATTACCTATAAAAAGCGCGAATTTGTATCTTATGTGAATGGCAAACGGGAGTTGGTGGGGCAGGTGGATTATTTACCTATCGCCAGCAATGCGAAAACTTCAATTGGTGCGCGAATGAACCAGATACATTGGTTTAATGGTGATATTGCGAAAGTGAAAATTAGTCCGCGAGCTTTAAGTGCAGATGAATTTTTGCCAATTCAATAATATTGAATTGGCAATTTACATTAATGATTGTGTGAGTGTCGATCCTGATTTTTTGCATAATTAGGATCGACATCTGCAGGATGAATGGCATCGCTTACAGATGTGTCTGCTTTGAATAGTAATTGACTGGAAGCAACCCAGCCTTTATTTCCATGAGCTTGCAACACGTAGTGCCCATCAGGAGTATCCAATCCGCCAACGGTAAGTTGCTCGCCGCGCGTAAAGCTCACACTGTATTTTTGCCCGTCATCACCTTGGATGTGGCCGTGCCAGCTAATGCTGTTGTAATCGTGTTTTTCTACTTTATCAATGGTGACTTTATAGTCTTTTCCATTTTGATCAACGCGCACATTCACTTGATCGCCTGGTACCAGTGTTTCAATTTTTAATGTATCCAGATCAATAAATTGGCGCCCGTCAGAAAACTCTTCTTGCTCCAGTGGTAGCTCACGGGGAACTTCGTCGGTAGGTGCCCAACTGGTCGTGCGACTAACTGCGGCGGCAACGTCTTGCGGCGAGAAATCCAGATTTGGTCTGCGCTGCTTGATGGTGGCAATGCGCTCATCTAATTCCGGTGTGCTGGTGAATGTATCTGTTGATTCCTCAGCTTTCGATTCTGTTGTAGTAATGTCTCGTGCATCCATGTTGTTATTTGCGGTTGTGGATTCGATGCTTTTATTGTCTGTGGTTTGCACTGGTTGTTGCGATGTTTCAACGTCTATTGCCGGGCGCGTGAAAAAATAAACACCAACAAGAACAATGCCGCTGAGCCCCAAAGCTTTCAACCAAAAGAGTCGTTGAGTTTGCATAGGATGTATCTCTGGTTATTATTTTGGATTAAAAAGCGCCGCGTCCTTGCGTGCGATTACTACAGCTAATTAACGTCTGATTCGAATCCAGTTCAAGTTCCAGCCACCTGCTTTTGCAAATACACCGAAGTTGTAGGTGCCAGCACTGATATTTACGGTGTGGCTGATCGTAGTCCAATTTTGCCAGCCGCCGGTTGATGGAATCGCTAACTCACCAAGAAGAATTCCACCGCCGTTTAAATCAGCTGATAAGCGACCACCACTTGGACTCGCAACGCGATACTCAATGGTGTAAGTCCCGCTGGTTGGAATAGTGATGTTGTTGTAGGCCATCCAATCATTCGTCTCAATCCAGCCGACGTTCAAGCCGCCGCCGGTATCGGTAGTAGCTTCAGTTTGTACACCGTTATTGGCGAAATAATTTTCTGCCTGGATCAGAGTGTTAAAACCGCTGCTGGTAGTGGATACAACAATCGAACTGGCCGTATCGTTAAAACCTTCGTTAACCAAGCAGTTGTCGTCAGCCGTTTTAGTGATTGAGTTGCCGGTGAAATTATCATTTTGATAAAGCGTCACGCTGTAACCTGCTTGCACACGCAATGACGAAATATCATCGTTAACAATTCCGCGTGATTGCAATTGGCTCAAGTTGTAGCTGCCAACGCCGAGACCTACGTTATAGCCACCGTAGTCGCAATGCTGTGCAACTTTAACAGGGCCAGACGCACCGGCCGTTGGACGGAAGCCTGCGATTTCATCGCGCACATTGTGGATGGCGAGTGCACCGTAAGCTTCTTCACCTTGACCTACAGGAATACCGCACGGCAGACCGCGGCAAGTGAGATTTGGGTTAGAGAATCGGTTTACACGGGTGGTGTTAAACACACCTTCATAAGCCATGATATCCACAAACACGTTTTGCACACCGTAGCCAACGCCATAACGGAAACGTGCACCGGATGTGTCACCTTGTTTACGTGAATGGTTCAGGCCCATGTTGTGACCCAGTTCATGCGCCATCACGATTGGGCCGCAGTTTGGTGCGGTGACGTTCCAGGTCCAGTTTTTATCAACGGCGACATAGCCAACGCCACAAGCGCCTTTTTGGTGAAGCTGCGATACAAAGTCAGCGCCCAGTTGATCACGCAAAGCAATCGCAGCGTTATTCAAACGCAGGTTGCCCAGCACTGCGCCCATATCGGCACCGGCTTGCTCCATTTCGCGTACACCTACCAAACGCAATTGCACATCAATCTGGCTGTCGGCATAGGCTGCATTCATTTGGTTAACCCAGCTGTTCATTGCCGTTTGCGGGTCGCCCTGGAAATAGTTTTTAGTGTAGTTATCGTAGAGTATCAACAGGTCTACAGTTGCCGCTTGCGCAACGTTGGTAAGTGCACAGCTGGTTAGGCCTACCAGTAAGAATTTTCTGGCAGATTTTTTGAATTGGGTAAAGTTGGCGCGATCAAAGTTCATTGCATTTCCTCTCAATTATTATGTGATGAGTGCGATCAATGCGAAGTGAATTCAATTTCCCGATCGCCCATTGATCGGAGAAATTGACCCAATGCCTGCGTGAAATGCAAAATCACACTGGGCAGTGGTGCAAACTTAACATTCATTGAAAAACAGCCGTTGTAACCTGCATCACAGCTTTTAAAAGGTGCCAGTTAATAAATAAAGTGGGAATTTTTACGAGCAGGTACGATTTTTTTAAACACTTGCCACTTTATGAAGTGGAACGAAAAATCAGGGTTTTATGTGAACTCGGTGCGGAAATAATTCTTTTTTACAGCGATTAGTTTTGATCTTAAGTTTGCGTGTGTTTCCAGCATAGAACTAGAACTCATTCCAGTTTTAGCGAGCGAGAGACGGAACATCAATAAAGAATGCAGCTCGACTTTTATTTTGTCGTGCAAAATTTCATTGAGCCAGACTGCGGGGATGGTCGATAACAGTACAGAAAGAGAGTTATACAGAGAATAGCGAGGAGGGCGAGTTGCGGCTCTCGCGTATATCCGAGAGCCGCAATAGGATTGGTTAGGCTTTAACGTTGGCTTTGAGGAAATTTACAATATCGGTTACCGGGATTTCCTGCTTTTCAGCATCGCGACGGCCTTTGTATTCAATGCTGCCAGCTTCCAATCCACGGTCGCCAACAACGATGCGATGCGGAATGCCCATCAGATCGGTATCGGCCAGCATGGTGCCCAAGCGCGCTTTATCCTCATCCATAAACAACACGTCAAAACCGGCTTCTTGCAACTGTGCATACAGCTCTTCGCACTTGGCTGCTACAGCAGGAGATTTATTCATGTTGATCGGCACAATGGCAATGTGGAAGGGTGCGATTGAATCAGCCCAGATAATGCCGTTGTCATCAAAGTTCTGCTCAATTGCTGACGCAACCACACGGGTTACACCAATTCCGTAACAACCCATAATCATGGTTTGCTCTTTGCCATTTACATCCAGCACTTTGGCTTTCATGGCTTCGGAATACTTGGTGCCCAGTTGGAAAATATGGCCAACCTCAATACCGCGTTTGATTTCCAGGGTGCCGTTACCGCAAGGGCTTGGGTCGCCGCTCACTACATTGCGAATATCGGCTACCAAAGGAGCTGCTGCATCGCGGTCCCAATTTACACCGGTCAGGTGGAAGCCATCTTTATTCGCGCCACAGACAAAATCGGAAAGATGCGCTGCCGAGTGATCGACAATCACGGCAATCTTCAAGCCGACGGGGCCGATTGAACCAATACCAACGCCCAGTTCTGCTTTGATCCGTGCCTCAGGAGCAAGTGTCAGAGGTGATGCAATACCGGTTAATTTCTCGGCTTTGATCTCATTCAGCTCATGGTCACCACGCAACACCAGTGCCACCAATGGCTGGGTTTTGTCTTCACGTACTTGACCCAGCACAATCAGGGTTTTTACAGTTTGCTGTGGGCTAACTTTCAGGAACTCGCTAACCTCATCGATACTGTGTTTGCCGGGGGTCGCTACTTCCTGCATAACGTGCTGCGCTGCAGCGCGCGGTGTTGATGGCGGCAGAGCTTCTGCTTTTTCGATGTTAGCGGCGTAATCGCTGGCGCTGCTGAAGGCGATATCATCTTCGCCGCTCTCGGCTAGTACGTGGAACTCGTGGGAGAAGGCACCGCCAATCGAGCCGGTATCGGCCAATACCGGACGGAACTGCAAGCCCAAACGAGTGAAAATGCTGCAGTAGGTTGCATGCATTACGTCATAGGTCTCTTGCAGAGATTCGGTGCTGGTATGGAAGGAGTAGGCGTCCTTCATAATAAATTCGCGCGAGCGCATTACGCCGAAACGTGGACGTATCTCATCGCGGAATTTGGTTTGGATCTGATAAAAATTCGCCGGTAATTGTTTGTAACTTCTGATCTCATTGCGAATCAAATCGGTAATGACTTCCTCGTGGGTTGGGCCGAGGCAGAAAGGGCGGTCGTGGCGATCATTCATGCGCAGTAATTCCGGGCCATATTGTTGCCAGCGGCCAGACTCTTCCCACAACTCGGCAGGTTGTACTACCGGCATCAATACTTCCATTGCGCCGGATTTGTTCATCTCTTCACGTACAATCTTTTCAACTTTGCGCAGGACGCGTAAACCCAGCGGCAGCCAGTTGTAAAGGCCAGAAGCCATTTTGCGGATCATGCCCGCACGGAGCATCAGCTGATGGCTGATCACTTCCGCATCGGAAGGTGTTTCTTTAAGAGTGGCAATTAAAAATCGACTGGAACGCATAGTTATGACTTCTTGGTGGCTATAATGGGTTTCAAAGCCGCTTATTCTACGGCGGTTGGCGATATTGGTATAGCGCCTCGGGTGGTCCGACGCCCATCTTGCTAAATAAAAGTTTGTTGAATAAAAGCCTGTTAAATAAAAGGAAGGCAACTATGTTTGAACTTCACCCTCGTCTTGCGCAGGATTCCATCGTTATCGGTGAATTCGATTTGTCTCTTCTACTGTTGAGTCGGGATGCTAATTATCCCTGGTGCATTTTGGTGCCCAAGCGGGAGGATATATTTGAAATCCACCATCTGAGCGAAGAGGAGCAGCTGCAATTAATTCGTGAGTCTTGCCGCCTGTCGGAAGTCATGACCAGTGTGTTTGATGCGGACAAAATGAACGTGGCGGCACTTGGCAACGTGGTGCGCCAGCTGCATGTCCATCACATTGCGCGCTTTACTGATGATCCCGCTTGGCCTCAGCCAATATGGGGTAAGTTGCCAGGTAAAGAATATGGTGCTGATGAGTTTGCCGAGCGCATCAAGCGCTTGCAAAATGCATTGGTTGGTGAAGGGTTTCGCGTTCTGTAAATAACTGAGCCAGCAATAAAAAAACCCCGCAGAGCGGGGTTTTTTTATGGAAAAGTAAATCGCAACTTACACTGCGAATTCTTTCAGTTTTTTCAGCGGACGTACTTTTACTGAAGTGCTCGCTGGTTTAGCTTTGAAGGTAACTTCTTCTTTAGTGAAAGGATTGATACCTTTGCGCGCTTTGGTCGCTGGCTTTTTCACGGTGGTGATTTTCAGCAGACCAGGCAATACGAATTCGCCGATGCCTTTCTTCTTGATATGGCCTTCGATTACGTTGGTCAATTCGTCCAATACTGCTTGAACTTGCTTTTTGCTCAGCTCGGTTGCATCAGCAATTTGTTGCAGCATTTGGGTTTTGTTTTGACGTTCGGTAATTGCTTTAACAACTGCTGGAGCAGCTTTAGCAACAGGTGCCTTTTTAGCAGCGGCTTTTGGAGCTGGCGCTTTTTTAGCAGCAGCTTTTGGTGCGGCTTTAGGGGCAGCTTTAGCAGCAGGTGCTTTTTTAGCAGGAGCAGCTTTTGGAGCAGCAGGTTTCTTGGCAGCGGCCATATTGATTTCCTTTTATATATTGATGAAGAGTGTGTATGTTTATCTTTTGAACAAAGACGCTCGTGTAGCGATAACCTCAGTACTAATAATCTAAGTACCAGCGTGAATTGCAGAGTCTGGTTGATCCTGACAAAACCCGTACAACTTTAATAACAAAAGCCCTGCATTTATAGGCTCAAACAGCCCTAAACGCGGATTGACGCTATATATATAGGATAAAAAAGTAATCAGCAACAAAAAACACGCGTCTTTTCCGGTAAAAACCGCTTTTTTTACGTGTTGTGCTGCTTGGTAAGCGTTTTGGTTGGGGTTGTCGACTTTAGATATGCAACAACTGAAACTCCGGCTCAAGTTCGCCGTATTGCCAGAGGTAATTAAATTCCTCACGTAAGGACTTGATTTCACTTGCCGCTGCGCCGTTAAAAAAACCACGATGAACGGCATCATCATTTTTATAAAGTAGCTTGTCTGTGTCCCCCAGTATGTAGCCCATATCTTTATTGTTGGGTTCAACCGTCATTTTACGGACAAGAATTTTAGAGGAGAGTCGTTGTGCAAGACGAACCAGTGTATGTCCGCTCTCAATTGCAGGTTTGGTATTTTTGATGAGAATTTGCACTTGTGCATTGCGGCTGCTGCGCACAAAGTCTGAGAGGTGTTGGACGAATTCTGGCGTTGCATATAAAAGCGCATCAAGATCGCGGGTGAGTATCGCAATTGAACGTCGACTTTGTACAACCAGTTGTTCGCTGTAGGTGCGAAAATCAGTGACGCCATCAAGCAGCCATAGGTCACTGCTCACAGATGATTGTTCAGCCATTCTAGGTCTCCTTTTGCATCAACGTCATACTAATATGCGGAATGCCAGCATCCATAAATACCTCGCCTTCAGCGACAAATCCTAAAGCTTCGTAGAAACTGCGACGGTCAGTTTGTGCATGTAAATAGATTCCGCTCTCTGGCGCGGCTTTTTTGCAATGTTTGATAATAAATGCTATCAGTTCATGCCCCAGACCCAAACCGCGAAATGGCTTGAGGATAGCAACGCGGCCGACATGGCAGAAGGGCTTGCCATTGATGACTTCGTGCAACATGCGTGCACAACCCAAAGCGTCATTAGTGGGTGATAACACCAAAAAATGCAGTGCTTGCTCATCCAATCCATCCCATTCATCGGCTGCAGAAACATCTTGTTCCAGCATGAACACTTCGGCGCGGATTTTTATCAAATCAGCTTGGTGATCTTGCCAGTTAGCGTGATGGATTGTATGAAGCATTCTTTTACTCATCGACTAATAATGTTTCCTGATTTATTAGTTGCGTTATCGCGGCGCGGTTGTGTGGCTCTTGCACCAATCCTTTCAGTTCACGCCAACTGATCTCAACTTCTTTACAGACTAATTCTGCCAATTCACGCGAGCAGCAAATAGCTTCGCCATCAGCAAACAATAAGGTGCCGTTTGCATCGCTATGAAAGGCAAGGCGTGCGGAAGGGTGACGCCAAAGCAATTCGCCATCGGCCAGCGCTGATTGCCATTCGTCTGCATCTATATCGAGTGGCTCTTCTTCGCTATGGTCGAGATATTTACGCTCCGTCATAAACTTGCCGAACCAACGGGCAATATTTTCAGGTGTTAAGTGTTGCTGCAAAATTTTCTGCACTTGCGCGATTGCCTCAACACCAATTTCGCCGGGATTGTTTTGCAGTTTTAAATCTGGATCGCTAAAGCGCAAATCGTCGACTACCGACAGTGCGACTTCTTGCCCGACTTCCGAAATGATATCGGCGTGGCTCGGTGCACGGAAACCAATCGAGTAGGTCATACAATCATCGCCTTGGGCATTACCCCAGTGAGCGATTCCCGGTGGGATATACAGCATATCGCCGGGTTCAACTACCCACTCATCTGTGGTGTGAAATTCGCTCAGGATTTTCAAGCGAGTGCCTTCAACGCGCGGCGAATTGTTGTCGCACATTTGGCCTAGTTTCCAATGGCGCTTACCCAAACCTTGCAGCAAAAAAACATCGTAATAATCAAAGTGTGGGCCGACACCACCTTGATCCGGTGCGTAGCTGATCATGATATCGTCGAGGCGCCAATTGGGAATAAAACGAAATGCATCCAGCATTTGGTTTACTTCCGGTACAAATTGGTCAGCCGCTTGTACTAACAACGTCCAGTGGGTTTCTGGCAGCTTTTCAAATGTTTTCTCGTCAAATGGGCCATTGCGCAATTCCCAAGGAGTTGCACCTTTCTCTAACACAATGCGCGACTCAACTTCCTCCTCTAATGCCAAGCCGGCCAGTTCGTCGGGTGACAGTGGCGATTCAAAACCGGGAAATGCATTGCGAATAAGCAATGGTTTTTTCTGCCAGTAATCGCGCAGAAATTCTTCGATTGGCATATCGCCGAGATGAGTGAGTGGTGCGGTCATTTTTATTACCTGGAAAAAGTGGGAGTCAAAATAAGAAAGGGCTCTTGAAGAGCCCTTTTATTTTTGCACGGTTTAGATCGCTTTGGCTTGATCTACCGCATTACCAATGTAATTGGCGGGAGTTAAATCGCGCATGGTTTGTTTGGCGTGCTCTGGGATATCCAATGTCTCTACGAATGCAGCTAACACTTCGCGGTTGATGGTTTGGCCGCGGGTCAGCGCTTTTAGTTTCTCGTAGGGTTCAGCAACGTTGTAGCGGCGCATAATGGTTTGGATTGGCTCGGCCAATACTTCCCATGAGTTATTCAAATCTTCTGCAAGGCGCGCGCGGTTGATTTCCAATTTGCCCATGCCTTTCAGGGTTGATGCATAAGCAATCATGCCGTAACCAAAACCAACGCCCATGTTGCGCAATACGGTTGAGTCGGTCAGGTCGCGCTGCCAGCGAGAGATCGGCAGTTTTTGTGCGAGGTGAGTGAAAATAGCGTTGGCGATACCGAGGTTGCCTTCCGAGTTTTCAAAATCAATCGGGTTAACTTTGTGCGGCATGGTGGATGAACCTACTTCGCCCGCAATAGTTTTTTGTTTGAAGTAGCCCAGGGAGATGTAACCCCAAATGTCGCGGTCAAAATCGATCACGATGGTGTTGAAGCGTGCGATTGCATCAAACAATTCGGCGATGTAATCGTGCGGTTCAATTTGGGTGGTGTAGGGGTTCCAGCTCAGGCCCAGGCTTCCAACAAATTCTTTAGCGTTGGTTTGCCAATCGACATCGGGATAAGCAGATAAGTGTGCGTTGTAGTTACCTACGGCGCCGTTGATTTTACCGAGCAATTCAACTTCTTTAACGGCTTTTAATTGGCGACGCAAGCGTGCCGCTACGTTAGCCATTTCTTTACCTACAGTGGTAGGCGATGCGGTTTGGCCGTGGGTGCGCGAGAGCATGGAGTCTTCCGCGTAATCGTGTGCGAGCTTGGCAATGCCATCGACAATGGCTTCTGCATCTTTCAGGAAAACTTTGCGGCCTTCACGCAACATAAGTGCGTGTGAAAGGTTGTTAATATCTTCTGAGGTACAAGCGAAGTGTACAAACTCCAATACCGCTTCGAGTTCGGCATTGCCAGTAAATTTATTTTTGAGGAAATACTCAACCGCTTTAACATCGTGGTTGGTAGTGCGCTCGATATTTTTGATGGCTTGTGCATCAGCTTCATTAAAGCTGGTCACTATGTCATCGAGCACTTTGTTAGTTGCTGCGCTGAATGCAGGTACTTCAGGTACGCCCGCGTGACGGCTCAGTTGCTGCAGCCAGCGCACTTCAACTTCTACGCGAAAACGGATCAAGCCAAATTCGCTGAAGATGCTGCGCAGTGCAATTGTTTTGCTGCCGTAACGACCATCAACTGGCGAAACAGCATTAAGAGCGGATAGGGTGTTAAAGGTGTTATCCATTGTGGTTCTCGATTAAAGATTAAAAAATAAAATACGAATTCTGTGCGAGTCAAACCGCCAATCAGTTAGATGCGGCGTAATAAATTATCGACTTGTTCTGCAATGTGTTTGCGATAAAACAATAGCTGTAAGCGGTTGCCGCCGACTTGGCGCCACAGGATGGCTGAGCGAACCGATGCGAGCAGCAGGGCGCGGATCTGGTTGGCGATGCGCTGTTGCTGCAGGTAATTGTAGTCGCCGTTTACTTGAATGCGAAAACGGAAAGTGCTGAGTGTTTCGCTATACAGGGTGCCAAGGTTGGCGATGACGTTTTCGTGCGTGGATGAAAAGTGTTGCGCCTGCTGCGCGACTTGTTCCAGACGGCTGCCGATTACGCCGAGCATATCGCGGCGGCCTGCCAGTTTTTTCTGTAAATGCAAAACACCCAAACCATAGCGCAGTGCATCGCGATGTTTTTGGGAGTTAGGGCGTAACAACTCGCGCATTACTTCCAGGCCGGTCCGCAAGTTCTCCAAATTGCCGCCGTAGACCGCCAGCGTGCTTTCCGGGCTCAGGTCGAGCATGCTTTCTATGCTGCATTTATAAGCATCGGGCGGGACATGGCCGGTTTTTGCAACCTGTTCGACCATCGCGGCCGCTTGAAATACGCCTGCAAGGGCGACGGTAATATCTTGCCAGTTTTTGCTCACGCGAAATCTCTCAGCTACTTGAAATAGGGCTTATCAACGGATTAACGGTTGTCGGTGGATTCGATAACCGCGCCACCGAGACAGACATCATCACTATAAAACACCACTGACTGGCCGGGCGTCACTGCGCGTTGTGGTTCAGCGAAGCTCACGTCCAGAATACCGTCAGCCAGCACATTTACCGTGCACACCTGGTCGGGTTGGCGATAGCGGGTTTTGGCGGTACAGGTAAAGGTAGATGAGGGCGGAGTGCCGTTAATCCAATGGGCCTGTTGGGCGATTAGATGATTGGTGTAAAGAAGAGGGTGATCAGTACCCTGTACTACTACCAGCACATTGCGGATTAAGTCTTTTTGCACAACAAACCAGGGTTCTTCATTGGCACCTTTTACACCGCCAATTCCCAACCCCTGGCGTTGGCCGATGGTGTGATACATAAGGCCCATGTGCTCGCCGATCACCTTGCCATCGGGGGTTTGGATCTGGCCCGGTTGAGCGGGCAGGTATTGTTGCAGGAAGTCTTTAAAGCGGCGCTCACCGATAAAACAAATTCCGGTGCTGTCCTTCTTGTTGTGAGTGATCAGACCGTGTTCTTCCGCAATCCGGCGCACCTCGGGCTTTTCCAGCTCGCCCACAGGAAACAGGGATTTCGCAAATTCAGCTTCGCCGACCGCATGTAAGAAGTAGCTTTGGTCTTTGTTTGGATCTAGCCCCTTTAATAGATGTGCGTGACCATCGCGGTCGGCGCGGCGCACATAATGGCCGGTAGCGATCAATTCGCCGCCCAGCATACGCGCGTACTCCATGAATACTTTGAATTTGATTTCGCGATTGCAGAGGATGTCCGGATTTGGTGTGCGTCCGGCTTTGTACTCCTCAAGGAAGTGCTCGAAGACGTTATCCCAGTATTCGGAGGCGAAGTTGGCGGTATGTAGTTTGATACCAATGCGCTCGCAGACCATTTCAGCATCGGCCAAATCGGCCTTGGCAGTGCAGTATTCAGTGCCGTCGTCTTCATCCCAGTTCTTCATAAACAGGCCTTCGACCTGATAACCCTGCTGTTTGAGCAAGAGGGCAGAAACTGAGGAATCAACACCGCCGGACATTCCAACGATCACTTTTGGGCCCGAGCCTATACCTGAGGCGGGGGCGGGGGCGGGAATAGCATCTGACATAAGGAACAACTGCTGGGAAAAGGGAAAGGCGGGCATTTTACCCGCCCCAGCCCATCACTGCCACCTTAGCCAGCAGTATCGCCCACAACATTGAGCGGAAAGCGGCGTCCGGCGCGGTATTCTTCGATGATTTGCAATGTCATAGGACTGCGCAATTGGTCTTTGCGGGCGACCAGCTCGTCATAGGTCAGCCAAACTGCTTCAATAATCCCGGTATCCAGTTTGCGCGTTTGGTCATGACTCAGCGCTTCAGCGATAAAAGTGGTGCGCAAATAGGTGATGCCATTACTCGGTGCGGTATAGAGGTTAACGCCAACAACTCCGGTCAAGGATACAGTCCAACCGGTTTCTTCCAGTGTTTCGCGCACGGCAGCATCTTTCAATGTTTCGTTAGGGTCTAAATGACCAGCAGGCTGGTTGTAAACTTTTTTTCCATCGGCTTCTTCATAAACCATCAAAAAACGGTTGTCGCGCTCAATAATGGTCGCGACGGTTACGTGCGGTGCCCAAGTCATAAATATTTAGCCTCAAATAATCTAATAATTGTGAAAAATAAATGCTGCATTATTCTCTCAATAAAAAGGTAAAGGTTTTTAAATATAAAAAACGAATACACCCTTTGTTCTAACTTCAATTGACAACCTTGTCAATTGAAGTTAATTGAGACGCCGTATACAAAATAAGTAAAAGTTATAAATAAAGTAATGAAATGAAAACTTTTGTATGGATAATTGTCTTCGCTGCAATTCGAAAGGAGTCGAATGAAACTTCCCTTCTCAAGATTTGCCTGCCCGTAATAATTTACTGCCTTCAATATAGAGTAACTCATCTCTTCCTAATACCTGTAGGTGAGGAAGCAATTTTACATAGGAGTTTTTATGAAAAGTTTATCTTTTAAAAAAAGAGTACTCGGTCAGGGTATGACTGAATACATCATCATTGTTGCGTTGATTGCTATTGCAGCAATTGGCGTTTTCAAATTTTTTGGTGAAACTGCGCGGAATCAAATGGGCGGTATGGCTATGGAGCTCGGTGGCAAAGACGGTGGCGACGCGATAAAAGAAGCTGGAAATGCCGCTGATGCAGCAGAAAAAGAAGGGGAAGAGAAGAATTTGGGTTCTTACAACGGTGGAAACACTACAACGTCTAAATAATTCCATTTTTTATAAATTTATTCACCACTAAAAAATTCCCCGTTTAGTGGTGAATTTTATGTGCGCTACGGATGGTTAATACATGATTTTTAAAAAATATCAAAAAGGTCAAGCGATTGTTTATTTGGTAGCCTTTATTGGTGTTATATCACTGGCCGTGGCTTACGCGTTTAATTCCTTCCAAATCGTCAACGAAAAAACCCGCCTTCAGAATACCGTTGATGCTGCTGCTTATAGCGTTGCAATGGTGGAAGCTAAAGACCTTAATTTCAAAGCCTACACAAATCGGGCGATGGTAGCTAATCAGGTTGCTATTGCACAGGCTGTTAGTGTTGTGTCATGGATTAGATTTCTCGATATTACTACTGAAAATATTGCGACTGTCACAAGTTGGATTCCTGTTGTTGGCGCTATTACGTCAGCAATTAGCGAGGCGGTTGCCGGTGTTAAAGAAGTGCTTGAGCCAGCAATGCAAGCGATGGCTACTGGATTGGATGTTGTCATCACCCTTTTGGGCGAGTCGCAACATCTTATGCATGCTGCGACTTTAGTGGTTGCTGATGAAACTCTTAAAGATATTGTTAATAAAAATGATCCTGATGTTGATACTTCAATTTCACTGGGCGATGTTTATTTAATGGGTGAGTTTGTCAGTAAGCACAATAGTTTTACTAGCCGTTTTGATCCTGAAGTCGTCAGAAAAAGGTCGGGCGGTACAAAAAAGTATAATCGTAATAAGGCTCGGATGGATAATTTTCGCGCTATTACCATGAGTTCCGTGGATGGTTTCGTTCAGCGGCGCGATGATGATATTCCCGGCATACCTGCAGTAGATCTTCTTGTATTTAAAGCAGAGTTGCGTAGGGGAGGCGGAACCTCACTTGTGGGAGAGGAATCGAACGCACAATACGGAAGTTGGGTTGCTATGGATACCTTATCAGTACATACGCGCAATTGGCGGTGCAGCTTTAGTGGTTGTGGTTGGCGAAGTTGGCGTGAAATATCTCCGATTGGATGGGGAGCCGCGAAGAACGCCCGTTCTGAAGAAGACATCGAATTTGACGAGCATCGTAGTGCAATCAATTACAGAAATAGTTGGGATCGAAACAGAACAGCATCAAGAACTGCCTCAAGCGAATACTCTGATGCTAGTGAAGTTGGTAATTATCTCGGGTTAAGAGCTTTTTATGATCTTGCTGTAGATGGATTGCTAACCAAAGGTCCAGGAATAAAATTGGTTCTTTCCAAATCTGAAGAGAAGTTAAAGACGACTAAAGAAATTGGTGTCAATACAGGCTCTCTCGACATTGAAAAATATGGTGGATTGGAAGGTGGCAATATTGCTTCCTTCGCGGCTGCAACATCCTATTTTTTCCGTCGAAATGATGCACCAAATGTGTCCAGGCCATCCAGCATAAGGGAGTATGCAAATGCGTACAATCCATATTGGCGAGCAAAATTGGAAAAAGTATCTGATACAGAAAAAATTAAGCTTCAAGCTATTTCAAAGAAATACTAATTAATATTTGATAATGAATGAAATGGCTTTGAAGGTTAAGAGTCTGAAAATATGAAAAATTTGTATAAACAATCTGGTCAGGGAATGGCTTCATTTATTGTTGCAACAGTATTCGTATTGGTGCCAATTTTTCTTGGACTTAATTATTTGGCAAAGCTGGGTGACTTGAAGCATAAAACACACGAAGCAACACGATATGCAGTATGGGAGCGAACGGTGTGGAGAGAGGGTTCAAGTTCTAATTATGTTTCAAAGTCTACCGCCGAAATTAACAATGAAATCGCTGTAAGAGTTTATGGTAAATCATCTTTGCCAATAAATTCAGTAACCGATAAGAGTGCTTCTTTATCAAAGCCAGAACTGGACGCAAATTTATATATATGGAATGAAGAGGTTAGAACGGCGCTGTTAAAAACCTACTCTGGTGGTGAGTTGGCTCATTTAACTATCGATGATCATAAGCCGGCTGGAGGTCTTTCTGAAAAAGTAAATGAGGCCGTGGATAAGATTGGTTTAAATGAAAAAGGTGTTTATGAGGTTGATCTGAAACACGCCATTGCAATCCCTCGTATTCTGAAAAAAGAGCTTTCTGATGCTTTGGGCGGCGGAAAAGATTTGGAGTTTAACGGTAAGGCTGCAATTTTGGCGGAATCCTGGGCGGCCCCTAATCCTGAATTTGTAGATGATAGAGTAAAGAAAACGTTGCTTACAGAGGCACTGAACACACCTACATTTGAGGCGTTCAGAGCTACTATCGGTTTTTTTCATCCAGAGGTTAGCCGTTTGGAACCGGGAATAGTTGAAGAAGATAGAGTGCCATGTCAACGCTTGGTAGGGGCTGATGGTGAGTGCGATTAATAAAATATTTCTACTGTTGGTGTTATTAGTTAATGCCCCTCTCGTATCGGCTAAAGATATGGATTGGCCTAGGGAGCTATTTCCTGATGATGCATATGTAAAGGTAATTGCTGAAACAATGAAGTTTAATGGTGTTCCTATGAAAATATGGGAATTTACTGCCATAGCAGAATACGAAAATGTGAAGGAGTTTTATCAACGTAACTGGCAGTTACCAGCTGAAGGTTTGAATCCCGGAGCACCGGGGTTTCAAATTACAGAAGCAGAGGGGGGCTGTGTCATTAGTCGAGTAGATCGTGAATTTATGATTACCGTTCAACTTAAAAAAGCAGAATCAGGTCAAAGTGTAAAAGGTAATTTTGCTGTTAGCAGGTTGTTGAGAGAGGTAAGTTCTGCATTTGAGTTAGGAAAGGATTTCCCTGCTATGGTTGGGACGGAGTTTATCAATGACATAGAGGCTGTAGATGGACAGAAAAAATCCAGAACTATCGTGGCTACATCTGACGCACCTTATAAATCAGTGGTGAGTTTTTACAGGTCTACGATGAAACGCAAAGGATGGTTTGAGCAAACAGAACAATTGCAGCCTGATAATCGAGGCATTGCTTTAATGTTTGTTCGTGCAAGTAGGGAAATGAATGTTTCAATCTCACCGGAAAATGACAAGGTAAATATAGTTGCTGTTGAGACGCGAGAATAGTGGAGTTTAGATGAATTATCGGAAAGGTTCAGGTTCTGCCATGGTGGAATATATCGTAGGCGTTGCTGTTTTAATGTTTGCCATGTTTTATGTTCCCTTTGAAGGGGTAAGTCTTGTTGAGTATTTGTACGAAGCCTTTAAAAGAAGCTATCAAGCATTTTTATATGCTTTATCTATTCCAATCTAAAGAATAATGAGTTTAGTGAATGCAAAAGTATAGAAATATTATTTTATTGGCCGTTGCTGTGATTCTATCTATATTGGCAGCATATAGCGTCAGTAAATATATGGACCATAAAGAAAAGGAAATTGTCGCTGCAATCGAAGAAAAGAATAATTACAGACAGATATTGGTGCCGAATGCGAATATGGAAGTTGGTGATCTTATATCAACGGCCACAGTATCCCTCAGGCCAGTACCGGCGGAATATGTCCCGGACGGAGCTCTTACTTCAGATGATTTTGATAACGTTGTAGGTATGACAGTTAAAAGCCCGATCACCCAAGGAAAAACAATTGTTAGATCTCAGCTACAAGGCTTGAGCGCAGTTGAAAAATTCTCTGAGCTATTAAAGCCCGGTGAGAGGGCAATAAGTTTAAAAGTGAGTGCTCTGGATTCAAATGAAAATATGCTTGTTCCAGGGGATTTTTTTGACCTTCTGCTATTAAAGGAGGGTGCAAATAAAGAAACAGAAGTTAATGTGGTGCTTGAAAATGTACAGGCTCTTGCGACAGGTACCGCTACGGTTGCCGATTATGTCGGACAAGGGTATGACGGTTATGCATCTGTAACTATAGGTGTGAAAACAGAAGACTATGCGAAGGTTTTGCTTTCGAAAGAAAAGGGAATCTTTGTATATGCGTTGAAGCGTTCGGATGATAGCACTCGTCCTAAATATGCAGCCAAGAATGGAATGGATGTAGGGACGTCTGGCATTAGCGTTTTTTCTGCGGGGAAATCCAAAGATGGTGTGCTTATAGAAACGCTAACTCTTTTAAACGCTAATTCAGAATCTGAGCAAAAATTAAAAGATAGAAAATTTGTTAAATATAGTGAAAGCTCCAAGTAGATCTTTAATTATTTAGATGGTTTTTTTGGGAAATAACAATGAAAAAAAGTATTATTTTTATACTGGCGTTAATGATCTCAAATTCCCTTGCTTGGGCTGGTGCTGAAAAGTTCATTACCTTGCATACGGGGGATGTTTATATTTTTCCGGCGAAAGACATTGAGCGAATTGCTGTTGGAAACGATAAGGTTATTCAGTATCGACCGCTTGAAAACGGTGAGCTACTGCTTACAGCGGGGGAGCAGGGTGTGTCGGACGTTCATATATGGATGAAGGGTGAACGGCAACAAAAACTATCAGTTAGAGTAATTGCAGTCAGTATATCTACTCAATTGAGAAGTGCTCAAAAACTGATTACCTCAATTCCAGGTCTTAAGGTTCAGGAAATTGATAATAGATTAGTATTTTCCGGATTAATTAATAAAAGTGATGAAGCAACCGCCGCCGCTGTAATCGGGTTTTTCCCGGGGTCTTTGAACATCGCAAAGCTAAGGCAATTCGATAAAGCTCCTTTAGTCAGACTGGATGTAAGAATTATAGAGGTGAACTCATCTGCAGCGAAAGAATTGGGTATTGATTGGCAAAAAGTTATTAACGGTCCTGTATTTGCTGTTCACAAAGCATTTGATCCCAGTATTACTGGCGGTGGCTATTTGGATGACCCCAATTCTGGGGATCTACTCGATAATTTTATCGAGGGTTGGCCATCAAATGATTCAAGTTTCTATTCATATGGTGGATTCACTTCTGCATTCACATCAAGAATCAATTTATTAGTAGAGAATGGCGACGCTAGCATTTTGGCTACACCGAAGTTAAGTGTAAAAAGTGGTGAGACTGCTGACTTTCATTCTGGCGGTGAATTTCCTATTCCCTACAGAGATGTAAACGGACAGATGACAGTTTCTTTTAAAGAGTATGGAGTACGCTTGAATGTTACTCCGACCATAGACAATGAGGGTGTGATTGATACTGCAGTTTACACCGAGGTCAGTTCGATTGATTTTGCAAATGAAGTCCTTGATGTTCCAGGGTTAACAACAAGAAATACTGAAACCCGTATCAATCTGTTAAGCGGTGATACTTTAGTCATATCTGGTTTGGCATATTCAGAGATTAGTAATAATGAGAGTAAAGTTCCGCTACTTGGGGACATACCTGGAATTAAAAAGTTATTTACAAAAACAGGCGATCGAGTTGGCTCTCGCGAGCTTATTATTAGCGTAACTCCAATAGTTATCGATGCAAAAGGCCTGAAGAATCGAGCATTGCTTGACATAAGCGACGAATTTGCCAAACGTTATGAGAAAACAAAAATTCATAACGCATTGATGGAGTAAAGATATATGCCTCGATTTTCAGTAGCGACCAAGTCTGGAACAGTGCTCAATAGCTTTGATTGGGGAGTTGAACCTTTAACTATTGGCAAATCAGAAAATTGTGTAATCAATCTTCATGGATGGCGAGTTGATAGGCTTCATGCTGAAATTAATACAACTGGAGATAAAGTTTTTATCGCCCCCAAAAGTAATGGCAGAGTTTTGATCAATAAAATAAGAATTGCCGAACCAACTAGATTGAATGAAAACGATTTGATTGAGATTGGAGATTATCAGATATCAATTACCCGGGTGATTTCGGATATATCTCATGCGATACAAAATCCACAGCTTAATCAATTCTCAGCTGATATGCCGGATGCCTCAATTATTAAGCAAGCCATGGATGATGATTTTTCTTCATCCGATGAAAGTAACGAAACTAGCGAATATAAAAAGAGATTGAGCGAAGAGTGTCGGAGCAGAGTGCATAAATCTTTACTCTCGGTAATGGATCTTCGTAGGGTTAATGTTGGTTCGATGTCCGACCAGGAGCTTCGTTCATTTACGGCAGATGCTATTAAAGAGATTCTGAATAATTACACCGATTTACCGGATATTTTAGACAAGGGAATTGTAGCCAAGCAGGTATTGGCGGAGGCCGTTGGTTTAGGACCATTGGAGGATCTACTAGATGATGAAAGCGTCAGTGAAATAATGGTGAATGCCAGCAATGAAATATTTTTTGAAAAGTCAGGGAAGCTTAGAAAATCAGATATCACCTTTACGGATGACAAAGCCGTATTAAGTGCGATTGAGCGCATTGTATCGCCCCTCGGTCGTCGAATTGATGAAAGTTCTCCGATGGTGGATGGACGTCTGAAAGATGGTTCCCGAGTTAATGCTGTTATACCGCCGTTAGCACTGAAAGGCCCTTCAATTACTATTCGAAAATTTATGAAGAATAGATTGGGATCTGAAGATCTCGTAAGGTTCGATTCAATTAGTGAGCCAATGGTTCATTTTTTAAAAACGGCAATTGTTAGAAAGCAGAACTTAGTGATATCAGGTGGAACTGGCTCAGGTAAAACTACTTTGCTAAACGTATTATCCAATTTTATTCCTTCGGATGAAAGAATTGTTACTGTAGAGGATGCGGCGGAGCTTCGGTTATATCAACCCAATCTTGTTTCGTTGGAGGCAAGACCTGTAAATCAGGAAGGAAAGGGTGAGGTTACCATTAGGGATTTAGTGAAAAACTGTTTACGTATGAGACCTGACCGAATAGTAGTTGGGGAATGTCGGAGTGGTGAGGCTCTGGACATGCTCCAAGCAATGAATACGGGACATGATGGATCCCTAACTACAATACATGCCAATTCTCCTCGCGATTGCATTTCTCGTGTTGAAGTACTGGTATTGATGTCGGGAATGGATTTGCCCGTCAGAGCAATTCGTGAACAGATATCATCGGCAGTCAATATTATTGTCCAGCAAACACGTTTTGCTTGTGGTAGCAGGAAAGTAACAAGCATTGCTGAAGTTACCGGTATCGAAGGTGATGTTGTTCAATTGGCTGAAATTTTTAAATTTAAACAAACAGGGTACGATTTTAATGGAAAAGTGACTGGCCACTTTATGTCAACCGGTGTTGTTCCAGAATTTTATGAAAGTTTGCGTGCACGTGGAATTGAAGTTGACATGAGTATCTTTGATAGTGGCAGCTTTTAAATGAATGGGCATCTCTTTATAGTTGTTTTCGTATTTTTGGTGGCGGCGTTTGTATTTTATTTGCTGTTTTCATATTTATTCAAGGCTGCTAATAAATATGAGAACAAATTTACATCTGTTGCTGGTCAAAGCTTATCGGAAATTTTTATATTTTTTGATCCAAAAAAGCTTTTTGCTTTAAATTTGCTTATTATTTTTGTAGCTTTTTGTATTACATACATTGTTTCCGGGGTGCTTTGGTTAGCTGCCGCAGTGGCGGTGGTTGTTAGTTTGTCCCCGCGAAAGTTGCTGACATATATAAAAAATAAAAGGGAAAATCGCTTTTTGCTGGATTTGCCTGACGCATTAATGTCAATTTCATCAATGATGAAAGCTGGGACTAACTTAAGTGTTGCCCTTGAGGTTGTCGTTGCAGAGTCCAGAGGGCCAATAACGCAGGAATTTGGACTGTTTTTGAAAGAACTGCGTATGGGCGTAGATTACAGCCAAGCTTTGG
The DNA here is from genome assembly GCF_039207905.1 of Cellvibrio sp. GTDB lineage: Bacteria > Pseudomonadota > Gammaproteobacteria > Pseudomonadales > Cellvibrionaceae > Cellvibrio. Next base: position 53,097 of record NZ_JBCECX010000003.1, read on the forward strand.
ATAACCTTGCGAAGAGAATGCCGCTTCAGGAGCTTAGTCTTGTTGTTGCCGGGATGAAAATTAATCGCGAGATCGGAGGAAGTTTGGCTGAGGTCTTATATCGTTTGGCTGATACTTTGCGTAGAAAAATTGAAATGGACGGAAAGATAAAGTCGCTAACTGCTCAAGGGAAAGCTCAAGGATGGGTGATGTCATTATTACCTGTTTTTTTGACAGTGGTTCTTTATCAAATGGAGCCAGAAGCTATGGGAAGATTATTTACTGACCCTATTGGATGGGTAGTGTGCTTTTTGTTTTGCCTGTTTCTTTATTTGGGTTATTTCTTCATCAAAAAAATTGTTTCAATAGATGTTTAAAAAATGGATATCTATATAAAAATTTTTGTAGTTTTGTGTATTTTCTTCGCAGGCATCCTGTATTTCCTATCAATCGATGGGATTAGAAGCGAGTTGCCAGCTGAAAAGCGCGAATACATGGACCCGTTACCTGGTTTGTTGAGCAAGATCTGGCCTATGGTAAGGTTTTTTTCTCACTATGTGGGGGAAGTTATTCCGGTCGATATGCTTGAAAATTATAATAAAAAATTAAAACAGAGCGGCCTCATTTACTTGATGACACCTGAGCAATATGTTGGTTTGAGAATAGTGAGTTCCATTTTGTGGAGCATTATTGTTTTGCTGTTAATGCTTTTGCTGGAAGATTTTAGTTGGTTTTATTTTCTTCTGGGTGCCATTTTGGGCTTCTATCTGCCCACAATGAAGCTTAACGATAGAAAAAAGAGCAGAGAATTGGCCATTGTTAGAGCTCTACCGGTGTATCTTGACTTTTTAACTATGGCTGTACAAGCGGGAATGAATTTTACAGGCGCCATACACCAAGCTGTAGATAAAGGCCCTGATGGTCCTCTGAAAGCTGAATTTAGCAAAGTCATTCGCGATATCAGGGCAGGTATGTCTAGGGTAGATGCAATTCGCAGTATGGCTGATCGACTGGATATTCGAGAAATTAATGCATTTTCCACCACTGTCATTCAGGCTGAGAAGACTGGGGCAAGTATAGGCACAGCTTTGAAAGTTCAGGCTGACCAGCGTCGCGTAGAAAGATTTCAAAAAGCAGAAAAGCTGGCAATGGAGGCACCGGTAAAGCTTATTTTTCCATTGGTTGCTTTTATTTTTCCAATGACATTTTTAATTCTAGCTTTCCCTATCGTAATGAAGCTTCTTCATGATCTCTAAAAATATTTTTATAGTTATTGATGATAAATCAGTGCCAGTTGCTAATAGTAGAATTGCAGGTCATTTTCTGAGTAGAGCTATTGGTTTGCTTTTCACGAAAGAACTGACTGAAGATTCAGGTTTATTTATTACGAAGTGCAGCTCAATACATACATTCTTTATGTGTTATGCAATTGACGTTGTATTTGTTAACAAGCATTTAGTGGTTACAAAGGTTGTGCGAAATATACAACCCTGGAGGGTGGCATTTAATCGAAATGCTAATGCTGTACTTGAGTTGCCTGCAGGTCGTATAGATATTATCGGTATAGTTGTTGGGTGCCAATTATTCATGCGAGACATCAAATGAAAGTGTTAATGATATTTTTATCCATATTTTTACTTTCTTGTGCGACCGCTCCGAAAGGTGGTGGCGAGACAGTTCAGTTATTCAAACAGGCAGAGGACTACTATCAAAAAGGTTTGCTGTCAGAGGCAGAAGCAAGCTATTTGAAGCTGAGTAAGTTATCTCCTAATGTTTCTGAGGTTTGGATGAAGTTGGGCAATATTTATGTTCGCACCGGATATTTGGATGCGTCTGTTCGAATGTATGAAAAGTGTATAGATATAGATCAAAAAGAAACACGGTGCTGGAATAATCTTGCATTAGCCCGTATTAAACAAGCAATGAAAGTTCTCGAAACAGGAACGTCCCAAGTCGATATTAAGGATGATCAATATGAACAGCTTAATATGCTCTACGAAAAGCTAGCTAAAGTTATTAGTGTCAAGGAGTCTTAGGTGTGCTGAGGATTAGAAGTCAGGTAGGGCAAGCCATAGTTGAGCAAATTATTTTATGGCCGGTTTTGGTGTTATTAACACTGGGAGCTGTTCAAATGGCCTTTTTATATCGCGATAAGGCGGTATTTAATGATGCAGTCTTTCGCGCTGCCCGCGAAGGTGCTTTAAACCATGCTTACATAACTTCTATGAATAAAAAGCTTGTTGAAGGATTGGTTCCACTTTACCAAAAAAGTGCTGCCACTGAAGGGGTTTATTACGATTCACTTGCGAAGGCATACTCCGATAATGCTATAGACCCACTCACCGGTCATACTCTTGGTTTGAAGTCTGGAATTAAAATTGAAGTACTATCGCCGAATCGAAGTGTTTTTGCTGCATTTAGTTCCACTATGTATGAATTGCAAGATGGGTGTGAGCAGGATTTGCAAACCGTCTCCAACGGTTTTGATCGAACTCGTTGTCGGACTCGCGGTGAAATGCGTTATAAACAAATTTCTAATGCCGCTCTTGAAAGTTATGTACCTACGGAAACTTTGTCATGGCAAAAGAATGTTGTGGTGGCTGGTGAAAGTGTTCAAATGAATATACAGGATGCCAATCTTCTTAAAATACGAGCATATTGGTGCGCTCCACTTATTGTTCCATTTGGTAGTTTTGCGTTATATCAATGGAAGAAAACATGGGCATCGCTTTATGCAGATCTTGGAGGGAACACCCATCCACATTGGAGTGTATGTAAAGCAAGGACAGATGCAAATGCTTTGCTAAGCAAAGATGGGAAGGCAGTCAGGACGCTTTATATCCCGATATCTTCTGATACCGTCGTGAGAATGCAATCTCCTGTTCGTTGTCAAGGCGATGAGACGCTTGGGCGACCAGCTAGGTGTATAAACCTGAATTAGTATTTATGGAATACGGTTTTACTATGAATAAAAAAACGAAAATTTTTACCAATGCTATGTTTCTGGCCAGTATGTTTTTCTACTCCCATGCAATATTTGCAAATGACATTTATTTTCAGGGGCAGCTATTCAATAAGGTTGAAAAGCACCATGTATCTCAGGATGTAATCGCGGCGCCTATTGAATATCGTACAGACAGTGACGGTAATGAAGGCTATTTTGCTCCAAAAGTTAATACTTTTAAGGGGAAATTGTTACAACGTACGTATGATTACGAAGAGAGTTATTCTGCTGAACAGCTCCATGAGAATCTTTTAAATCAATTGCAGATTAACAAATATAAAGTGATTTTCTCATGTGAGAGAACAAAATGCGGAGAGGTTCCTGGTTGGAAGCTTTATCTTGGCAGGTTGATAGAGGGTGATGAAAGCCACCAGTTTTATGTCCTTGCTGAAAGAGAGAAAACAGTAGGGCGGAAATCAGTGATTGCTATCTATATTAATGAATTTAGTGAACAACCGAGAGTGATGGTTACACAAATAGATAATGTTCAGGAATCTCCATTACATACCGTGTTATTTCAAAGTGGAAGCTCCACTTTGAGTGAAGATCAAAAGGCTTCTTTGAACGCTTTGAAACCTGCTCTAGCCGCAGAAGGTAAAAAGTTAACCATAATAGGCTTTTCCGATGATGTAGGTGTAACTAGTTTGAATGAAAAGTTAGCGAAAGAGCGGGCTGTTAATGTGTTGGAGTATTTGTCCCAAGAGCTGGGAGTTGCATCCTCCCAGTTCAATATTAAGTTTTTAGGTGAGCAATTTCCCGTAGCAAAAAATAGTACTGAGTATGGTCGATCATTGAATCGACGCGTTGAAATTCGTGCTGGACAGTAACGAGGTTAGGTATGGAATTTTTAATAGGAAACATTATAGGTCGGTTATTACTGTGCTATCTGTTGGTATGGTTGTTTCATTGGGTTTTCAGCAAATTTAACTATGGTGTAGCTGTTGGTAAAACCCATAGCAAATGGGGCTACTTATCGATGGCGGTGATTTTTATCCTACCTATTCTTGCTGAAACAGGAAGTTACATATGAATGCTCGTGTGTTGCAATTTGCCGCTTTTTTGATTTTGTGCTGTTCTACACCAGCATTTGGTGAGGTGTTAAAGCAAAACCGGCAGCTCCAGAACTTATGGCTCCCTTCGGGGTTTCAAATTGGTGTTGAGTCTAATCCAGAGTGGACATGGTTTTCATTGGATGAAAAATACTACGATGTGTTTGTGATGGAGTCACCGGAATATTATTACCCGCCATCAGTTATACAAGTTCGATATAGCAAACATCATGCAGAACAACGTAAAACTCATTTTCATAAAACAGCTTATTTTACAATTTTAAACGTTCAAAAACGAATCAACCCGAATGTGTTTATTAAATTTCGGGAATTAGCATACGTTAGTTACGGAGAATTAAACGGTTATGAACAGGTATCAACTTTCAATAAAGATGGTGTCGAGCTCAGTAACAAAGTGTTTGTTGGACTAAATTCACAAAATAAACTCATAGTTCTTAGTGCTTCTACACTTGCAGGAAAAATGGAGCATATCCAACCTCAGCTAAATCGTATGTGGGGCAGTATTCGTTTTTTAAATCGTATGTCTAATCAATAGCAATGGACGCTACCATGAGAAGTTCCCTAGCCAAATGTAATCCAATTATGAATCCTAAGCGCATGGTGGGAGCGGCAATTGCTGAATATTTGCCATTGCTCAGCCTTGTTCTTGTGATATGTATTGGTGGTGTGCTGGAGTATTCCAAAAAAATCAGAACTCAAGCAGGAATCATTACTGAAGAGCTTGCTGGTTTTGGTGATCCGGCAACTGGATCACCAAGTAGTGGTTCTGGCGGTAGTGGTTCAGGTGGCAGTGGAGGTATATCGGAAGGTGGGGGAGGTGGTTCAACTACTGTTCCGCCAAAACCTGCTCCTATAGATGATGGTTCGTCCACCGTAACTCCTGACCCAGCAGCACCTGCTGGTCCTGAGTTGGGTGGTGGTGAGACCCCGGGTGATGATGGGGATTCTTTAGTAGATGACGATACCTTGCCTCCCTCAACTGAAACACCTGATCCAGTAGTAACTGAAGATGATTCGGGTGTTTTTGAATCCGCCGCTGCATTTTTTGATGGCTTATGGACTGGTTTAAAAAGCCAATTCACAGGCTTGCTTGAAATGGTGCTCCATCCAATTGATACCTTCAACGGTTTTAAAGAGCTGGCTATTGCATTTGCAACAGATCCTGCCGGTACTACCGAAATTCTTCTGGAAGAGTTTAAAAAGGATGTTGAAAAAATCAAGTCTGGTGACCCGAGATTAATTGGCGAAGTTATAGGCGAGAATATTAATCCTGCAATTTTGCTCAAGGTTGTTGATAAGTTGCACTCTGCGTCAAAATCGGCTGCGGTTATTGCACAGCAGAAAAGAGTTGCCACAAAACTTGATAAAGAATGTAGCGGCAGCAGTTTCCTTGCCGGGACTTTGGTGTGGTCTGAAAAGGGGCTAGTACCCATTGAGACGCTTAAAGTTGGAGATACAGTATACGGCCGTGATGAGGTCAGTTTTTCTGATGCTCCTCAGCGGATAAGTGAGCTCCACGGCCGTGAGGTTAATCACTATTATGAATTGGATACTGGATACGAAAAAATTCTTGTTACTGAAGAGCACCCATTTTGGCAGCAGGGTAAGGGGTGGGTAGCGGTTGCAGAACTTAAGGAAGGAGATGTTGTAGCTCGTGCTGCAGGTGATATTCAAGTACATAAAATCAATTTGATTAATGGACCTGCGCGAGTTTATAACTTTACCGTTGAGCAAACTCATAGTTACTTTGTAGGAGCCAATAAGCTTTGGGTTCATAATACCAGCGGACCATGCCCAATTGATTTTGATTCTGCCAAGCCGACTGTAAAGGACATAGCTGATAGTCTGCCCGCAGACTTGCGTAAAGATTTTGAGACGGATTTTAAAAATGAAAAATTTGCAGAAGCTATGATGGCTGATCCAAATTTGGCAAAATCTTGGGTTGTTTACAAAAGAGCTGAGTTAGACGAAAAATCTAAAGATGTATCAGCACTGGAAAAGCTTAATTCTGATACTGATAAAGATCCGGCTTTTGCAAAAGCAATTGATGAAAATCCGAAATTGGTACATGCATGGTTACGATTACAAGATAGTGAGATTAAGCACCTAAGTACTGACGCAGATGCGCTTAAAGCACTATCCGATGCATCGGATAGCGATTTTGATGCTGTTGATGCAATGGTTGATGCAACACAATCAGTTGAAAAGTCAAAACCGACATGGGATGAAATAAAGACTTTATTTAAGAGAGGGAATGACTTTAATGAAAAAGCGAGAGATATATATGATTACAATGAAATTGTTTTGAAAAATGGGAAAAGATTGGATAGTTACATTCCAGGAGAAGCGATAATTTCACGCAAAGCAACGACATTGAGTGAAATAAAATTGAGTACATTTGAAGGGTATTTAAAAGAACTAACGACTAAATACAAAAAGGGGGAAGAGTTAAATTCCACCAAATTACCAAAAGGAACGTTTCTTGATGGGCAATATAAACTTGAGGTTCCTTCATCGAATAAGGATTTTTATGAATCAAACGAGGCTATGAAAGAGCTAGCTGAAAAATATAATGTAGAGGTGATATTTTTAGATGAATAATTCTGTCGATTTTTTAGCATTGTTAGAGCGAGTAAGATTTGTTGAACGTTATGGAAATATTTGTAAGTTGCATAGTGATTTTTCTGAAAGCATGAGTGGTGGCGATAAAGATAAATTTTTAGAAATATTGAGGGTGTTTGACCCTGATGTGAAATATGTCGCCAAGGAGAAGATATTTTTTTCTCAAGCAAATGTAGATGGTTTTTTGGTGAAAATAGGTCTTGTTTTAAAAAATGGAATTGTTGAGGTATTCGTTTTCTTCATTCAAGATGATAATTGGTTATTTCATGGTAGATTTGATAGCGTTGCTGGGAAAATTTTAACTGGATTTAAGGAAAAGTTTAAGCTTCCAAGATATTCTAGTTACTTAGAGTTGAAAGATATTCTTGCTGAAATTTTTGAAATATTTATGGATATAAAAAAAGAACTAAGGTCTCAATTTTGAGTCTCAGAAAGATTTATTTACATGAATATAGTATGAAAATTTTTATGTTAATTTGTCTTAGTTGTTAGAGGTTTTTATGCAATTCTCAAAAAAAGGACTTTCATCTTTAGTCATGATGGTTTCAGTTTTGTCCGCATGTGGAGGCGATGGTTCGAGTAGTGGTGGGGGGATTGGGACTGGCGGTACGCCGATTGTTGAATCTTCTTCGCCTTCATCAATCAATTTCAGTAGCTCCTCTTCTTTTTTCTCATCATCTTCTGCAGCTGCAGTGGTTAAAACTAGTGCGAGAGATACATTTTTTGATCGTTATGGTTTTTACCCAGGAATGTATAAATTACATTTGGCTGCTGTGGGCGACCTTGAAGAAAGAACAATTGATGCTCGTATTGTGATGAATGAAGTTTGGGTGAAGGAATATGGAAGTTGGTCTTTTAACCCTGTAATTGATTGGTGTGGAGACCCATCAATAAGCGGTTTTGTAAGTGAGAATGTGCTGCAGGACGATTTGCCTCGAGGTCAATTCTTTATCGGTAACCCTGTATTTGTTGATGATGACAAATACCATTATCTTTATTTTAGTGCCAACGTGGTCGATCCAAAAATAATTACTGGCTCTCGTTACTCTCGGCACGCGGAAACTATACAAGCGATTACTCTCACTTGGGATTCTTCGGAGTTAAATTACTCGAATGGTATGGCAGATTTTACAACATCCCATAAAAAGCTTTCTAAAGTTGAATCTATATCTATTTGTCATAGTACTCGTAAGATAAAAGACCCGGATTCGGGCAAAGTCTTATGGATGGTGCATCATGGCTATATTCTGCCGATGCGCAACCCAGAAGACGGCGGCATAGCTGTGTCTACACTCGGTGCACACCTAGCTGAGTTTAAAGTGAGCGCCAATTTTGAGGCGGCGGCGCTCGGTTATAAAGAGCACGCAATTTGGATTAAGTTATGGGGTTTAACTAGCGGTGAGTGGAAGGAGGCCGACTCTAAGGGGGGCGATGTGGATACTGTTGATGGTTTGGATTTTACATTTGATGTCGCAGATCCTGAGGATGATATTTCTGTAGCGGGTTCCATGCTGTTACTGGATAAATCTGGCGAATAAGCTGCTTACTTCATAGGGATTTATAATGAAAAAATACATAATTCTGTCATTTGTTGGATTGGGGCTGGTTGGCTGCGCAACAAAACAGGAAGCTGTTGATACAACACCTAAAATTCCAACAGTTGTTTTAACCGCTAATACAGCAATAAGTGGTTATATCTTACCTGATAGTACAGGGACCCAAACCGTTTATACGCGGGGCACTGTTCGCCGTATTGATAATGTGTGGAATCGCCAGAACTGGGTGTCGCGCAAGGTATTGGGAAATGTGAACGAGACACAGATTGGTTTCACGGAAAAAAACTTGAGCTGGCATTTTAACAATCCCAAGAAAACTTATATTGAATGTCCCTTATTCGGTTGTGCTACAAACATATGGAAAAAGTTGACAGATGAAGAGTCGGGCGAAGAAAGTGAAGAAGAAAGTTTTTCTCCCAATACGTCAGCAACCTGTACATTAACTAGCAAGGCCACATTTGATGTACTCGATAAAAAAGTTTTACGTCAGGTTAATGGGTTTAATGCTAGCCAGTATCAATTGGTTTGGAGTGTAACCAACACCGATGATAAAGGTCGTAAAGACGAGCATAGGATTGTTATGGATTTTTGGATGACCGCTCCTGATGAGGGTATGAAAGACGCATGGAGAATTAATGACGATTTTCAAAATAATTACCTGAAGGCAGTCGGAGCAAATGATTCCGCACTGGGGCGTTTTTTGGGCGAGCAAGTATATAAACCGTTAGCCGCAATTAGCGGTGACACAGAAAAAAACGACACAATGAAAGTGTTAAATGGCAAATTATCAATGTTGAAAGGTTACCCGATTTCTATCAAGCTGGATTGGTATTTAGCTAATGGTAATACTTGTCCCGAAGCGCTAGAGAAGCGTGACGCAAAAGCTGAGGAAGACGATGAGCAAATTGATCTTAAGGATCCCATTAGTTCTTTGGGTGGTTTGGCGGGGGGACTTTTAAAGAATAAGGCTAAAGCAGCGGTGTCAAAAAAGTTTGAGCGTGATCCAGCTAAGCCATTAATTCGTTTTGTCTATGATGTCACCTCGGTGAGCCTAAGCCAGAAACATGACAGCCTTTTCATGATTCCATCTGGCTTTAAATTGGTCAACAGAGAGTAATGATTTTTATTTCGGCTGCGATTTGAGCTTGGTACCTTGCTTTTTTGCAGCTGGGACTTCTTGTTTGATTGAATTATTTATAGGGATATTTATGTATAAAACTGCAATAATTTTTCATCCTGTGTCTTTTGTTGGGTTTAATAAGATCCAGCTGATTGAGCGGCATTTATTATCCTCAGGTATTATTGGTAATCGTTTCCGTACATTCTCTGCTTATACATCGGGGCCTGCATATCGACAATTTATTCCTAAGCTGGATGCTATAACGCGATACCACTATGGCATTATTCGCATTTATATAGTGGCTTTGGGGCAATGGTTTTCTAATGAGCATCGTCTATATATGGATCACGCAAATTTGGTTGTAATAGAAGGGGATGCTTTCATTGACTCTGCGGTGCACACATTAAAATTATGTGCTTTCCTAAAGCAGATAACCGGGGATGATTACCTCGTCGATCAGATTCCAAGTATAGGCTGTTTGGGGGGCAGCGAGATGCATGCTCATTATTGTTAGAGGGGGCAGTGCCTCCCAACTCTAGATCCAGTCTCCTGACATTTTTTGTCACTCATTTGTAGATAATAGCCCTCATCGTTGAATGATGAATGTCATAACTTTGTGTTATGCCTAACAATTCGTTGGACAATGACCAAAAAGAGAATATTATTTGCCGACCGACCAGATGGTCGGCTGGTTTCTCGAATAACCAGTTAAAACGACGAGTTTACACATTGTGACACTTGTTGTTTTTGGTTTTACATATGGCTGTGCAACAATTCTCCGGCTGGAAAATGCCGAAGTTATGGTTGGGATACCGTCGATTTATCGCCCTCCCTCCGCATGTCTCGTACAGTCCTGGTAGTGATTTCTTTATTCTCCTCTCAATGGTTCCTCATCTATGAACAATGCGAAATCAATCGGCGTTGCTGTGGCAAGCCTTATAGGAATTGTGTTGATTGTTGGCGGCATAAAAGGCGGCCAGATTGCCGCCATGGTGAACGCAGGCGAAAACACCCCGCCACCGACTGAAACTGTCAGTACGTTTAAGGCCGAGGTTCAAAAGTGGCCTAACAGTTATACCGCTATGGGTACTGTTGAGGCGTCAGAGGGGATTCGGATCACCGCAGAAGTTGCAGGTAAAGTGAAAGAAATCCGCTTTAAATCTGGTGAACAGGTTGAAAAAGGCACTGTGATTTTGGTGCAGGAGTCGGGTAACGAGCAGGCGCAGTTAAGCGCAGCTGAAGCGCGTTTGCGTTTGGCTAAATCTAATCACGAGCGTTTGGTTGAATTGCGTAAGCGCAATACTGTGTCGCAAAGTGAATTGGATACTGCGATCCAACAAATGGAATCAGCCAGCGGTGACGTAGGCGATTTGAAAGCGACTCTTGATAAGAAGCAGGTGCGCGCTCCGTTTGATGGCCGTCTCGGCATCCGTCAAGTTGACTTGGGTGAAGACCTGCAAGTGGGTGGTGAAATCGTATCCCTGCAAGCGACTAACAGCGTGCGCGTTAACTTCCCGGTACCGCAATTCTGGTTGGTACAAATGAGCCGAGGTCTGCCGGTTGAAGTAAGTGTTGGCGATGGTTCTGACGCGACAATTAGCGGTGAAATTACCGCTATTGGTGCAGAGATCAGTTCAGTAACCCGCAACGCCATCGTGCAATCCTATTTGGATAACGACAAGAGCCAGTTGATTCCTGGTATGGCAGTAGAGACAAAAGTAACCCTGTCTGATCCTCAGGATGTACTTGCTGTGCCGAGCACTGCGGTTATTTATGCCCCATTTGGCGATACCGTTTTTGTTATCGAAGAAGATAAAAAAGCAAAAACATTTAAAGCTCGCCAACAGTTTGTACGTTTGGGTAAAACGCGCGGCGATTTTGTTGAGATTGTTGATGGTTTAAAAGCTGGTCAAGTTGTTGCCAGCGCCGGCGCGTTCAAATTGTTGAATGGTCAGGCGGTAACTATTGGCAAATTGCCAACACCTGAATTCAAACTTGAGCCGACTCCTGCTGATAGTTAACTCGTTATGCCCGCTCTAGTGTGGAGCGGGTGCAATATTCGACGATTTACTCCATAAGCCAAAAAGTCCATGAGTCTAACTTATGAAATTTACTGATATTTTTATCAAGCGGCCGGTGCTATCCATAGTAGTAAGCCTGCTTATTTTAATTTTGGGGATACAAGCGGGCAGCAATCTGACTGTGCGCCAATACCCTCGTAGCGATATCTCCGTCATTATCATTAACACTGTTTATGTCGGTGCTAACGCTGAACTGGTGCGTGGATTTATCACCACCCCGATTGAGCGAGCGATTGCTTCAGCAGGCGGGATTGATTACATCGAATCACAAAGTGCGATGGGGTCATCTACCGTTACTGCGCATTTGCGCTTGAATTACGATCCGCTAAAAGCCATGACCGAAATTTCGGCCAAGGTAAATCAGGTGCGGGGCGATTTACCACCGGAAGCAGAGGTGCCTGCAATTCGTATTGAAGCGGCGGATTCGCAATTTGCTGCGGCCTACATCAGTTTCAGTTCGGAAATTCTTGAGCAAAACCAAATCACCGACTTTTTAACTCGCTCGATTCAGCCGCGTTTAACCGCGGTTGCGGGTGTGCAAAAAGCAGATGTACTCGGCGGTAGAACTTTCGCAATGCGCATTTGGTTAAAGCCTGAGCGCATGGCGGCGTTGAATGTGACTCCTGTGCAAGTGCGCGCTGCCTTGGCAGCAAATAATGTGCAAGCTGCAGTAGGGCAAACGCGTGGTTCTTACACGCAAGTGAACTTGCGTGCGGATACTGATTTAAAGAATGTGAATGATTTTAAACAGTTGGTGATTCGCAATTCAGCCGATGGAATTATTCGGCTGAGTGATATTGCTGACGTTGCGCTAGGGGCGGAAAACTACGATACGGTGGTTAACTACTCCGGCGATACAGCGGTGTTTATGGGCGTATGGGTTGCACCAAACGCGAACGCGCTGGATGTAATGAAGGCTGTCAATAAAGAGATGGAAGCAATTAAAGCCGAATTGCCCACGGGTTTATCCGGAACTGTTGCTTACGACTCGACTGAATATATTGATGCGGCCATTCACGAGGTAATTAAAACCCTCACCGAAACCCTGCTGATTATTGTGATCGTAATCTTCTTGTTTTTGGGTTTCAGTCGTTCGGTGATTATTCCGGTGTTGGCAATTCCGCTTTCACTGGTGGGCGCGTTGTTTATTATGCAGCTGTGTGGGTTCTCGCTTAACTTGCTCACTCTACTATCGATTGTGCTCTGTGTGGGCTTGGTAGTAGATGATGCGATTGTAATGGTGGAAAACATCGAGCGTCATATTCAAGAGGGAATGAAACCATTTCAGGCGGCAATTGTTTCTGCGCGTGAATTAGCCGGTCCAATTTTGGCGATGACAGTGACCTTGGCATCGGTGTATATCCCTATTGGTTTGCAAGGCGGTTTGATTGGTTCGTTATTCCGCGAATTTGCGATTACGCTCGCCGGTGCTGTGACTATCTCGGCGATTGTAGCTATTACTTTGTCGCCGATGTTGGGCTCACGCATGCTCAAGCCGCACACTGGTTTAAAAGCGCCGCTGGAAAAACCGTTCGAGCGTTTCCGCGCTTGGTATGGCGAAAAACTGCAAATCAGTTTAAGCAATCGCATGGGTGTTTACATTTTCTGGATTGGCATCACTGCGCTGTGTTTCCCGCTGTACAACATGTCTCCAAAAGAATTGGCACCGACTGAAGATCAGGGTGTTATTTTCGGGATTGTGGATTCGCAGGCTAACTCAACGGTTGATCAGTCATCGCATTACGGTAAGCAAGTTAACGAAGCCTTTATGGCAGTGCCGGAAACGGACTTTACTTTCCAGCTGACCATGCCAACCGGTGGTTTCTCTGGTTTGGTTACCAAGCCTTGGGCAGATCGTGATCGTGATGTGTTCCAAATGATGCCGGATGTGCAGAAAAAATTGTCCGAAATTTCCGGCGTGAAAATTCTACCGATTACTCCACCAGCATTACCGGGTGGTGGTCAGTTCCCGGTTGAAATTGTGTTGGCATCTACCGCTGATATTAAAGAGATCTACGACTACGCCTTGAAAGTGCAAGAAATTATGGTGAAGTCAGGTTTGTTTTATTTCCAAACTCTGGATGTAAAAGTGGATCAGCCTGATTACAAACTGAGTATTGATCGCGAGAAGGTGGCTGATCTTGGTTTGGATCTGCAAACAGTAACGAACGATGTTGGTACCTTGTTGGGTGGTGGTTACGTTAATCGCTTCAACATGGCAGGGCAGAGTTACAAAGTGATTCCGCAAGTTAAGCGCGCCGAGCGTTTAAACCCTGAGGAGTTGGGCAGCCTGTATGTAACCGGGCCAGATGGCAATTTGATTCGTCTCGATCAAGTGGCCAGCATGAGCCACACGACTGAGCCGCGCACCATCAATCGTATGCAGCAGTTGAATGCGGTAAAAATCAGCGGAGTTCCCGGTGTTCCATTGGGTCAAGCTCTGGCTCATGTTGAAGCTGAAGCGCGTAAGATTTTGCCGAAGAGTTACACCATTGATTACACCGGTGAGTCTCGCCAGCTAATCCGTGAAGGCAATACCTTTTTGCCAGCTTTCTTGATGGCGGTAGTGATGATCTTCCTGGTGTTGGCGGCGCAGTACAACAGCTTCCGCGATCCGCTGGTTATTTTGGCTGGTTCGGTACCTTTGGCGATGTTTGGTGCACTCTTGTTCACCTTCCTCAAAATACCAATGCCGATTCCGTTCTTTACCAATGGTTTTACCAGCACCCTGAATATTTATTCGCAGGTAGGTTTGGTAACGCTGATGGGCTTGATTGCGCGTAACGGGATTTTGGTAGTGGAGTTCGCTAACAAATTGCAAGAGCAGGGCATGGCCAAGCTTGAAGCAATCCGCGAGGCTTCTTCATTGCGTCTGCGTCCGGTGATGATGACCAGTGTGGCGACTATTGCCGGCCATACACCTTTGATCTTTGCCTCTGGTGCAGGTGCTGAAGCACGTAACGCGATTGGTATCGTATTGGTGTTGGGTATGACCATTGGTACATTCTTCACCTTGTTTGTGTTGCCATCGGTTTATATGTTGTTGGCGAAAGATCACCAGCATGATCGCGAAGATCTGGAACAGTTGGCCGAGGCTCACTAACTCGGTTAATGACAAAAAAGGGTGCCAATTGGCACCCTTTTTTGTTAGGGTGCGCCGCATTGATCCACCATGGCATTATGTGCTGTGGTTTATTGTTTAAGAGGATATTCCCGTGTCTGCTATTACCCACGCCGTTATTGAAGCGCAGCTTGCCAAAGTGGTTGAACCTACGTTGGGGCGCGACCTGTTTAGTCTCCAATGTGTTGAATCAATTACCATTCACGGCAGTAAAGTCAGCCTTAAATTGCGCTTGGGTTATCCGGCGAATTCAGTGAGTCTGCCGTTGGCGCAATCAATTAATCAGGCGTTAACTGCATTACCTGGCGTCGATCAAGTATCAGTCGATATTCAGTGGGAAGTGCCCGCCAGTGCGGCGGCAAATTCGCAACAGGCGATTCCGCAGGTCAAAAATATTATTGCGGTTGCATCAGGTAAAGGTGGTGTTGGTAAATCGACAACAGCGGTGAATCTTGCGCTGGCATTAGCGGCAGAGGGTGCGCGTGTTGGTATTCTCGATGCGGATATCTATGGCCCGAGCCAGCCGCAAATGTTGGGAGTAGGGCAGCGTCGCCCCGAAATCGTCGGCCCACAAGGCCAGCAGCAGATGGTGCCGGTCAGTGCCCATGGCATCCAATCAATTTCCATGGGTTATTTAGTGACCGAAGAAACTCCGGTAATGTGGCGCGGCCCTATGGTCAGTGGTGCATTGCAGCAACTATTGATGCAAACCCGTTGGGATAATTTGGATTACCTGATTATTGATATGCCGCCAGGCACTGGTGATATCCAAATTACGCTTGCGCAAAAAGTGCCTGTGACTGGTTCAGTCATAGTGACTACTCCGCAAGACATCGCTCTGCTTGATGCCAAAAAAGGCATTGAGATGTTCCGCAAAGTGAATGTGCCGGTGTTGGGTGTTGTGGAAAATATGGCGATTCATATTTGTACCAACTGCGGCCATGAAGAACATATCTTTGGTGCAGGTGGTGGTGAGCGCATCGCACGCGACTACCAAACTGAGTTGCTGGGTTCATTGCCATTAAATTTATCAATTCGCGAAGATGCTGATAATGGTAAGCCCTCGGTTGCGGCTAATTCTGACTCGGCAGTTAGCCAAAAATACCGTGAGATTGCGCGCAAGCTGGGCGCAAATGTGTGGCTCTATAATCTTGAAAATCAACTGATGCCAGAGATTGAAATCTCTGATGATTAATTGTATTTAATCAATAATTATCTGCCCGGTTCGTTAACGCGTGCCGGGCATTTTTTTATGCAGTCATAAGTATATTTTGAAGAAAAATTTCACAGGGATCTTTATGCGGAACAGTATCAGTTTTGGATTGTGGCTTATCAGCCTGCAATTAATGTTGAGTATTCCAGTCTTTGCCGGTTCTTATACATCTACCGATGGCCAGTGCGATGGTTTTGCAAGGCTGCCAGTGGTGACTCAGGATGGAACCTGTTTGGGATTAGTTGCGTCTCGCAGTACAAAAATTCCGTTCAAGATGCCGCGTACATTGGTGCAAACCCCTGACGATAAATTGTTGGTGGTTGATATGGGCGGCTGGGTTCCCAATAAGGGGCAATTGCTAGCGTTGGATTACCGTAATCCGAATGCACAAGCCGAAATTGTATTGAGCAAGCTGAATTTGCCTCACAAGATTTTGCAGGGGGCGGATGGAAAAATTTATCTGAGTGAAGCTCATCGTATTCAGCGCTTTTCCTGGGTAAATGGGGCGATAGCTGATGTGGAAGTTGTGATCGATAATTTACCTTTCGCGACTGAATATCTGCATCCGTTAAAAAATTTTGCTTTTGATGAGCAATCTAATTTGTTAGTTAATATTGGTAGCTCCTCAGATCGCTGCGATAAAAAATTCCCTCTTGCTGATTGTGTTAATGGCAAAGAAGCCAGCATTCGACGCTATAAACTCGATAAAAAAACCAATAAATACTCGACTGAATTTGAAGTGGTAGCGCGGGGGTTGCGCAACTCCATGGCTTTGGTGGTGCATCCCACCGGAACCATTTTACAGGCTGAAAACAGCATCGACCTTCCCGATGCAGAAGAACCTTATGAAGAGATAAACATTATTGCGAACAATAAATTTTATGGTTGGCCGTTGTGCGTCAATAACAATATCAGCCTGGCAGGAAGTGGTTGCGCGCAAGCTGATTATCAGCAACCTTGGACATTGCTGCCTCCGCATGTCGCCCCACTGGATATGCTTTATTATTCGCACACCAAACTGCCGTCGTTGCACAATAAATTGCTTATGAGTTGGCATGGTTACCGTATTGCGGGCAATCGTCTGGTGAGCTACAACATCGATGCAAATGGACGCCCGGAGTTACAAAAGAACGCTGTTTTTTGGCGAGCACCAGTTACTCCTGAAGGTAAGTATACTCAACACACTTTTGCTCCCAAAGGTGGATGGGGTGTCGAGCAAAAAGATGTAAACAATAAAAAAGTAGCGCAACACAATGAGGTTATTTCGCAGTGGCATGAAATTCCTGGGCTTCGCCCGGAAGGAGCACCGGTCGGTTTAACTCAGGCGCGTGACGGCAGTATTTTTATTGTTGATGATCGCAACGCTGCAATACTCCGCTTATCTGCCGGACCAAGTTATCAAGCGAAGAAAGTGATTGCACCGCAATCCACAGTAAAATCAATTGTTCCTCCCTCTGCGATCAGTGCAATTTTTCAGCGCCATTGCACGCAATGTCACACCGAGCTTGCGCAACAACAAAACACATTGCTAACAGCCGCTAATTGGTTAAATAAACAAAATGGGAAAACACTAATTGCGATAAAAGTATTTGATGATAAAACCCGTCCTATGCCGCCTGAGGGTAATTTAACCGCAGCAGAAAAGAAAACGCTCGCTGATTGGTTGTTAAGCATTTAACAATCGGAATATACCCTGAATGGATTAAAAAACGGAGTTGGCGGCCTTGTTGTGGGCCTGAATAGCGTTACGCGGTAAGCGATGTTCATTCCGCGGGCGGCAACTGTTGGATTTTGCTCCTGCAATTTTTTACAAATCCCCCATCTGCTAAAAATGGCGAATTAGCTGCTAGCTGCTATAACTAATGGCGATATTGGCTAAAAAAGTTGTGGGATTCGGCACTTCCCGAACGGCAACGACTTTTTATGGGAATGCTCATGCGACACCTTATTCATCTTTTGATCTCTTTCGCGTTAGTAGCTGCTACAGCGACTATGGCTGACGCGCCTGCTAAATCTCTGCCTGCGGATGTCCGGGTAATTATCGATATATCTGGCAGCATGAAAAAAACCGATCCCGAAAATTTGCGCAAACCAGCGGTTGATTTGATCGTTCGACTCTTACCTGACGATAGCAAAGCCGGCCTTTGGACCTTTGGTCAATCCGTCAATATGCTGGTACCGCATCGCGTTGTAGACAAACAATGGCGGGAAGAGGGCGCACAAAAAGCGAACACCATCAATTCGATCGCGATGTTCACTAACATCGGAGCTGCGCTGGAAAAAGCGACTGAGGATTATGCAACACCGGCAAAAGATTATCGGCGCAATATTATTTTGCTGACCGACGGTGTGGTTGATATCAGCAAAGAAGCGGTAGTGAACTTGAATGAACGCAAGCGTGTTTTGACTGAGTTACTGCCGCGTTTAAAAGAATCGGATTATCGCATCCACACAATCGCACTTTCAGCGGATGCCGATCAGGAGTTAATGAAAAAGCTTTCGTTGGCGACGGATGGTATTTTTGAGGTAGCCGATACGGCTGATGAATTAATGAGCACATTTTTGCGCATATTCGATCAGGCTGTCCCTGCTGAGCGCGTCCCATTGGATGAGAATGGCTTTCTGGTTGATGCGAGTATTCAGGAGTTCACTGCCTTAATTTTTCGCCGTGCTGATGTTCCCGCTACCATCCTTGTCGCACCTGATGGTAAAGAATTCAGTACCACTGATCCCAAAAACAATGTGAATTGGTATCGCACGGAAAAGTATGACTTGATCACTGTTCAGCAGCCGCAAGCAGGGCAGTGGAAAGTAAAAACCGATATGGCGCCTGGTAGTCGCGTCACTGTGGTCAGTAATTTGCAATTGGCGGTACAGCAGCTGCCAAGCAATATCAAACTGAATCAGCCGCTTGAACTGACCTATTCCTTTCTGGAAAACAACCAGACAATTACCAATAAAGACTTTTTGGGCGTGTTAACCGGCAAAGCACTTATCTCTCAAGCCGATTCACCGGAAGTCACCGAGATTGATTTAACCAGTGCTCCGCCTGCTGATGGTGTTTTTCATAACACACTTAATGGTGTTGAGAAGCAGGGCAGTTACGATCTACATATGGTTATCGATGGAAAAACCTTTAAGCGTGAATTTATCCATCACTTCAATATCACTGATTCAGCCTTCAAGCTTGATAAGCGTGTGGACGAGGCGGAAGGTAAGAAGACGTTTGTATATTCATTGGCTGCTGATGTGGAAGTGGTTGATGTCGGTAATACCAAAGTGACTGCGCTTATTAAAAGCTCCAAGGGCAGCAGTCAGGATCAGCAACTTAATGCCATTGGTAAGGATCACTGGGAATTTTCATTCGCGCCTGCTCAAACCGCTCGTTACGATGTGGTGTTGCAAGTTGAAGGAAAGCAGATTGATGGCAGTCCACTCTCTGAAACTATCAATGCTGATCAATTTTTCTTCCCGGATGAAGCTACTGTTTTGGCGGCTGAGCAGCCTAAAAGCGAGGTTGCTGCGTCCTCATCTGTAGCGGCTGAACCGGTTGCAGAAGAGCCGGCCCCAGAGGCTGAAGAATCCAGTAATTTATTGGTTTACATCAGTATTGGTGTTGGAAACTTGTTGGTACTGATCCTTGGTTACGTTGCCTATCGCTTGATTGCCGGCAAGGGCAATAAGGATGAGATGGACGAGATTGAAAAGACGTTGGCTACCAAACCCGCCGATTTACAAAAAGAGCCGGAAAAAAAGACGACTATTGATGTATCTGATGATGATACGGCTCATATTCCGATGGGGGGGGCACCGGAGCCTGAAGCGGCTCCAGAGGTTTCGATGGCCGATGATTTAATGGCGGATAACCTCTTCCCGCTGGATAATATGGATGAATCTGACAACGATAAAGATAAGTCCTGATATGCCTGTTCCTGATTTACCCGCTGGTCATCCAGCCCCAAGCGAAGAATCCCTCCGATTTCACATTATCGAACCAGCGCGTTTGGCGCTGGTGGATCGGTTTTATCGCGCACAAGGGTACAAAGTAAAATGCGGCGAGACTGAGCGTGTTTATGCTTTCTCAGATGCCAATGGAGACTTTGTTGCTAGTGCACGGCTGGTTCCGCAATCTTCAGGACATTATTGGCTGCGTAACCTGTTAGTTGATAAAAACTCGCGTGGGCAGGGTGTTGCTAGCAAGCTGATCATCAACTTCTTGCCCGATATTTCACCTCAAGGCTGTTATTGTTTTGCCCTTACGCACCTTGAGAGTTTTTATGAGCGACTGGGGTTTACCGCACAGCCGGAGCACTGCCCCGGCGATATCTTAAGCACCTACCACACCTATCGTAACCGCGGTCGCGATTGGATATTGATGGGTTACATCGATAGCTGAACTAATTTTTTTAATTCCCATCATAGACAAAAGCAAATAGCGCCGAGGCTTAACCCTATCTATAGTTTATTTAAATCAATGTGTTTATAAGGAGTCACCATGAACATCGATATCGGAATTTCCAAACAACACCGTGAAGAGATAGCCCAAGGCTTATCGGCTTTGCTGGCTGATACTTACACGCTTTACCTGAAAACCCACAACTTCCATTGGAATGTTACCGGGCCGATGTTTCAGACTTTGCACCTGATGTTTGAAACCCAATACACCGAGTTGGCTTTGGCTGTGGATGTGATTGCCGAGCGTATCCGCTCACTCGGTTTTCCTGCCCCGGGAACTTACAAGCAATATGCTGCACTCAGCTCAATTAAAGAGGAAGAGGGTATTCCTAAGGCTCAGGATATGATCCGTTTATTGGTTGAAGGGCAAGAGGCAGTTGTGCGTACAGCGCGCTCACTTTATCCCGCAGCTGAAGCCTGTGCTGATGAAGCAACAGCAGATTTGTTGACCCAGCGCATCCAGTTGCACGAAAAAACCGCGTGGATGTTACGCAGTTTGTTGGAGTAAGTTCGGCGATAAATTGCCAGCTTGCTTGATTCCCTAAAGCCCGGCTATGCCGGGCTTTTTATTGCCTGAAATTTGAGCGTACGCGTTGATTCTTTTTCTTCGAACCATGTATTTAAATGGAACCATTCAATAGAAAACACGGTGGAATCACTATATTTTAGTATATATATTACTTTTTAAGTGTTTGAAATTAAAAGGTTTAATGTGCATTTGATTGGATACAGATAAATTTCACTAACCTGAACTTCCCATGTTGAACTTAAATCCGTTATTAGGACGCTAGTCCTGCTCGAACTTGCAAATATACGCTTGAATTAGAAGTGGGCTAACTGCTTTTAATTCATCAACAAAGCAAGACCAGTATGGTAACTGGCTAAGGGATGCGGCAATCCCTGCGGAATGCGACCCCACAACAGCGAGTTACGATAACAATAACGGTTCGAGGATAAGTTCATGCAAAACCCAATCAACTTTAAGAAAAAGATTATTGCTAGCGCTATAGCAACCTATGCACTGGCTGGTTTGAGCGGTGTAGCTTTAGCGCAAGATGATAGCGTTGAAGAAGTAATTGTTACCGGTATTAAAGGCAGCTTGCAGCGCGCGATGGATATCAAGCGCGATGCAACTGGTGTGGTTGACGCTATTTCGGCGGAAGACATCGGTAAGATGCCTGACTCTAACCTTGCAGAATCCCTGCAACGTATCCCTGGTGTGTCGATTGACCGTGTAAACGGTGAAGGTAGTAAGGTGACTGTTCGTGGTTTGGGCAGTGGTTACAACCTGGTGACTCTGAACAACCGTCAAATGCCAGCATCTTCATTTGGTACCAGCCGTTCATTCGACTTTGCGAACCTGGCTTCTGAAGGTATCGCCGGCGTTGAAGTTTTCAAAAGTGGTCGTGCTGATGTGCAGTCCGGTGGTATGGGAGCATTGATCAACATTCAGACTCCTCGCCCTCTTAATAGCCCAGGCTTGAAAGCAATTGTGTCAGGAAAGGCAGTTCGCGATGAATCTTCTGTAATTGAAGAAGGCATCACTCCAGAAATTTCTGGTTTGTTCAGCAATACCTTCGCCGATGACAAAATTGGTGTTTCTTTGACTGCTAGTTATCAAGATCGTGACAGCGGCAACCGCCAATCCCAAGTAAGCGGCTGGTTTACTCATGCGGCTGATAAGCCGGTAGGTGACTGGGATGACTTGCCTGGTAGTTATGCAGATGTGCCGGAAGGTAGAAGCCGTTCGCTTCCATCCGAGATTATGTACCGCGTGAATGAAGTAAATCG
Organism: Cellvibrio sp.; assembly: GCF_039207905.1. Classification (GTDB taxonomy): domain Bacteria; phylum Pseudomonadota; class Gammaproteobacteria; order Pseudomonadales; family Cellvibrionaceae; genus Cellvibrio. The sequence goes on from NZ_JBCECX010000003.1 coordinate 75,109, forward strand.
CAAGCGTACCAACGCTCAGTTGACTGTTCAGTACCAACCGGTAGAAACACTGACTGTGACTGCTGATTACCTCTACGTTAACCAAGAGCGTGAAGAAAACAACTTCGGTACCGGCCTTTGGTTTACCCGTCCTAACGATGGCTCTATGGAAATTGAGTGGAGTGATACCAACCCCGCTTATCCGCTTTCTTACACCGAAGTCGCAACTAAAAAAGAACTTAACTATGTTATTAACCATAACCAGGCTAAATCAGATCTTAAATCAGCCGGTTTGAATGTTAAGTGGGATGCTACCGACAATCTGGTGGTGGAGTTTGATGCACACAACTCAGACTCTTACTCTGGTCCGAACGGTAAGTGGGGTGGTAATAACCAGTTCCACTTCGGCATTATCGATAACTACAAAGTTAATGTTGATTTCACCAAGAAATATCCGCTGATGCATTTTGAGTATGCTGATGGTCGTGATGACGTAATTCCTGATACTTCTCGTCTGCAGCTGACCAACAACATTTTCCGCGTACAGGACCAGGACTCTGCTGTTGATGAGTACCAATTAAAAGGTACTTATACTTTCGACGATAGCTTTATCGACAACATTAAAGCAGGTGCAGGTACTAACGAAATCACCAACAAATATTACTTCCTGGGCCGTCAAGAGCAAAACCAGGGTACTTGGGGTGGTGTACAGGGAGCTAACGGTATAGGTGATATTCCACAGTACTACTGGATTGTTGACAGACTGACCAACTACTTCGACAACAGTGAATTCAATAGCCCTAATTTCCAAAACACGATTGTTCGCGCTAATTGGGATGAGTTGTTGGATGTTAGTGCAAGACTCTATGGCTCTGATACTGGCCCATGTCCAAAGGCTTACTGTACTTTCCGCGACAACACCATGGCGAATGATGGGTTGGACGATGATGTTACAACAGAGACTACTGATTTTGCATACGTACAGTTTGGCTTCAAGCCAGAGATTGTAGGTATGGCTGCTAACCTGGCAGTAGGTGTGCGTTATGAAACTACTGACGTTGAATCATCCCAATATGTAGCGGCTTATCTGCCGTTAGCTCGTTGGAATGGTGGTAACGAATATGCGTTGACAGCGAATGGTAACGAATATGGTTCCTCCACTGGTAGCTATTCAAAAACCTTACCGAACCTCGATTTTGATATTTCCTTGACGGATGATATTAAAGCTCGTGCTTCTATCAGCAAAACTATCGCGCGTGCTGACTTTGCTGATTTGAGAGGTGGTTACAAGTGGAATGCTGCACCGCGCAGCAGTGAGGTTACTGCATCCTCTGGTAACCCAAACCTGAAGCCAATGGAATCAACCAACTTTGATATATCTGCAGAGTGGTACTACGCCGATTCCAGCTATGTGTCCTTGGGTTACTTCAAGAAAGACGTTGCTGACTTCATCGGTGGTTCTGCTCCGCAAGAAGGTTCAACATCTGAGCTACCGGGCGGCATAGCAGAGCCTTTCCGCACTCCTTACATGGGTGAGCGTTGGAAAGCGGCTATGGCAGCTGGTAAGACTACCAATCCAGACATCGCTGCCTACATTCGTGCGAACTACCCTGAGACTGTAGATCCAGTTACTGGCCATATTTGGGCATTGCCGACAGATCCAATTCTGAACTACGAGAGCACTCAACCAATCAATAACAAAGATGCGTCTATCGATGGTATTGAAGTTGCGTGGCAGCATACTTTTGGTGAGTCAGGTTTTGGCTTCCAGGCGAATGCTACCGTAGTGGATTCTGATACCGAGTTTGACAATGCATCCACTGGATCACAGTTTGCTGTTTATGGTTTGAGTGACTCTGCAAACTTTATCGGCTTCTACGATAAAAATGGTCTGCAAGCCCGTCTTGCGTACAACTGGCGTGATGACTTCTTGAATAGCTACGCAGGCTATACTGAAGCCTATGGTCAGTTGGATGCAAGCATAAGCTACGACATCAATGACAACCTGACTGTGTCTATGGAAGCATTGAACCTCACCGACGAGGACACTCGTACTTATGTACGTAACACTGGTATGACCTCTAGCTACACCGAAACCGGTGCTCGTTACAACGTGGGTGTTCGTTACAGCTTCTAATATTATTTAGGTGTTGTAATTGATTGTTGCACTAATGTCGTACTGCAACTAAAAAAGCCGCTGGAAACAGCGGCTTTTTTAACGTTTTGCGCTAGGCTTATTTCTGTTCATACTGATTACCAATAAAAATTATTATAGAAGTTCAGCGGGTCGTATATGACTGATCAAATAACCCAAGTGGTAATAGTGGGTGGTGGCTCCGCCGGTTGGTTAGCGGCGGGTGTTATTGCGGCATCAAGCCCTGCGCGTGTTCAAGTCACGCTGGTTGAATCCCCTGATATTAATCCTATCGGCGTAGGTGAGGGCACCTGGCCAACCATGTGTGCAACCTTGCAAACGATGGGTATATCAGAAACCGAATTTTTCCGTGAATGTGATGCGAGCTTTAAACAAGGCTCCAAATTCTCCCGCTGGACAAGTTTGTCCAAAGAGGATGATTACTATCATCCGTTCACTGCGCCAGCCAAATATCATGACATTAATCTGGCTCCATTTTGGATGCCTTTCCGCGATAAAATCCCTTTTGCCAATGCAGTGTGCCCACAATCTGCGATTTGCGATTTAGGTTATGCGCCCAAACAAATTTCCACTGCAGAATTCGGCGCTGTATTAAATTACGGATACCACCTTGATGCAGGAAAGTTTTCACCTTTTTTGCATAAGCATTGCGTTGAAAAATTAGGTGTTAAGTACGTTCGTGCAAATGTCACAGCGATAAATTCCCATGAAAATGGCGATATCAAATCCGTCACTACCGACAGCCAAGGTGAAGTTTCCGGCGAACTATTTATTGACTGTACCGGGTTGTCATCCTTATTGCTTGGAAAGCATTACGCCATACCCGTAGTCTTGCAAAAAAATACGCTCTTTAATGACTCCGCCTTGGCGGTTCAAATTCCCTATACAGATGGTGCAGATGCTATTGCATCGCACACCTTATCGACTGCGCAGTCTTCCGGCTGGATTTGGGATATAGGTTTACAATCCCGGCGTGGTATTGGACATGTATTTTCAAGTAGCTACACCACGGATGAGTTAGCTGAAAGAGAGTTGCGCAATTACATCACTCCAGCCGTTGGAAAAAAAATGGCGGAAGAGCTATCGGTCAGGAAAATTTCATTTAATCCCGGTCATCGTCAAACCTTCTGGCATAAAAACTGTGTAGCAATTGGTTTGTCTGCTGGTTTTATTGAGCCATTAGAGGCGACTGCACTGGTATTGATTGAAGTCTCTGCAAAAATGATCGCGGAGCAATTTCCGGCTAATCGCACTGCTATGGATATAGTGGCCAAACGATTTAATCGTACACTGAGCCATCATTGGCAACAAATTATCGATTTTTTAAAGGTACACTACGTGCTTACAAAGCGTACGGATACAGAGTATTGGCGTGATAACTGCCTTGCCAGTACAATCCCTGACAGCTTGAAAGAATTGTTGGAATTGTGGAAAACGCAATCCCCGTGGCGATACGACGAAGTATTAAAAGAAGAAATGTTTCCTTCTGCCAGCTATCAATATATTTATTACGGTATGAAAGGTGCTGTATCTGCGGATATTGATAGCAAAATAGAAGGCAACGTAAAACGTTTGCAGGAAAAAAAGTTAAGGAAAGCAGAATCCCTGTTTATGGAAAATGCACAGCACATCCAGCAACTCAAGAAACTTTTACTGCCTAATCGCGAATTGATTGAAAAAATAAAAAAACACGGATTACAAACAATTTAAAATCCAGCGCTGAAAATAATAATGCTGGATAGTTCCTTTTCTGGAGATGCTATGCCTAGTTTTGCTTTGTTGAATAATGTTGACCATAAAAATCTGCGTGTAATCCGTGATTATTCATCACAGTATGGTGATGATGAAATGTCCGTGGTGACTTTTCCGCAAGAGTTTCGCGCAATCCAAAATGACTACCCCATTTTTTTTAAGAAGAATGCTGAAACAGGAAAATTTATTCCTGTTGCGTTAACGGGGTTGCGCCAAAATGAAAACTTGTTTTTATCGGAAAAAGGCTGGGACTCGAACTACATTCCCGCATCGGTAAAAAGACGACCTTTCCTGATTGGTATACAGCCGCCAAGACCAGATGATGTTTCTGGTCAACCAAGTAAGATGGTATATGTTGATATGGATAGCCCTCGCATTAGCGAAAGTCAGGGCGATGCCGTATTTTTGCCACATGGAGGCTATTCGCCCTATCTGGAAGCAATCGTGGATTTGCTGGACTATATCCAATACGGCACAGATTTGAACGAGCAATTTACGGATGCGTTATTAGCACATGAGTTACTGGAAACAGTTGCGCTTGAAGTTACATTGAAGAGCGGTGAACGTATTAATCTGACAGGGCTGTACACTATTAATGAAGATAAATTAACGGCTTTATCTGGCGGCGCTGTTGCCGAGCTTCATGGCAAGGGATTTTTAGAATGTATCTACATGGCATTAGCTTCTCATGCCAATATGATCAAACTAATTGCCCGTATTGAGGCGAAAGTGCTGAGTCAATAAAATTTTCTCAATAACTTTGGCTCATGATATTTTTGTGACAACAAAAATCATTAAGTTGTTTTTATGATTAATATTGATAAAAAAGTAAAAGTTGTCCATGGCTGCATTCCGGATCAAATACCGGATGAGGTGTTGTTATCGAGTGAGCCGTTAATTTTAAAAGGCCTCGCATCTTCCTGGCCCATTGTAAAAGCTGGCCTTTCCTCCCATGAGGAGGTCGAAAGGTATTTGCTGCAATATTATAAAGGCCAAGAAGTTGCTGCTTTCTTGGGTAAGCCGGAGAATAATGGTCGTATTTTCTATGATGAAAGTATGACCGGCTTTAATTACGATAAAGTCAGTGCCAAGCTGGATTTTGCATTAAAACAATTGTTATTGAACACCAATAATCCGCAGCCACCCTCTATCTATATTGGCTCCACCTCAGTGGATGAGTATCTACCTGGCTTTCGTGCGGAAAATGATTTGGGGTTGGGGCAGCACAATCCCATGGTCAGTATTTGGATATCGAACAAATGCCGCATCGCAGCGCATTGGGATAGTCCCTTGAATATTGCCTGTTCAGTAGTTGGCCACAGGCGCTTTACGTTGTTTCCTTTTGAGCAAATGGAAAACCTGTACGTAGGTCCATTGGATAAAACCCCGGCGGGACAAGCGATTAGTCTTGTCGATTTTTACAATCCCGATTTTGAAAAATATCCGAAATTTAAAGAAGCGCTACAGCATGCCCAGATTGCTGATCTGGAGCCAGGCGATGGAATATTTATTCCCAGTATGTGGTGGCATCATGTAGAAAGCTTGAGTTCACTTAACATATTAGTGAACTACTGGTTTAAGTGGTCGCCTTTATTTTTTGGAAAACCAGTGAATGCACTTTTTGATGCAGTCTTATCAATCCGTGATTTGCCGCCCGAACAGCGTGCTGCATGGAAAATGATTTTTGATCATTATATTTTCGATTATCAAAAAGAAAATTTTGCGCACATTCCAGAGCAAGCCCAAGGCGCAATCGGCGAGTTGACCGATGACAATGCCCGTAAGATTCGTGCGCGCTTGTTGAATCAGCTAAACAGATAGACTGCTCGCTTAACGACTGTTAAGTAATAAACATCCTTTGAATTTTTATTGTAATGTGAGCGATTGGATATGATCGCTCTTGTTATTTCAGATAAATAAAGCTATTCAATGTCAGGCGTCCTACGATTGGATTTGGGCGGAACTGAAGGTTTTCAGGGATTGATGCTGAGTGCAATACATCGCTCGGATACACAATCAAACGATTGAAGTTGGCCTCATAGCGGCCAATTTCTTCATAGTATTGATTGGAGCCATTGATGTATTTTTTATGCCAGCTGGTATCCAATGCCTCTTTATCCAAATGTTCCCCGTAAACATCCATTCTCTCTGGCGACAGTTGTTCAAAACCTGTAGCCCTATGCCGATAGAGTGATGTGCCGCCTTTTTCTGGCGTGCACAGATAATGCACACACGCCAGTTGTTCTTTGTGAATTGTATCAACGTGAGGGCGCGATTGCGGTAATGCTAATCGAGCAGGTGGCGTTAAAACCAAGGAATAGGTGGAGACGGAATAATGTATATTTTCCAGTTTAAGATTAAACGCCTTGCAAATAATCTCAGTCAAATAAAGTTGCAGTGCCTGACTGTAAAAATCCGGTACATTTGATTGTATTCCCGGATAAAAATTAGTCCCGTCTCGAAAGTCGCCAAATTTCATAGCAAGTTCCAAGAGTTTTTCTGCATCCTGTAAAAAATTATCTACTACCAATACCGGCGTTTTTTCATTGCCAACATGGTCAATGTGGTAACTGAATTGAGGGTGTAGTGGAGGTAAAAAATTATCTGACATGTTAATTATTTGCCTGTATAAATTTTATTTTTGCAGGGACAAAAAACAGAATTTTTATAGTCTTGCTAAAGCTGTAAAACGTAATGGAATAGTAATCGGTTTGGAGAATGCTAGCCAGCGTTATGGTACCTACAGAAGCGTAGAAAACTGAGTTTCTGATTCAAATCAATTGCCTTTTATAGCGGGTTAATGGTCAAATCTACTTCATCTCCGGTCGCTCCTCGATTAAATAACATACGAAGTAGATATATCCCATGCTAGACATCCCCAGCCTCGTCAAAGAAGTTCACGGTATAGATCCGCTCAATATTCCCCCTGAATTACTGGGCGGTAACGAGCCGCTGATTCTCAAAGGCGTAGCGCGTAATTGGCCGCTGGTGCAGGCGGGATTAACATCTCATGAGGCGGCTGATGCTTATCTGCGGTCCTTTTACGGCGACAAAACCGTGGGTACTTTTTTGGGGGCTCCTGAAGCTGAGGGCTTCTACTTCTACAACAACGATCTTTCAGGCCTGAATTACAGGTCAGATAGATGCAGGTTGGATGATGTACTGGACAAAATTCTCGAATATAAGTCGAATCCGAATCCGGCTACTTTCTATGTGGGCTCAACCACGGTTGATGTGTGCCTACCGGGATTTCGTGAGCAAAACGATTTAACTATCCCGCTTGCTGATGCGCTGGTCAGTATCTGGATTGGTAATAAATCGCGCATCGCTTGCCATTACGATGCTCCTGATAATCTTGCCTGCAGTTTGGTTGGTAAGCGTCGTTTTACTGTTTTTCCACCGGAGCAGATTGAAAACCTGTATCCGGGGCCGCTCGATTTTAATCCCGCTGGACAGCAAATCAGTCTTGTCGATTTTGCCAAACCGGATTTTGAAAAATTCCCGCGTTTTCGTCAGGCCATGGCCGCAGGGCAGGTTGCTACTCTGGAACCGGGCGACGCGCTTTATATTCCAAGCATGTGGTGGCACCACGTTGAGGGGCTGGATACGTTAAATGTGCTGGTCAATTACTGGTGGCGCACTGTGCCGCCATTTATGGGGCCAGGAATCAATGTGCTAAAGCACGCAATGCTGAGTATTCGCGATTTGCCGGAGAAAGAAAAAGCGGCGTGGAAGATTCTGTTTGATTTCTATATTTTTGGCGATCAAGCCAATGCGGCTGAAAATATCCCGCCAGCTGCTCAAGGCGTGCTGGGGCCGATTGATGATATGCAGGCGCGCCAGTTGCGGGCGTGGCTAATCAATCGCTTGAATCGCTAGGTCGTTGAATCGGTAAGTGTTTGAATCCCTGATAGTCCCCGCTGTATTATCCCCCGCTTATTTACCGGTGCGATGAATCCACATCGCACCGGATTGCAAGAACAGTAAGTCGGGTTGATATGTCGAATATTTGGTCAAGTTATAAACAATCCATCGTTAATGTGATGGGGCAGGACAGGCACAATCTCATTCGCCGATTAGGTGAGATCGAGAAATTAGCACGTGCCGAAAAACCCTATGATCAAGCATTAGAGAAATGGCAAAGCCAATTGGCCCGCTCGCAGGCAGCGGTTACACGTCGCACACAACTTGTGCCTGTCGATATCGAATTCCCGAATTTACCCGTTTGTGAAAAGCGCGATGAGATTGCGCAAATTATTGCTGCCAATCAAGTAGTCGTTTTGGCAGGTGAAACCGGCTCGGGTAAAACCACGCAGATCCCCAAAATTTGTTTGACGATTGGACGCGGTGTCGGTGGTTTGATTGGCCATACACAGCCGCGTCGTATCGCCGCGAATACCGTTGCCAATCGCATTGCCGAAGAATTAAAAACTCCGCTGGGTGAAAAAGTGGGGTATCAGGTTCGCTTTAGCGACCAGTCGAATGAAAATACACTGATCAAAGTAATGACCGACGGTATTTTGCTGGCGGAAATCCAGCATGATCCCTATCTGAATAAATACGATACGCTCATCATCGATGAAGCCCATGAGCGCAGTTTGAATATCGATTTTCTGCTCGGCTATTTAAAGCAGTTGTTGCCCAAACGCCCCGATCTAAAATTAATTATTACCTCAGCAACGATTGATCTTGAGCGTTTCTCACAACATTTTAATAACGCTCCGATTATTGAAGTGTCTGGCCGTACCTATCCGGTTGAAGTTTGGTATCGCCCTCTGTATGAATTTGAAGGCAGTGATGATAGTGAAGCTGAGCCTGATCAATACGCCGCGATTGTCGATGCAGTGCATGAGATTGAGTTAAACGAAAAAACCGGATCAGGTGTGCGCGGTGGCGACATTCTGGTTTTTTTAAGTGGTGAACGCGAAATTCGTGAAGCCGCAGAAGCGCTGCGCAAAGCGCAATTTGCGCATATGGAAGTGATTCCGTTTTATGCTCGCTTAAGTTTGTCAGAGCAACAAAAAGTATTTGCTCCTCACACTGGTCGGCGCATTGTATTGGCTACTAACGTTGCAGAAACCTCGATTACTGTGCCGGGAATCCGTTACGTAATTGATCCGGGTTTTGCGCGTATCAGCCGCTATTCATATCGCACCAAAGTACAACGTTTACCAATTGAACCTGTTTCACAAGCGAGTGCGAATCAGCGTAAAGGCCGTTGTGGTCGTGTGGCCGAAGGTATCTGTATTCGCTTGTATAGCGAGGAAGATTTTAACTCGCGCCCGGCGTTTACTGATGCAGAAATCCTGCGTACTAATCTTGCAGCGGTTATTTTGCAGATGCTGCAACTGCGCATGGGCGATATCCATAAGTTTCCTTTTATCGATGCACCTGACCATCGCCTGATCAGCGATGGTTTTAAATTACTCGAAGAGTTACACGCAGTTAATGTAAAAAATCACCTGACGCCAGTGGGGCAGCAGCTCAGTAAGTTACCGCTTGATCCACGCTTGGCGCGTATGTTGATCTCCGCGCAGGAGCAATCCTGTGTACGCGAATTGCTGATTATTGCCAGTGCTTTGTCCGTGCAAGATCCACGTGAGCGTCCTGTAGAAAAACAGCAAGCAGCAGACCAAAGCCATCGCCGCTTTTGGGTAGAGCACTCGGATTTTTTAGGCTATGTAAACCTGTGGGATTACTTCGAAACCCAACGCCAGGAATTAACGCAGAATCAATTGCGTAAACTGTGCAAAAAAGAATTCCTCTCTTATTTGCGTTTGCGTGAGTGGCGCGATGTGCACCATCAATTGTGCATTGCGGTGAAAGATCTCGGGATTCGGGTCAATTCCGAACCTGCTAATTATGAATCCATCCACAAAGCATTATTGACCGGGTTATTGGGCAATCTAGGGTTTAATCACGAAGAGCGCGAATACAGTGGTGCGCGCAATCGCAAATTTGCGATTTTCCCGGGTTCATCGCTCGTCAAAAAAACGCCCAAATGGATTATGGCGGCGGAGTTGATTGAGACCTCCAAGTTGTTTGCCCACACAGTCGCTAAAATTGAGCCTGAGTGGGTAATTGCCGCAGCCGAGCATTTAATAAAGCGCCAGCACTTTGAGCCGCATTACGATAGCCGTAGCGGTCAAGTAATGGTGTTCGAAAAAATCACTTTGTACGGTTTGGTGATTGTTGAGAAAAAATCTGTCAGTTACAGCCATATTGACCCAGCCCAAAGCCGTGAGGTATTTATCCGCGCTGCGTTGGTGGAAGGACAATATGACCAACATCCAAAACGCAAACATGCGCAGAATAAAAATCAGCAGAATGATTTTTTTGTGCATCAACAAGCGTTGCTAAAAGAATTGGAGGATCTGGAATCCAAAGCGCGCCGCCGCGATATTGTGGTAGATGAACAAGTAATTTTTGATTTTTATAATGAGCGCATTCCTGAAAGTGTAGTGAATTTGGCCGGGTTTGAAGCTTGGCGCAAAAAGGCAGAGCATACGAATCCCAAGCTGTTATTCCTGACGCGTGAAATTCTGATGCGCCACGGTGCGGGTGACATCACTCAGGCACAGTTCCCGAATGAGCTGGAATGGCGTGGCATGGTATTTCCGCTGAGCTATCATTTTGAACCAAACCATGCGTTTGATGGGGTCAGCATCCATGTGCCTATGAGTGTTTTACATCAGGTTCCCGAGCAAAGGTTGGAATGGTTGGTGCCGGGAATGCTGCGAGAAAAGTGCATTGGTTTAATTAAGTCGCTCCCGAAAAATCTGCGCAAACATTTTGTACCTGTGCCCGATGTTGTTGATAAAATTTTGGCCACTTTATCGCCGGATAACAAACCTTTAACTGAAGCATTAGGAGTGCAATTAAAGCGATTGACTGGTGTTGATATCGCCAACGAAGCTTGGCTGGAAACCAACGTGGATGATTATTATCGTTTTAATATTCATGTGGTTGATGACAAAGGCAAGATCATTGCCAGCGGTCGTGACTTGTCGCCTTTGCGTGAAAAATATCGTGAGCGAGTGCAACAAAATATCCAATCTGCTGCGACCAATATTGAACGCGATGGAATTTCTTCTTGGGACTTTGATGAATTGCCGCAATCAATCCAATTGCCGCGCGGTGGAATCAGTATTCGTGCTTATCCGGCATTAGTAGATAAACAATCTTCAGTAGCTTTGCAGGTGTTGGATAATCCATTGCAAGCGTTGGATTTAACCCAGCGTGGATTAGCGCGGTTGGTATATTTATCATTGGCACAGACAGTAAAATATTTGCAAAAGGAGTTATTAAAAGGGCAGGAGGTTGCACTGACCCTGGCGGGAATTGGTAATCGCGAACAAGTGGCCGACGATTTAATTATGGCTGCTATTAAGCAGCTGGCTGTACCAGAGCAGAAAAATTTGCCGCGCACCAAAGTGCAATTCGAAGAGCGGATTAATCTGGCAAAAGATAAGTTGATCGCTCATGCACAAGATCTCGCACATCATCTTGTCAGTAGTTTGAAATTACTGGTGGATGTTAAAAAACAACTGAAACAACAAAAAAACGCATTGATGCTCGCGTTTACTATTAGTGATATTAATCAGCAATTAACGCAATTGTTTTATCCCAGTCTGGTTTATAAAACCCCTGCGCAGTGGTTGCCGCAGTATCCAAAATACATGCGCGGCATCCAGCAGCGTCTGGAAAAAGCAGCGCTCAATCCGCAGAAAGATAAATTACAACTCGCCGAAATTGCACCTCATTGGCAGCGGTTGGCGGACTATCTGACAAAGGAGGGCGAGTATCGACTGGCGCAAAACGCTAGCTTGCTAGAATACCGCTGGTGGATCGAGGAGTTGCGAATCTCTTTATTTGCGCAAACGCTAAAAACCCTGATTCCAGTATCCGATAAACGTATGGATAAGCAGTGGGAACAGGCAATGCTTGAAGCCCAAGGTTAAAATAGTCACCGCTCAAAATTAAGTAAGGATGCTAGTCAGGGCACAAAAGTCGGCTATTTCACTAGTGCAACGCTGTAGGCTATGGTAGTTTTCGTTCAGTTTTAGATCTATTCCAATGACACTAACACGACGGAGTTTACGATGAATAATAAAATGTCCTCTATGTCTGCCTTGCTCGGCGCTGCTTTTGTTGCATCTGCAGCTCTTGCACCTGCTGCATCCGCGGCTGAAGCGACCTTCTCAACCACTCAGCTTGAAGTTGGATACACACTTGCCGACAATCATGACCATAAGTCAGATGGTGAGCACAAATGCGGTGAAGGTAAATGTGCCGCTGAACATAAAGAGCCGAAGGATGATAAAAAAGCCAGTAGCGCCGATAAAAAAGCTGAGGGCGAACACAAGTGCGGCGAAGGTAAATGTGGTGCTGGTAAGGACAAAACCAAAGACGCTGCAGAAGAGAAAAAAGCTGAGTAATGTCAGCTAAATTAAATGTAGCAAATTACACTCCCGCAATATCCGGCGCAGGTTTAGGCCTGCGCCGAACACTGTTAAATACCCTGCAAGAATCTACTCCCAACGATATTCACTTTCTGGAAGTTGCGCCAGAAAACTGGATCAATGTCGGTGGACGCTTGGGGAAAAGTTTTCGCGCTTATACCGAACGTTTTCCTTTTGTATGTCATGGCTTATCTCTTTCAATAGGCTCTCCTGCGCCGCTGAATATCGATTTGCTTCAGGCAATAAAAAATTTAATGCACGAGCATGGCATTCGTTATTACAGCGAGCATTTAAGTTATTGCAGTGATGAGGGGCAGCTTTATGATTTGCTACCCATCCCGTTTACTGAAGAGGCTGTTGATTATGTTGCTGAGCGCATTCAACGAGCACAGGATATTCTCGGACAGCGAATAGCGATTGAAAATTCATCCTATTATTGCGCGCCGCAACAAGAGCTGAGTGAAAGTGAATTTATCAATGCGGTTATCAAAAAAGCAGATTGCGCACTGTTGCTCGACGTAAACAATATTTACGTTAACAGTATCAACCATCAATATGATCCCTACGAATTCCTGGCCAGTTTACCCGGCGAACGCACGGCTTATATTCACATTGCTGGTCACTATCACGAAGCGGAAGATTTACGTGTAGATACGCATGGAACAGCAGTTATTTCACCGGTGTGGGATCTGCTCGATAAAGCTTACGCATTATTTGGCGTGAAACCTACCTTGTTAGAGCGTGATTTTAATATTCCCCCGTTGCCCGAATTAATGGCCGAGCTGGATGAAATAAAAAAACGCCAACATTTTTCTGCGTCGATGTCGCGATGAAAAGTTTTCAAGAAACCCAATTAGCATTTGCAAAACATCTGCGTGCACCAGATCTTTATCCTGCACCGGTGGCAATTGATGAGCGGCGAGTGGGCATTTATCGCGAGCTGATTTATAACAATATTGAAAATTTTATCGCCAATGTTTTTCCGGTCATTCGTTCGCTTGTGACTGATGATTATTGGCACTCATTAGTGCGGGAATTTATTCATCGGCATTCATGCCAAACGCCGTATTTTTTGGAAATTAGTGAAGAGTTTTTGCAATTTTTAATGAGTGAACGCGGCTTGCGTGAAAATGATCCGGTGTTTCTACTTGAGCTGGCGCATTACGAATGGATTGAACTTGCGCTGGATGTGAATATTGAAAATATTCCCCACAAATCAGCCTATCCAGAAAATTTGTTATTGTCCAAGCCACGGGTTTCCCCGCTGGTTGTTTGCCTGACGTATCAGTATCCGGTGCATAAAATATCACCGACCTATCAACCAGTCGCGCCTGAACCAACCCGGTTGCTGGTCTATCGCAACAGGGTGGATAAGGTTTGTTTTATGGCTGCAAATGCGATTACCTTGCGTTTACTTTACTTGCTGCAAACGAATCTGGATGAGTGTCTTGAAGTGCATTTAAGTACCATTGCAAGCGAGTTACAGCTCCTTGAACCCGGAATTTTATTCGACGATTCCGAGCGTTTAATCGCTGAATTATTTGCTCTGGATATCATCAGTCACTTTGACTAAAAGCTTCTTTTTCTGTTTTTACAGATAAATTCTGCTTTTTTTAATTGCCAAATGGCTGAAAATTGTGCAAAAAGATTGCAAATTTAATATAAAAGCAAGTTTAATCACAAAACGCTGGTTGGTTTGTTTATATAATCCGCCCGCGTTGTTCGGGCTGCTCTGTCATATTTCTGTAACTTTATAGTCACACAATGGCAACGACCCTGAAACACAACTGTCACTATTTTAATAACACCTGACTCCCGGTGTTCAGGAAATGAACATCAAAAACACACATCTAGGAGACGACTCCATGAAAAAAACATTATTGGCCGTGATTATTTCTTCTGTACTTCCTGCTGCTGCATTCGCTGACGTTACTGTTTACGGTAAAGCGAACGTGTCTTTGCAAAATGCTGATGAAGCTGCTTTGGATGGCAGCCGCATAGAATTGGTGAGCAATGCCTCGCGTATTGGCGTGAAAGGCGGTGAGGAAGTAAATTCCAGCCTGAAAGTCATTTATCAGTTTGAATACCAAACCGAAGTAGATGACGGCAACGGATCAAATAGCCAAACTTTTGCACCACGTAATATGTTCATTGGTCTGCAGGGTGTAGCCGGTACTATCATGGGCGGGCATTTCGATACTCCAACTAAAGTAGTTCAAGAAAAAGTTGACGTATTCAACGATCTTGAAGGCGATCTCACCACTATCTTCAAAGGTGAAATTCGTGCGAGCAATATCGTTCAATACACCACTCCCGTTTTTGGTGGTGGTTTTTCTGGATCTGTTGCTTATGTGACTGAAGAGAATGACGGTACCTTCAAGCAAAACAATCCTGCAGGTACTGAACCAGGTAATGGTGTTTCGGCTTCTTTCGGTTATACCAGTGCTGTATTTTATGCTGGTGTAGGTGTGGATCAAGATGTTGAAGCAGAAGGTGTAGATCTGATTCGCGTAGCGGCACGCGTAAATATAGGCCCAGTGCAACTCGGCTTATTGGGTGAGAAATATGAGAACGACAACACTGGTGCAGATGAAGATGGTGTAATGGCTTCTGCATTATGGAACATGACCGATAAGTGGGTGCTGAAAGCTCAGTACGGTCAATCTGATGTAAGAATGGCTGAGGGTGAAACTGCAAGTATTGGTTTGGATTACAAAATGACCAAAAACTCTACTCTGTTTTCTTATGCCACTAAAGTTGAAAATGGCCTTCCGAGCATGATAAATACTCCGGCGGTTATTAACCCTGCTTATCGTGATGATACTTATATCGGTGCTGGTGTAGATTACAAATTCTAATTCAATCACATGAATAGGATTTGAAAATAAAGGGTGCTTATGCACCCTTTATTATTTTAGTGTGTTTACAAGTTAAAAGATTAATTATGCATCTGGAGAAAGTGATGAAACCTTTGGCGATAATCATGCTGGGATTAATGGCTAGTTTTGCATATGCCGATGATAAATGCGGATCTGCAGTCGACGAAGCAGACTCCATGAATGTTAATAAAAAAAATTGTGACTACAGCGATGAAGGGCTAAACGGTTTTCTGCAAAAAGCCTTTAAAAAAGGAGAGGAGGGCGCTGTACTATCAACCTCACAGGCTAAGGAGTCTGCAGGTGTAAAATCAGATCAACCTGCCTTGAGAAAAACCAATGAGACTTTATCCACTGCTGCTAATTTTTTATTAAGCACTGAAGTAGATCAATGGGCAAACGTGCCCGTTGCTCGCAACCAGTTGCTACCAAAGGCAATGGAAAAATGTGAGCGAGGGTTTGCTGTACACCAAGAAAATTATCGGCCTCTGCCAATGGGACGAATTGGTTTAAGTATTGTTTTCAGCTGTCTTTAATGGGATTGTTTGCTCCTGTTTAAACGAAAAAGGCCGCAAATTTGCGGCCTTTTTTAAAGCTGAAAGTTGTTAATTATTTTTGATAGTTAACAACTGCGATGTAGTGCATTGCGGTTGGTTTATTCTGTACAAAACCAGGAATAAACTTGGATTTTTTCAGTGAGTTTTCAATATTTTCTGCATCTGCTTTTTTACGTAAGGCTGCTTCAATAGTGCTTACGGTTTCTACATCACCACTCGTTTCTATGTTTGCCATTACGCGCGTCATTTTACCTTCAGCAAAGAAATTTTTTCCGTTGCCACGTTCTTTGGTGCTGTAATTTGCATACCAGTCACTGGTATCGAGGCGCTCTTGCGGAGCGTAATAGTGCGCACCGTACTGTGCTTGCAAGGTTCCCAGGTTTGGTAGCAGTACAATAGGGGCTTGGGTTCCGCCTAGTGAGTAGACCACACGCAATTGCATTCTTACGGGAACCGTTTTCCCGTCAATGGCCGCTGGTTCAAAGGTGGCTGATTTCAATGCTGATTCAGTCACTTTTTGCATGGAAACGAGAGGGCTGTTTTCATAACAGGTCACGTTATTAATATTGCCGGTAGTCATTACGTCCGCCTGGCAATAAACAGAAACGGTTTTTATATTTTCGCCAAATGAAGCGGGTAGGGTGATTTGTTTGCCCAGTGTTTCAGTGGCGTTGCCAAATTTTGCTGGAGTGTAGGCGGATGCGTAACTCGCAAACGGTGCAGCTGCAGCTAGAATTGCCATTGAGCGAATCAAGTTTTTAAGAGTTTTGTTAGTCATTTTTGTGCTCCTCGTTGATCAATAAACGGCAACCTGCACCCTTTCGGGTCATCGATTTCCGACTTCAATGTCAGATTAGCACTCGACCTAACACACTATTATGAATAGTTTGTGACAAAACTGTCTTTTAATGGCTAAAAGTTAAAATACTTTATTTATTTACGGTTTTTTTATATTCCGTTGAATTCCTTCTCTTTGGTTTTTCCTGATATTGCTGGATTAAGTTGTTTTTAATTGTTGTCCAATAAAAAAGCCACCCGAGGGTGGCTTGATCATCTGCAGTTGCTGGCGATTTTAAATCGCTGCACTCGATTATTTAGTAAGTGAACTTCACATCAAAGCTAAAGCTGGTGCCTACTTGCTGCTTCAGGATGGTGACGTTTTCGCCATTGTTGTTTACTTGTTTAAACACACGCTCTTCGTTGAGGATATTCCCCAGCTTGATTTTGGTGGTCAGGTTATCGGTTGCGTACCAGGAATAGGTTAAATCCAACGAGTTAAACGGTTGTTCGAAGGCGTCCTGATGTGGTCCGATTCCTTTGGCTGCAAAGAATAAGCGCTCACCAAACAAGTTATACACCAGCGATGCACTGTGCTTGCCATCATCAGAGTCAAAACCTAATTGGGTGTTAAGTACGTATTCTGATTGGCCGGTCATTGTGCGCACCGGGTTGGTATAACCCTGACCTTCAGGTGAAACAATTTCCGAATCGCTGAGTGTCAGGTTGGTCGAAGTAAAGAATCCGCCACCGACAGAGTAGAGGCCTTCGAGTTCCAAACCATACATCTCACCGCTCAAACCGTTTTCGAATGACAGGATTACATCGTCATCGGAGCCTGGTTGGCGCACGCTTTCGATTGGGTTGGCAATGTCTTTATAAAACAAGGTTGCGGTAAGGTTGTTGCCGCTTTCAAAGAACCACTCGGCACGCAAGTCGTAGTGTTTCAACTCAGTGAACTCAAGACGAGAATTTCCTCTAACGCGCATACCCAATTCGGTATCGATATAGGAAACATCTGACATTTCACGCAGGTCTGGGCGAACAACGGTTTCACTCGCACTTAAACGAACCTGAAATGCTTCGGTGTTCATGAAGCCTTCGTTCATATAAGTGACGGCAAGGGATGGATACCAGTCGTCTTGCGCAAACCCGTAGCGTTGATCTGGATTATTGATCATGTCCTGCATGGTGGCTTCAAGAGTGCCGCCCTCGTAGTCCAATAAGTCGAGAGGAAGCAAGCCCTGTTTGAAGGTTTCTTTACGGGCACCACCGGTTACACGCCAGGTATCGTCCCAGTTTGCATCGAACATCCCGTAAGCGCCTTCAATAATTTGGCCGGCAACATAGCTTTCTGTACCGAAACCTCCGCCCGAGCTGACTTCAAATCGGTTTGCGAGATTGGTAACGCGGTCGCTATTAAGTACATCATTAACGTTGCCACCCAATACGTTATAACCGCCAGTTGCTGCAATATTGATGGTGTAGCCGTAATATTCACGCGATTTTTGGGTGAAGTTAGCACCGCCGGATAGCGTCAGTTTCAAACGATCGAATACAAATGGAACTTTCATATTCCAACCGCTGCTTTCAACGCTGTCTTCCAAATTCAGGAATTCAAATACTGCCATTGCGGAGGCTGGTGATAATTGGGTGTTGATTACTTTACCGGTCAGCACATCTACAGTGTTGTCACCGGAGATGGTTGCATGGTTGGGGATATCGGTATTTACGGTTGAGTCAGAGTAGAACCAGTCAAATACCAAGGTGTCCAGGAAATCGGAATTAAATTGGTCGAACTTGTGCTCACCATTTACCTGAGCTACTTCAAGCTCGCGATTTTCCATGCGTGTGTCGTAAACCACATATTGCGAGCCATTCTCTTGTTCGTAGCGGCTGCCGTCATATCCGGTTTTGATGCGGGCTTCATCATGGATGTTTTCAATATGATAAAAGCCAGCTTGCAGGTTATGCATCTCCTGATAGTTCAGACCAACGTTGGTTGAGAGAACCTGACGAGTTTCTTCGCTAGTGCGTTCAGTTTTGGAGAAATTTGAATCAGGTGAGCCAATTGCTTGTCGCTCTTGGTCTTTGTTGCGCCACTTGGTGTCTTGCGAAAAGTTAGCCACTGCACCCAAGGTGAAATCATCGTTGATTGCCCAGCTATTACCCAGAGCCAAACTACCTGAAAAATCAACCGGCAATGATCTCTCGTAGATCTCAACATCGCGATTCAATGACAGCAAAAAATCGCGGTTGGTTGCTGTCGCAAACGCGGCAGTATTCGCACTGCTGGAAGACGGGTTGGTTTGTTGATAATAGCTACGAATACGTTGTTCACTAAGGTTGCCGTTGTAAGTATCGAGTCCGCTTTTAATGGCTGCTGGCATGTTGTGCTCTTCACCATGACTGGCGTGAGTCAAACCATCCTGACTATCAAAATTGGTGCCTGAGCCCATAGAAACGCTAAACAGGAATTCATCCGGTACACCTTTGGTGCGGATGTCCACGCTGCCCCCACCAAAGTTAGCGGGTAATTCTGGCGAGTAAGCTTTTTGAACTTTTAATGTTTCAACGATACTGGCCGGAATAAGATCCAGTGGTAGTACGTTACGAGTAAGCTCAGGTGAAGGAACTGCGGCACCGTTTAGTGTGGTGCTTGAGTAGCGCTCACCAAGGCTGCGCACATAAACGTATTTTCCGTCTAAAACGGTAACGCCAGGTACGCGGGTGAGTGCCATAGCAACGGTGGAGTCACCGGTGCGTGATAGCTGATCAGAACTCATAAGATCTGCAGCAAAAGGATCTTCAATACGCTCGGTGATTACCGCTTGGGCAGCTGTCTGTTGGCGGCCGGTTACCAGCATTTCATCAATAACTGGGGCATCCAGGGATGCGTCAGCAGCAGGTGCTTCGGTTGCGGCTTCCTGGGCAAGGGCAATTTGGCAAATACCCAAAG